>JAHIRD010000130.1 GCA_018818835.1 Pseudomonadota bacterium
ATGTCCGTGTCAGTCAGTGCTCGTCCGTGTCCGTCCACGAAGAAATAGCCTGGACAAACACGGACTGACAGGGACGAACACGGACATGTGCCACCTGCTCAACGTTTGATTTCTGTTTTTTAAAAGCATGCGACAACTATCATGACACAGGGGGCAAGCACGGGCACGAAGCATCGTTCCCCTCCAGAGACGAGGCTTTTTGGTTGTGGCTTTGCCGCGCTTTGCTCTTCGTGTTTTATTAAGTGACAAACGTGAGCGGGCGGTTGATAAAAAATATATTCGTCCTTCCATTTTAAAATGTGTATGATGAAACTGAGCGTTGGACAAAACCTACTCGTTTTTAATGGCTCTTAAGAGCAATCAAGAGGAGATCATCATTGGACGACCGATTGGACCAGAACGAATGGGAAGAATCGCTGGATGAGGGCTTGGATATGCAGTCCTGCTGTCTTGGGAATCTGGTAATCATCACCAACACCCGGGGTGCTGTTCGAACGGCCAAGGGAGCCTATCCTGCCCGATACGGACTCTATGGCGAAATCAGAGACCGGGAGTTCACCTTTCACTTTAACCCCACCGGCGAGATCCGTTATACCAGAGGCCTTTCCTCGTCATGGCCCCACCCCTGGGAATGGCTGAAACGGACCTGGGGCAATGACTGGATCTACTATTCGGCCGGGGTGGATAAGAGTCAAGGCCGGATCAGTGAATGGGTCGGCGAGAGCTACCTGCCCTGCCTTTCCTATGAAAGCAACGCCATCAGGAATCTCAACCCCTACACGGATCCGAAAATTGCCGTGGCCTTTTCCGCCTGGTCACAGGTTTATGGGACGTTATGTACAGCATCTCTTGAAGGTATTCCCCAAGAGATAAGAGATTTTATTATCCGTGTCATTCAAAAAAACGACGACAACGCTCTTATTGCCCAGGCTGAAAGGCTTCACAACATCATAGGTGGCCGTGTTTCAGTGCTGCCGCCCGACACCCGCCATGTGGACTATGAGGTCATCCCCATCACCATCCAGGACGGCTGCCTGTACCGATGCTCATTCTGCAGTGTCAAGTCCGGCTTGACATTCAAAGGTCGAAGCCGTGATAATATTTCTGCCCAGATTAAAAACTTAAAGGAATTTTATACAAGCAACCTTCAAAATTTAAACGCCATCTTCATCGGCAACCATGACGGGCTTGCCGCCGGAATCGATTCGATTTCATATACAGCAAGCCAGGCTTACAGGGACTTTGGTTTTGACAATCACCCCGGGGGGAAGCCCTCATTGTTCCTTTTCGGTAGTGCCGGTTCTTTTCTCAATGCCAATGATAATCTTTTTGAAACACTGAACAATCTTCCCTATAAAAGCTACATCAACCTGGGGCTGGAGGCATTCCATGGCCCTACCCTCAAACAGATTGGTAAACCCATCACCCCAACCATGGTTCAAGACGCCCTTTTCAAAATGATTCAAGTGAACGAAACGTGGGCCAATGTGGACGTCACCGCAAATTTTCTTCTGGGCACATCCCTTTCGGATGATCACCATCATGCCTTGATCGATCTTTTAAGTCATCTACCCAAGGGCTCAGGCAATCGGGGATGTGTCTACCTGTCCCCCCTTATCGAAACCCAGCACCGGGAAAAGGTCTTGCCCATGTTCCATGAAATCAGAAAACAGAGTGTCTTACCGACATATATTTATTTAATCCAGCGATTGTAATGAACGACGTACTGATGAGTAAAGCCTGATTATTTTATGTTGACAAGCTCTGTTCTTTTTTTTATCACAAGATAAATTCATACATGGGGCGGATCAAATGAAATATATTTTGAGTGTTGCACTGGTTTCTTTTTCTCTGGCATGTCTTCAAAGTGTTTGCCTTGCAGGCATGGTTGATCTTGATAGCAAGCAGTTCCACGAATCCTATGTCAAAGAGGTTAAAATTTCAGGCTCTGTCCGGGCCGGTGTAATGTTTCAATCTCATTTGATGAAAATCGAACCCCGTGACCTGTATATCAATATCGGCGAAACCTTAGGAACGGATCTTGACGTAAAAATGATCAGCATTGACGGACGGTATGAAGCTGAATTCAGTTATCAGGTCAAAGAAAATTCAACGGGTCTGACACGGTTTAATATACCCACACAAATGGCCCATATTGTTTCCCAATATCCGCCTGACCACCTCGCGGTTTTAGCCCGATTAAAAGGAAATGACACCCATAAAAAAGATGTTGTTGTTCCCGCGACCTGGGGGAAACCCCAATCAAAAAACATAACCATATTACTAAATTCCGGTGTCAGCAACACACATCTTAAACTTTATCGACCGGATGGGACCAGTGAAAAACTGGCCTGTCATAAAATAGATGCTGGGACAACAACGGCCTATGATACAGAGTGCCTGGTCGAAGATTTTTCCCAATATGACTTGAATAAAACAAAAATTATCCGTAAAAATTTTGACAGTTTTTATAAGCCCATACATCTGTCAATTCAATGTTTCTAAGCTTATCTATCATGCGAAATCTCAACATACTGACCTTACTTATTATTCTTTTTGCCGGAAGTACGTCGGTCTCAAAAGAAAATTTGTATGATGGCTTGAAACAGAAAGAAAGAAAAGTCATCCTCGGGATCTTGGTTGTTTCTCTGTTATTTCTTGTTGCATGTGCCATTTATGGATCTCTCAGGGGGGCAACATCATTCAATGTCTCTGTCATTACCGAGGAGGTCCGTGTTAAAACACAGCATGTGCCCATGTCTAAATGGCCGGTTCATGAAATTCAAATCAGCAGGACCTGCCCGGATGACCTGGATGATATCCGCTATGAAACCTTTTCCGGGACCATTGAAATCCATCCGGATATCGAGATTATCTTAACACGAATCGCAGGGGGGGACCTTACCGTTAAACTATATGATTCCGAGGGGAAGGCCACCGCAACCTTATTTGATGAGGAAGAAGAGCCGGTGGGTACCTTATCGGATTGTGCCTTTTTCCATGTCACGGATATTGAAAAGCGAGCCCAGGCCGGGGAAACAATTGTTCTTCCTGTGACAGGTGATATCCGGGTCGGTCATGAGATCCGATTTTTAAACAGCTATAAAACACCCATACTATACAGCGGTAATGTGACGATTCTGGATAAAACCTTTATGTTTAATGATTATTACAGCGTGGGCCCCTTCCCCCTTGAAAAAGGAGATTCCTTTACAGTTATGGATCAGCATGTTCCAAGCCAGGGTTTTATATCTGTAAATAATGAGCCGGCCATTCAACTGGTATTCAGAGCAAAAGGATCCCGTGGCTTGATCAAAAGGTATCAATCCGAAGGGTATGAATTACATAATGGTATTTGGTCCAAATTCTATCACGATGAAGCATTGTCAGCGACCTGGATGCTTGTTTTTTTAATGATTGGGATGATCCGATCCTTTTTAGTCTATTGTGGGAGTCATAAATGAAAAAGATAATTACCCTGGTAACAGGATTGTTGGTATGTGTCTACACCTTAACCATTTCCCCTTCCATGGCATCCGATGCCTTCGTGTCTGCAGAAGATGAATTTGGTCAGGGTTTTTTCCGGAACAGAGGTTCTGAGTGTTTTTTTATCACGCCGGCCCATGTGGTGGAGGATGCTGTTGATATCGAACTGACCACATCATTGCGCAAGAATATTGAAGCTCAGGTTCTGATGAAATACCCTTCTGATATTGCCATATGCAAAGTCATCCTTCCCGATGGGGAAAGCTGCCCGCAAAGCAGTTGGGGGGATGGGGAAAAGCTTGCAAACCTGTTGACTGTTTACAAAGAAGGCGTGATTAAAACAAAATTAAATGACGGCAGTACCATGCAGACACAGGTCACCCTCAAGACCTTTGATAATTTTGGGTATATACAGATTGTCCCCAAAGATCCAAACGTTTCGTTTGCCAAGGGTTTCAGTGGCAGCCCCTTATATATTGCAGGTGAAACAGCCGGTATGCTTCTGTCTGTTGACAATGGTGTGGGGCGGGTCTTCAGGCAGGATGCATTGAATAATACCGTCGCCCTGTTTTTTGGACAGGCTGAAAAAGCACATGATGAACCGGCCATAAAGACCCATGTGGCGACAGAAAAAGAAAGAACAGACTCCGATGTGGTGATGGTAACAACAAAACCAAACACGTTTAAAGGGATGATCGCACCGAATCAGAAAATTGAATACACCTTCAAAGGAGTTAAGAACAGCCCTGTTTTGTTTCGATTCCTCAAATTTTCAAGCAGTTTTCCTTATTATGATGCGTGGATAATCAACGAGCAAAAGGATACGGTGGCAAAATATAAGAAACTGGGTGACTCAAACAAGGAACATGCCTTTACACCACAACAGGAAGGTATCTATACGCTGCAACTTCAGGGTTACAAGTTTCATAAGGAATTTGAATTCAGTGTCACTCAGTTTGCCTTAAACGCAGATTTAACCGGGAAGGCCAATGTCATAAAGCCCGGCGACCAGATTAAGGGTGTGATTGCCCCCGATGCCATTGCAGAATATACGTTTAAAGGCCAGGCAAACACCCCCCTTGTATTTCGATTCACAAAATTTTCAAGCAGCTTTCCCTATTATGAAGCGTTGATAATCAATGAACAAAACGATACGGTGGCAAAATATAAGAAACTGGGTACTTCAAACAAGGAACATGCCTTTACGCCACAACAGGAAGGTATATATACGCTGCAACTTCACGGTTACAAGTTTCATAAGGAATTTGAATTCCGGCTTTCAACATTGGAAAAGGGATAGCCTCAAGGTAATTTTTACGATGCCATTAACCATGAAGCCTGGCGGCCAGTTTATTCAGCCCTGCCTTCTCCAACACGTCTTTTCTGGGGATACCATTTGTATCGATGCCTCGGAGTTCATAGTAGGCGGTGAGCATTTTTTCCAAATCAATTGTCGATCCCTCGGCCATGCCGTTATCAAGGGGTTTCATCACATTGGCCGGAAGGGTGTCATCGCTGGCTTTCGCCCCCATGAGATTTGTCATACCCCGTTGCAGTAGCCATAACCTGGATCCAAGGTTGAGAAAATCTTCCATGGTAAAATCCCAGCCGGTCACTGTTCGGATCATATCTGCGGCATCCTGGGCATCGATACAGGCGAAGACAAACAAACAGAGGCAGGATGATCCAGCCGGGACACCCAGATTTTGAGACAGGAGGGCCATTTTTGCCTTTCCGTCGTCGCTTTGGCCATCATAGTCACTTTCAAGACCGGCGCTTTCAAACGTGCTCATGCCCTGCTCAACATAAAGAGTCATATGCTGGAGATGGCAGGCACCGCGATATCCCACGGCATATTCAAGGCCCATACCGTGAAACCCTCTTGGATCATGGGCCGGCAATTCCAGCCCTTTTACCGCCACGGCGTAGTTTTCTGCACCGTTTCCGATCTGCCGGGCTGCTTTGACAGAGCCCTGGGCAAGCATATGGCCGATCCCCTCGCGAAGGGATATCTTTTCAATAAGTTTCAGGGCAACATCGATATTGCCCCAGGTCAGTTCAAGTCCATCGGTGTCTGCGGTTGAAAGAAGCCCCTTCTCAAAGCACTCCATGGCAAACGCAATGGTTGAACCGCATGAAATCGTATCCACGCCGAATTTATTGCATAATTCGTTGGCCTTGATGATCCCTTCCAGATTATTGTTTTCTATGAAAGAACCGAAAGTACAGCATGTTTCATATTCCGGCCCCGGCCCCTCTTTGGTTTTGTACGGCCCGGAATCGACCTTAACCACGCGTTTGCAGGCAATGGGGCATGAATAGCAGGCATGTTCTTTTACCAGATAATTCGCTGTCATGGCAGGGCCGCCGGTATCACCGGATCCTTCAAACTCCCCCTGGCGCCAATTTCGGATAGGAACATCTCCCGTGACCATGCCGATATCGAGTGCCGAGGCGGTACCCATGCTCCGAAGGGATTCGGCCACCATGGATTCCTTGCATTTTTCGATAACCCGTGATCGCAGCTCTTTGTAGGACTCTGCCATGGCAGGCAACACTTTTCCACTGCCAGTCACCACAATGGCTTTCAAGTTTTTTGAACCCATCACGGCTCCCAATCCGGTTCTGCCGATAAAGTGGGCGCTGTCATTGCAGATGGCCGCAAATAAGACCTGGTTTTCACCAGCCGGACCGATGGCCAGGACCTTGGGTTTCTTTTTCCCTCCATGACGCTCTTTCAACATGTCGGTGACTGCGTAGATATCCTTTCCCCAGACATCAGACGCATCACGGATCTCAATCGATTCATCGTTGATCAGGATATATACGGGTTTTTCAGACTTGCCCTGGATCAAAATACCATCATAGCCGGCATATTTGAGTTCCGGTCCGAAGTTCCCCCCGCAGGTCCCGACACCCCAAAATCCGGTCAGAGGGGAACGGGCACAGACAGCAAACCGGGATGAGCCAGGGAGAGTGGTCCCGGTGAGCGGTCCGGTCATAACCATCAAGGGATTATCCTTGGAGAGCGGATCGACATCCGGGGAAAAACGTTCCAGAAACAATTGGGTCGCCAAACCGGCCCCGCCTAAACATGTCTTTAATAGGTGGTCATCCAATGGTAAGGTTTCAATGTTCCCGTCAGTAAGCTCGATCTGGAGCAATCTCTTTGCGTAACCCGCTTCACAGTTCATGTTTCACCTCAATGTTTATGGCGTCGTAAAAAGTCTCATATACGGCGTTATCATGGTTCGACATACGTTTATATATGCCCTTAACGCCTGGCCAAATGCTTTCATAGCCATTTACGAGTTCATCAATGTTACCTGTCATCCCACGATATAATTGACGTTATCTGATTTAAGGGGCCGGGCCCCTCCACCCGCCCTCTTATCTCACCGACATAAGCTTGGTAAAACGAGTCAGTTTAATGGGATGAGTGACCAGGCCTTTTATTTTCAGTTTGCCCGTTAAAAGCTTTGTGATAACGCCCCATCCAATGGAATCGAAATAATAGGGGAGTCCGAACTTGACGTTGATATTGGCAAGATCCAGCAATGTTCCGGAATCCGTGGCAATACATATCTGGGGATTTCCCACTTTGCCGTTATGAACCATCAAACTGCCTTTGTTAAACACCAGGGTCATATCCACCTCGGCGTCTTCGGCATTCATGTAAATATTCCCGTTTAATGCAATAAAATCATTCTTCCGTTTTGGTTTTTCCTGGAGATTACCTTTGATGATATCTGCTATCATCGAGGCCATCCCGCCATCCTCTACATCTGGAGACAATTCGATCTGGGGCATTGATCCTCCTTAGTGGTTATCTCTTCTGAACGTTAACACGCGTTTTTGTATACAGACAATATTTCATCGGGATCACTGACCATCTTGGGATTAAATACCATGGGGCCCTGGGACAAGGTGACTTCCGAAGCTTCGACCAGCCTGCTTTCAGGTACGCCGACGTCCCCAAGTTTTTGTGGTATACCAAGGCTCTTCGTGAATTGACTGATGGCATGGGCCACCGATTCTCCGATTTCTTCATCACTGAGCCCTTGGGTTTTTAGTCCCATGGCACGAGCAACCAGGACATAGCGATCCGCACACGCATCCATATTAAAGCGAACCACATGGGGAAGCAGGATGCTGTTGGCCGTTCCGTGGGGCACACTGAATAAACCGCCCACGGTATGGGCCATGGCATGCACCAGTGCGACCTGGGCATTGTTAAAGGCGATACCCGCCATGGTTGAGGCCAGTAATTGCTGCCCCCTGGCAAAAAGATCCTTTCCGTTCTCCATGCATTTCGGCAGATACTTCACAATCATTTCAATGGCGTGCGTGGCCATGGCATCGGAAATGGGGGAACTCTGGGTGGTGTGAATGGATTCCAGGGCATGACTGAAAGCATCCATGCCCGTGGTGGCCGTCAGCATGGGCGGCAATCCGGCTATCATTGTAGGATCGAGTATACCCACATTAGGGATAATGCGATCTTCAGAGAATTCAAGTTTTCTGTTGTTATCCTGATCTTTAATGACCGCAAAATAGGTCACTTCGCTACCGGTTCCTGCTGTGGTGGGAATGACAATATGGGGTGTCTGAGGACGTGTCAGACTTTGCATTCCTTGGTGGTCCTGAATCCCTCCGCCTTCTTTTAAGACAATGGCGATTCCCTTGGTTGTATCAATGACGCTGCCGCCGCCCACGCTGACCAAAACATCAGCACCTTTGCTCCGCGCTATTTCAGCGGCTTCATTAATAATGTGAAGGCTTGAGTCCTGAATACATTTGTCGTATGTTCCAACCCACAGTTTGCCCAAAGCCTTTTCAACCCGCTCGGTCAACCCCGCTTCCACAACGCCTTTATCTGTCACAACAAATGCACGACTGCACCCAAGTTCGTCGACTTCCTGATTCACTTCATTGACAGTGTTCTCACCAAAAACCAATCGTGTGGGGTTTCGGTAGATAAAGGATAAATCTCTATCGTATGACATGGGGTTCCTCCTTGGTCATCTCATATGTCTTTTAATGTTAAAGTACAATCAGTTGATGTTGAATTCGGCGGCCATGTTCTTAATGGTTTCTTTTATACTTTCAATGATCTCAGGAGTCCATGCATCCGGCATTAATCCGCCGACTTCAGCCGCAGCATCAACAAGGCGGACAGCGGGTTTTATTGCACGCACGATGGCCGGAAGATTTCCCTTTAATTTGAGTTTGCCCTGCATCATGCCTTTGACCACATCAAGCTCTTTTTTGCCCACAGCCATCCAACGTTCAATGGTCCCTGTAATCACAAACGCACCGGATTTTCCGTAATCCGAGGGAACAATGCGTATAGACCTGACTTGGTTCGCCAAAAGGTCAAGATAAACGTAGATATCCTGTTCCACCCCATAGTCAGCATTTTTTAGGACATGCAATACAACTGCGCCTTTCCAATCTGGCAGGGCAACTGATTTATAGACAGGATCGGCTTTGAGAAACTCTTCCCAAGCGCCCACCCATTCAGGCATGAAATAGATATACGGCTTTTTCTCGCTGTCCATTCTTTTTTTTGTTACTGCGGTATATGCTTCTTCCCATTCTTGAGTTCCGTGTGTGTAAGGCATTTTTAATCCTCCGTTGATTGTGTATTAATCGTTGTTTTTTTTATTAAATCATATCCAGATCAAGTAAATGATCTTAATGCTCAGTTCTGAATAAAACTAAAACACATATGCTTTATGCGTAGACTAATAAAACCATTACGGCATCTTATTGGGGAGACTTATAATTTTTAGCGATAGTAAAATTCCTATAGCATGAACAATTCTATTTGTGCAATCGAAAAATTTACTTTTTTTCTTTTCATTTTAAATCCTGATTCATGATGACAGAATTCGATCTTTTGAATTCATACATGACTCATCCGATGCTTGGGTCGAAGATTAGTTTTTTGTTAGCTTTCCAATTTTTCTTGACAGCCCAAACACCATCACGTAATCATTTAGTTAATTAGCTAAATAAGGACTAAAATGACTAAAAAAATCAAATTGTTATATTTATGCACAGGCAATTCATGCCGGAGTCAGATGGCCGAAGGCTGGACCCGCCATTTAAAAGGCGATCAAATCGAGGTCTTTTCAGCCGGGGTGGAAACCCATGGCATGAACCCCAATGCTGTAAAAGTCATGGCCGAAGCCGGAGTGGATATTTCCATGCACAGGTCCAAACTTATTGACGAATTCAAGGATATCTCTTTGGATTATGTGATCACAGTCTGCGGCCATGCCCATGAAACCTGTCCGTTTTTTCCAGGGGGGGCCAAGGTGATCCATGTGGGATTTGATGATCCGCCCAAGATGGCTGAAAAAATGGATGATGCCGATGAAAAGCTCACCTGCTACAGGACGGTTCGCGACCAGATCAAAGCATTTGTTGAAGCCTTGCCCGAGTCATTAACACGTGATCAACAAGAATAAAATTTAAGGATTTACTATGAATAAAGCGGCGTGCCCAAACGAAGAGCGCAAAATGACAAGCGTGTTTGAACGTTATCTAACCCTCTGGGTGGGATTGTGTATTCTGGGCGGTATTTGTCTGGGGAAGATCGCACCGGATCTGGCAGGGACTCTGGACAAGATGTCACTGACTGTCAACGGCGCACCCGTGGTGTCCATTCCCATTGCCATCTGCCTGTTTTTCATGATGTACCCCATCATGGTTAAAATTGATTTCAAGTCCGTGATTCAGGCAGGTAAAAGTGGAAAACCCGTTTTTTTGACCTTGTTTATCAACTGGTGCGTCAAGCCATTTACCATGTACGGCATTTCCCTGGTGTTTCTGGGTATTCTGTTCAAAGGCCTGATTGGTCCCGATGCTGTGGATCTGGTCAAAATGCCATTCGGCCTTGATCTCCCCATAGGAGCCACCCATGGTGCCGGACTTGTTGTTTTGCAGGATGGCATAAAAATGCTTCAGATCCCCTTATGGAGAAGTTATTTTGCAGGATGCATTCTGCTGGGTATTGCCCCCTGCACGGCCATGGTTCTGGTCTGGGGATATCTGGCACGGGGAAACGACGGTCTGACTCTGGTCATGGTGGCCATCAACTCACTGACCATGCTGTTCCTTTACGGTATTTTAGGCGGTTATCTGCTTGGAATAGGCAAACTTCCCGTCCCTTGGCAGGCACTCCTTTTGTCTGTTTCCATTTATGTGGCCCTCCCCCTTGTGGCGGGATATTTTTCAAGGGTATGGATCATTGCGGCCAAAGGTGAAACATGGTTCAAGGAAAAATTCCTCCATGTTTTGACCCCGGTGACCATCTGTGCACTGCTGGTGACCCTGATTCTTTTATTTAGTTTCAAAGGTCAAATGATTCTTGAAAATCCATTAACCATTTTATGGATCTCCATTCCCCTGTTCATCCAAACCCTTTTGATCTTCGCCCTGGGATACGGTGCTGCAAAAGTCTTGAAACTAAACTACGAGGATGCAGCCCCTGCTGCCATGATCGGAGCCTCCAACCATTTCGAAGTGGCCATCGCAACATCGGTCATGCTGTTTGGATTGTCTTCCGGTGCAGCATTGGCAACGGTGGTGGGTGTCCTGATCGAGGTGCCCGTGATGTTGATGCTGGTGAGTTTTTGTAACAGAACACGATCATGGTTCAAATTTTATTGACCACCCCAACCCCGACAATTATGTAATGAAGGCTTCTTCCTCTGATCCGACCTGCTGTCTCATGAGAACGAAGCCTTGATTCTTTTCCTCCCTGTCAAACCACCGATGCCCTTATCCTGCCAATTAACGGGTATACGGCATACACCATCAACTGGCAGACATTTTCCCACATGAGTTTTGACTTTGCCATCACACCGGACATCTTGGTTAAAGGGGTGACGTTTTCTCTGGTTCTGGGATTTTTCGGGGGACTATTCCCCGCGATTCGAGCGGCCAATACACCCATCGCACCGGCATTGCGGGGATTATAATCATCTGTAATTAATCAATCCCTGTGAAGCACCACAGCAAAACAGTTGAACAGAGCCCAGACCCTGTCCCCTGTTCTTAAGGAAAGGCGATTTTCCACATCGGAGGAAACAATGGAGCATAAGGCGGTCTTGGATGAAACCTGGATCACGTACTCTGAATTAACCGTCCCTTTTTTAATATCCGTGATCACCCCTTGAAAACGATTTTCCGCACTACTCAAGGGTTCGGTTTTACCTTTGTACAAGTCAATCCAAGGGGCCTTGACCTCGGCAGTGATCAATGAACCCTTGGCCAGGCCAAGGGCTTTGAGACTGTCTGTTGTGATCACCGTGGTGACATGGTGCCCTTCCATGGTCACCATATCCACACGGGTCTGGATATCTCCCATAAGGATGTGGCTTATTTTACAAAAAAAAGCATTTCGCGCACTGGTTTTCCGGGACGATTCCCGTTCCATGAAAAGCCGCGTCGCTTGGTTGATTTCATCTTTTGAAAAGCTGACATAGGAAGAGGTTTGATTGGGACGGGCATGGCCCAGAAGACTTTGTACCGCAGGCAAAGGCATGTTCCCTTTTAATAGTTCCACTGCCCTTGCTTTACGGATCATTTCCGGCCCTCCCAGGTGTTTGGAGAATCCGCAGTCAAGGGCACGTTCATAGAATTTCCTACGGACAAAGGCCGGATCCACATTGAAGCCCTGTTTCAGGGAATCCCGGAAGTCCGGTTTAGATAGTGCCGCTTCAATTTCCCGGGATACATCTTCCGGAATGGGAACGATTCGAGAGCCTGAAGAAATCGGAGGGGTTGGAAAGACAAGCTCATGTTTTGAAAAATTAATATCCGCAAAGGGTTTTAAGCCCAAGACCTCATTTAATTTTGCTCCTGTATACCGAATCAGGAGAAACACCATCAGAATGCGCTTGCGGGCATTCTGAACATCCTTACGATTCGAATCCCGTGCCCATGTTCGGAACGACTGCTCCAGGTCGCCCAGTTGAACAGAATCCAGACACACGTCATCCTCCGGGGTGAGAACCATGGTCCCTTGATTGATTTTTTTGGGAAGGGCCGGTGCGGGATAGATTTGTAATGCGTTTCTTTTTTTTTCTTTGGCCATCTGATTTTTCCCTGAAAATAGTTTTTTATGACTGGAGGCACACTCCTTTTTTACACACAACCTGAGTTTGAATCAAGGAAAGATAATCATCTTGACATCATACAAATTTCAGGATTATATTGACACGAATGTATATTGTTTCGTGTCATTTGCCATACCCGTTCAAGGAGAATACCATGTATTTCCATACCGCAAACATCGAGGTGGCCTTTTGGATCCCTCCACTGGTCGCATTGGTCATTTCTTTTTTTACCTCCATGGGTGGCGTATCCGGTGCATTTTTGTTATTGCCCTTCCAGATGTCTTTTCTTGGCTACACCAACCCGTCTGTCAGTGCAACCAATCAGGTGTTTAATATTGTAGCCATACCCAGCGGTGTCTACCGATACTGGAAAGAAGGCCGTATGGTATGGCCTCTGACCTTACTTGTGGTCATAGGGACCTTGCCGGGTGTCTTTCTGGGGGCCGTGATCCGGGTGGCCTATCTCCCCGATGCCAGGCATTTCAAGGTTTTTGCCGCCTGTGTCCTGCTCTACATCGGCCTTAAGATGATGCGTGAGCTTGTGAAAAAAAACACGAAAAACAACAGTGAAGAGCGATTTCAGGAGTTGGTAAGACATTATCATGGTAAAGCCTCGTCGCACCAGGCCTATGTCATATCTCTTCCAGCTGTCACGGAAGTCCACGTTTCCCTCAAACGTCTGTCTTACACCTTTTACGGAGAACGCTTTGATGTATCCTTTATGGGTATCTTTGCCTTAAGCTTTATTGTGGGCATCGTGGGTGGTGTCTATGGAATCGGCGGCGGTTCAATCATCGCGCCTTTTTTTGTCAGTGTTTTTGGACTTCCTGTCTATACCGTGGCCGGTGCAGCCCTTATGGGAACCTTTGTCACATCGGTTGCCGGAGTGGCTTTTTATCAGGTTCTGGCCCCCTATTATCCGGGAATGTCCGTTGCCCCGGACTGGAGCCTGGGTCTATTATTCGGACTTGGCGGCATGGCGGGCATGTATCTGGGAGCCCGTTGCCAGAAATTCATCCCGGCCAAAGCCATCAAATGGCTGCTTGCAGGTATTATTTTTTTCACAGCTTCCAAATATATCTTTGATTTTATTCATTCGCTTCAGGGATAACCAATAAGGAGATTTGCCATGTTGAATATACCCACATTTTTTGAAGCATTCCGATACTGGCTGAAACTGGGGTTCATAAGTTTCGGCGGACCTGCCGGTCAAATCGCCATTATGCACAAGGACCTGGTTGAAGACAAAAAATGGATCGATGACGATCACTTTCTGCAGGCATTGAATTACTGCATGCTGCTCCCCGGCCCCGAAGCACAGCAGCTGACCGTTTACATCGGATGGCTGCTGCACGGTCATCTCGGAGGGATTATTGCCGGTGTTTTCTTTGTGCTGCCCGCAGTTCTGATTCTTCTCGCTCTGTCTTATGTTTACGTCGCCTTTGGACATATACCGGCTGTTGACGCCTTGTTCTATGGGCTGAAACCCGCCGTTGCAGCGATTGTGGCCGAAGCCGTCATCAGGATGGGAAAGAAATCATTGAAAAGCGATGTTCATATTCTTATTGCGATTCTGTCGTTTATCGGTATCTATTTTGCCGGGATGCCATTCCCTCTGATTATCCTGATCGCAGGACTATCAGGTTTTGTTGGGGCTCGTCTGCTCCCTTCAAAATTCATCGTGAATTCAAAAAAAGGGGTCACGGCATCTCAAGATCATATGAAAGACGGTCTGGTCAAACCACGAAAAAACCAGGCCACATGGAAACATTCCCTCAACGTCATTGCCATCTGTGTTCCCTTGTGGTTTATGCCCATGGTTCTTCTTGGTCTTTTCCGGGGGTGGAACGATATATTCATGGACATTGGAATCCTGTTCAGCAAAGCTGCCATGGTGACCTTCGGAGGTGCTTATTCCGTTCTTGCCTATATCAGCCAGCAGGCCGTCAGTCATTACGGATGGATGCTCCCCGAACAAATGATAGACGGACTTGGGCTTGCTGAAACCACCCCTGGACCCCTGATTATGGTGACCCAGTTCGTTGGCTTTTTTGCGGCGTACACCCATGCAAAGGGCATGAGCCCGTTTCTGGCCGGACTTACCGGCGGGCTTTTGACCACATGGGTGACATTCGTTCCCTGCTTTATGTGGGTTTTTGTTGGGGCACCTTATATTGAGAAACTCCGAAACAACAAATCAATAGGGGCAACCCTTTCTGGTATTACTGCCGCTGTGGTTGGCGTGATTCTCAACCTCTGCGTTATCTTCACATACCATGTGGTCATGCCGCATACCGGTGGGATAGATGTTTATGCGATTTGTGCGGCTCTGATCTTTTTTGTCGGGCTTATCCGATTTAAATGGGGCATGATTTACGTTATTTTTGGCTCAGCACTTGCGGGTTTTATATGGAAAATAGGTCTAAGCCATGGACTTATTTGAATTTAGCCCATTAAGGTCGATAAAGGGTTTTTTCTGAAACGAACAATTTGATATTTATGAGTCTATGGTACGAATAACCCGTGTGGTGCCTTATGGATCCATAGCAAAGCCAGCCCTTTAGCCTGATGATTCATAGATGTCCACCAAGTCCACCCATCTCCCCAACAAAAAACTTGACACCCATTCAGCAAATCACTATATTCCAATTTAACGATATGGAGGTTCTATGAAAAAACTCGTTAAAGTCATGAAGGCACTTTCAGACCCCAACCGTCTGAAAATTCTAAAGATGCTGCAATATAAAACCATGTGTGTCTGCGAGCTGCAGTTTACGTTGGAACTTGCCCAGTCTTCGATTTCCAAGCATTTGAAAATCCTTGAAGAAGCAGAACTGGTTGATTCTCGGAAAGACGGTCTCTGGGTGAATTATTTTATACCGAAAACCTGTGACAATCCCTATGCCGAAGACATGATCAAAAAACTGGCAAGCTGGCTTGAAAACGAGTCTGATGTCAAAACCCTTATTGACCGGGCCAAGCTGGCTGACCGAATGATTATAACCAAAGGAAAATAGCAGGAATTTAAAAATGAAAGAACGATACAAACTCATGTGGCTGGTCATTATTTTTCTGGGATGTTATTTTATTCCTTGGGATGCTCCTTTGATACGAAGCTCAGGCCTGGAAGCGTTTATGATGCTCCGTGAATATGCACGGGAACATGTTCTGACCTGCCTGATCCCGGCATTTTTCATTGCAGGGGCCATTTCTGTTTTCGTGTCCCAGGCCTCGGTTTTAAAATACTTTGGTGCAAAGGCAAGCAAACTCCTATCCTATACCGTGGCATCCATATCCGGCACTATTCTTGCCGTATGTTCATGCACGGTGTTACCTCTTTTTGCAGGGATCTACACCCGGGGAGCAGGGATCGGACCAGCCACAGCCTTTTTATATTCAGGCCCTGCCATCAATGTGCTTGCCATTTCCTTGACTGCAAAAATTCTCGGATGGAAACTGGGTCTGGCCCGGGCTGTGGGAGCCATTGTGTTTTCAGTGATCACAGGGCTTTTGATGGCATTTATCTTCCGGAAAGATGATGCGGCAAGAACCACAGGCAAGATTTATGTGCCGGACAGTGAGGATGTGGGCCGGACCCTGTTCCAGGACACTGTTTTTGTGATGACCATGGTCCTGATCCTGATCTTTGCAGCCTTTGCAAAACCCGCCATGGGCTCACAGGGACTCTGGCCCCTGATTTATTCCATGAAATGGTATATCACGGCCGGTCTTTTAGTCGCTCTGTTGGTGATGCTCAAAGCCTGGTTTACAATTGAAGAGACCCGGAACTGGGTTGACTCCACCTGGGGATTTATGAAGCAGATTTTCCCCCTTCTGGTTATCGGCGTTCTGGCGGCCGGATTTTTGCTTGGTCGGCCAGGCCATCCAGCCCTGATTCCTGATCATTATGTCCAGTCTCTTTTAGGAGGTAACTCCATTTGGGCGAATTTATTTGCATCGGTTGCCGGGGCATTGATGTACTTTGCCACACTGACCGAAGTGCCAATTCTTCAAGGACTGATCGGAGCAGGCATGGGCCAGGGCCCGGCTTTGGCCCTGCTTCTTGCAGGCCCGGCCCTGTCATTGCCGAACATGCTTGTCATTGCCAGTGTGATGGGGGCAAAAAAAACCTTTGTGTTCTGCCTGATCATTGTGGTGATGTCGACGATTGCAGGGATGGTTTATGGCGTGATTGTGGGATAAATGGAGTAGTCTATGGGTGAAAACGATATATGTCAAATCAAGGTGGGCCAGAATCGAATCGGAATCATTGGCTTGAAACATGTGTTTCAGGAACTTTCCGGGTCCTGGGAAACCATGTGTGATGATGACATTAAAAAAACACTGATGGATAAGCTGGGTAAAAAAAACTACATCAGCCCCAATGTCAAAGAAAATTATGAAACGGCATTTTTCCGGGAGTTCATGGCCTTTATCGGAAAGCCAGTCCAGGAAGAAAAAACGCGTGATGTCCTTGAAATAAAAGTGTTGGGCCAGGGCTGTCCTCGATGTGATCAACTGGAACATGACGTGATCAAAATTGCATCTGAAATGAACATCATCGCCGATATCGAGCATGTGAGGGATATCAATGAAATTGCCCAATACGGTGTCATGGGCTCCCCTGCCCTGGTGATCAACGGAACCGTAAAAGCCGTGGGAAACATTCCACCCAGACAGAAGATCATGGACTGGCTGGCATTGGCAAATGATAATAAAAAATAAATGATTAAAGGAGAAAGACATGGATATTAAGGTGCTGGGCCCAGGTTGCCCAAAATGTGAACAAACAGCCAAGGTCATCAATGAGGTCCTGAAAGAAACAGGGACGGATGCAAGGGTTGAAAAGGTTACCGATCTAATGAAGATTGCAGGGTATGGGGTTTTCGGGACCCCTTCGGTGGTCATTGACGGAGAGGTTAAAAGTGTGGGTAAAATTCCTAAAAAAGATGAGGTCAAATCATGGTTGAACCGATGATAAAAACAATGCGCTTTGTCATTGCAGGTCTGATGGTCGTGGTTCTTGGAACCTCACTTTCCTTTGGCGAAGAATTAACAAAGGATTTTAGCAAAATTCCTGAGACAGGGGTCGTGACCATGGTCGACCTGGGGGCAAAAAAATGCATTCCATGCAAAATGATGGCACCCATTATGGTCAAACTTGAAAAAGCCTACCAAGGGAGTGCTGCCATTGTTTTCATTGATGTCTGGGAAAACAATGACCAGGCAAAGCGTTTTGGCATTAACGGCATACCCACCCAGATTTTCTTTGATAAACAGGGAAAGGAAGTCTTCCGGCATACGGGATTTTTCGATGAGGAATCCATAAAAAAACAACTGACACAGATGGGGGTTCAAGAGCCCAAAGAAAAACAAGAAGGATAGCCATGACACTGGATTCTTTTTTTATTTCGGTAAATCAGTGGATCTCCACAGGATCTGCCATTGCCGGTGTTGGATGTTTTGTATGGGGCATGATCAGTGTCCTGTTCAGTCCCTGTCACTTGGCATCCATCCCTCTGATCATTGCCTATGTGGGCGGGCAGGAAAAGCTCGTCCACCCAAGACAGGCAGGCATTTATGCCCTTTTATTTACCACAGGTCTGTTTATCACCATTGCCCTTGTGGGTATCCTTTGCGCATGGCTGGGCCGAATGGTGGGTGATGTGGGGAATTACTGGCAGGTCCTCATCGGTGTAATCCTCATCTGGATCGCCCTTGGGATGCTTGGGGTTGAATCCTGCTCCATGAACGGAAGCCTGTTGTACAAACTGAGAATCAAAGGCTTACCCGGTGCCTTTATTCTGGGTCTTTCCTATGGCATTCTTTCCGGTTCCTGTACCTTTGGGTTCATTGCACCCATTTTAGCGATCATTACGGTTCAGGAAAAACTGATCACGGGAATTATCCTGATCCTATTGTTTGCTCTGGGTCATTGCCTGCCCATTGTTATCGCCGGCAGTTCTACCGCCGCCGTTCGCAGGCTGATGGAAAACAGTGCCTGGCAAGGGGCCGGTCACTGGTTCCGTAAGGGTGCCGGAGTCGTGATCGCTTTATTGGGTGGGTATTTTATCATGAATCCGTTTGTGGGTTAATAACCTTAAAAACACGAAAGAGGTGAAACCATGCTTCTCAATGATTACCGTCTGGAAATTTTCAATTCAAAGTGCCAGCCCGGAGCCATGGGTGTTCATTGCCATGCCCATTTGGGTCAGGATGTCAGTTGCGCCCTTCCCTTTCTCAATTCAGTTCTCGGGGGGTTCGAATATATAAAAGACCCTCCTTCGGTGACGTTCAAAGCCCAGGGCAAACTGATCACGGTTCATGGGGACAAAATCGCCGTCAATGCGTTAAAAGATGAGGATGAAGCAAAAAAAATCGTGGAGTGGCTGAAACGGGAGATTAATGAGGCCTGGGAAAAACGAGACACCATTGAACCCCGCTTTGAACGTATGCCCCGGCCCAAAATAATTGAGATTCTCAAGCGCCTGCCCAACAAAACCCAATGCCGTCAATGTGGAGCCCCTACCTGCATGGTCTTTGCAACCCAAATCGCCGAAGGCGCCAAAGGCCCTGATGATTGTCCCCAGCTGGATGAAGACAGGTTCAAAAACCTAAGTGAATACATGAGTCAATTTAATCTAACAATATGAATTATTAAATATATTTTTCTAAAAAAAGATCGAGTGGTAAGGCCGTCACATGATCCGTCACCCGTTAAATTGCCTTTTTTGAATGTGCAATTTCATACAATGATTTATATTTATAATATTATCATACACAAAACAAAATTTATATATACCCCGCACGAAAAACAAGAAATTGCCTCCGGCGAGCCAGGCTGCTCACGCCATGATCTTTTCCACAATCACTTTGGTGATCATATATGTGGGTTTGATGCCTTCAGCGCCCATGCTTCCCGAGGCAAGGGTCTGCCCGCTCAGAAGGGGGTTGTCAGAGGCGTAATAGGCATACCTGATTTTAACATTCCTGGAAATGTGACCCCGGATGATGGAAGCCGTGATGGCTTTCTGGTAATGCCCTCCTTCCATTTCAAGTCCAATGGCTTTCCAGCTCGAAGCCTGGAATCGTTTTAAAAGATCCCTGTTCTGGAGTGATGTCCCCACCACCGTGACCATGGGGCCGGTATAGACCGGAGTGTCCGATGGGAAATCGTCCCGACTGATATCATTTTCAAACATATAATTGTCGGAAGTCCCTTCAAACACATGGGAGTTGGCCAGCATGATATCCCCTTTTTTGCCGATCAAAATACCTGCCTTGCCCATAACGGATATGGATCTGAAATCAAATCGATGGGTGGACTCCTTATCTTTATAAGGATCCAGTAATTCATCCATGGCTTCAAAGGCCTGGGTTCCGAATGCATAATCCATGACAAACAGGACCGGAGCATCATCATCAGAATATTCCGTATTTATATGCAGATCCGGATGGAATGTGATGCCCTTGAGCTGGGCTGTATCAATAATCTGGCAGTCAATATGGGTGCCGGATCTGTCCACGACTTCATAGAGTCCGTGAGCATCGGCATAGGCCTTTATTTTTTCATGTTCACTTTTCATTTTTGAAATAAAGTCGTACACATTCATGCAGGTTTTATCCTTGGAAAGTTCACACAGTGCCCCATAACCGTAAATCAGATTCACCACACTGTGGAGATTGGCACTGATAATATGGACAGGCCGATTATGAAATCCCAGGGCACTGAGCTTTCGTTTGATATCGTCAGCCCATCTGCGGCTGTAGCTCTGGTTCCCAAGGATATCCTGAAGCGAGGGGGTGAAGGTAATCATCAGTTCATTATCCTTGTCTGCTTTTTCCTCTTCAACCCGTTTACCCAGACCGTATATGATGTTCAACAAAACGTGTTTATTCTGGTCCCTGGCATATTTTTCCAGATAATCATAACTTTCCTTGGTTTCATGCATGGTTCGTCCGAGGATAATACTCAGATTCCATAACGCCTTGTCCAAGGCTTCTCCGGATAAAGGCGTCCGTCTCAGGATAATCTCTTCCAGTCGCTTCCATTCATGTGTGATTTCGCCATTTCTATCTTTCATCTGATGAAAGATTTTTTCTGCTTCATTGTTCATGAATGTGATGTGGGTCAGCATGTCATAAATCTCACTGAAGCCCCGTGTGATCACAAAGCAGATCTCCTTTTCACTGATCAGATAGCAGGCCCGCCTTCGTTTGGGGGGAATGATCAGTTCAAAGGATGTGTTTTCAAATTCCTCCCTGGCCGTAAGAATGATCCGATTACACTTTTCTATGCCCCAGGGCAGCCGTTCGACCACGTATTCCAGGCCCTTGATTTCAATAATCCTTTGGTCATTCATGGTCCCGTAAATCTCAGGGCTAAGAAGACGCAGGGCCTCGGCCAGAGTCTGGCCGGATTTGCCTGTGGGCTTGTAATAACCCCTTAAGGCAAGAGCATCAATGGTGGTTTTAATGGTCCGAACAGAGTTTCTGGCTTTCTGGGATTTGGTAAGGATCTGCATGAATATTCTCCGGAACCGGGTTCACTTGGTTTGTGATAGATTGTGTTATTACCCAAAGACTTAAACGGTTTTAATCAGTAAAAAATCGCTATTTCGACGAGTTTAATCAAGAACCATGGGCAAGTCAATGCCTTGGCGATCTATTTCATTAAATAGCTCAAAAAATAAGTCATTTATTATGACATATCAAAGAACATATTTTTTTTAAAAAAACAATGTTTATTGCTGTGAAAATAAATTATATCAATATATTATGATAATAATATTTGAATTTATCAGGATTAAATTAAAGATATCTTGCATTGTTGCCGATTGTCTAATATAGTAATTACGTCGGATTGTGAAAATTAATCTTCCGTGTTTATCTCCCTTTGTCGTTTTATCTGACGGATCTATCTGGTCTTTATAATCAGTTTGTGTGCATTTAGATGATACAATAGCATTTTCCGTTCCCAGAATTGGTGTTTATAAACACCTGGCTTCAATGCCTGGATATCAGAATGGTATGTATTGCATGTTTGAATGGCCACAATTTAAAACTTCACACTTGAAGTTTTAATCTACTGTTTTCATCTGTTGATTCAGTAGGGTTTTTTTGAATTATCCATAGATAAAGGAGTAGCCATGTACAGTTTAGCCATTAACACCAGAGCCTATGATATCCAGCTTTTAATTAACATGTTTGGCAAGAAAACAAGCAGGACTCTGAAAAAAAACATTAAGAAGAATGATTTCGTCAAACAAATCAAACGAATTAAAAAAGTATTAAGCACCTATAATACGGAAAGACTGCATATTCCATTATAGCCAACTCATTTTATAACACATAGAAAATATCCTTTAACGCATCGGACTGACTGGCTCTGGTGTTTTCCTGTTTTATTCCCATGGACAGGATTTTGTCAGAGGCAGATCGTCCGATGCCGGTTTCACGCTTATAGGATTCATCCTTTTCCCTACCCCTTTATTTGACCCAAGGATCTCTGGCGCGAAGAATGAGCGTTCAGTTCATGATTTAGTCCCTTCGGGATTAAAATCGATTTGCTCAAATTCATTTCGATTGCGATTTCCATTATCCCAACAGCCATAGTCATGTCTATATAGGTTATCATCCCCTGCCCAACGATTTTGTTTCTATACATAGAAACAAAATCGTTGACATGACCCGTAAGACTCTATATAACGTTGTACCAATGGAGATAATGATGACAACAATGGTATTATATAAGGACAACAACTGGCGATGGTGTTGGCAACGCAGATATATGCGGCATGCTGACACCCTTTTAACGCCATAGATGGACATACAATCTGGCAACAAACAAAAAGGATCGTGGGCAGGCCTGCTCTAACGATCTTTTTTTTTGGCTTGAATAATTAGGATGAGTAAAAAAAGGATGACATCCATGATTCTTAGAAAAAACTATCCGGATAAAAAAACCTTCTGTGCACTGGCTGAAAAGCACAATGTGCTTCCTCTCTGCATTGAAATCCTTGCAGATACGGAAACCCCCGTATCGCTGTTGAAGAAATTCTACACCGGTAAGGGCCCCTTGTTTCTCCTTGAAAGCGTGGAAGGCGGAGAACGCTGGGGACGGTATAGCTTTTTAGGTACCTCGGCACGGACACAAATCCGGGTATTCAGGGATTATGTGGAAATTACAGACAATGGCTCCTGCGAAAAAATAGATCACCAGGGTGACCCCCTGTTGGTTTTAAAGAATTTCATGGCACGGTTTACACCTGTGGACATGACGGATCTGCCTCGCTTCTGGGGGGGCATGACCGGCTACATCACCTATGAAATGGTGTCTTTTTTTGAAAAAATTCCCAACAGGCTGCCCAAGGACAAGCCCCTGGCACATTTTATGATCCCCGAGGAATTGATTATCTTCGATAATGTGAACAATACCATGACCGGGGTTGTGCTTTGTTTTTGTGATGACCCCAAAAACGCTGCATCGATTTATGACTCTGCAATCAAGCGAATCACCCGGATGATCGAAAAAACAGGCAAACATGTTCCAGTGGCCAGTCCCAACCCCCCTGGATGCGTGTTCAAGCCCGAACCTGTCTACGAGGATGAGCATTACCGGAACGGCGTCATAAAAATTAAAGAATATATCCATGCCGGCGATGTGATCCAGACGGTTTTGTCCCAGCCCTTTGTCTGTGATGCTCCAGCAGATCTGGTTGAACTTTACCGGGCCCAGCGTTTTATCAATCCGTCACCGTATATGTATTTCATGCATCTGGATGAAACCGCCCTGGTGGGATCATCACCCGAGGTCATGGTCCGGCTGGAGAACGGGCTGGCCAGTGTCCGTCCCATTGCAGGAACCCGTCCCAGGGGGAAAAATGAGCAGGAAGACCGATCCATGGCAGATGAACTGTTAAATGATGAGAAAGAAAAGGCCGAACACCTGATGCTGGTTGACCTGGGGCGAAACGACCTGGGCCGTGTGGCTGAAACAGGCACGGTGCAGGTCACGGATTTGATGATTGTGGAACGGTATTCCCATGTGATGCATCTGGTATCCAATGTCAACTGCCATATTCGCCCGGATACCGATGCCTTTGATCTCTTAAAAGCCACGTTTCCGGCAGGCACCCTATCAGGTGCACCCAAAATCAGGGCCATGGAAATCATTTCCGAACTGGAAAAAGAGCCCCGGGGAACCTATGGAGGCGCTGTGGGTTATTTTTCATTTAATGGCAATATGGATCTGGCCATCACCATTCGAACGGCCTGCATTGAACATGGGAAACTGACCGTTCGTGCCGGTGCAGGTATCGTTGCAGACTCGGTCCCTGAAACAGAGCGGCAGGAAACGATCAATAAAGCCAAATCCATTGAAAAAGCATTGGCCCTGCTCCAGAATGAAACCCTTAATAAAAAGGAATAAGAAAAATGCTGGTCATGATCGACAATTACGACTCCTTCACCTATAATCTGGTCCAGTATTTAAGGATGTTGGGGACCGAAATCCAGGTTTATCGCAATGATGCAATGACCTTGTCTGATATTGCGGCACTGAAACCTGAAGGCATCGTGATATCTCCTGGACCGGGAAGACCTGATTCTGCGGGAATTTCCCTTGATATCATCCGCTATTTTGCCGGGAAAATTCCTGTGCTGGGTGTCTGCCTCGGACACCAGAGTATTGCCCAGGCTTTTGGTGGAGCCATTGTTTCAGCCAAAAAACTTATGCATGGAAAAACATCCATGATCCAGTCGGACGGTAAAAATCTTTTCCATGGAATGGCCAAGCCCTTTCAGGCCATGCGTTATCATTCTTTGGCCGTGTCACGGGATAAATTTCCGGACTGCCTTGAAATAACGGCCGAATCCGAGGATGGTGAAATCATGGGTATTCGACATAAAACCCTTTGTGTCGAAGGCATACAGTTTCATCCAGAATCCATCATGACACCCATGGGGAAAAGGCTTCTGAGAAATTTTCTAAAACTGTCTCGTGGTGAATTATAATGCCTTCGATAGCAAGCCGCAAACTAACAGCTAAAGGCGAGGCTGCAAAGCCACGAGCCTCAGCTTGGCGATATCAACTTAAGGGGTTCTGAGTGATGCCCCTCCATAAAACCTGTTTGTCAAACTTTTCAAAAGTTTGGCCCCCGGCAGGGCCGCCGGAGGCATGCCTTTAAAAAAAGGAGAAATATCATGTTCAAAGAGAATCTCACTAAGATCATCAAGAAAATCAATCTCTCAGATGCCCAGATGGGACAGATGATTTCGGACATCCTGTCAGGCAGCCTTGCGGATACTCAGATTGCCGCATTTATGGCCGCCCTTGCCACCAAAGGAGAAACCTACGAAGAACTGGCCGGGGCAGCCCAGGCCATGCGAAAGCATGCGGTGAGAATCCATGTTAACGCATCCACTATCATTGATACCTGTGGCACAGGTGGAGACGGCATGAACACCTTCAATATCTCTACCACCACGGCCTTTGTGGTGGCAGGTTGCGATGTGACCGTGGCCAAACACGGAAACCGGAGTGTGTCGAGCAAGTGCGGCAGTGCTGACGTTCTCGAAGGCCTGGGGGTCAATCTGAATGTGGACCCTGAAGTGGTTGAAGAAGCCATTGCCCAAGTGGGAATCGGTTTTTTGTTTGCCCCCAAATATCATGGGGCCATGCGTTTTGCAGCAAAAGCCAGAGTGGAAACCGGTATCCGGAGTATCTTTAACATGCTGGGCCCCTTGTCCAATCCTGCTGCAGCCAACTGTCAGCTTCTGGGTGTGTATGCTCCGGAACTGACAGAGATGTTTGCCCAGGCTCTCAAAGCCCTGGGTACCAGACGGGCCTTTGTGGTCCATGGCCATGACGGCCTGGATGAAATCAGCGTATGCGCACCCACCCGGGTGTCGGAACTCAACCAGGGCATGGTTAAAACCTACGATATCCATCCCGAGGAGTTTTTTCAGGAAACAGCAGAGCCCAAAGACCTTTTGGGTGGAGATGTGAAAGAAAACGTCATCATCACCCAAAACATCTTGTCAGGGAAGGAAAAAGGCCCCAAACGCAATGTTGTTCTGATCAACTCCGGAGCGGCTCTTGTTGCCGCAGGCCAGGCAGAGAACCTGAAACAAGGCATTGAAAAAGCAGCCGTATCCATTGACAGAGGAAAGGCACTTGAAAAACTAAATGCCCTGGTTGCTTACACCCAGGAGAACGGATAAGAACATGGCCAAAGACTTTTTATCGATCATTGTCGAGCATAAAAAAAAAGAAATCGAGATTGCCCGGAAAACCATCAGCGAACAGGACCTTAAAAAACAGGCTGACTCCCATGGAAAACGACGCCCTTTTTTTGAATCCCTGAAAAAAAACAAAGGAACGGGCGTCAACATCATTGCTGAAATCAAACGAGCCTCTCCATCCAAAGGGGATATTGCCCTGGACCTCGACCCCTCGAATCTGGCGGCAAGCTATGAGAAAGGCGGCGCAGCATGCTTGTCTGTTCTGACGGACGCCCGTTTTTTTAAAGGGAGTTTTGCAGATTTCACAGCGGCCCGCATGGCATGTTCTCTTCCCATGCTACGCAAGGATTTTCTGATTTCAGATTATCAGATATTGGAGTCCGCCGCCCTTGGTGCAGACGCTGTTCTTCTGATTGCCCGGATTCTCACACGGGAAAAAATGAAAGACCTTCTTCTCATGAGTCAGGACCTGGGAATGGACGCACTGGTTGAGATTCATAACGAAAAGGATCTTGAATCCGCCAATTACGCAGGGGCAACGCTTATCGGCATCAACAACCGGAATCTTTCGTCCTTTGAAACCGATATCAGCACAGCCACAACCCTTTGCGCAGCCCTTGGCACCGACCAGATTCCAGTGGCAGCCAGCGGGATATCCTCCCGGGCCGATATCGACAAGAACCTTAGGGCCGGAATCCATCATTTTCTGATCGGTGAAAGCCTGGTCAGGGCCAAGGACACGACCCGATTTTTGTCAACACTTATCAGCGGGGAAACATATCATGAACCACCCACAAATTAAAATCTGCGGCCTGACCCAGGTGGACGAGGCACTTTTTTGTGCACAGCAGGGTGCTGACGCCATTGGCATGGTGTTCTATGAAAAAAGCCCTCGAAACGTCTCTGTTGAGAAGGCTCATGAAATCTGCCGTGCCCTGCCCCCTGGCGTTGTTCCCACGGGTGTTTTTGTCAATGAAAATTTCGACACCATCATGGGCAAGGTTGAACGTTGCGGTCTTAAAGCTGTTCAACTTCATGGCAATGAACAGCCGGATCTGGTTGAACAGCTTAACAAGGAACACCTCATAGTCATCAAGGTCCTTTATATGGAAAGTGAACCCACCATCCAAAAAGCAGACACCTATGATCCCACGGCCTTTCTTGTGGAGTGTGCCAAAGGCATTCTGCCTGGCGGAAACGCCCTTTCATGGAATTTTGAGAGGGTCAAAGCCCTGGAAACAGACAAACCGGTCATCATAGCCGGAGGGCTTTCACCGGAAAATATATCCCAGGCGATTGTGTCAGCCATGCCCCATGGGGTGGATGTGAGTTCAGGGGTTGAACGAATCCCAGGCAGAAAAGATCTTTTAAAAGTTAAAGCATTTATCACGGCCGTAAAGCAAACTGCCGTGACCCTATCACCAAGGAGAATTTTTTAATGATACCCAAAGAAAGCCAGCCCGATTCCAAGGGCCATTTTGGTATATACGGGGGACGTTATGTGGGAGAAACCCTTATGCCCGCCATTCTTGAGCTGGAAAAAGCCTATGTGGACATCTGCGGAAAACCCGAATTTATTCGGGAATTAAAAGACCTGTTTACCCATTATGTGGGACGCCCTACCCCCCTTTATTATGCCAAACGTTTATCCGAACACTTAGGGGGCGCTGCCATCTATTTGAAGCGGGAAGACCTGGCACACACCGGGGCCCATAAAATCAACAATACCCTGGGGCAGGCCCTTCTGGCACGCTGGATGGGAAAATCCAAACTCATCGCTGAAACAGGCGCTGGCCAGCACGGGGTTGCAACCGCCACAACGGCAGCACTTTTCGGCATGGAATGCCAGGTGTTCATGGGCGTGGAAGACATCCGAAGGCAAGCCCCCAATGTCCAGAGAATGAAACTCCTGGGGGCCACGGTGATTCCTGTGGATTCAGGAACCGGCACTCTGAAAGATGCCATGAACGAGGCCATGCGATACTGGGTCGGTGCGGTTACAGACACATTCTACGTGATCGGCTCGGTTGCAGGACCACACCCTTATCCTGTCATGGTCAGGGATTTCCAGAAAGTCATCGGAGAAGAAGCACGCAAGCAGATTCTGGAGGATGCCGGGCGTCTTCCTGATCTTCTGGTGGCCTGTGTGGGTGGCGGAAGCAATGCCATGGGTCTTTTTTATCCCTTTCTGAATGACAACGTCGCCATTACCGGCGTTGAAGCTGCGGGGAAAGGCATTGAAACCGGAAAACACGCAGCAACCATCGGACACGGTAACGTCGGGGTTCTCCACGGTTCAAAGTCATATGTTCTCCAGAATGACGATGGCCAGATCATGGAGGCCCATTCCATTTCAGCAGGACTCGACTACCCTGGAGTGGGGCCTGAGCATTCTTATTTAAACGACCTGAAACGTGTACGTTATGAATCCATCCGTGATGATCAGGCCTTAATGGCCCTTCAGTCCCTGTGCCGCTTTGAAGGAATCATCCCTGCCCTGGAAAGCTCCCATGCCCTTGCCCATGCCATGGACTGTGCAAAAAACATGGATAAAGACAAAATCATTCTTGTTAACCTGTCCGGGCGGGGTGACAAAGATCTGGGTACGGTTTTTTCCGTGCTGAATGACCTTTAAGGAGAGGTAACATATGAATCGTATCGATAAAACCTTTGCCACATTGAAAGATAAAGGAGAGAAAGCCCTGGTGGGCTTTGTCAGTGCCGGAGATCCTGATCCGGAAAAATCATTGAAGCTGATCAGCGCCATGTGCGATGGCGGTCTTGATATTCTGGAATTGGGCATTCCCTTTTCCGATCCAACAGCCGACGGGCCTGTGATCCAGCGTTCCTCGGCCAGGGCACTTAAATCCGGGACTCGGCTGTCAACGGTCCTTGACATGAGCCGGGAACTTCGAAAAAAAACGGAGATCCCAATCATTCTGTTTTCCTATTACAATCCCATCCATTATTACGGGCCTGAAAAATTTTGTCGTGATGCCCAAGATGCTGGCGCAGATGGTGTTCTGGTTGTGGATCTCCCGCCTGAGGAGTCCCAGGAGCTCACACGTTTTTTTGACAAAGATCGTTTTTCCATTATCCGTCTTGTTGCTCCCACAACCTCTGAAGCAAGGATGCAAACAATCTCAGATACGGCATCGGGGTTCATCTATCTTGTATCAAAAACCGGTGTGACGGGAAGTGACGGCTTGGATACCAGAGAAATAAGCTCCTTGTGCGGTCGGTTAAAATCCTTAACTGACCTTCCTGTCTGCATCGGCTTTGGAATCTCTACAGCCGAAGATGTGGCGGCCATCGCCCGGGTTGCCGATGGCGTGGTCATTGGAAGTGCCTTCGAAAGGATGATTGAAAACAACTTTGACAATCCCGAACTATGTTCGATATTATATCAAAAAGTTCGGGAATACAAAAAAGCAACCTTATAAAAAAATAAAACTTGCATCATGGATAATTTAGTTATATTGTTCTGTGGCAAATCACGAATAAAGAACAGTCGGTGTTTTCATCATTTTAAACGCTAAAACGCTGTTTAAAAAATGGTGTTTTCATCCTGTTTTCATGTGATTGATTTATGGCACCCACATATTTACACGCTATCCTGGGAGTGTATATCCCGGCATAAACCATAGCGAATAGTTCCCTTCCTTTGGAAGGGCCGGAAGGTGGAGGATGCTGATTGGTATATCCTTTCCTGTATTCAATCACCCCCCCGCATCCTCCGCTTCCGGATATTTCTCTCCTGTTTGACTGAACCCTTTTTTTCATGTATATTTATATGGTATTCATCCATCAAACGTGTCTTTAGGATATGACAGACCATGACGTTTTATCTACGGAACATACTGCTATTTATTTTTGTCGTGGGCTTAACATGTTTTGCAACCGACAGCCTTTTTGCAGAAAATACAGATTTAAACACGAAAATAAACCGGATTCGAATTCTTAAACAGGAGTTCAAAGACCTGAACAAGAAAGTGGAAGATAGCTACAAGGATAATTTCTATACCATAGAAAAAAACTATTATCTCCTGATCAACCGTGCCCAGCAGGGTATGCCCAATGAGCCTGAACCCAAGGACATGTTCGAAACCCAACTTGAATATTCCAAACGAATGAGCGATTATAAAAAAAATATTGAAAAATTTGAGAAAAATAAAGCCGCTGAAATCAAAAAAATAAAACAAGAATTCAACCTCCGATATTACATGTCCATGGAGGAGGTCAATCTGCTCAAGGGAAAAATCAAGGCGACCGAAAAAGTTATCCATGAACTTGAATCCATTCAGAATAATAAGTTTATTCTCAAAGACGACGATGTTCAGATAATTCTTTTCGAACCGGAATCTGATAAATACAGATTCCCAATTCATTTTCTTTGGGGGGATAATCGTATTCAAAAATACTGGGATTATACAGACAGAGATACGGCCAGAGAATTCTGGAAAAACAAAGCCTATCTTAAGGCAGAAAAACTTTCTCAGTTCGAGTGCAAAGGCACTACCATCACCCCTCGTTTTACGACCATCAGAGCCTTCAATACACGCACTGGAGAAAGCCATGATTATGTTTTTGATCAGCCACAACCCTTTGAAGAAATCACCCAATTTTACGTCATGAAAAACGAGGCCCTTCCAGCTGCTGAGCTAATGGTCGCTCTTAAGGATGTGATCAAAGGACCTGTAGCAGATATGAATTTCATCTTTATTTCCCCCAGAACATATATAATGGGGAGTCCTCGAGATGAAGTCGGCAGATGGGCCAGTGAAGTCCAGCATAAAGTCAAACTCACTCAAGGATTCTATCTCCAAACCACTGAAGTGACACAGGACCAATGGAGGGATGTCATGGGCGATAACCCATCGATATTTTCACGATGTGGTTCTGACTGCCCTGTTGAAAATGTGTTCTGGGGTGATGTCATGGAATTTATCGACCGGTTAAATAAACGGGAAGGGACCAAGGCATACCGTCTTCCCACAGAGGCCGAATGGGAATTTGCCTGCAGGGCAGGATCCCCACTTACGGGTGCTTATGGAAATGATACGGACAAACTGGGAGACTTTGCATGGTTTAAGAACAATTCCGAAGACAGCCCCCATCCTGTTGCTCAGTTAAAACCAAATGCATGGGGCTTGTTTGATATGCATGGGAATGTGTCTGAATGGTGCAGTGACTGGCGCGGCCCCTACCCCGATCATGATGTCACTGACCCGCGAGGTCCCTATTCAGGCAAATTCAGAGTGGCCCGTGGTGGTAACTGGTTTTATCCTGCCCGAAGTTCACGGTCAGCAGACAGAAATGAAAATCTTCCGGGAGACAGAAGTGAGTATCTTGGTTTTCGTGTGGCCAAAACACCCTGACCTTATCTAAATGATTGTTATTTTTTTCAGGGTAAAATATTCAGCCGTTATTTTTCATATACAAATAATTATAGCGAGTTGCCCGTTTATAAAAACATTTTATAGGAGATTCTCCCGTTCGTTGAGGGGAAATACATAGGAAAATGAAGCGTATACTTCATGGACAAGGCGTTCCCTTCCTTCCTATAATCAATATATAATTAAGATTATTTATGCAATAACTATAATTTTTCAGGTAGTTACATGATATTGTCTTTCAATGGCAGGGTTCTTTTATTCTCTTACTTCGCGGGATTTACCTTGTCCCAGGACGTACAGTGGTTGTATGCCCCCTTTTGATTGTTTTTATTAACACATTATAATATGAGGAGTAAAAATGATCAGAAAACAAACTGTTCAACTACTTAATTTGAGACCCTATACAAAAACAGGCTGTAATGATCTTTACAGAGAAATTAATAAGAAATTCAGGAGCCTGGATGAACTTGAACTGGATATAAAAACCAACCACACCGATCCCGAAGCCCTTAATAAGATCTGGTGGGTCCTGAATTACCACTCCGAGATGATGGACCAGTCTCGGCGCCTCCGGGCCATTGTAGAAACAAGACTGGATTCCTTAGCCGAAAACAGCATATAATACCATCCATCCATCTCACCTGTACGCCATTGATCAAACAACGTGTTGTTCTAAAACCCCCCTGATTTTACCCCAAAAGCATTGTTTTTTAATTGACGATGCTTTTTTTAATTTGTTTTTAACATTATCGTGTATATATTTATTGTTTGTATCGCTTTACTGGGTAACGTTTCAATTATTTTAGTTCCCAGGCAATCTGATTGTGACTAAAAAAAAGGATGAGCCATGAGCCGAAAAAATCCTGCCAAATTTGAAGATATGGTTGTAGACCCTGCCGAAGCGATTGAATGCATCGAACCGGGGATGAGTATATTTATTGGGACTGGTGTTGCCGAACCTCGGACCTTGGTCAAACATCTGATGGATTCCCATGAGCCAAACCTCCAGGATCTTGAATTGATTCAGATTATCAGCTTTGGTGATGCCATCTCCCTGAAGGAACTTTCGTCTCAAAAATTCCGATTAAAAACATTTTTCTCAGGTTGGACAGCCGATGAGGCAATCAGCTCGGGCCGTGTGGATTACATACCCAGCCGTTATTCGGAAATCCCCAATTTGATCGAATCCGGCCTGATCCCCATCGATGCCGCCTTCCTTCAAGTCACCCCGCCCAATGATGCCGGATATTGCAGTCTGGGAGTTGCTGCGGATGTGGCCCGGCAGGTCATGGAAAAAGCAAGCATTATCATTGGGGAGATTAATCCCTATATCCCCCAGACCTTCGGCGATACCTACGTGCCTGTCAGCGATTTTGATTATTTTGTTCAATCCACAGAAAAACCCATCTACTTTGGACGATGGCCCGCAGATCCTGTGTTTGATATCATTGCACAGAAAGTGGCATCCGTGATTGAAGATGGTAGCTGTATCGTCTATTCCATAGGCCCCTTGTTCGAAGCCTTGAGCAAAACATTGTCAAGCAAAAAGGATTTGGGAATCCACTCTCCCTTTATAACGGATGCCCTCATGGACTTGATTAAAAGCGGTGCTGTAACAAACAGGAAAAAACGTATTTTCAAAGGAAAATCTGTCGTATCTTACGCTCTGGGTACCCCCGAACTTTTGAAATGGTTGGATTTTAATCCACTGATTGAATTTCAATCCATTAATGAAGTATTCAGCCCCATCCAGATTGGAAGGAATCCCATGTTTGTGGCTATTATCCATACCAGAAAAGTAGATCTTTATGGAAATGTGGCCTTACATGTGGGTAAAGGAAACGTAGCCACTGGCCCCGTGGAGGTCATTGATTTTTTCAACGGTGCGGAAATATCCCGTGGAGGCCGCTCCATCTTTGCCCTGTCCAGCCGGAACCTTAAAGGGGAATCCAATATTAAGCTTTCTGTGGATATGTACCACAATAAATTAAATGTTAAAGAATCCGTTGACCTTGTGGTGACCGAATACGGTGCTGCAAGCTTGAAAGGCCGAACCATTCGTGAGCGGGCCCAGGCATTGATTGAAATTGCCCATCCCGAAGACCGTGCCGAATTGATTCGGCTAGCCAAGGAACAAAATCTGCTTTATCAGGATCAGATATTTCTTGAAAGTGTGGGCCATCTTTACCCCGAAGACATATCCACCAAAGAAACATTTAAAAACAACACCCTGGTCAGGTTTCGTTCCATAAAACCCTCTGATGAGGAAGGCATGCGTCGGCTTTTCTACCGTTTCTCGGATACAGCCGTTTATTACCGGTATTTTACACCTGTCACCTCCATGCCCCATTCCAAAATGCAAAGCTATGTCAATATTGATTACAGTAACACGACCTCCATTGTGGGCCTTGTGGGAGATGTGGGACAAGGACGCATCATTGCTGAGGCTCGTTTTGTGATGAACAAAGAAAAAACCTTTGCAGACATTGCCTTTGTCGTTGATGAAGAATTCCAGAATCTGGGCATTGCCTCGTATCTTTATAAAAGACTGATTGAACTTGCCAAGACTCAGGGACTGAAAGGATTTACCGCTGACGTTCTTTCTTCCAATCGGGAAATGATGAAAGTTTTCAACAAATTCGGTATGGAAGTCAAATCACGCATGGAGGATGGGGTGTACGCCTTAACCATTTTATTCAACTAAAGACCATAACGGAGATCCCTGTGATACGCATCCGCATTGTGAGTGACGTGGTGAATAACGCTGGGCCGTTATGATAAGGCCTGCACACATTAAAACATGACTTAGGCTCTAAGGATATAACAATGATCTTGAAACTCTTTCTCGCGTTTACCCTGATCCCTGTGATCGAAATATACCTTCTTATGCAGATCAGTGCCATTTTGGGCCCCCTTTCCGCCATTATTCTGGTTGTAGCCACAGGATTTGCAGGGGCAAATCTTGCAAAAATTCAGGGTGCCCAGACCATGATTCGAGTGAGGGAAAATCTTAAACAGGGTATTATGCCTGGTGACGAGGTGATAGACGCTTTTCTGATCCTTGTGGCCGGTATTGTTCTGATCACACCGGGTCTTTTAACCGATATCGCGGGAATCCTGCTTCTTATTCCAGTGACCCGACAACGGGCCAAGGAGTATTTAAAACGTGAATTCAGCGCACGATTTCGGAATGGAAGCATACGAATCAATAAATTTTAACGTTGGTCTACACATGCCTTAATCACCTTACCGAGTTCCGCAAAACTGAAGGGTTTCTTGATAAAAGCGCATAAGCCCTCTTCCTTCAGTTCTGAAACATCATCGATGCTGTAATACCCTGAATAGAGAATGATTTTCGCATTAGGGGCACTATTTTTAATGCCTTTGAAACATTCCTTGCCGTTCATTTTTGGCATCATCATATCGAGAATCACCAGATCGATCCTGTTTTTTTCAGCAAGGAATTTGTCTAAACCTTCCTGGCCGTTTTCAGCGGTGATGACGTGGTATCCCAAGGCCTCCAGCATATCCTGTGTCGCATCGCGGACAATCTCCTCATCTTCCACAAGAAGAACCGTTCCGGATCCGGACGATTGGACGTGGGCTGTGTCGTGCTCAGGTAAGGCCATGTGAGAACCGACAAAGGGAAGATAGATTAAAAAAACCGAACCAATATTCAGCTCACTTGCAAAATCAATCATTCCTTTATGATCTTTCACTGTTCCATAAGCCGTCGTCAGACCTAAGCCGGCACCCTCGTTCAATTTTTTTGTTGTAAAAAAAGGTTCAAAAATTTTGTTTTTATATTTGACGGGTATACCTGTGCCCGTGTCGCGAACTTCAATTTTTACATACTTTCCGGGAATCAATTTATAGGGTACCGTTTTCAAATTCGTAGCATCAAGGTCAACCACAGCTGTCCTGAACGAGATGCTCCCGCCATGGGGCATGGCGTGACTGGCATTGATCCCCAGATTGATAAATACATTCTGAAGCTGGGAGATATTTCCTTTGACAATCAGTATATCCGATTCAAAAAAACAGGAAATTTCAATGCGTTTATCAATGGTGTACCTTAAAATTTCGATGGCGTTATTAATGGCGGTGTGAATATTTTCCGGTTTGAAATCCCTCTCATCTTTGCGCCCAAAGGATAGAAGTTTGCCTGTCAGGTCTGTCATTCGTTCCGCTGAATCCGTGATCAATTTTAAAAATCGTCTGGCTTCATCTGTTATTGTATATTTTTTCAACAAGGTGGCTCCACCGATGATGCCTGAAAGCATATTGTTGAAATCATGTGCAATCCCACCTGTAAGCAGTCCAATGGCTTCCATTTTTTCAGAATGTCTCAATTTTTCCTTGAGGATATACTGTTCGGTAATATCTTCATGCATCAAAATCAACATCTCAACCTGACCCTGCATGTTGGTCAGGGGAAACATGACCATTCTTATCCACAGTGTTTTATCATTCATTTGACTGTCAGAACTCTTTGCAGAATAACAAAAATCCGGAATACGTATGGTTTCACCGAGAAGGGTTTTTTTCATGTCATCGACAATGCCCAATCGACGTGCAATGGGATCATGAAAAATATTGAAATCCTTTGATGGAAATGATCCGAAAAGATTTAAAAAAGCCTGATTGATATGAAGGGGGTTCCCCTCGGAACTGGTGATCATGATGGAATAGGGATTCAGATCAAAAAACCGCTTGAGTCGGTCTTCACTTTCTTTAAGAGCCTCTTCCGCTTTTTTTAGTTGGGTGACATCACGTATGGATGAAAAAAGACGGCCATCTCCCAGTCGTTTTGTTTTCATTTCAACGATAAGATCCCTGCCGTCTTTCCGTGTCAGATTACGTTCAGCGTAAACAATGTCGCCCCCAATGACGGATGCGTAATCAAGAGGCTTTTCATTCAGGACCTTTTCAGAAAAAAGCATGCTGATATTCTTTCCAACAAGCTCTTCTTTTTCAAACCCGGAAATGGTTGACATGCCCTGATTGGCATCGTCGATGATGCCACCGTCAATGCCGATCAACACGCCTTCCGCAGCCTGTTCAAAAAGAGTCTGATATTTATTCTTGCTTTCCCGTAAGGCCTTTTCAGAATTAACTCGCTCGGTAATATCTTCAACAATGCCGATTCCTCCGATGGATGAACATTCGGAAGAAATTATCGGGGTGAATAATAATCGAATCGGGGTTTTTTTCAAGGCAGTATAGGATATGTAATCGATTTCAAGAACCGTGGTCTCAAGGTCTTCAAGACTTGAGTTAAGAGCCTGTCGAACACGTTCATCCGGAAGTTTAAACATGTCCAGCCCCACCAGCTTTTCATGGGAAGACCCTATGATTTTCACGAAACTGTCGTTACACTCGGTGATCACGCCATCTTTATTGAAATAGATCAGACCCAGGGGCGAATGGACGAATATCTGCCTGAATTTTTCATCACTCTCTCTCAAGAGGCTGTCTGCATTAATACTGCGGGTAATATCCTGTGCCGTTGCGAACAAATAATCCCCTTGGACATGAGCGTTCCACTCGAAACTCTTGTATTCTCCCGCAGCATCCCGAAAACGTGTTGTAAATTTTTCAATGGAGGTTCTGCTGTTCAACGATTTAAACATATCCATAACAGACTGATAATCATCCGGATTAATTTTTTCCTGATATTTTTTTCCAATCAGATCCTGTTCGTCATAACCCAGGGTATTATTCCAGGACGCGTTGTATTTGATTAAATCTCCCTCAAGACCAAACACACACAATAAATTGGGAGAAAGATCAAAAAACATTTGACGTTCAAGATCTTTTTCTTCATTGGCTTTTTTGTATTTTTGCTGTTCTGAAATATCCGTATGGCAGATCAGAAAACAGTCTTTTGCAAACGAAGAAACATCCAGACGAAGGATTTGGGCACCATCATTCAAAATCTGATCACATTGCCTGTGTCCACCGTTCAAGGTGACTTCTTCGAAGACATTAAGTTGTTTTGCAAGTTCTTCAGCAGAGTCGGGATAAACAGAACGATATGTTTTCCCAATTACATTGGATGCGTTAAGACCGGCCATTTTTTCAAAGGCTGAATTGATGTTTAAAAATTCGTAATCACAAGCCTGGCCGCATTCGTCACCAATGATTTTGACACATGCAAGGGCCTGGGTAACCTGTTCGAAGAGTGTTTTATATAACGAGCTGTCCATAAAATTTGGATTAACTTCCTTATGATTTTATACCGGTGATATTTAAAAAGATAACATCGTTAATTGATATGTAGTTATCACGATCTATTATTTTTTCAAATAGTTTAAATGTGTTTAGCAAATTGATCATTGTTTGTTCTTGACCTGAGGGGAAAGAGACTTATTTTAATATGTATAAAGTGTTATTTTTTATGAATAAACAATATCTTTATTTGGAGATTATATATTATGAAAAAATCATTGAATATTTTGGATCGTGATCGAACAGGCACGTGCTTTGGAGAATGTAAAGATCTTATCCTTGAAGGCATGAAAAACCGTCAAAAAGAAATTCTTGCAGATCCTTTTAAATCACCGGATTCATTTCCGTCAGTCCCATGGGCGAAAACAAGAAACGACCAACCCGGTTGGCTGGGTGGTCATGTATAAAACCGTTCATCCCACATGGCCGAAATTATAAACAATACAAAAGCCCGGATAAATAATTTTTTATTCGGGCTTTTTTTTGATAGACTTCACATGGGACTTTTTTCGACGCCTTCAATCTAAACCTTCCCATGAAATAAAAAAGGCCATGATATGAACTACACGTTCAAAGGATTGATGTATTCAGGACTGATTTTTCCGGGAAGCGGTCATATTGTCTTAAAACGGACATATCGGGGGCTGCCCTTTCTTTTTTCAGCAACAGGCGGTCTTGTAACTCTTGTGGTCCAATCATCACGAATCGCCCTTGAAATGGTTTCCAAGCTTGAACCCGTAACCGGTCAGATTGATCTTTCAATGATCATGAACATCGTCGATCAGGCCATGGCCTCTGTCCATTCGACATCATTCAACCTGGCCTTTATGATCATTCTTGCATCATGGGTCCTGGGGATGGTGGATGTTTTTTTTATCGGCAGACAGATGGACACAAAGGAAAAGGCCGTTCCCCCTCTTCCGGATATTTGACCCTCACCTTATTATCATTACCCCCAAACCCACGAGAGTCTATGCACTCGAATCGTTTCAATTCATAAAAATACTCAATACTCCCCGCCAAACTAATATATATTTTCTATTTGATTAATCTATATAATCTATATATAAGTTTTTCTTTCTATATTACAACTTGTTCAATGCTTTATGTGGATATGATTTTATGATTTTTCGTTTCGGACACTACTGACGGCTTTAATTTTCATTTTCGCCCGTGTGGCGGATAGTCATGTCATTGATGATGAAAAGCCGGTAGTGGTTTCCGGGAATGAACATATCTTGATTTTTTTCTTCGAGTTTATCTTTCACTCCCCTCACCACGCGGATTTCTACACGTCTATAAATGTGGATATATCTAAATTCCAAATAGATACAATGGAATCCTGATCTTGTACATGACCCATATTTTATGGTGATATTTACCGTGGTTTGCACCCTACCCTGCCTTTTCCTATGGGAAAAAGGAGCAACAGATGGGTATGAATTGATCCCGGACCGACCGGGGGAAATGATAATTTTTTTGAGTGGAGGAATTTTTATATGTCAGAAGCATTAAAGGTGACTGGGGGGAAATCCCGTATCAAGGAAAAAGCCCTGGTGCTTATCCCTGATGGCAATCTTTCCGCATGCTTGACCTGTGGGACCTGTGCCAGCGGTTGTCCTGCAACCGGAATGATGGACATGGACCCCAGAAAGTTTTTGAGAATGGCCGTGCTCGGCATGGATGACCAGCTTGAAAACAATCCCTGGATCTGGGTCTGCACCATGTGCAAACGCTGCTATGATGTCTGCCCCATGAAGATCAACATTCCCCAGTTGATCTATGACCTTCGTGCCGAATGGCCCAGGGAAGATCGGCCCAAAGGTATTCTGGGCTCCTGTGACCACCATGTAAAATCACGGGGTGGGGCCATGGGTGTTCCTTTGGAAGATTTCAAGTTCACCGTGGAAGATCTTGCCGAAGAATGCCGTGAACAGGAAGGGTTTGAAGATCTCAAGGTAGATATCGACCGTGAAGGCGCTTTCTTTGCCCTGAACCAAAACTCCCGTGAACCGGTGACCGAGCCCGATGAGCTTCTACCCTTATGGAAAATTCTCCACACCGTGGGTGCGGACTGGACCTATTACTCCGAGATGTGGGGTGGTGAAAATTACTGCATGTTCCTGGCCGATGACCCCAACTGGGAAATGATCATTCGAGCCCAATGTGAGCACATCGACAAGCTGGGATGCAAGGTGTTTCTCAACACGGAATGCGGCCATTCCTTTTACGCTGTATGGCAGGGAATCCGGCGGTTTAACATTCCCCATAAATTCGAATTCCGCAGCATTGTCGAGTATTATGCGAAATGGATCAGGGAAGGCAAACTCCCTGTGAATTCGGACTGGAACAAAACCGGCATCAAATTCACGGCCCAAGACCCCTGCAACGTGGTCCGAAAATCACTGGGCGACAAATTCGCCGACGATCTTCGATTCGTGGTCAAGCAGGTGGTAGGTGAAGAGAACTTCATTGATATGGTGCCCAACAAATCGAACAACTACTGCTGCGGAGGCGGTGGTGGCGCCCTCCAGGCAGGGTTCACCGAAGAACGTCAGGTCTATGGCAAAGTGAAATTCGACCAGATACAGGCCACCGGTGCCACCTATGTGGTCACACCCTGCCACAACTGCCATGCCCAGGTTGAGGATATCGGCCACCATTTCGGAGGTGAATACCACACCATCCATCTGTGGACCATCATCTGCCTGTCCTTGGGCATTTTGGGGGAAAACGAGCGGACATATCTGGGACCGGATCTTGCTGAGTTCGGACTATAGCTGAATAAATTAAAAGCCAGCGGGTTTGATTCCAGCAGGTTTGATAAAAGATTACTGATAAGGAGATATCGTGATGTCTGATAAAAAAACAATAGGCGCTGTCCTGATTGCAGGCGGGGGGATCGGCGGGATACAAGCCGCCCTCGACCTGGCAAACTCGGGATATTATGTCTATATGGTCGAAAAATCGCCGTCCATCGGCGGTGTGATGGCCCAGCTTGACAAGACCTTCCCCACCAATGACTGCTCCATGTGCATCATGAGCCCCAAGCTGGTCGAGGTGGGACGTCACATGAACATCGAGCTTCTTACCCTGTCCGAAATCAAGGGAGTAGAGGGTGAAAAAGGACATTTCCAGGTGGAGGTTTTCCAGAAAGCTCGCTACGTGGATATGGAAAAATGTATCGCCTGCGGTGCTTGTACGGAAAAGTGCCCGGTCAAAGTAGATGATGTCTACAATGAAAAACTGATCAAACGAAAAGCGATCTACGCCCTTTATCCCCAGGCTGTTCCTCTGAAATACTGTATTGATGCAGAAAAATGTCTAAAGCTGACCAAGGGTAAATGCGGGACCTGTGAGAAAAAATGTCCGGCAGGGGCCATCAATTATGATGACAAAGACAAGACTCTGACCTTAAATGTGGGTTCCATCATTCTTGCTCCGGGTTTTACGGCATACAACCCTGCGGGAAAAGCCATTTACAGCTACGACAACAACCCGGATGTGGTGACCTCCCTGGAATTCGAGCGTCTCTTGTCCGCATCCGGTCCCAATCAGGGGCATATCGTGCGAATGTCCGATCATGAAGAGCCCAAAAAAATAGCCTGGCTCCAGTGCATTGGTTCCAGAGATATCAACACCTGCGACAATGCACACTGCTCATCGGTCTGCTGCATGTACGCCATCAAGCAGGCCATCATTGCCAAGGAACATGACCCGTCCCTGGAATGCACCATTTTTTATATGGACATGAGAACCCATGGAAAAGGGTTTGAAAGCTGCTTCAACGAGGCCAAGGAAAAACACGGCATTAAATTTATACGTTGCCGCATCCATTCAATTCACAAAAATCCTGGTGACCAACCCGGCCAGGTTCTGGACTACATGGATGACACCACGGGGAAAGTCATCCGGGATATCTACGACATTGTGGTTCTTTCCGTGGGTATGGAAATTTCGCCTGAAGTCAAAGAGCTTACAGCTAAACTTGGCATTGAACTGACGGCCGGCGGATTCGTTAAAACATCTTCCTTCGACCCCGTGGCCACAACCCGGGACGGGATTTATGTCTGCGGTGCCCTCCAGGGTCCCAAGGACATTCCCCAGTCTGTTGTCGAAGCCGGTTCTGCCGCCCTATGCGCCGGATCAGCCTTGACAGCCGGACGAAATACACTGACCAAGACATTTACCGCACCCCCTGAAATCAATATCACAGGCGAACGGCCCCGGGTGGGTGTGTTTGTCTGCCATTGCGGGATCAACATCTCCTCGGTGGTGGATGTCAAGGCAGTCAGGGATTTTGCAGCGGACCTTCCCTATGTGGAATATGTGTCTGATAATTTGTATTCCTGCTCCCAGGACACCCAGGACTTCATGTCCAAACAAATCAAGGACCTCAACCTGAATCGGATCATCGTGGCTGCCTGTACACCCCGAACCCATGATCCATTGTTCCAGGAAACCTTACTGAACGCCGGACTCAACAAATACCTGTTTGAAATGGTCAACATCCGGAACCATGATTCCTGGGTACATAAGGATTTCCCTGCGGAAGCCACATTGAAAGCCAAAGAAATGGTCCGCATGGCTGTGGCCAAAGTCGCCTTGTTTGAACCCCTGACCGAAGCCAGGCTGGATATTGACCAGAACGCACTGGTCATCGGCGGCGGTGTTTCGGGCTTAAGTTCAGCCAAAGCCCTTGCATCCCAAGGATACAAGGTCAGTCTGGTTGAACGGAACAGTTATCTGGGCGGTCAGGCCGTGAATCTGTTTGCCACCTCCAAAGGCGAATCCATTCAGGATGGTCTCAACGCCATCATCACGGATGTGGAAGCCAACGATAAAATCAGGATTCTCACAAACACTGAACTTACGTCTGTGGATGGTTTTGTGGGGAATTTCGATACCGTGCTTTCCGTCAACGGCCAAAGCGAAAAAATCCGCCACGGTGTCACCATCATTGCCACCGGAGCCAGTGAACTGAAACCCGACGAATATCTGTACGGAAAAGACCCACGGGTCATCACCGGCCTTGAACTTGACCGTAAATTCATTGACAAGGACCCAGCCATTGCCAAAATCAATACCGCTGTGTTCATCCAGTGTGTGGGATCACGTGAGCCTGAACGACCTTACTGTTCCAGAATCTGCTGCACCCATACCATGGCCAGCGCCCTGCACTTGAAAACGCTCAATCCGGACATGAATATCTTTGTGCTTTACAGAGACATTCGGACCTACGGTGAACGTGAAGCCCTTTACAAGGAAGCCCGTGAAAAAGGTGTGATCTTTATCCGTTATGAGGTTTCAAACAAACCGGTGGTCCAGGCGACAAACAACGGTCTTGAAATCACAGTAACGGACCACGTGCTCAAACGCCCCCTTCTGATCACAGCCGATATGCTGACTCTGGCGTCAGCGGTTGTGCCTTATAAAGATGAGAAACTGGCCCAGTTCTTCAAGGTGCCCATGAACGCAGACGGGTTCTTTGCGGAAGCCCACGTTAAACTGGCCCCCAGCGACTTTGCCGTGGACGGGGTGTTCCTCTGTGGCCTGGCCCATTATCCCAAGCCCATGGACGAATCCATTGCACAGGCCCAGGCTGCCTCATCCAGCGCCACACGTCTTCTTTCCCAGAAGTCGATCAATACCAGCGGAACCATTGCCAAGGTCAATCCGGCTTTCTGTACGGGCTGTGAGGTCTGTATCACCGTCTGTCCCTATAACGCCCCATCCATGATCATGGACGGACGAGATAAAGGCAAGGCCCAGATCAACCCGGTATTGTGCAAAGGCTGCGGCGCCTGTGTGGCATCCTGTCGATCGGGAGCATTGCACTTGAAAGGATTTGAGGATAGCCAGCTTTTTGCCATGATTGAAAACGCATAAATGGTGTCCGCCCATAAATTGCACCTTGCGGTCCATGCCGGCGTTCTCGGGCTTCAGTCGTCGCCAAGGCTATGCCGGATACGTGGCCTGAACCACAACAATTTCTGGACGAACACCGCACGTCGTTTGTCGTCGAAGGGTTTTAAACATCCCCAGGCTCTGCCTGGGGATAATCAAACCCATCACAATTCGGTTGGGCAATGGCATTACAAGGCCATTCAATCCCAACCCATTTGTCAAACTTTTTAAAAGTTTGGCCGCCGGCAGGCCCGCCGGAGGCAAATATAAAACTTACAGGAGGTCATCACATGACTGAATTTGAACCAAAAATTATTACCTTTCTCTGCAACTGGTGCAGCTACGGTGCTGCTGATCTTGCGGGGGTCAGCCGTTTTCAGTACCCCCCCAACATGCGCGTGATCCGGGTCCCCTGTTCAGGACGGATCTCGCCCAAAATGGTACTTGCGGCATTGAGGAAAGGGGTGGACGGGATCTGGGTATCAGGCTGTCATCCCGGCGATTGTCATTATATTGAAGGCAATTATTATGCACGCCGAAAATTCACGCTGCTCAAAGAGTTGCTCGAATTCCAGGGCATTGAACCCGGGCGGATTCATTTTTCCTGGATTTCATCGGCCGAAGGGGTCAAATTCGCACAGGTTGCCAATGAGGTGATTTCCGAGGTCAAAAAACTCGGACCGGCAAAGCACTTTATCAAATGCGCACCCAAAGAAATCGCAGCGGCATAACCCAAACGTTTTTGCGGAGCTTTCTCGTTTTCAGGGTGAACCTGGGAATGCATGAGACCCGCCGGAGGCACATATAAACATGATCAACTACACTGAAAATATTAGAAAAATCTCAGGGGATCTTTTAAAAAGCGGGAAGGTGGATGTGGTGATCGGGTATAAAAAAGGCACCCTGCCCGGAATCAATGAACCCTTTCTTGCAAGAACACCTGAGGATGCACAAAAGCTGGTCTGGGATTCCCAATGCAGACTGAACCTTGCCAACTATCTGACAAACCGAAAAGAAAACGTCGGCATTGTGGCCAAAGGATGTGATTCCAGGAACATTGCAACCCATATCATCGAACATCGGGTCACCCGCGAGCAGGTCACGGTCATCGGGGTACCCTGCACCGGAATGACAGACAAAAACAAACTCCGTGAACTGGCCGGTGGCGAAATTACCGCCTTGACGGAAAAAGACGGCATAATCACTGTCACATCCCGCCATGGCGAAAAAACAGTTGAAAAACAAGATCTTCTTCAAAGTAATTGTGCAAACTGTCTTCACAGAAACCCGGTGATCAATGATATCCCCTGCGCCGATCCGGTTCCCGAAATCAACACGGCCCGAAACGATGCTGAGATCAAAGCCATCGAAGCCATGAGCCCTGCGGATAAATGGGCGTTCTTCGAGGACCTTCTGTCCACATGCACCCGCTGCTATGCATGTAAAAATGCCTGTCCCCTCTGCTATTGTCCCACCTGTTTCGTGGATGAGTCCCGCCCCCAGTGGGTGGGCAAGGGAGACGACCCCATCGATGTCAGAACCTATCATACTTTACGGGCCTTTCACTGCGCCGGACGATGTACCGACTGCGGAGCCTGTGAAGCAGCCTGCCCCATGAACATCAAGGTTCGCCTGTTGACCGGTAAAATGGAGAAAAGCTGTTTTGAACGATATGGATGGGAAGCCGGGCTGAACACCGAGGTAAGACCTGCGCTTGACACATTCACCCTTCATGATCCCGAAGAATTTATCAAATAATGGTATGAGGGTGAAAATTTAAAACGATCACAGTGAAAGGTACAACACGATGAAAATCTTACATATTGACAAGGCAAGCTGGGATAAGGGTGTGTTAAAATCCGGCGAAACCTATCGACTGACCGGCCCGGTTAAGGATAAAGATACCCATGCCTTCAAAAATCTCAATGATGGCGAGCTGCCGGACATGGGGTATGTTGAAACCAAAATGTCGCCCAAAGCCCTTTTGTTTCCAAGGTCCGAGGTGATGCTCACCTACAGCACAAACCCCCACGATGGAAACTGCAACATCATGAAGGAAGCGTCGAAAGCCTATCCCCCACGGGCGGTGATCGGTATTCGCCCCTTTGATGCCAAAGCGATTCAGCTGGTTAAACTCAATTTTGACACCGAAGAGTATAAAGACCCCTACTGGCTGAAAGCATACGAAGCATGCACCTTTGTAGGCCTGGCCATCAATCAGCCCTCAATCACTGATTTTTCTACGTCGTGCAACACCGGCCCCTTTGATGAAACAGGACTCGACGTGCTCGTGGTGGACACAGGCCATGGGTTTCTTGCCAAAATTCTGAGCACCAAAGGTCAGGCCTGGGCCGATGCAGCAGGGTTCAACATTGAGGCAGGTGCTGACGCAGCCAGTAAAATCACAGCCATGAAAAAAGAGGCCGAAGCCAACATCGTCTCCAAGATTTCCGTTGACAAAATCGCTGGAAAAACCGTTCTGGAATTATTTGACGCCGGCCACTGGGAAGACACTGCCTTCGGCTGCATCAACTGCGGAACCTGCACCTTTGCCTGCCCTACATGCTGGTGCTTTGATATTCAGGATGAGACATACGGCACCCAGGGTGTACGCATCAAAAACTGGGATTCATGCATGACCGGTTTGTTCACCATGCACGGCTCAGGTCACAACCCCAGGGAGTATCCGTATCAGAGGACGCGCCAGCGATTTATGCACAAGCTGAAATACTTCATGGACAAATACCAGGAAGGCATCATGTGTGTGGGCTGCGGACGGTGCATCAAACAATGTCCGGCAAACATTGATATTCGCGAAATATGTAACACAATGAACCAGTAGGGACACGGTGCGCCGTGCCACTACCCGAGAACGCCGACATGAATCGCAAAAATACATGTTCAGGACAGACAATAACAGGAGATGAACAGTGGAAAATCCCTATATACCTTATCCGGTGAGTATTGATGATATTCAAATTGCCACCGAAGATAAAAGTCTTAAAACCTTCCGTTTTGTATTTCAAAACAAATCGGATGAAGAAAAATTTGCATACAAGGCAGGTCAATTTGCAGAATTATCCATTCCCGGCCTGGGTGAAATCCCCATCGGGATCGCCTCATCACCCACGGAAAAAGGCTTTGTCACATTTACGGTGTTCAAAACCGGAAAAGTGACAAGTCACCTTCACACCATGAAGGTGGGTGACACCATGGGCATCCGGGGGCCGCTTGGCAACTGGTATCCATGGGACACCCTTATGGGCAAAAATATTTTAATTATCGGCGGTGGCTTTGCGTTCACGACCTTACGATCGTCTATCAAGATGATGCTTGATCCTTCAAATCGTTCAGTCTTCGGAAATATCGACGTGGTTTACGGAGCCAGAACCCCGGGCATGCTTCTTTACAAAGACGAATTGTTCGAATGGGGAAAACGGGAGGATATCAACATGCATCTGACCGTCGATACCGAAGCCCCCAACTGGGACTACCATGTGGGTTTCACCCCGGCCATCACGGAAAAAGTGGCTCCCAAAGCATCCGATGACACATACGCCATTGTCTGTGGTCCTCCCATCATGATCAAGTTCACGCTGCCGGTTCTTGAAAAATTGGGCTACAAGCACGATCACATCATCATGAGTCTTGAAAACAGAATGAAATGCGGTATCGGCATGTGCGGCCGATGCAACATCGGAACGGAATTGGTCTGCAAGGACGGACCTATTTTCACCCTTTCAGATATCAATAAAACACCCAAAGAATACTAAGGAAGGAGGCCCATGTTTAATGTAAGCGAAAAAGCACAGGAACAGATCAAGATATATTTTAAGGGAAAAGAATTGATGCCCGTGAGAGTGTTTCTCCACAAGGGAGGCTGTGGGGGGCCCCAGATAGCCATGGCCCTGGATGAAAAGAAAGAAAGCGATACGATATTTACAATTGAAGACATTGAATACCTCGTGGACAGCGAGTTTTTAAAAGAAGCTCAGCCCATTGGCGTGGATTTCATTGAATCCGGTTTCAAAGTGACATCACGTCTTGAACTTAGCAGTGGCTGTTCCTCCTGTGGGACTGAAGGGAGCTGCTGTTCATAACAGATAAATTTGCCTGGCAGACCTTTGATCCGAAACGCCTTGCTTATCCCTATGGCTGAAATTGTCAGGATTCTAAGGTCTGCCTGGCCATATTTTATTCAATCTCGTAGAATTTAGTTTATTGCTGGAAATTGTGAATTAATATTTCATGTTGTTACATATATTAAATAAGGAGACCTTCTTCATGATACGATTTGTTCACAGCAATCCCAAATTTGAAAAAATGCTCAATGCCATGAGAACCTCGGAAAAAATGGCCGTGTCCGCAGCCAAAAAAGCCGATGAAATCATAGAAAATATCATAAAAAACGGAGATTCTCCCCTTTCGATTCTGGGCAAATTAACACGGCACGGAGAATTCCGCATTAAAAACTGTATCAAATATGATATCGGAAAAGGCTATCGAATGGTTTGCGTCAAAGACGATGACCGCTTGTTTCTTCTTTTTGTGGGCACCCATGACCACTGCTCAGCCTGGGTTGAAAACAACCGGAATTTCATCCCCGACCACTCCCGCAAAAGCACCATTACATTTTCTGTTGTGCAGAAGGCCCCAGCGGACCAAGCACGTGATCACTTCCATACTGAACCGGACTACGAAGACCTCCTCCTTAAAAAAATAACCGAAAAAGACCTTAAAATCATATTCAGCGCCCTGACAAACGACCCAGCTCGCCCCTGACGTCGGTGTCAGCCCCTACTCGTCCGTGTCAGTCCCTGCTCGTCGGTGTCAGTCCCTACTCGTCGGTGTCAGTCCCTGCTCGTCCGTGTCAGTCCCTGCTCGTCCGTGTCAGTCCATGTTCGTCCACCAAATAAAAAAGGCAGAAACAATCCCCCGTCCCTGCCTTTTAATCACCCTGCCCCAACCTCACATTGCAACAAGGATATTTCTCCTCAACTACAATCCCCCAAATCCCTCATCGGAAATGGTGATGGCCGCATCACAGGTCTCTTTGATGGACTTGAAACGGGCCATTGTCTCATGAAGAGATGTTTTGATAAAAAACTCAGCTGTTTTCAACTGACCTTCATAAAAAGGCTGATCTTTTTTTGATGCGTTTTCAATTTTTGGTGAAGCAACCACAGCACGCCATAAAAGCATCCATCCCATGATCACATCGCCCATGGCATGGAGAAACGGCAGGGAATGGGCCAGTGCAGGCTTGATTTTTCCATCCATGGCAATGGTTCCCAGGTGCATGGCCGAGTCACCCATCATGCCCACAGCTTTTTCCAATCGTTCAGCCAGTTCTTTCAATGCTGGAATTTCTTTGGCTGAAGCAATGGTCACTCCGATTTCACCCATGAATTCCATGAAAACCATACCCTTTTTCATGGGAAGCTTGCGGCCCATAAGATCAAGGGCCTGAACACCACTGCAGCCTTCGTAAATGGATGCAATCTTACAGTCACGGGCATACTGTTCAACCGGGTAATCTTGTGTGTAGCCAGCGCCACCATAGACCTGCATGGCCTGGATACAGATATCATGACCTTTGACAGCCAGGTATTCTTTGATAATGGGGGTGAGCAGTTCGAAAATTCCGTTATATTTTTCTTTTTCTTTTTCATCGCCGGACACATGGGCTCGGATACCCACAGTGGTCATGTAGTAGAAGAAACTCCTCATGCTGTCCACAAGGGATTTCATCCACAGAAGATTACGGCGGATATCCGGGTGTTTGATAATGGGCACACCGGGTGCATTTTTATCAAAATACTGTTCAATGTCCTTGCCCTGGATTCTTTCCCTGGCATAGTTCAGAGCTAAAAGGTATGCGGACGAAGCATAGGAAAGACCCTGAAGACCTGTGGCCATACGGGCTTCATTCATCATGTTGAACATGATTCTCATTCCTTTTTTTTCTTCACCCAAAAGATAGCCGATACATTGTCCTTTGGTTCCCAGGCTCATGCTGCAGGTGGCACTGCCATGAATACCGTGTTTTTCTTCAACACCGGTGCAGATGATATCATTTTTCTCACCCAGGCTCCCGTCTTTGTTCACCAGATATTTAGGAACAATAAAAATTGAAATGCCTTTTGTACCTGCTTCATGGCCTTCAATACGTGCAAGAACCGGATGAATTATATTTTCACACAGATTGTGTTCACCATTGGTGATAAAAATCTTGTTTCCGGAAAGAGAATAGGACCCATCGGCATTTTTTACCGCTGTTGTTTCAAGGGCTCCCACATCGGTTCCCGCTGATGATTCGGTGAGGAGCATGGTCCCGCCCCATTTACCGGATACGATGTTTTTCACATAAGTATCGATCAGTTCCTGGGTTCCATAATCCTGGATCATGCCTGCGGTACTGCCGCCCATGGCCGCATAGGTGTATAGCGCCCAGTTCCCCCCCATGAAATATTCTGATGCAGCAGATGCCACAAATGGTGGGGCTCCCTGGCCCCCCATATTCTGATCCACCATCAGACAACCCCATTCGCCATCTAAGAGAAGGCCGTGGGGGCGTTTAAAACATTCGGGAACCGTGACCTCACCTTTGTCGAAGTGAACGCCGATTTTGTCTCCCTCCTGGAGGGTGGGCAGCATTTCTTTGATCGCCAGATTTCGTGCTTCATTGATAATCATGGTGCATGATTTTTTGTTAAATCCGTCAAATACCGGATTGTCGAGGTATTTTTCACCTTCCAGCTGTTCCCAAATAACAAAATCAATGTCTCTCCTGTCAGCAAGTTCCTGCGCCATCTTGACAATCTCCTTTGCTTCGTTTGTTTTTTAAAAGCATGATTCGATCATGGCAACCCATTTAGGCTATTCTTCCAGATCATCACCTTTAGATACGAATAAAAAAACACCATTTACATTTTTTTTTGTGAAGAAAAACTCTATATGCTTAAACCGTTATGTGTCAAGCGGATTAACGATTTTTTTACGAAAGGTAAGCCATGGTAAATTGTTTATTTATTCCGGTTAAGCTCATCAAGGGAATGGGACTCGATTTGATAAATTTTTTTATTGACAACCCGGCTATGATTTCCTAATTATTCAATGTAATATTCTAATTGGCTACCTTTAAAAATATTTTTTATGTATAACAGAATAACTGGTTTCTTGAACCATTTATGGAGACTCTATATATATGAAAGGGATTAATCCGGCCTTGGCTGAGGGAAATGATGATTTCTTAATCGAAATGGCTGATCAGTTCAGAAACGAAGGGTATCAGCAGGGCATGCAAAAGGGACTTCGTGAAGGTATTGAATTGGGCCTTGAGCTCCGCTTTGGGAATACCAGCCTGAACATGATGACACAGGTGGATCGCATTCAGGATGTGAATAAACTTGAAGTTTTTAAAGATGCCATTCGCCACGTACGAAATCCTGACGAATTGAGAGACATCCTTGGGAAATTATAACTGACCTCCAATCCTGAACCGAACCACAAAGCCACGTATCTTGGTACACAAACGGCCATAATTGATTGACACTGTTGCCTGTTGAGGTCGTCTTTTCCAAATCCCTTGATGTCCTCACTTATCCTACCCCCAGGGAAGATGAAAAGGAATAATCCATGAAATTTCTTGTAATCGGTGGCGATGCCGCTGGAATGAGTGCCGCAAGCAGAGCCAAACGAAACAATCCAAACCTTGAGGTCACGGTCCTTGAGAAAACCATGGATGTATCTTACAGCGCCTGTGGGATGCCCTATAATATCGCGGACACGTCTATGGACATGGATGTTCTGGTGGTGAGAAAAGCCCAGGTTTTCAGGCAGAAGCAAGGCATTGATCTTTTAACGGGTCATAAGGCATTGCATCTCGATCCCCAAAAAAAAGAGGTCCAAGGCCAGGACATTCAGGGAACCCCCTTTTCTTTCCTGTACGACACATTGTTAATCGCAACAGGCGCCTCACCCATCATTCCTGATCTTCCGGGCATGGATCTTCCGGGTGTTCTGCCCTTGAAATCCCTTGAAGACGGCAGAAAAATCAAATCCTATCTCGCAGAAAACACCGTTAAAAAGGCACTGATTGTCGGCATGGGATACATTGGCCTTGAAATGTGCGAAGCCCTTGTTGAACGGGGCGTTGAAGTGAGTATGATCAGGCGTTCAAACGATTTTATTCCCTGGCTTGACAAGGATATTTGTGATTATGTCCGGCAGGAAACGGTAAACAAAGGGGTTGGGCTTTATTTCAACCAGGGTTTGAAAAAAATAGAGAAAAAAAGCATGGGTCTTTGTATTGAAACCGATTCCATGTCCTTTGATGCTGATCTTGTGATTCTGGCCCTGGGCGTTGTTCCCAACAGTGATATGGCTGAAAAAGCCGGGCTTGAACTTGGGCGAAACAAAGAGATTTCCGTATCAAGAGCCCTTGAGAGTTCCCATGATCATATCTATGCTGCCGGTGATTGCGCCGATGCCTTTCATGTGGTCACAGGACAAAAAACATGGATCCCCCTGGCACTTCGAGCAAATCGAGCGGGATGGGCCGTGGCTGATTCGGTCTGCGGCAATCGGGTCGAACTTCCCGGTATTGCAGGGACAGCTGTGTTTAAATTATTTGATCTCCAGGTGGCCCGAACAGGCCTGACCGTTCAGGAAGCTGTTCGGTCTGGATTTGATGCTGAACAAGAGGTCATCAAGACCCGTTCCCGGGCCCATGGTCAACCCGGGTCCACGGATATCTGGGTCCAGATCGTAGGTGATAAAAAAACAAATCGTCTGCTGGGCCTGTTCATGGTGGGAAAAGAAGGGGTGGCCCATCGCATCAATGCGCCTGCAGTTGCCCTGTCAGCCCGAATGACCGTTTTGGACTATATTCAGTCAGATCTGGCCTATGCCCCACCCTTCGGCCCTGTGTGGGACCCCACCCTGACCGCTGCCATCCAGCTGTCAAAAAAACTGACCTAACATTTCTTTAAAAAAGCTTATGGTGAAACGCCATTTTTGTATGCATCAAGATCCGTCAAATCATTCCTGAATATAATTTATTGCCTAAGGTCCGGTCATGTGATTCGGATCAAAGGCAAAACCTGCCAGGGTCACATCATCTGTCCGGGGATTATCAGCCTGATGGCGAGCAAGTTCTTTGAGAAGAATATTTTTCTGATCATCAAAGTCCTTGGTGTGATGTTTAACCAGGAGCTGCTTGAAGCGCTTGCTTCCAAAACGCATGTGTGGACTACCACCCAGTTGATCGATATAGCCATCCGTGATCATATAAAAGGACTTTCCCAAATCCTGGTTGGGGATTTTATGGGTTGTGAATTCATAGGACAAATCCGAAGACACATAACCAAGACTGTGACGATCACCCTTGATGAGTTTTATCTCACCTTTTTCCATGATATACAAAGGCAAACGTGCTCCTGCAAATAAAAGGTCTCTGGTTTTATAATCAAAAAAACAGACCGCTGCATCAAGCCCATCATCGGACTTTGAATGTTCCGTGTTCTGTTGAAGTGATGTTTTGATGATGTAATTCAGTTTTTTTAAAATATGTGCCGGTTCAACAATCCGTTCATCGCCGACAATTCTCTGAAGCCCTGAACTTGCAAGCATGGTCATAAAAGCGCCTGGAACACCATGGCCGGTACAATCAATTACGGCAAGGATTATGCCTGAATCCAATGCGTCATAGTAATAGATATCCCCCCCTACGATGTCCCTTGGCTCCCAGACAAAAAAACTTTTAGGCAGAATGCCTTTGATCACTGCTGGATCCGGCAGCAGGGAATTCTGAATTAGCCTGGAATACCTGATGCTTTCCATAATATGGTCATTGGCATTTTCAACTTTTTTCAGTGTGATATTCAGTTCCTCTGTCCGTTCTTTGACTTTTTCTTCGAGGTTTTCGTAAAGCCGTGCATTATTGATTGAAATGGCGGCTTGTGAGGCAAGGGCTGTGAGAAGTTCCAGCCGATCCTGCTGGAATGCTCCGGCAGACAGGTTGTTTTCCATATAGACAATGGCCGATAGTTTTCCCTGGTTCATAATGGCAGAGCAGACAATAGATTTGGTTTTATTTTTTACCACATACGCATCATCCGTAAATTCTCCATTTTTATATGCATCGTCAAGAATCAGAATTTTTTTTGTTCGTGCGACATAGTTGATAATAGAGCGGGGAATGTTTTCATAGGTTTCCACAGGGATTGATTTTAGAATATGAATATCATCCCGTCCCACCTCCCCTTCCGCTTCCACATACAAGTGTTTTTTTTCTTCGAGAATCACACAGCCTTTCTGGGCTCCGGCATTTTCCATGATGATCCTCATGATTTTTTCCAAAAGTCTCGAAAGGACGATCTCCCGGGACATGGTCCTTGATGCCTTTAGGATGGTCGACATATCAAGTGCCTCTGAACTGGTTAATTTGTCCGTTGAGGTTCTGGGCACAGTGTCCCAGAGTGCACCCATACTTTCGGAAGCATCATTTTTCAAGAAATCCTGATACGTCTTCTCAAGATGGGTTACTTTGGAAAGAGCTCCCCAGAGCGAATAGAGGTAAACCGCTTTTCTCATCATCAGACCTGCAAAATCAATATCACCCTGTTGCATTAAAAATTTTGCATACAACTCACATGCAAGGGCTTCTTCCTGGAGATAATCATTTTTCTTTGCATGGGCCATGGCTTTTACAAAGTTTGTTCTCGCGTCTTCATTTTGTTTTAACACACGCATTTTTTCGGCTTCGACAATATGCCACTTGTGAAGATGATTCATGGGAGCATGAGTTGCCCATTTTTTCATTTTATTCTGATTTTTTTTCACTTGGGTTAAGTAGGCAGCTCTCTCTTTATTTGATGCGCTATCACACAGGGCAAGATAGATCAACGATTCATAAAAATGAAAATTGGGGACCACAAAAATAGACCTTACAGAATCTATGTATTGACGGCCTTTCATGGCATTGATCATGGCTTTATCAAAATTATCGCACAAATAAAGGAGATTCATCTTGAACAGATAATAGGCAAACAGGGCCGTTTTGTTTTCTTCCTTGATAAGGACCGGAACCATCTCCTTAACATTGAAGCTCGTGCCTGAATAATCGTTTAAATCCCTTTTGGGATCCATAAGATTCAAGGTCATTTGATGAAAATTGCTGATATTATCTAAATCAAATTTCTGTTTTAAAAGGATGATGGATTTTCGGTAGGCGTTTTGCTCTTTTTCAACCTGTACCAAAGGCATCCCCGCCAGAAACATGTACAAACAATACGCAGACATGCAGTGGGAAGCATACTCAATATCACCGGTTTCAATTCGGCTTTCATAGCCTTCGAGCAAGGGTTTTATGGTTTCACGGACATGCTCTTTCCAATGGCGAATGAACATGTTGAACAAGACAATGACACGAGTTTTCTCTTTTTTTACAGGTGAGGCATTGAGAATTTTTCCCGCAAGTGTTCCGAATCGGTAACCTTCATCAATGGCTCCGATACTGCAAAGAATCAGGCCGAACGAGCCATATGAACTGAAAGAAAACATAGGTTCTTCGCCATAGACAAGGCTGAGAAGAAGACGCCTGAAGATCGTCAGGGGGTAAAGTTCAGGCCTGGAAAAAAGAGTGGTGGAAGCCATCTTGTGAAGGATACTTGCCCGTGCAAGTGCCAGGGGGTCCGACATGGGGCTTGCTTCAAGAAAGAACCTGTCATTCTTACCTTTCAAAGCGATTTTGGTTTTAATCAATCCCAAAATGATGTGAAGTTTATTAGGATATTTTGGAAATTTTACATCGAGCATCCTGAGGATCACCAGCCCGGTATCCATGGCATCTTTAAAATTGCTTTCGGAAATCAAGGTGAGAATCCTGATTTCATATGCACGGACCATATCCTGGGCATTTTGGGCATGGGCGATGATCGCTTTGAACAAGGCTTCGGATTCCGGATAATTGACACTCAGGTAGAATGATTCCACCGCTTCGTTATAAAGAGACAAGGTCAGATGGTAATTCGTTTCCCAGCCCTTTTCACCCATGAGTCCCATACCCGCTTCCAGGTAATCACAGGCAGGGATATACGCTGCCGAGTGTATGGCTTTTTGCCCGGCCAGAAGGTTCAATCTGGCCAGATTGATCACTTCTTCCTGTTCACAGATCAGTTCAATCCCCTGGTTAAGATGGTTGACCACATCAAAAATTTTTTCACCGGGTTCATCCCCGTCCATGTTTTCAGCCAAAATCCGCCCGATCCGTAAATGAGTCTCCTTTTTATGTTCTTCTGCAATCAGGGAGTAGGCTGCCTGCTGGATACGGTCATGAACAAAGCCGTATGAGACATTGAGATTCTCCTGGCCTTCAAGGATGTATTTGTAGGTGTCATCAATGGGAACAACCAGCCGTTCCTTCAAGGAATCAAAAAGAATCCGGGCTGCATCCATTTTGGATAAATGGCCAACTAACTCAATAGTTTCTAAATCAAACTGGTTTCCGATGCAGGATGCAAGGGTTAAAATCTTCTGGGTTTCTTCGGGAAGTTTCTTTATTTTGCCGACCATGAGATCAACCACATTTTCCCTGATATCCACTTTCCGGATCTGTGACTGATCAAAATGCCAGCCCCCTTTAACCGGATCAAACTGAATATAGCCTTCATCGTAAAGGGAATACATAAGTTGATACAAAAAAAACGGATTCCCAAGGGTTTTTTCATGGCATAAATTTGAAAGGGGCAAGGATTCATTTGAGTCGCAAAGAAGCACATCCGAGACCAGCTGATTCACATGGAATAGCGTCAGGGGCTCAAGTGTGATTGTATTGACGGTCACACCGTTCTGCTTCAACTCCTCGGTTGTTTTTATCAGCGGATGGGTGGCCTGAATTTCGTTATCACGGTATGCTCCGATAATAAACAAATAGCTCGTGCCAATATCGGACATGAACTCCTTGATCAATTGAAGTGACGGAAGGTCAGCCCACTGAAGATCATCAATAAATATGACCAGTGGACATTCTTTCTGTGCAAAAACCCTGACAAAATTCTGAAATACGAGGTTGAACCTGTTTTTACTCTGGTCAGGGTCCAGAACCTGTACAGGCGGTTGTCTGCCAATGATCAGCTCCACCTCCGGGATGACATCAATGACGACTTGCCCGCTGGGCCCGAGAAATTTGAGCAAACGATTACGCCAGTATTCCAAGCGGATTTCATCTTCAGCCAGCAAATTTTTTACAAGCTTTTGAAATGCATGAATCAGGGCTGAATAGGGTATATTCCGTTTAAATTGATCAAATTTTCCGGAAATAAAATGGCCCCTTTTCCCAACAATGGGTTTGTTGATTTCATGGACCAGAGATGATTTTCCAACGCCCGAATAACCAGCGACCAACATGATTTCCTTTTGCCCCCGGCTCACTCTGTCAAAGGAATTAAGCATCCGTTCAATGTGTTTATCCCGTCCGTAAAGTTTCTGGGGGATTTGAAATTGACTGGACACATCATGGCCTCCGATTTCAAAAAAAGGGACATGGTCCTCTTTTTCCCAATGGGCCAGACATATTTCGAGGTCCCTCTTGACACCTGTGGTGCTCTGGTATCGGTCTTCAGGAATTTTGGATATCAGTTTCATGATGATCTGGGACAAAGGCTTTGGGATATTGGAATCCTGATCATGGGGCGATAATGGGACCACGGCGATATGGCAATGAATCAATCCCATGGCATCGGATGCCTGGAATGGAGGTTTTCCGGTAAACATTTCATACAAGGTAATGCCCAGGGAGTACAGATCGGTCCGGGAGTCCATGGCTCGGTTCATTCGTCCGGTCTGCTCCGGCGATATATAGGCCAGAGTCCCTTCCAGAATGTTTGGATTGCAGGGTTCCGGTGTTTCCCGGCTCAATTCGGTAGAAATCCCGAAATCAATGATTTTGATCTGGTTTGTCTGGGGGTGCCAGATGATATTTGACGGATTGATATCCTTGTGAATGATAGACTGCTGGTGAATTTGTCCCAAGGCATCGACGATTCTGATGGCCAAATCCAATTTTGTTTCAAAATCAGGACGATAAATTTTTAGGTTTGCAGCCAGGGAATCTCCACCGAAATCTTCGAAAATAAGGGCAAGGCTGTTTCCATATTTCTCCATGCCATGGGTCAAAATAATTCCGTCGCCATTTAATGCTGAAACAAGTCTATATTCTCTTTTGAAACGTGCAAGGTCATCGGCGTTTGGAAATTCTTTGTTCAAGATCTTGATAATGACCGGTTTGTTTCTCGATATTTCAAAACCACGGCAGATATGGGATAATGAGCTCTGGTAAACATCTTTTCCAAACCGGTATCCACTCAAATGATGAATCAATGGTCGTTCCCCCCACATATTTAAAGAAGATTGATTATCTCATATGATTTAGACAAACCTGATAAAAAAAATTTGATAAAAATTTAACTATGGAATAAAGCGTAGCTGGCGAGAAGATATGATCAATACATGTTTTGACTGAACAATATCGTTATTTATCTGTGATAATAGTATCATAAGGCCCAGTCGGGGTAAAGCAAATCATTGGAACCGATATAATTATTCGAATTTTTTATTTTTTCAATGAAACCATTGACGAAGGAAGTGAAAGGAATCATACTAAAAATTTATACAAAAGCTTAGCCTGTGTGTTCACGCCAAAAAACAGATGGATGTCAGCCAAACATCCTTGAGTTTAAAGCCTCACATGAGACAGGTTGAGATAGGGCATATTCATGCTTTGCCCTCAAAAAACAGACGGTTCATCAGCATTCATTTTTTTATAGACATTTTGGATAGAAAATATTCTTTTATACCAAATATTTGTAGTTGCATTGATCATAATTTTTCTGTAAAAACGGGATGCTTTTTTAAAGATTGAATTAACCTTTGCTTTGTCATCATGAGGGCGTATTTATGAATCTGAAACACTCGATGGAACGATGGACGGTTGAAGATTCTGCCGATCTTTACCATATTCGGGAATGGGGTGCTGGATATTTCAGTATTTCCGATAAAGGGGATGTGCTGGTCACCCCCTTGAGAGAAAAAAAAGATGTATCTGTCAATCTTCCTGAAATCATATCCGGCATCATGGCCCGCGGCTATGCCATGCCCATGCTGCTCCGGTTCGAAGACATCCTTGACTCACAGATCACACAGATGCATGAGAGTTTTCGTTCAGCCATTGCAAAGTTTGATTACAAGGGTGAATTCAAAGGCGTTTATCCCATCAAGGTGAACCAGCAGAAACAGGTTATTGAAACCATCACCCGCATCGGCAAAGTTTACCATCATGGCCTTGAGGCCGGCAGCAAGGCCGAACTGATTGCAGCCTTGTCTTTTCTTGAGGATAAGGAAGCCTGCCTGGTTTGTAACGGCTACAAGGACCGGGAGTTCATTGATCTTGGCCTCTATGCCTGCAAGATGGGATTCAAATGTTTCTTTGTCCTGGAAATGCCCGGTGAGTTGGAGCTGATTCTGGAACGCTCACAGGCCCTGGGTATCCAACCCCTTTTGGGTGTCCGTTTCAAGCTGTCCACCCAGGCCGGCGGGCATTGGACCGAATCCGGGGGAGATCGAAGCATATTTGGATTGACCATCTCACAGATCATTGAATCCATTGAGAAACTCAAAAACGCCAATATGCTTGATTGTCTGCAACTTCTCCATTATCATCTGGGTTCCCAGATCCCCAATATCCGTGATATCCGCTCGTCCATTCAGGAAGCCTGCCGGGTTTATGCCGGCCTTGTGCATGAAGGTGCTGCCATGGGGTATTTCGATCTGGGTGGTGGGCTTGCCGTGGATTACGACGGCTCACACACCAATTATATGAACTCACGAAATTATACCCTGGATGAATATTGCGCTGACGTGATCGAAGCCATCATGGAAATCCTGATCGAAAACGACATTACCCATCCAACGATTATCACTGAATCAGGCCGGGCCACCGTGGCATACTACTCGGTCCTTCTGTTCAATATTTTCGACACCAGTTCCATTGATACGGATTCTGTCCCCAAGGAATTGCCCGAAGAGACCCCGGACATCATTTTGAATATGCTTGAGGTCCTAAAATCCTTGAACGTCAGGAATCTCCAGGAATGTTACAATGATGCCCTATATTACCGGGACCAGATCCGCCAGATGTTCAAAATCGGAGATCTGAGTCTGCGACAACGTGCCCTGGGTGATAAAATTTTCTGGAATATTATCCAGGCGGTGAGTGATAATATTAAAAACCTGAAATTTGTTCCCAAGGATCTTACGGACATTGATATTGCCTTGTGTGATACCTATTATGCCAATTTTAGTGTTTTTCAATCCCTGCCGGACTCATGGGCCATCGGCCATCTGTTTCCTGTGATGCCTGTCCATCGTCTGGCTGAAATGCCATTAAGAAATGCCATACTTGCGGATATCACCTGTGATTGCGACGGAAAAATCGATCGGTTCATTGACAAGCAGGGTGTACGAAGGGCCTTAAAACTTCACACGGTCAAGGAAAATGAAGATTATTATCTGGGTGCGTTTCTTGTGGGAGCCTACCAGGAAACCCTGGGTGATCTTCACAACCTTTTGGGCGACACCAACGTTGTGAGCATCCGAGTCTTTGAAGATGGTAGCTATAGCTTTGTCAGGGAAATCGAAGGGGATTCGGTGGCTGATGTCTTGTCCTACGTTGAATACGATCCCAAAAACATGACCAAACGATTCAGAGCCACAGCAGAGCAGGCCATCCGGGAAAAGCTCATCACACCCCAGGAACGCCGGGAAATCATGAATATGTATGAAGAAGGGCTTCGGGGCTATCCCTACTTCGAGCAATAGGGCTTGCCCCTTGGGCAACCCCTATGGGTCACAATGGCCGGGGCGGCCATTGTGAATGGAGCATACGAAAAAAAAACTAAACAGAGGCCGTGGAGCCGAAACGTCTCTCTCGTATAGTTAGAAGATACAATTAAACAACCCAAAAGTTTTTTGCGGAGCTTTTTTGGGAGTATCATATCGTATAGGAAAGAGCAATGTCATGGTTAGGGCTTGCCCCTTGGGCAACCCCTATGGGTCACAATGGCCGGGGCGGCCATTGTGAATGGAGCATACGAAAAAAAAACGCCCCCAGGAAAGCCTGGTGGTTTTTTTTGATTATCATATGGAAAAGGAGAAAACCATGTCACGAGTTATGATCATCGGCGCAGGGGGCGTCGGACATGTTGTGGCGCACAAATGCGCTCAGGTACCGGATGTATTCAGCGACATCATGCTGGCCAGTCGGACCAAATCCAAGTGCGATGCCATTGCAGCAGGAATCAATCGGCCCATCAAAACCGCACAAGTGGATGCGGATAATGTGCCCGAACTGATTCATCTGATCCGTTCCTACAAGCCGGAGATGATCATTAACGTGGCCCTGCCCTACCAGGATCTCCATATCATGGACGCCTGCCTGGAAACCGGGGTAAATTATCTTGATACTGCCAATTACGAACCCCCGGATGAAGCAAAATTCTGTTACGGATGGCAGTGGGAATATCAGGACCGGTTCAAGGAAAAAGGGCTGATGGCCCTCTTGGGAAGCGGTTTTGATCCTGGCGTAACCAATGTCTTTACGGCCTATGCAAAAAAACACCATTTCGACTGTATGGACGAGCTGGATATCATTGACTGCAATGCCGGTGACCATGGCCAGCCCTTTGCCACCAATTTCAATCCTGAAATCAATATCCGGGAAGTGACTCAAAACGGGAAATATTATGAAAACGGCCAGTGGATTGAAACAAAGCCCATGGAGTTTTCAAAAGAATACGATTTCCCAGAAGGCATCGGCCCTAAAAAAATATACATGCTTTACCATGAAGAATTGGAATCCTTGACCAAACATTTTTCCGACATCAAGAAGGCCCGCTTCTGGATGACCTTTTCCGATAATTACCTGAACCACCTGAAGGTTCTCGAAAATGTGGGTATGACCCGCATTGATCCGGTCTTGTACGAGGGAAAGGAAATCATTCCTTTGCAGTTTCTCAAAGCCCTTCTGCCTGATCCGGGCTCTCTGGGTCCTTTGACCAAAGGAAAGACCTGTATCGGCTGTCTGATCAAAGGACAGAAAGACGGCAAAGACAAGGCATATTATGTGTATAACATCTGTTCCCATGAAGAAGCCTACAAGGAAGTGGGGTCCCAGGCCATTTCCTATACCACCGGCGTTCCAGCCATGATCGGGGCCATGATGATGCTCACAAAAACATGGACCGGCAAGGGAGTGTTTAATATGGAACAGTTCGATCCCGATCCTTTTATGGATAAGCTAAACATTCACGGACTTCCATGGAAAGAGATTATCCTTTGAAATTCAGTCCGGACAAGGTAGAAACCCCCTGTTTTGTGGTGGATACGGACTGCCTCAGGCATAACCTTTCCATTCTGGCTACGGTCAAACAACGCACAGGATGCAAGATTCTTCTGGCGCTCAAAGGCTTTGCCATGCACAGGGTGTTCCCCCTTATCCGGGAGACCCTGGATGGGATCTGCGCCAGTTCGCCGGATGAGGCGCGCCTGGGGCGGGAGGAATTCCAAAGGGAGGTTCACACCTTTGCCGCAGCTTACAGCCAAAGGGATATGGAAGAGATCATCACCCTGTCCAACCATATCGTGTTCAATTCCTTTGGCCAATGGAACCGTTTTAAAGATATGATCCATCAGTCAGGCAGAGATATTTCCTGCGGCATCCGGGTGAATCCGGAACATTCCGAAGGGGCCACGCCCATTTATGATCCCTGCTCTCCGGGCTCACGGCTGGGGGTCCGTCTGGTGGATTTCAAGGGGCAGGATCTTACCGGGATATCGGGCTTGCATTTCCATACCTTGTGTGAACAGAATTCCGATGCCCTTGAACGAACCGTGGATGCATTTGAACGGTCCTTTGGACCTTATATCCACGGATTGTCCTGGATTAATTTTGGTGGTGGACATCATATTACTCGGCCGGATTACGATATTGACCGGCTTTGCCGGGTGATTGACAGAATCAAAACCCGTTACGGCGTCCAGGTCTATCTTGAACCAGGAGAAGCTGTGGCTTTGAATGCCGGGGTCCTTGTGGCCACGGTCCTTGACATCATCACCAACGACATGCCCATTGCCATTCTTGACACCTCGGCAGCCACCCATATGCCCGATGTCATTGAAATGCCCTACCGTCCCTTTATTATCGGAAGCGGCAAGGTCGGAGAAAAAGTTCACTCCTACCGCCTGGGCGGTCTGTCCTGTCTGGCCGGGGACACCATTGGCGAATATTCCTTTGACAAGCCCCTTGGTGTGGGTGACAAACTGGTATTTACGGACATGGCCATTTATTCCATGGTCAAGACCAACACCTTCAACGGTGTCCGGCTGCCATCCATCTTACTTTTTGACCCTGAAAAAAACCATCTGGAAACGGTTCGTGTTTTTGGATACGATGATTATAAAAACAGATTATCTTGAGACTCTCTTGTGACCGGGCACTGGGATTTCTCCCCTATTCCCGAATGCGATAGGAACCCTTGGAGGACACTATGAAATCAACTTCCCTGAACGGTTTTCTGGAAGCAGAACTTGGAAAACCAGATCCGGATCAATGCCTGTTCCATGTTATCCCTGCAGGATTTGAAAAAAGCGTTTCCTATGGAGGGGGCACAGCTCTGGGGCCCCAGGCCATTTTAACGGCATCCCAGTATCTTGAGTTGTATGACGGCGTGAGCGTGCCAGCTGACCGCGGTATTTACACCCTGCCCCCCATCCCGGGAGACCAGAGTGCCGAAGACACCCTTTCGGATATTGAAGCGGCTGTCACATCGGTGATTACATCCAAAAAAATACCCGTACTTCTGGGTGGAGAGCATACGGTGTCCGTGGGGGCATTCCGGGCTCTTTCGAAACTCGATATACCCATGGGCATTGTGCACTTTGATGCCCATGCCGACCTCAGGGATACCTACGAAGGGTCCAATCTCAGCCATGCCTGTGCACTGCATCATGCTGTGGAGGCGGGTTTTACAGTGTTTCAGATCGGAGTCAGAAGTCTGTCCACCTATGATGTGGCCTACAGAGAAAAAAAATCAGTTCACTGTCTGGATGCCTGGGACCTGTTCAGCAAGGGAATCCCCAGCCCCCTTTTACCCTCTGATTTCCCGGAAAACATTTACATTACCTTTGACGTGGATGGCCTGGACCCCTCAGTGATTCCGGCCACCGGAACGCCTGAACCCGGAGGCCTCTTCTGGTTCCAGGCCATGGACATGCTGCTCTCAAGCATAACCGGAAGAAAGGTTGTGGGTTTTGATGTGGTGGAACTGGCACCGATCCCTGGCCATCATGCCTCGGATTTTGCAGCAGCCCGACTGGTTTACAATATCATGGGCATGATTTCCCGGCATAGTCGCAACCCCCAAGGATGATGGGTTGTAACCCTTTGAACATTCCAAACGTGCATATATTCGATTGACTAAAATCCCTCTTGGATTTAATATGATACATTAAATCTATATGTATTCTGAATTCTCACTCGCATTTTTGACGCTCTGTCTAATCAATAGGACTCATTTTACTTGAGCAAGCCCTCATAGCCAAGGGTATCTATTAAAACCTGATTTACTATTGTCGATAAAGCCTTTCATTAAGGCACTAATATAATACACCATATCGTTTCACCGTTCAAACAAGATGGCATCGTAAGCCATCCGTCGACTTTTTATGAGTTCATCAAACAAAGGAGATGGCCATGTCACGTATTTTAAGGATTGATACAAAAGAAAAAACCTATTCATTTGAATCCCCGGCAGCGGAATTTCAGGCCCTTGGGGGAAGAGCCTTGACGTCAAAAATGATTTTAAACGAAGTCCCCGCCACATGCCATCCCTTGAGCCAGTTCAACAAACTGGTTTTTGCTCCAGGTCTTCTTTCAGGATCACCGGCAGCGAATTCAGGTCGACTGTCTGTGGGAAGCAAATCTCCTCTTACAGGGGGTATCAAGGAGAGCAATACCGGTGGCCTTGTTTCCCAAAAACTTGCCCGGCTGGGAATCAAAGCCCTGGTTCTTGAAGACAGACCTGGGGATGATCTTTATTCCATCATTGTGATCAAAAAAGACTCGGTTGAAATCCTTCCTGCGGATGAATACCGTGGCATTTGTAATGGAGAGATGATTACAAAACTCTGGGAACGGTTCGGCACACGTGTGGGTGTGGCAAGTATCGGGCCTGCGGGCGAACAACGCCTGACATCTGCATCCATCCAGTTTGCAGATCCCAAGGGCCATCCTGGCCGTGCCGCAGGGCGAGGCGGACTGGGTGCAGTCATGGGCTCAAAAAAAATCAAAGCCATTGTGGTGGATGACTCAGGGACTGACCGACTGGCCCTCCATGATTCTGAAGCCTTTAAAACAGCCAATAAACAATGGGTGGATCTATTAAAAAATCATCCGGTATCCGGTGAAGGACTTCCGGCATACGGCACGGCGGTTCTGGTGAATCTTATCAACGAGGCCGGAGCGTTGCCCACGAAAAATTTCAGAAGTGGCCGGTTTGATAACGCCCATGATATCAGTGGAGAAACCATGGCAGAGACCATCGAAAAACGGGGCGGCATCGTTTCCGAAGGTTGCCATCCGGGCTGCGTGATTCGATGCTCCCAGGTGTATCATGATAGGGACAACAACTACCTGACCTCGGGCTTTGAATACGAAACCATCTGGGCCTTTGGTGCCCACTGCCTGATTAAGGACCTGGATGATATCGCCATGATGGATCGTCTCTGCGATGATTTCGGCGTCGACACCATTGAAACCGGTGTAACCATCGGTGTTGCCATGGAAGGTGGCCTGATCCCTTGGGGTGACGGAAAAGCAGCCATTGAGCTGTTAAAAAAAGTGGGTACCGGAGATCCCATGGGCAAGATCATCGGAAACGGGGCTGCTTTTACGGGCCAGGCACTGGGGGTTGACCGGGTGCCTGTTGTTAAAAAGCAGGCGCTTCCTGCCTACGATCCCCGGGCTGTCAAGGCAGTGGGCGTCACCTATGCCACCACCCCCATGGGTGCGGACCATACGGCAGGTTACGGGGTCTGCCAGAATATCCTGAATGTGGGGGGGACCATTGACCCCCTTAAAAAAGAGCACAATGTTGAAATTTCAAAAGATCTTCAGATTGCAACAGCTGCCATCGATGCTGCGGGGCTCTGTCTGTTTGTCGCGTTTCCTGTTCTTGATCATGCCGAGGGCCTTCAGTTGATTGTGGACATGCTGAACGCCCAGTATGGATTGTCCCTTACCACCGACGATGTGGTCCAGCTTGGAATTTCTATCCTGAAAGATGAACACGAATTCAATCGTCAGGCAGGCTTTACCAAAAAAGACGATCGTCTCCCGGATATGTTCAAGGAAACCTTCCCTCCTCATAACACCACCTGGGATTTTACAGATGAAGAACTTTTGAAAGCCAAAACATTTTAAATCACATGGGTAAAAATGATGGAAAGGGGCACGAAACAACGTGCCCCTGTTGTTTGGATATGCCTTAACAAGAATGTTACGGGAGATTCAGTTATGGGTTCCATTCTTTTCAATGCATTTTCCTTTTTGCAAAAAAAGTTAAAGGCAAAAAATATTCCCTGCACCAATGCCCGTATCTCCTTTTCAGACGGTGAGAGTGTTGACGACGTTCTGAAAAAGATGAGTATTGGTATTGAGGATATCGAAGGTGTTTTTGTGAATGGGAAAATTGCCCCCACAGATACCTTGCTCAGGGATGGAGACCGCATTGCCGCATTCCCCCCCGGAACACCGGGCCCCTATCGTCTACTTCTGGGTATTGTCAAAAAAAATTCACCGAAAGAGAACCAAAATGAGGGTTGAACTGCGACTCTTTGCATCCCTTGGGAAATATGCATCCCATCCCATGATCTCCACGGAGGGGATCATGGATCTTCCATCCCTGATCACGGTGGGTGATCTTGTGGATCGACTGGGTATTCCCCGCCAGGAAATCAAACTGATTTTTTTAAACGGAGTCCACGCCCATCTGGACAGCAAGGTCAATGAAAACGATCGACTGGGACTTTTCCCGCCCATCGGAGGTGGATAATGTCTGATCTTATGACGGACATAGAGTTGAAAGCGCACAAATGGAAAAACCACATGGGCAACTATGTCAGGGCCATCAGCGATATGGATCTGAATCATATCGCTGAAATCAGACATCAAACGATCCGAGAGATTTGCATTCAAAGCCTGAAGATGGGCATTACCCCTCTTCGTTACCTGCGAAACAGTCCATCCATCAGCATTGAAGACCAGATCATTCTTGGGGAATCCGAGGTGGCGGTGGTGGGCGCAGGAGGCCTGGGCGGACATGTAATTCAACTTTTATGCAGGTTGGGCATTGGCCGTCTTCTTGTCTGTGATCCCGATACCTTTGATCAAACAAACCTCAACCGTCAGTCCCTTTGCTTCACCCATAACCAGGGCATGTTCAAAGCCGAAGAAGCTGTCAGGCAGTGCGCCCTGATCAATCCGGCCGTTGAGGTCAAGGCCCATGTTCTTTCAATCACCCATTCAGGCCAGATCGCCCTTTTCTCGCATACGAATGTGGTAATTGACGCCCTTGATAATGCCAAAGACCGCCTTATTCTCTCATCCATTTCAAAGGATCTTGGTATACCCATGGTTCACGGAGCCGTGGCTGGATTTGAAGGCCGGGTCATGACCCATTTCCCCGGTGACACCGGGATGAACACACTTTATTCATCGGAAAAAGAAGGGTGTGCTGAGTCGCCCGGTGCAGAACATGTACTGGGGACCCCTGCCCTTGCCCCGGCCCTTATCGCTCCATTCCAGGTGATGGCCACAGTAAAAATTTTGCTCAATCGAGGCGACATGAAACATAACTGTCTTTTGCATGTGGATCTTGAAAAGATGTCCATGAATTCGTTCATGGTTTAAAAATAAAAAACGTTTCAATTAAGATAAGACACGAATCGCTGAATCGAGATGGTCAAGATAACAAAGCCTTTTTTACATGGAATAAACAGTGTTGGGAGGGTTCAGGGTCAAGTCTCTGACCTTGTCAATTAATATGCCCAGAAAAAACGGTTTTTCAATAACAGCTTCAAAATGATCCGGCATGATTTCCCAAGGGGTTCCGGACATTCCGATAACAGGGATAGAGCCTTTTTCTGATGTGCGGATATGCATGGCCACCTCATGTCCGTCCATGACCGGCATCATCAGATCGGTTATCACAAGATCAAGGTGTTCATTTTCAAAGATTAGCATACCTTCAAAGCCGTTTTCCGCCATGAACACCTTATGCCCGTTTCTCTCCAAAACGTTATTAAACATCCACAATAAATCTTTTTCATCGTCAATCACAAGAATCGATGCCATTCTGACTCCTTATCATGTATGTGAGGAAAAACATTCATTATTCAGAAATGATATTGGGATAATTCAGTTAAAATAACATACAGGATAAAATCATCCGTGTCAACAACATCTTGTCTATTTCATATAAGTCAACCACAAGATGTGTGTATTTTAAATGGGATTAACGTTACGATTATTCGATAAAAAGAAATGGGTCTTGCTGAGGAGTGTATAACCGGATTTGTTTGTTCGTTTTCTTCATGCTTCATGGTAAAACTGTTTTTGTTCTCGGTCGGTATTTAACCCTTCAAACAAGGGCACGGCGCGCCGTGCCCCAACGTGTATGAACGTTTTTGGTCAATCGATTGAGCCGGATCACGTTATTCAAATAACAATAATTTATATTTTTTCAAAAGCGTTTCATACGTCCCGTCAGATTTAGTCGATTCAAGAGCCGCATTCATGTCTCGCATAACAGCAAGGGGGTCAGGGATGTTCTTCGTGTGTTTACTGATCGCGAAATAGACGAAGATGTCTGCAATGGGGTGAGCTAATGCCACAAGATGTTTAGCCAGGTCTAATTCATTGGCATGATACCATGTCAGATTTTCAGTGCCGATGAGACAGTCAATGCGCCCTGCTAACAATTTTTTCAGATTCTGATCATGAGTTGAGACCGATTCAGTTATAATTTTTCCTTGCTGAACAGCTTTCTCAAATTCTTCGTTCATCACCTTAAAACCTAAAATAACACCAATTCTCTTTCCGTAAAGGTCGCTTATGGTTTTGAATGTAAATTCCCGACCTTTTTTTACAAAAACAAGAGATATACCCGATAAGACAGGGGCTGTTGAATAGATGAGAAACTCATCACGCTTTTTTGTATGAGTTATATGCACAGTCCCATCAATGCGTCCTGACTGTAAATTCGTCTCCAATCGTTTCATTGGATAACATACAAAGCTTATATCATATCCAGCCCTCTTGGCGGTTTCGCGAAACACATCCAAGAAAAAACCTTTGGCAACACCGTCTTCCTCATACGATAGGGGTGGGCTTCCCGATACACTGCCAAAGATGAGTGTATTATCCGCAAGACATGGGACTGAAAAATTTATCATCGTGTAAAGCATGACACATAAGATACCAACATACTTTTTCGGGTTAACCATACGACCCCCCTAGACATGAATGGGCATGGAGACATCTATCACGATATTAAGAAAGAATAATTTTACGATTTATTAACTGGAGGGATTTATCCGATGTTTATCAAATAAATCGTTCTGCGTTTTTCTGCATGACCGCAAACGCCTTCGTGTTGAGCCCTGCCCCGAGTATCACTTTAATGGCAAAGTCCTTGTCAATGAGATCGCCGGGCTCATGGGAATCTGTATTGATCACCATGCCGGCACCGCATTTCAAAGATAGGGCCGCCACATGGCCGTTGGTGAGGGAATGGCCTTTTCGGGCGGTAATTTCAAGAAAGATGCCTTTTTCACGGGCCAGGATTACATCCGATTCATCAATGAGTCCGGGATGGGCCAGGATATCAATGTCGGCATTAAGTGCAGCATGGTTGGTTCCCTGGGCCACGGGCTCAACAATGGTTTCCCCATGGACAATAACCAGTTTTGCGCCAAGCTCACGGGCTTTGGATGCAGCGTGTTTGATCTGGGATGGGGGGATATGGGTCAGTTCGATTCCCGGAATAACGCGAATGGCAAGGGCCTGGTTCAGCTGATCAGATACGGCCACGATCCGCGGAATAATAAAATCAATATTGGACAGATCACCATGGTCTGTTATACCGATGGCCTGAATCCCTTTGTATTCGGCACGCCTTACAAGCTCTGAAGGAACAAGAACACCGTCACTAAAAAAAGTGTGGGTATGAAGATCGATCATCTGAATGGTTTACCTTTTTATACTTTGTATTTTCCGAAATCATCGTTGTCCAGATTTGCCAAGTATTCCGCCCATTTTCTGCCCTCTTCGCTCGTGTCTTCCATATCAATTTTTTCGATGTCCTGCCTGGATTTCGTGATCACATTTTCTTCCGAATAGATGGAGGCATTAAACCGAATGGCCAGGGCGATGGCATCACTGGGTCTGGCATCCATGTGAAATTCCGTTTCCCCTGATCGGAAGAATATCTTTGCATAAAAAGTATTGTTTGCAAGATCACAGATTTCAACCCGTGTTACGGTAAATGCTGTCCGTTCCAGAAAATTTCGGAAAAGATCATGGGTCAAGGGTCTCTCAAAGGACACGCCCTGGAGTGCATAGACAATGGACGCTGCCTCCAGTGCCCCTATCCATATCAAAAGAGGCCTTTCGTCTTCAAGAGATTTTAATACAATAATCGGTGATTGTGAGCTTGGGTCAACGGCCAATGAAGCAATGGTCATATGATGAAGCATATTCTGTCCTCCTCTCCATGGTCAGATACGGAGACCTGACCTGCAGTCTGTCTGTATAAACAGAAGGTTTTCTATAATCAGAGATTCCAGCTTCAATCGGTTTTGCTCGAGTATATCCGCACATGATGTGAATTTATTATTGCATAATTGACCTTAAACCCGCAACTTAAAAAGCATTTAAAGGGTTTTTACCCAGGTTCCCTTCAGGGAATGGGGACGACATTGTTCAATCCGTACCTCCACAATTTTCCCCATGATATCGTTGCTGATCATGGCGTCGGGAACATTAAAATTCACGACCTTATTACTTGATGTGCGTCCTGCCCATTCACGAAGGCCAGTTTCCCCTATCTTCTTACTACGGCCATCAACAAGAATGGGTTCAACACGTCCCAAATAGGCGTCGTTTCTCATCTGGGACAGGGATTTTTCAAGTTTTAACAATTTTTCAAGTCGGTTTTTCTTAACATCTTCCGGCACCTTGTCCGGAAAGTCCACAGCAGGTGCATGGGGTCTGTCCGAATATTTAAAGGCAAACAGCCCATCATAGCCAATGGTTTTGATCAATTCCAGGGTCATGTCAAAATCCTCGTCCGTTTCACCGGGAAAGCCCACAATCATATCCGAGGTCACCGCCATATTCTGCCGTGCAGTTCGCAGTTTCTCAATGCGTTCAATGTAGATCGCCCGGGTGTATTTCCGGTTCATCCGTTCAAGCAGACGATCCGACCCGGACTGGACCGGAAGGTGGATGTGATTGCACAGTTTTTCAAGCTCGGCATAGGTCCTGATCAAATCATCGGAAAGATCCTTGGGATGGGAGGTGGCAAAACGGATGCGCTCAAGGTTCTTGATTCCGTTGACCTGCCTTAACAAATCCGGAAAGGAGCAAATCCCTTCTTTCAAGCCATAACTGTTGACATTCTGTCCAAGCAGGGTCACTTCACGTGTCCCCCTTTCAACCAGAGCCTCAATTTCACGGATGATGTTCTCGGGTGAACGGCTGGTTTCCCTCCCACGAACATACGGTACAATGCAATAACTGCAAAAATTATCACAGCCACGCATGATGGTGACAAAGGTTGATACCGGGCTCGGTGTGTCAAGGTCCTTGGGCGGCAGTGCTTCAATCTGAACCGGGTCCATGGTCACATCAATCACCCGGGTGCCGCTTTCCTCAAACCGTTTGATAATGTCGGGCAATCGACCCACGGCCCGTGTACCGAAAACAATATCCACCCAGGGCATCCGGGACACGATATTGGCACCTTCCTGCTGAGCCACACAGCCACCGATGGCAACAACCAGTTCAGGGTTTTTAAGTTTCATTGACTGGAGTCGGCCCAGGAAGCTGAATGCTTTTTCCTCAGCCTTTTTCCTGACCGAGCAGGTGTTCACGATAATGAGATCCGCATCCTCAAGGGTTTCGGCGGGAATATAGCCCATGGGTCTCAGGACCCTGCCGAACATTTCCGAATCATAGACGTTCATCTGGCAGCCAATGGTATAAACATAAAGATATTTAACATTCATCATAGACTGATATCCGCCTTAAGGTCTGTTATTTCCATGGTCACGTCGTTTGACAAACTGTCAATCACATCCTCAACCTCTTTTTCACATCCCGGAGAAACACGCACGGCAATGATCTCTTTATCCGTAGGCAAGGTGGTGATAACGGCAATCCCGTCATGGGCTTCGAACACATAGCGGATAAAACAGATATCAGCAGGATTGACACGATAAAATTGATTGATTGTTTTCAAACCTTGTTCCTTAAAAATGTCACCGTAAATTTATATGACCTGTATTACAAATTCATGCTCTTATCATAGAGCCGTTCCATTGTACAGCAGCAAGCAGGTTCCATATCCCCATGCCCACCCTTTTGGTATTCGTTCACCACGTCAGTCAATCACTCAAAAACATATATAATTATAGTTCTTTATCAACCGATTTGTGCTCCAAGCGTTCTCCGGGTTTGCTCACCTTCACTCAACACGTGCAGATTTTTGATGTCTTTTAACGGTGGAGCACCAAACTGGCGGCTATACTCGCGGCTGAACTGGGAGGGGCTTTCGTAGCCTACCTGGAAGGCCGCAGTGGCAGCATCCATATGCTTCCTGAACATCAACTGCCTGGCTTCATGCAATCGCAGAGACTTTTGAAACTGAAGCGGGCTCATGGCCGTCATGGATCGGAAATGATGGTGAAAGGTGGATGTACTCATACGTACCTGGGTCGCCAGTTCACTCACTTTGAGGGGTTCCGTGAAATTGTTTTTCAGCCAGTCAATGGCCCGTCCAATCTGATGGCTGTGGCTACCGGCTGATGCAATCTGGCGAAGGCGTCTGCCCTGTTCTCCGGTAAGCAGCCTGTATAGGATTTCCTTCTGGATCAAAGGGGATAGAATGGGAATGTCCGCAGGTGAATCAAGAAGATCGATCAGGCGATGAAAGGATTTGAGCAGGGGCAATGAAACCTCACTCACGGCCATGCCTCTGTCTGCCTGTGATTTTCGGGGCATGGGCAAGTTGCTGTCCACCATCATCTGTGAGATCGCTCGCTGATCAAGATCCAGCTTCAAGCCTAAATAGGGCTTTTCCTTGCTGGCTTCCAGGACCTGTGCCACGATGGGCAGGTTCACGGATGTGATCAGGTAATGGTTTGCATCGTATTCGTAGACGTCCTCCCATAGAAGTACACGTTTGGCACCCTGGGCGATCAGGCAGATGCTGGGTTCGTGAATGTAGCTGGCCAGTTCCGTGAGTTCTTCACACCGCCGGATGGTCAAGGTCGCAATGGCCGTCTCCGGGTCATCTTTTCCCAAAGTCAATCGGGCAAGTTTTTCGGCAAAGGATGCTTTTGAAGATGCAAGCTCTTCTGCTTCATTTCGGCTATTAACTTCTTGTGTATTCATAGGATTCCTCCATCTTAACGTTTTTATAACTTTAACAGTGCAGGGCTCTGTTTGACAATAAAAGAGTTGCCACCCGGACAATCAGGCAAGAATTGGGTAGGATCAGGTTACCGGCCTGTCTTTGATATGGGATATAGTATGATAACGAATAAAATTCGATGATTGCTTTATTGTCATTATAAAAAGGAGATAAATCCCATGAAAAAAAACATGTCCCGCCGCAGTTTCATGAAAACCAGTGCCCTGACACTGGGGGCTCTGGCCGTAACAGATGTCCGTGGCATCGGAAAGGCCATGGCCGCATCAACAGACAAGGCCCAGGTGTTTTTTACGGATAACATCAGCCCAGAGGGCTTGATGAGCGTTTATGCGAAAATAAATGGGACGATTACCGGCCGGACAGGCATCAAAATTCATACGGGAGAGCCCCACGGGCCCAACATCATTCCCCGCGACATGGTCAAGATCCTGCAACAGAGCATACCCAACAGCGTATTGGTTGAAACGAATACGCTTTATAAGGGAAAGCGCTACACCACGGTTGATCACCGCGAAACACTTGCCATCAACGGATGGGATTTCTGCACCGTGGATATCCTGGATGAGCACGGGGCCGTGATGATTCCTGTCAAAAACGGCAAGCGTTTCACGGAAATGTCCGTGGGCAAGAACCTGCTCAATTACGACTCCATGGTGGTGCTGACCCATTTCAAGGGTCACGCCATGGGCGGATTCGGCGGTTCCATGAAAAATATCGCCATCGGCCTGGCAGACGGCCCCATTGGCAAGAAAATGGTTCATGACGCTCCAGACAATGACGATTACCAGACCTGGCTCAAGGGAGAACCCTTCATGGAAAACATGGCGGAATCGGCCAAGGCTTCCATGGATTTTTTCGGCAAGAAAATGGTTTTTATCAATGTACTTCGAAACATGTCTGTTGATTGCGATTGTGCCGGTATTGCGGCCGCTCCGGTGAAAGCCCGGGACCTGGGCATTCTTGCCTCAACTGATATGTTGGCCATCGAACAGGCCTCCATTGACATGGTGTACCAACTGCCCGAAGCGGAACTCCACGATCTTAAAGAACGCATTGAATCCCGCGAAGGCCTTCGTCAACTGTCCTACATGAGCGAATTGCAAATGGGCAGGGAACGGTACGACCTGGTCAGGGTGTGACGCCTCTTATATTCAAAGACAATAGAAGCCATTTAAAAAAAAGTTAAAAAGGCTTGCCTCCGGCGGCCAGCTTTTAAAAAGCTGGGCAAATAGGCTGAGAATAAGTGATATATGTGACACATTTAGTCTATCTCACGATTGCCAATAACGTTTTTACACGGGCAAGATCTTTTTCCCGTGCAGTCGTTTGGTAACCTTTTCAAAAGGTTTAGAAAGATCGAAATGATAAAAAATGAGCATCCAACATCCAACGCTGATAGACTGGGTCAAACAAAACAGAAAATCACTGCATGTCATAGAACTGGCGGCCCGTTTACATCACAGGCTGGTCCAGATGCATCCCTTTTTCGATGGGAACGGAAAAGGTAAAGGGCCTGAAAATTTTTGATTTCAAAATTCGGAAATCCCTGAAACACCTCACTTCATTATGGGTGAATTATGAAATAAATTTAGTTAAATAAGCTGTTCCCGATCTCTGTTATCTTGACAAAAACCCCCATGGGTGACACTAATCTTGCATTTGCACAATGATAAGTTATTCAATCATTCAATTCTGAGGCAACAGGAGGGTACGAATACGATGACTATAAAGAAACAATGGCTCGGGGCGGTTCTGGTTATATGCTTATGTGGTTTTTTACTTTGTGGATGCGGGGACAAAAGCGGGATATCATCCCCGGAAGGCTCTGACGTGTCCCATTGGGATGAGATGACATGGGACCAAGGACAATGGCAGTAATATCTGAATTAACGTCAGACAAACCTTCAAACAAATAGGATGCTCCCATGAAAAAACACATGACACACCTCTGTCTTTATCTTTTTTTAACTCTTTGTCTTACGACTGGTATCTATGCAGGAGAAGTGACGCTCCCCAATGTATTCGAAGCCGGTCAGCCCGCTGTGGCCGATGAGGTGAATGATAATTTTAATGCCCTGGCCGAGGAAGTTAACGACAATGCGGCCGACATTATCACACTCAGCAAATCCTTGCCCTCCTTTGCAGACAGTACGGAATTGTTCTTTTTAAACAAAGATATCCAGGATTCCACACCGTGGATTTCATCCTACACCGTTCCGGAGGGCAAGCGGCTTCTCGTGACAGATATCACCGTCACGCCTTACGGCGCAGGCCATTCAGAGGCTGAAGAGGTTCTCTTCAGCCTTGCGACGACTGGCTTTAGATACAAGGTGCGTTTCACTGTGATTTATCCTGCCGGCGTCCACAATTCATTCATCAGCGGAATTCCCTATGAGGCCGGCGAGAACGTCTATGTTCGCGTCGATCTGACGCCTTACGCAGCCGCGAGTCTTTGGTACAATGTGACGGTCATCGGCAAAATGATCGAGGCCCCTTTGTAATCACGTCTTTTTTTCACGTGACATGTGTCGTTGGTTAGGCTTCCATGCCACTTCAGGGCTTAGAAATGAAGGGTTGCTTGAATTAAGTTAGAAGTTAGGGGACAGGTAAATAGTGCGGCCGGGCAAGGTCGTGTAATCGAGCGGGTGAGAATCCCGTCCCGGAAGGAAGGCCATCCACCGGGTAGCGAGTCTTTGGAGGCGATGTGGTAACACAGCGCTTTAAGCGTAGGACAGCGAGCAGATAGGCC
>JAHIRD010000176.1 GCA_018818835.1 Pseudomonadota bacterium
GGCACCTGGGACCCGCGGGACCCGGACATCAGGAGGAACCCCGGGCCAGCCTACGCCGAGATCTCCGGCAAGTACACCCGGGCGGGCAGCGTGGTGGACGGCAGAAGAGTGTTGGAGCACGTCCCTAATCTTGGCTCCATAGGCGCCTCGCTCACCCACTGGGTCGAGCTCGAAGGCCTGCGGGAAGTGCCGCTTGCAGCGTTTGCCGACACTGGCCCTCCGCAATTCTACTCTTGGGAAGAAGAACGGCGAACGCACGACCTGGCCAACAGGATCGCAGAATCCGGCCAGATAAGCCCGCTGATCGTGGTCGAGGACGGCTGTCCCGACGGACCGTACATCCTCGAAGGAGCACATCGTTTCGACGCGCTGAAGCTCCTGGGTGCCAGGAGCTTCCCGGCGCTGGTGGTGATAGACACAGAGGGACCTTAGCCATGCCCATCAAGCTCATCGACACCCATGAAGACGCCGTGAACATCCACCTGCCGAAGACGCTGCCGTACCATCTGCCCTTCGGCCTGCTCAAGAACTACTACGGGGGCGAGATTCACCGTCCGCCGGGGGTGGTGGGCGATGGCGTGCCTGACGACAAGAGCGTGGGGCACTACCTGCTTTCGATCACCGGGATGTTCGGCGACGGGCCTGTCGGCCCGCCTTTCGACCAGGGCATCTGGCTGGGGGCGCACAAGTACCCGAACTGCGAAGATATCCTGGGGATGCACATGCGCATCGAGCGCGACCAGGAGCTTCTGATCTGCGGGGTGGAGAGCATCAACGGCCAGCGGCCGTACCCCAGCCTGCTCCGCAACTTCACCGAGATGACCGACCTCAAGATGCCGGTGATCGCCCATGGCCAGGTGGCCAGGTTCCACGGCTGGCGCGAGAAGATCGCCGCCAACCTGCCGAAGATGAAGCATTCCTGGGGCGACGCCCCGGGCGCGAAGCAGGTGGTCTACGTGGGCTCGGGGCCCAGCCTGGCGCGCAACGCCGACGAACTGCTGCGCCTGGACTACTCCAAGGCCCAGGTCTGGGCGGCCAACGAAGCCTTCAGCTACCTGCACAGCCGGGGCATCCCTGTCGACTGCTTCTTCTGCATCGACTCTACCAGCCCCGACCGCTGGTGGAAGGACCTCGACTGCAGCGAGACGAACCTGGTGACGACCAGCTTCGTGAACCCGGCGATCCTGGAGGCCAACTGGAAGAAGGTCTACTGGTTCAACATCGCCGGCGACGGGTTCTACTACAACCTGGTCCGCAGGACGCATCCCCACCTCATGGAGATCGACGCCACCCTGGGCGTGGGCTCGGCCATGATCGAGAGCTCCTGGTTCAAGGGCGCCGGGCGCGTGGTCCTGGCCGGCTGCGACTTCTGCTATGCCTTCAACGAGGAGGAGCAGACCGTCTACCGTTCGGTCTGGCACCGGATCCCGCGGGCCGAGTGGGGCCAGTTCGTGACCCGACACGCGCACTTCCTGGTCAAGGACGCCGCCGGCAAGTCCAGCATGACCTTCCTGGGCCTGGCGCTGGAGGCCAACGCCGTGTTCGGCGCGGCGCTGTGCCTGGCCGAGAAGCGGGTCGAAGTCATCAACGCGACCGAGGGCGGGATCCTGGCGCTCAACCCCCGGGCGGGTTACGTCAGGAAATGGGAGGAGAAGAACGGTCGCAAGGTCATGCAGCACAGGCCTTTGCGCGAGGCGGTGGACCTGCTGAACCAAGGTCTTGACAAAGACACCAGGGCCCGCTAGACTGTAAGTACAGGTCAAGCCCCCACGGGGCATCGAAGCGAGGAGGAGCTGACACACCACTCTGGTCTTATCCCGGGTAACCTTTCGGGAGGAGTGGAGCCAGGCGATCTGGGACGCCCATTTCATACCGCCAGACTACACTCAGATCAGGGACGCCCTCTATCGCGGCGTCGTTGACCCAGAGCAATACCAGGCCCTGAAGCGCCTCGTTGACCTGGACCCACGATACGATCTCATCTGGGACGGCCTGCTAGAGCAGA
>JAHIRD010000131.1 GCA_018818835.1 Pseudomonadota bacterium
ACATATCGTTTTAATTGCCTTCATGGATTTCCCACGTCTCGTCATGGAAGCCTGTGAACGTATAAAAACAAGGGAATAATAGTTTTTTCTTTGTGATCTTTGTGCCTCTGTGAGAAAAATTTATGAGCATCCCCCCAAGGGGGATGAGAACAGTTTGATGCCTACTATAAATGAGGTTGTTCTATAAGCATAAGCCACAGAAAAAACGAATAAAAATTATATATTGCATGTAACTTCCAGCAAAAAAAACTAAATTTTACGAGATAGTAGCACAAAGAAGGTCAAAAGATTGTGACCATGGCAGTCCTTGCCAGGGGCCAAATTTTTGAAACGTTTGATTCGTCGTCGCCAAGGCTATAGGGCATTATTTGCCTGTCCCCGTCAGTGAGCCTCGCGAACGGGTTGTGAACACCTGTTTGATAGACAGGCACAGAGCTTCACCCATAGGAGTATGCTCATCTGGCATTCCGTTTGATCAAACTTTTGGTAATGGTGGCCCTGGCAATGATTTTCCCCTGGACATGGGCTGAAACGTCGATAAAACACAGGGTCCGTCCCAATTTCAGGATGTTGGACTCCATGAAAACCTGGTCTCCCTGCCTGGCCGGACGCATGACCGACACGTGGATGTCGTGGGTCACTGCGTCCTGATCATCGGCAAGAACACTGATAAGGCCCGCATAGGCACAGACATCCAGAAGGGCATAGACCACACCGCCGTGCAGCACGCCTGTGGCGTTGATCAGATGATCCTTGACCATGAAGTCAAGGGAGCCTTTTCCCTTTGATGAGGCCATATGATCAATCCCAAGGTGTTTGTGTAGCGGAAGTTGCAAACTTTTTTCCAGTCGCTTATTCATGAACCTCTCCATGTGATTGCAAAACAGGACGTTGGTCCTGTCCGGGTTTATGTTTTTTTAATATGTTTCAGGGCATTGAGATACAAATCCTCGGTTTTTTTTCGTGCCCAGGGCGTCTTTCTCAGAAATTTCAGACTGGACTTGACCGATGGATTGTTGCTGAAACATCGGATGTCGATGAGTCTGCCCAGCTGGTCCCATCCATAGTGTTCAACGAGAGTGTTCATGATCATTTCAAGGGTGATGCCGTGTAAGGGGTTCTTATCTTGGTGCTGACTCATAAATCCCACCCTGTCCTTACTTGAAAAATGTGAGATGTCACTCAACGGGATAGACTTGGGCTTTTTACGAAAAATGGGGACGTATGGCAAGAACTCTTTTAACCGGAATACCTGTTGTCCCTTATCCTTTAAAAAATGTATTCACAGAATCGTTTGATTATTTAGGACTGTTTTAATAGAATATTGATGGCGTCGCCTATGGATCTTATTCCATAGCCATTCGGCGATTTTTTAAGAGTTCATCAATTGTGAACGTGATTATTTTTTTTTATCAAGCCCACCCTCATCACCTGGGTTAAGCTGACGTGTGATGATTTTAATGTCCTGGGGTTTTAAAAAAGTCTTTATTGACGGTATTGTTTTGTTTACATCAATGAATTCCATCAAATGATAGAATTTATTGATTGACATTATAAAAGGCCTGTATTAAATCATACTCAATCAAATGATGGAATAACTTGTTTGAGTGCCGGGTAAGCAGATTAAATGACCCTCGCGGTACAAGAAAAAAGGAGATAGACCATGACGCTGAATAGGGATGCACTGGGTAAAACCATTGGACCTATCAAAAAGGACTATGTATGGAGAGATGTGGCCATCTATGCCCTGGGTGTGGGGGCGGGATACGATGACATTGAGTACTGCTGGGAGAAAAACCTCAAGGTTCTGCCCACCTTTTCCATTGCCTCGGTCTTTGAATTTTTCGGTCATGTGGGGATTAATTCCGGAATGAATCTGGCGGGTATTCTTCACGGGGAGCAAGAATTGATTTTTCATCGTCCCATACCCGTGGAAGGATCGCTGATCACCGAAGGCAGGATTTCCGGGTATTACGATAAAGGCGAGGGGAAAGGCGCACTGGTTGTTGCAGAAAGTGATACCAGGGGATCTGATGGAGACCTATTGTTCACAAGTATTTTGACGGTTTTTTCCCGGTTTGACGGGGGCTTTGGGGGCGAGAATATATCCCGAAAAGAAAGGGTTTTACCGGACAGGAAACCGGATTTTGTGGTCATGGACACACCGTCAAAAAATCAGCCCCTGCTCTACAGGTTGTCAGGAGACCTTTTTGATATTCACGTGGATAAGGCATTCGCCGCCATGGCGGGTTTTGAACGGCCCATCATGCATGGCTTGTGCACCCTGGGCTTTGCCTGCCGTGCCCTGGTGAACAAGCTTGTTCCCGGTGAACCCTCAAAGGTGAGGCGTCTGGCCTGCCGTTTTTCCAAACCACTGTATCCAGGGACGCCCATCCGGACCCTGATCTGGAAAATTGACGAAAAAACGGCCTTGTGGACAACGGAAAATATGGAAACAGGCGAACTTGCCATTTCCCAAGGACTGTTTGAATATGGAGACGCACCGGTTTAAGGAGAGGACAGATGCTGGAATTCAACACATCGCAAAAACAGATTCAAAAAGCTGTACGTGCCTTTGCAAAGGGCGAATTTGATAAAGAAAAGGTTCTTGAACTCGACAAAAGCGGCGACTATCCCCAGGATCTTTATGTCAAAGCAGCAGACCTGGGATTGATTGGAATCCATTTCCCCGAAGACTATTCCGGCGGAGGTATGGGACTCTTTGAACAGGCTTTGGTGGCTGAAGAGATGTGTGCTGTGGACTCGAGTCTTGGTATCACCCTGGGCATGGCCAGTTACGGGGCTGAATTCATTCTGCGTTTTGGCAGTCCTGATCAGAAAAAGGCTTTGTTGCCGGGTGTGGCCGAAGGTCGCTTTCGTTGCGGTTCCGCCATCACAGAACCTGGAAACGGATACGATATTTCGAAAATCAGCACCGTGGCCGTGAAAAACAAGGGGAATTACACCATCACGGGACGGAAAACCCATGTGGTCAATGGCGGGAATGCCGGGTTCTATATGGTATTGTGCCAGACGGATCCGACCACTGTGCCTCTAACCTCGGGATTTTCTCTGTTTATCGTTGAGGCGGAGAAAAAAGGTGTCACTGTGGAATCAAGCGGACAGCGTCTGGGCTTGAATATGCTTTCCTCAGCAACGCTTGATTTCGACTCGGTGGAGGTTCCGTCCACCAACCTCATCGGCGATTTGGGCAAAGGATACGATTATGTCCAGGCATTTCTTATGGAAAGCAGGATGCTGGCTGCTGCCCAGGCTGTGGGGCTGGCAAGGGGTGCCTACGAACGGGCTCTTGCCCATATCAAGGCCAGGGAACAGTTTAATCGACCCATTGCGGCGTTTCAGGCTCTGCGCCACAAAATCGCTGATATGGCCACCACAATCACGCTGGCCCGTCTGGTTACCTATGATGCGGCCCGGCGCTTTGATTTGAACATTTGCGACGCTTCCACGGCCTGTCTTGCCAAGACAGCTGCCTGCAAGGCAGCCATGACGGTCAGTGATGATGCGGTCCAGCTTCTTGGTGGTTACGGTTACATGAGAGAATACGAGGTGGAACATTTTTACAGGGACGCCAAGATGCTTGAAGTCCGGGATGGAAGTCCGTATCTGCTTAAGGACATCATCGCCGACTCGGAAATCGGAAAACTTAAAGCCAGAAAATAATCATCCGTCATGCAAAAAGGAGAGGGTATTTATGAATATACTCAACTATACGGAAGAACATCAGGCCTTTCGCGAAAGGTTTCGGGCCTTTATTGAAACCCAGGTGCTGCCCCATGCAGAGACCTGGGAAAAGGACCATTTTGTGCCCAGAGACGTGTGGCGTGCCATGGGCCGGGAAGGCTTTTTGTGTACCTCTGTGGCAAAGGAATATGGCGGTTTGGGCGGCGATTTTATCTATTCGGCCATTGTATGTGAGGAAATGGCTTCGTCCATGCAAACCGGTCTTGCCCCAACCCTCCACAGCGATGTGGTGGTGCCCTATATCGACGAATACGGATCACTTGAGCAGAAAAAGAAATACCTTCCCGGCTGTGTGACCGGTGACATTGTCACGGCCATCGCCATGACAGAGCCTGATGCAGGTAGCGATCTCACATCCATGCGGACCACGGCTGTTGACCATGGGGATCACATTATCCTGTCCGGTTCGAAAACCTTTATCTCCTGCGGAATCCATGCCGATCTCGCGGTGGTTGCCGCCCGGAATCCCGAGATTGAAGATCCGTACGCCGGCATGTCCCTGTACCTCGTCGAAGCCGGGACCCCTGGTTTTGAAAAAGGGAAAAAACTGGACAAGATGGGTTGGCACAGCCAGGACACAGCCGAGCTGTTTTTCAATGACTGCCGCATACCCAAAGAAAATCAGCTGGGGGAAAAGGGTTTTGGTTTTCTGATGCTGGTGGGAAAACTTCAGCAGGAACGCCTGTGTTGTTCCATGGGTGCGGTATATGGAGCGGAAATGTGCATGAAGGTGATCATGGATTATTGCAGGGACACCACAGACGCATCTGAAAAACCCCTTTCAAAATTTCAGGCCATCCAGTTTGATTTGGTTGAAATGCTGACAGAGGTCAAGCTGGGGCGAACATTTCTGGACAAACTCATTGCCGACCACATGGAAGGGCTGGATGTCAAAGCCGAAACATCCATGGCCAAATACTGGACAACGGATATGGCCAACAGGGTTTTGGGAAAAAGCCTTACGATCATGGGCGAATACGGAACCCTTGAGGAAAATCCACTGGTCCAGGGCTGGCGGGACATGCGGGTGACCTCCATTTTTGCAGGCACCAATGAAATCATGAAGTATATCGTCGCCAAATTGATGCATCTCTGATGTTTGCCACCCGCACCATTTGGTCGCTCAAGAACACGAAGAGCAACGCGCGGCAAAGCCACAACCAAAAATCAGGTCTCTCACGGAGGCACAAAGAACACGGAGTGAGATCATCGCACGGAGGGGCACGATGCGTCGTACCCGTGCTTGCATCTCGACAGCGGACATTTGACTCATCCCAAAATTCATGTTTGGGGCCCCCGGCAGGGATAATCTTTTGCCCTTCTTCGTGGTTAAACCGTTTTTTTATTTCGTTTCCAGGCAAAGCCTTGAAACTTAACTTTTTTTTTCATCATGAACGTCATGCTCTTGGTAAACTTGTTTTTTATTTTGTTAAACCACCCGTTCGCGTTGCTCACTGAAGGACACGAAGAGCACGAAGAAAAACATGCCTCCGGTGGCCCGCTCCCCGCCTTCGCGGGGACAAGCTTTAAAAAGCTGGTCAACAGGATAGAAATTGAGCGCGAGTATGTTTTAACTGAGGGGAGTGCTCATAAATTTTTCTCACAGAGACACTAAGATCACTAAAACACTCTAAACACATAAACAAGGAGACGGGCCATGGACGATATCAGATTTGACGGACGGGTTGCCATAGTAACAGGTGCAGGTGCCGGACTTGGAAGAACCTATGCCCTTGCACTGGCCGAAAAGGGGGCCATGGTGGTTGTCAATGATCTGGGTGGCGCCCCTGACGGTTCAGGTGCAAGTAACCGTGCTGCGGATGAGGTTGTTGCGGACATTCTTGACGCCGGGGGCAAGGCCGTTGCCAATTACGACAGCGTGGCCACGAAACAGGGTGGTGATAATATCGTAAAGACAGCTGTGGACGCCTTTGGGAAGGTGGATATCCTGATCAATAACGCCGGCATACTCCGTGATAAAAGCTTTTTGAAATTAGAAGAAGCCGAATGGGATATCGTTCTTGCCGTTCACCTTAAAGGCGCATTCAATGTAGCCCAGCCCGCCTTTAAAATCATGAAGGAAAACAGCTATGGGCGAATCATTAATACGGCATCAGGAGCAGGGTTGTACGGGAACTTCGGCCAGGTCAACTATTGTGCGGCCAAGATGGGTCTGGTGGGACTGATGAACAACATATGCATCGAAGGAGCCAGGTACAACATCCTGTGCAACGCCATTGCCCCTATTGCAGCATCGCGCCTGACCAAGGATGTTCTCCCACCCTCGATCTGTGAGAAACTCAAGCCTGAATTTGTCACCCCCTTGGTTCTTTACCTGGTCTCGGAACAGAACACCGACTCGAAAATGATTTTCAACTGCGCGGCAGGCTGGTTTAGTCGAACTGAAATTCTTTGTGCACCGGGAATCTGTCTGGGTGATGGCAAGCGACCTGTCAAGGCTGAAGAAGTGCGGGATAATTGGGCCGCGATCACCAGCATGGAGCAGGGCAGGCCCCTTGCCAATATCACAGAATCCTTCGGATTTTTAGGATCCATTCTGTCATAAATTTGATCAGGTGAAATCATCTTCAGATGAAACGATAACAAAAAATTTATAAGCGATAGGGGGCAGTCACATGGAAAATGTCAATGTAATCGGAGTAGGAATGACAAAGTTCACCACGCCCAAGGCAGGGATACCCTATACAATCATGGGAGTGGAAGCCGCCAGAGATGCCTTGAAAGACGCCGGAATTGATTTCCGTGATGTCAAGCAGGCGTATACGGGATGGGTTTATGCAGACAGTTGCGCCGGGGAAAAAGTTCTTTATGAGATCGGCATGACAGGGATTCCCATTTTCAATGTGAACAACAACTGCTCCACCGGATCCAATGCCTTGTATCTGGCCCGTCAAGCCGTGGCATACGGTGTGGCCGATTGCGTCATGGCTCTGGGCTTCGAGCAGATGGCACCCGGAGCCCTGGGAATGACCTTTACCGATCGTCCTGCCCCTTTGGAGAATTTCTTTGTCAAATTAAACGAGGTCTATCCCCTCAGTGCAACAGCCCCGCCCGCAGCCCAGCTATTCGGAGGTGCCGGAATGGAGCATATGGACAAATACGGAACAAAACCCGAAACCTTCGGAAAGATCTCGGTCAAAGCTCGGAAACATGCGGAACATAACGAGCGGGCCGTTTTCAGAAATCTTCTGACCCTGGAAGAGGTCATGGCCTCACCCCACCAGTATGGCCCACTCACCCGTTTCCAGTGTTGTCCGCCCACATGTGGTGCTGCGGCCGCCATCGTATGCAACGATGCCTATGCAACGCGTCATGGGATCACTCCCTCGGTCTATATCGCAGGTCAATCCATGACAACGGATTTCCAAGGCACCTATACCGCCAAAAGTCCCATGATCATTGCTGGCTATGAGATGACAGCCATGGCGTCAAAAGAGGTGTATGAACAGGCCGGAATCGGACCCGACGAGGTGGATGTGGTGGAACTCCACGACTGTTTCACGGCCAATGAACTGATCACCTACGAAGGCCTGGGCCTTACCCCCGAAGGCACAGCCGAACAATTTATCAATGATGGTCAGAACACCTACGGCGGCAAAGTCGTCACCAACCCCTCGGGCGGCCTCCTGTCCAAAGGCCATCCCCTGGGCGCCACCGGCCTTGCCCAATGCGCCGAATTGGTCTGGCAACTTCGCGGCACGGCAGGGGTCCGCCAGGTCCCGAATGCCAAAATCGGACTTCAACACAATATCGGTCTCGGAGGCGCCGCCGTGGTGACCATGTATCGCAGTTATTGATGTGGACAACACAAAAAAAAATATGGCAACACCGCCATGGTGGAAAAAAAATAAAACAATTTTAACTACGAAGAACACAGCGCGGCAAAGCCACAATCAAAAAGCCTTGTCTCTCACGGAGGCACAAAGAGCACGAAGAAAAACAAATAATTTTAGTTTGTTATTTGTTTATGATTTTAACTTCCAGCAAATAAAACTAAATTTTATGAGATAGAAGCACGGAGAAGGGCAAAAGTTTTTTTACCTTTAACTTTACCTTTACCTTTGTGAGAAAAAATTTATGAACGACGAAAACAGCTCCGCCCCAAACTCCATGCATCCGTCAGTTGGGGGTAAATTTCAAATAATATCAGTATTTTCCGGCATTTTTAAGAGCAGCTTCGATTGTAATAAGCGGAATAAGAAGAGTTAAGGGCGCATCCAGCAGCGGTATTGCACCATAGTGGGCATACCATCCGGCCACATTTTCATTTTTTGCATCAATAACAAGCACCACGCCGCCGATTTCTTTAGATGCCAATAAACAGCGTCTACCCGCTGCGAGAAGGAGCTGGCCGCCAATTCCCTGACCTTGACGTTTGAGATCCACAGCCAATCGCACCAGACGGAAGCCAGGAACATCATGGTGCGGAAGTCTTCGACGTATGATCGCCGGTGTTCTGGCATAGTCAACAGAGGCGGGGCTTAAACTATAGTAGCCGAGAAGTGTTTTATTGTCGACATCGTCGATGGCAAGGAATGTTTTCGCTCCACCCAGCTCGTGGCTCTTTCGTGCATAACGACGCAAGAATACATTCAGTACTTCTTCTCCGCAATCAAAGGCTTCCCGGTCATGCTGCTTGGTGATCGACTCTTCGTGCCATGCTCTCACCCTTATACTCGCTTTGGCAGAGACTGTGCGGCTGCAATAAGTTTTGGGTTCGGAGCAGGCGGGTTCTCTAATAAATCAAGAACCCGCAAACTGTCTCTCTCGGAGAGTTCCACATGATCTGCTGCTTCAATGACGGCTTTGGCGGCAATCACGGCGTGGCGAATGACAAATTCAGTCAAGTCGGTGTGGTTTAGTGACACGGCACGTAAGATCAGCGCTTTTTCCTCGGCCCGAATTCGCAAGGACATCCGGCTGTTGTTTTCAACGGCTATTCTCGGCATAATAGTAACTCCTGTATAATTATGTACACATTTAAATAGTACAATATAAAGCGGATAAGAGTCAAGGTATGTGTGTATTCATTACAGGAAAATGAAAGTCAGAGACGCGATTTTAATCGTTTTCAATGGACTTCAATCTTGACATCGCCAATGAGTGTAATTACAATAGTTACATTATTTAATGAATAAAATCTTAAGGAGCAAAATATATGGAAAATCAATTACGATCAAGGGATGTTAAGCTGGTCGCCATTGGAAACTCCAAAGGAGTTCGAATACCCAAGGCGCTCCTTCAAAAATATGGATTGAAAAATTCCCTTATAATGGAAGAAACAGACAAAGGACTTCTTCTTCGTAATAATGAAGAAAGCAAGCTTTCTTGGGAAGATACTTATAAAATAATGGCTGATGAAAAGGAAAATTGGGACGATTTTGATACAACGCTCCATGATGGTTTGGAGGATGATGGCTTTGAATATTGAAAGGTACGAAATATATTTTGCTGATCTCAACCCCACCATGGGGAGTGAAATAAAAAAAGTACGTCCCGTCGTCATAATTAGCCAAAATGAAATGAATAAATATTTGGATACAGTCGTTGTCTGTCCATTAACCTCTAAATTGCATCCACTGTGGAGAACCCGGATACAGATAAAATGCGCAAATAAAAATGCTGAAATTGCAGTTGACCAAATTCGCACCATCAGCAAGCAAAGATTGAAGAATAAACTTGATACCTTATCTGATATCAAAGCCGCCCAATTACGAAAGCTGATAACTGATATGTACGGCGAATAAAATCAGAAAAACAGTAAAATCAGGTGACATGCAAAAAATACACGTCCCATTTAAGAATTTCGAGGGGATGTTTATCTGTCCGCTGGGAAGAGGGCGGTTTCGTTGTTTTCTCTCAGAGCGGTTCGTGAAGCCCTGTCCACAAGAGTGAAAATCCTGTCAATATTATCTTTCCTGTTGGATGGGTTGTGGCCTTTCACTTTGATTAATTCCCAGTCCATCATATCCATACGTTTGAAAAATTCCTGGTACAGATCACCATGGGAGAGGGGCTTATTCTTCTTGGAAAGATAGGCGTTTTTCTCCAACCCCAGGCGTCTTTCCGGCAAGCCCATGATGGTTTGAGAGTCCGTATATATAATTACCTTAAAATCCGATCGATGAAGGCCGTCAAGAGCCCAAAGAAGGGTTTGTAATTCCAGCCGGGTGGACGATGTATTCTCAAAGCGTTTTACTGTGATGAGGGTCTTTAATATGTCAAGGGGAGTGTCGGGATCAGAGATGACTAAGCAGGCTCCGTATCCAATGTTTGAACGGGTATTGACACTGCCGTCTGTAAATATCATTCGTTTATTCATAGGATATATCTTTTTACTTGTCTTGCACGGGTTTTGATTTCAAACCAGGTTGAAATTCAACTATTTGCTGCTTGATTTCTTTTTTTCACGGAATAATGAAACAATCGTCAGGTCGGTTATAAATTCGATAATATCGTCCAGATTATATTTATTATCCAGCGAAAGTCTCAGCGACATAATCTCAATCAGTCCGGTCAAACTATACCCCAGTAAGTCCGGGTCAATTTTTCTTATGAGTCCTTCATTCATAGCCGTTTCAATCTCCCGGATCACAGGCTGGGTCAGGCCGCGATAGATGATTTGAATTTTTTCAGCCGGCCATTGTTCCTCACTGGCCATTTCGGCCCGCAACTGATTTAAAATTTCACTGTATTTCGTGTAATTATTGTAAAATACACGTCCTCTGATTTTCAATCGTTTCAGAAAATCATCCTCACCTTTTATGGCGATAGCCGCCTCTCCGACAATATGTTTGAACACATCATCAATGACTTCGATGAACAAATCACGCTTGTTTTTGAAATAGAGATAGAATGTCCCTGTGGAAATTTTAAGGGAACGGGTGATGTCGGAAACTTTTGTCTGGTGGTATCCCTTCTTGCTGAAAATCTGTATGGTTTGATTGATAATGTCCTGCCGTTTTTTCGCTTTTTCTTTTGTGGTGGATACCGGTTTACTTGCATCAACCCTATCATCTTGCCTGGTCGTCGTTGAATTCCCTTGATCAATTTGGTTGATCTGTTCTTTCAGAAACGTGATCGGGACACGTGTCCCTTTTTTCAGTGCCTGTATTTCTTTAAGACGGCGAAGATGGCTGTCATCATAGTATGCCATGGTTCTACCGGTTTTATGGGGTGCGTGGAGCAGGCCCTGGCGCAGGTAAAAATGTATGGTTGTGCGAGGCACACCGGATATGGCTTCCAGTTCTTTGATTCTCATTGTCATAGATGGTCCATTCTCTTTCTGACTATAGACTTTAACTCTACAGATTAAATAATTACCGCTTCATATTCTACAGCTGTTCGGCAATGAACATTGTTTCTTGATTTGCAAAAATATAATAAAATCATGTTGTTATTACTGTTCATCCGATTTTATCGGCAATCGATGTTATATATTGACACTCCGTTTTCTATAGACTAACTTCAAAAACAGAAACAATTCGTCATTATCTATAGATTTACCAGTATGCCATGGAACTGTCAAGGGACAACATGGCATGGCCTACTTAGTGTTCATCTTACAGCAGTTGCTGAAGAAAAAGGAGACGCAATGAGCAAAAAAAATCTGGCAATCATTGGTGTCGGTGAGGTTCCCACAGGAACGTATCCTGACCGGTCACCATGGGACATTATTTATGAATCCTGCATCGCCGCAGTCAGGGATGCAGGAATTCATAAAAACGATGTGGAAGGGGTTATCGCCGTCGCCCCCCAGGCTCAAAATCAGCTGGCCGGTGAAATATCTTTTGGAAAGATCCCCGAAGAACTCGGGTTAAACGGATGCAGGGACGTTTGCACCTGCAATGCTGGGGGTGCGTCCACATCCAATTGTCTTCGGCTGGCTGAACAGTATATTGAAAGCGGTCTGGCAAAAATCGTTCTGATTCCCCATGTGACGGTTCATTCCACCATTCCTGTTCCCGATCTGATTAATTTTTTTGCCAAGGCAGGCATTGATCTTCAGTGGGAATATCCCTTCGGCAATACCTATAACAGCATTATTGCGATGATGACCCGGCGGTATATGCATGATTCAGGAACAACCGACGAAGAAATGGCATCCATTGTGGTTTCTTTAAGGAAGTGGGCCGCCCTTGATCCGAACTCCATTTTTTACAAAAAAAAGGTGCCGTCTGTTGAGGAGGTGCTTTCGTCGGGCATGGTGTCATCACCTCTGCATAAACGGGAGTGCAATGTGCTGGGAGACGGGGGCGGCGCAATGATTGTCACATCGGCTGAGATTGCAAAAAAAATGGGAAAACCTGCCGCCTACAAACGGGGTGAAAGTGCACGCTATTTCAGCGCCTTTACCACCACCAGAAACAATGATGAGTTTGTTAACGGATTTCGTGATTCCACCCGGGAAGCCCTGGACGATGCGGGGATAACAAAGGATGACATTGATATCTGGAATACCTACCTCGCCTATCCGGTGTGTCATCCCATATTCATGGAGGCGGTGGGCCTCTGTGAGCCGGGGCAGGCAGGGAAAATGTTTATGAATGGAGATACCTGGCCTGGTGGGAAAATGCCATGGTCAACCATCGGTGATGCGGTAGGTCGTGGGCATACCGGTTCTGGTGTCAGCATGGCCACCTATATTGAAACCGCCCGTCAGTTGATGGGAAAGGCCGGTGAAAAGCAGGTGCCAGACGTGAAATACGTGTTTCAGAACACATCCGGTGGCTCGGGAATGAACTTTATCGCAACCGTTTGGGGGAGGGAATAATCATGACAGACTATCAGAAGCCAATTCCTGCGATTCAACCCTGGACCAGAGAGTTCTGGAACGCAACGAAACAGGGAAAACTCCTTATACAGAAATGTCAGGACTGCCATTCCATGATTTTTTTTCCCAAAAAAGTCTGCCCGGAATGCTGGTCAGACAATCTGTGCTGGCAGGAGGCCAGCGGGAAAGCGCAGGTGTATACCTATACGACCCAGATGGATATGGTGGAACCCAAGTTCAGGGCCGACCTTCCCTATGTGATTGCCATGGTTGATCTGGAAGAAGGGATTCGCATGACAACCCGGATTGTGAATTGCAACCCGGAGGATGTGACGATTGGCATGAATGTCCACGTGGTGTTTGAAGATATTTCCCCGGAATGTTCTCTGCCCATGTTTCAGCCGGCGGATGAAACATTAAGGCGATTGCCACCGTGTATTGACGAATGTGAGAGCCTTGCGACACGTTCCGGAAGTCCGGTCAGTCCGGATACATACGAGACCATTATCTACGACATCGGCGGGAAGAATGGCGCTGTATGTACGATTACACTGAACCGGCCGAGCAAATACAATGCCATTAACTACCGGATGGCCGCTGAACTCATCGATGCGTTTCGCAGGGTCCGTGATGAATCGTCCGTGGGGGTTGTCGTGTTGACAGGGGCGGGTGAAAAAGCGTTCTGCACTGGCGGTGACCTGGAAATATTTCCGTCTCTTTGCGAGCATAAGAGCAGTCTCAACTGGCTTTCCCATGAGGGTCTGGATGTGCAACGGGCCATCAGCGGCTGTGAAAAAGTTGTCATATGCAAAATCAACGGGCATTGCCTGGCTGGTGGCCTGGAATTGGCTCTGTCCTGTGATCTTATTTATGCCAGGGAATCGGCAATGATGGGTGCAACGGAAATCAACATGGGGCTGTTGCCAGGCTGGGGTGGAACGGCAAGGCTGCCACGAAGTATGCCCATATTCAGGGCCCGGGAAATTATTTTCTCCGGTCGAAAAGATTACCCGGCGAAAGACATGTACGACATGGGTCTGCTTACGAGGGTGTTCAAGGATGACGAGTTTGAGGAGCAGGTTGAAACCGTCGTGAAAAACATTGCGTCCAAAAAACCGGAAGCCCTTCGCATGGGCAAGGAAATCATGGCACGGTCTGTTGATGGCTGCGATATCGAAACAGCCCTTTCGGTTGAACGAAACGGGATCCAGTGGCTGACATATGCCCCGGACGTCCAGAAAATGATGGAGGGTTTCAGGCAGAAACCCTCCGATCTTCTGGCCAGGCAGAAAGAAACGAATCTGAGGAGTGATAATAAATAAAGGTCTTGTGAACGGGTGATCCGGTGGATTGTACACCTCGTCCACTGGTATCCCAAGTTGTACCAGAACAAGACATACGACCAGGAGAAGCGCCATGGATTTTGATATAAGTAAAGAACAGAAGATGATCCAAAAAGAGATGAGCAATTTCTGCAAAAAAGAACTGAATAAAGACTATGTCCGCTGGATGGACGAAAATGTGGATTTCCCCCCGGATGAACTCTGGAAGAAGCTGACGGATGTCGGTATTTTCCGTGCCGCTGTACCCGAGGAATATGGAGGAGACGGGCTCAGCTGTTTTGATCAGATGATTGCCTACGAGGAAATCTGCAAGGCATCCATGTCGGTGGCCCTGGCCGTGGGAACCACCTTTAGTTTTGGTCCGCGATTCATTACCGATCTGGGGACAAAAGAGCAGAAGGAAAAATACCTTCCCCTCATCGGTGACGGAAAGCTTAAAACATGCATGGCGTTGACGGAGCCGGCCGGAGGCACGGATATTCTCGGTGCCATATCAACATCGGCTGAAGAAAAGCAGGACCGGTGGGTGATCAACGGGGAGAAAGTGTTTATTACTGCCGCCCATGTCTCTGATTATATGATCACCATCTGTAAGACGGAAAAAGATGCCAAACCCTCTAAATCCCTTTCCGTGTTACTGGTTCCTTCCAACAGCAAAGGAATCACGATCACCCGGATCCCAAAGATCAGCTGCCACCATTGTGATTCTGTGGGCATCACCTTTTCTAATGTGGAAATTCCCCATGAAAACATTCTGGGGACGAAAGGGAATGGCTGGTATGAGATGCTGGATGTCCTGAATCCGGAACGTATCGGATGCGCCATGATGGGGGTCGGCCTGATTGCGGCGGCCTATGACGATGCCTTTGAGTATGCAAAGACACGTCACGCGTTCGGCGGACCCATCAGTCGGTTTCAGATCCTTCAACACTATCTGGCCGATATGTATATCAATCTGGAGAATTCACGGAATCTTACCTACAAGGCCGCATGGCTTTTTGATCAGGGAAAACCCTACCACCTGGAATCGACCATGGCAAAACTGGTTTCTTCAAACGGCGCGCTGCATGCCGGCAGATTTGGTGCTGAGATCCTAGGCGGTTACGGGATCTGTTCGGAATACGCGATGCAGCGATATCTGCGGGATGCCTATCAGCTGCAGTTTTCACCCATATCAAATGAGATGAGCAAAAATATGATGATGCAGTTCCAGGGATATCCCAAATCATGGGCGTAAACGTCCCATCAAGGAGGCCATATGAGTGAGTTTAAAAAAGACGATTATTTTAAAATCGACCCCGAACCCCACCTGATCGGCAATATGGATCTTGTTAATCATTTCCCGGGTGTCCAGATGTGGTGGCGGGCAATTGATGCCATCCACCGCCCCTTGCTAACCGGCATTCCACCGGAGGCATATGCGGGGATGGAGGACTGGGAAATGGAGAAATCGTCTGACCCGGCAGGAATCATCAGGGCCATGGATAAATATGGTGTGGACATCGCCTGTCTCCTGCCGGAATCCATGATGGACACCACAGGATACACCACCCGGTGGTGTACGAACACCGAAATGGCCAAGGTGGTGGAATCCAACCCGGAACGATTCATGTACCAGCCCAATCTCTCACCGATCAAACACAAAGGGGTGAAAAATACCCTCTGGGAGCTGGAGTACTGGGTCAAGGAAAAGGGGGCGAAAATATTTAAGTTTTATCCTCCGGAAGATACCTATATCAACGATCCTGATCTCTGGCCTTTTTATAAGAGAGCCGAGGAATTGGATATTGTATTAGATATTCACACCGGATTTTCATGGGTTCCGCCGGGAAAAAGCAAATACTCTCTTCCGATTTACCTGGATGATGTGGCCCGGGATTTTCCAGGACTGAAAATCAATGCCTTTCATATGGGATATCCCTATTGTGCGGATTTAAACATGATCGCCATGCAGCATCCCAATGTGTATGTCTGCCTGAGCCTTCTCCTTCCCTGGTCAATCAGTTCACCACGAAATTTTGCAAAGATTATCGGAGAGGCACTCCGATGGGTCGGCCCTGATAAAATTACCTGGGGAACCGATTATGCCGGTTACGGGGTTCAGATCCGGACAGGCGTTATGGGCATGAGGGAATTCCAGATTCCGGAGGATATGCAGAAGGATTACGGGTATCCGGCCATTACAGACGAAGATCGGAAAAAAATATTTGGAGAAAATCTTGGCAGGCTGCTGGGTGTCGATACGACAAAACGTAGGATAAAACAGAACTCATAAGGAGAAGAACCATGACACATGCGATGAAATTTAAGCACATCTTAAGCCCCATCAAAATCGGGCCCGTGGAACTGAAAAACAGAATTGTTCTGGCACCAATGAACGAAACCATGTCCGGCTATAATGGTGAAGCCACGGAACAGATGCTCGCCTATTTTGCGGCCCGTGCAAAAGGTGGAACGGCACTGGTTGGGACCGGTGCCATCATGGGAACACGGCTTGCAGCGGAATTTGTGTGGGGCCGTAACTTATACTGTTTTAACCATGGACATCTGCAGGGATTGAACATGCTTACCGACCGGATCCATTACTTTGGCGCCAAAGCGTCCGCACAGATGACCATCGGGTTTGGCCGACAGGGCCATTCTTATGATCATGAAAAACTGGCACCGGCAGCTACCGGTGGGCTTCCCTACGAGATCTCCGGGGAAACGGCACCCAAAGGGGTGGTCGATGCATGGAGGATGTCCGAGCATCCACGATCTTTTCTTGTGGGGCAGAACACCCGTGAAATGTCCATTGATGAAATCCATAAAGAACAGAAGGAATTTGCAAACAGCTGTCAGCTGGCTGTTATCGCTGGTTTTGATGTGATTGAAATCCATGCTCCCCATGGATACCTTGAACATCAGTTCCTTTCTCCTCTGTCAAATAAGCGGACGGATATGTATGGCGGTGAATGGCGGAACCGCAAGCGGTTCTTGAATGAAATCATGGAGCAGGTCCGATACGCCTGTCCGGGAGTTGCGGTGGGTGTGCGTATCAGTGCGGAAGAGCATATGGTCGGCGGGTTGACGGAAGAGGAAATGATTGATGTCGCCAGAGATATGGAAGCACGGGGCGCGGATTATATCAGTCTTTCCGATGGCGCCGGGTATGAGGAAGGCGGGCATCTGATTGCGGACATGGACCGATCAAAACATTATCCGGAACATGGGGAAGCGTTCAAAAAAGCATTGAAAATTCCGGTGATCGTCACGTCACAGCATGATCCGGTGAAGATTGACGCCAATATTGCTGCAGGGAAATATGATATTCAGGCCATGGGACGTCAGCTGTTTATCGATCCCGAGTACATCAATAAACTGATGGACGGAAGGGAAAAGGACATTGTCCGGTGCAAGCGCTGCAACACCTGCCTGATGCGCTGCCTGGCCGGTATCGTTCCTGCCTGTCCGGATAACCCGAATCTGGGCCGTGAGTATGTTATGGATGATTACAAAATCGGCCCATGGCAGAAACATGAGTCCATTCTTCCTGAAGGAATGATCCGGGTGCCCATGCCGGCACTGGAAAGACCCTGGTGGAAAAAAGAAGTGGAGCTGATTGAAAAGAGCTGGCGGCCTCTGCAGGGACGAACCAAGCGATGATGCTGAATGTTTATTAACCATCTGGATCAGAGAGCCGTTTATCGCCTGACAAATCCGGAACCGTGATCTTCTTTTCGTGATGACGGTTTCGTTGAATACGAAAATAGTTTATCGGTACGTCAGGCGGATAATCTCTATAAAAGGAAAATCTTATGAAACAGAAGAAATTACACATATCGGTAATCGTGATTCTGTTGACAATGGTCTTTCCATCCCTGGCATTGAGTCATGGCTGGGCCGGGTATGAACAGGGGGCAAAAGCAAGGGGGATGGGAGGTGCTTTCACAGGCCTTGCCGATGATCCTACAGCCATTTATTACAATCCGGCCGGTATTGTTCAGCTTGAGGGCACCGAGTTGTCTCTTGGATTTGCCGCTGTATCGGGCATTGGACGCTTTGAAAGCGCAGGGACTTCCGGTATGCCGGGTATCAGCCCGGGGAAGACAGCGGATTTGGATCAGCAGTATTTCTTTATACCCAATCTCTATATCACATCAAAAATTAACGATAAAATCTCTCTGGGCCTTGCTGAATACACCATTTACGGACTTGGCTTCACGTGGGAGGATTCGTTTGAGGGCCGTTTCGCACCGGGAAGCAAACATGCTGAACTGAAAACCATGACCCTGAACCCCGTGATAGCCTGTCAGGTCACCGACACGCTGTCGCTGGCCGTCGGAGGTCGGCTGGAAAGAGCAGACTTAACCCTTGAAAACAAAATTTTTGTGGCGCCAGGTGTGGATGAGGTCAATTCGGAAATAAGCGGTGATGATTATAGTCTGGGGTGGAATGCCGCACTCCTGTATACGATTTCCAAGGAGTGGCATGCCGGCTTGAACTACAGAAGCCAGATCAGGCATTCCTTTAAAGATCTCGATGTTGAGTTCTCTCCTCAGATTGATGCTCTCGGCCCGATACCCGTGGGAATCATCAACACGAACGCCAATCTCAATGTCATATTGCCGCAGTTCGCATCATTTGGACTTGCCTGGTCCAGAGGGCCTCTTACCGTGACGGCTGATGGATACTGGTGGCAGTGGTCTAAAATCAAGGAGTTACGTTTTGATCTGGAAAATCCGGTTGCAGGGCAAACGGCCCTGGGTGTGCCGATGAACTGGGAGGATACCTTGAGCTGGGCCATGGGAACAGAATACATGGTCAAGGCTTTCGACAGGGATATCCGTCTGCGGGGTGGATTCATGTATGAACAATGTCCGATCCCCGATAACGCGGTCAGCCCGGTCGGATTTCAGGGAGATAACCTGATTTACAGTGTCGGTGCCGGTTCCCGGATAGGTCCGTTTTATTCGGATTTTTTCTTCTCCTATGTCAAGACCAATGACCGCACGTGGAATAACGCCATCGGTAATGCCCCGAATCCTGGCGGAGGACCGGTTTCCGGCGAATTTAAAGATTATGGAACCTATATTATAGGGAGCAACATAACGTACAAATTCTGATGGCGTCGTAAAAGGGATGTGTGAGTTTTGCTAATTTCTTACACATCCCTCCACAACATTATATGTGATTTACCAGGAGTGCACACGTTGAAAGCAATTGATCAAAGCCATGGAAAATTATTTATGGATCCGGACCCGGATCATGCCAGAAAATTTTTTCGGAAGAAAAATCGAAAAAAAATGAACAAGGTCATGGATCTTGGTCAGGCCATCGAAACATTTGTTTTAGACGGCGAATACCTGGCCATCGGCGGATTCGGTTCTAACAGGACCCCCATTGCGGCCTGTCATGAGATTGTCCGGCAGGGAAGAAAAGGCATGGGCTTTCTGGGGCACACATCCACCCACGACATGCAGGTTCTAAGTGCCGGTGAAGTGTATGACCGAATCGACATTTCCTATGGGGTGGGCCTGGAGGCCAGGGGCTTGTCGCGCTGTTCCAGGGCTTACCTGGAAAGTGGCAAGGTGATGGTGACCGAATGGACCAATTACGCTCTTACGGCACGTTTGAAAGCAGCATCCATGGGTATCCCCTTTATGCCTGCCCGTACCATGCTGGGCACGGATACATTTAAAAAAAGCGCCGCCATCCAGGCGATCTGTCCCTTTACGAACACGACTCTCGCTCTGGTTCCAGCCCTGTATCCGGATGTGGCCGTTATCCATGTCCATGAAGCGGATATTTACGGAAATGCCCGGTTTAAAGGTATCGCTGTGGCAGATATCGAACTGGCCCATGCGTCTAAACGGCTGATCATCACCACAGAACGCCTGATCCGCCATGATGAGATCTCCCGTGATCCTTCCATGACCCAGATCCCCTTTCTCCTGGTGGATGCTGTGTGCGAAGTGCCTTACGGCGCATATCCCGGCGGCATGCCCGGCGAGTATTTTTCCGATGAAGATCACCTCACGGACTGGTTGGATGCGGAAAAAAACGACGAAACATTCAACGCGTTTATCAAAAAGGAGATTTTCGGTTGCAGGAACCATGAGGATTACCTGAATCTCCATGGTGGCCGTGAACGCATGGCGGCGCTGAGGGCTGAAGAATGTCTGTTGCATAAGGAGTTTTATCGTGAAGACGTATAACCACATGGAAATGATGATTATTGCAGCGGCCCGGGAACTTGAAAACGGGTCTACAGCCGCTGTGGGAACCGGTGCTCCCTGTGCTGCGGCAATGCTGGCCCAGAAAACCCATGCACCGGATCTGATCATTCTGTTCGAGGCTGGAGGGATCAGTCCCCGGCTTGTGGATATGCCCATATCTGTGGGAGACTCTCGAACCTTTCACCAGGCCTCAAAAGCAGGAACCATGGGGGATGTGATGGATGCCTGCGCCAGAGGGACGGTGGATTACACCTTTCTCGGCGGCGCTCAGATCGACCGGTACGGCAACCTTAATTCGACGATGATCGGCAGGGACCATAAGAAGCCGAAGGTTCGGTTTCCCGGCAGTGGAGGTGCCAATGATTTTGCATCCCTGTGCTGGCGAACCATGGTCATGACCGTACAGGACAAACGGCGTTTTGTGGAGAAACTGGATTTTATAACCACACCGGGCTGGCTTGATGGCGGGAACTCCCGTGAGCAGAGCGGTCTGCCCAGAGGAACCGGGCCTTACCGTATCATCACCCATATGGCGGTGATGGATTTTGAGCCGGTATCAAAACGCATGCGGGTGATATCCCTTCATCCCGGGTATTCCTTTGATGATGTTCAGGAGGAATGCGGATTTGAGCTGCTTCGGTCGGAGATAATTCTGGATACTCCGAAGCCCGGTGTCAGCGAATTGGAGATTCTGCGGAAAGAGGTGGACCCCAGGGGCTATTTGATTGGACGATAGTATCTTGGTGGCAGGGATAATAATCGCGTATAGCTCCGACGATTAAAATGAATCCGGGGGTCTTTGGATTATATCAAACGACGTTGGATTGACGTTGGTCATGAGGGAGCACTCTCCGCCCCTCGCCCTCCTGCCACGTTGGTCCGACATTGTTTGCATGAACAATGGCCCCCCCCATTTATGAAACCTTATCACATAAACCTGATAATTGGATAAGACGAGGATATGATGACTTTATCACAGCAATACATTCAAAAAAACGTGTCGGCGGAAAAGGCTGCCGGGATGGTCAAGTCAGGAGACTGGATCGATTACGGCCATATGCTGGCATCGCCCATGTTTATGGACAAGGCGTTGAGCCGAAGGGTGGGAGAGCTTACCGATGTAAAAATCCGTTGTTCAGGGTTTCCAGGTTATTCCGCTGTGGTTATGGCCGACCCGGAGCAGAAAAGTTTCATATACAACACAGCGTTTATGACGTTTGCGGACAGGGGGTTGAACGCCCGGGGCATTATCAGTCATATCCCCGCTCTGTACCATGAAATACCGGGATTCAGCACCCGTCATCACCACACGGATGTATGTATTATCCGGACAGCGCCCATGGATAAGAATGGTTTTTTCAACTTCGGCATCTGCAACGACTGCCAGAGTGAAATGATCCCCAACGGGAAGATGCTGATTGTGGAAGTCAACGAGACGATTCCCCGTTGCCTGGGGGGCCTCCATGAATCGGTCCATATCTCAGATGTGGACTACATTGTGGAATCAGATAATGAACCGTTGCTGGATCTGCCTTCGGAAGAACCCTCGGAAAACGACCGGTTGATTGCCGGACATATCATCAAAGAGATCCGGGACGGAGCCTGTATCCAGCTGGGGATTGGCGGCATGCCCAATGCCCTGGGAAAACTCATCGCCCAGACGGATCTGAAGGATCTGGGCGTGCACACGGAAATGATGGTGGACGCGTATCTGGATCTTTACGAATCGGGGCGGGTGACCAACCTGAAAAAGAAGCTGGATAAAGGGAAAATGGTCTATACCTTTGCCATAGGAAGCCGGCGGCTGTATGATTTTATGGATAACAATCCCCTGTTCGCCAGTTATCCGGTGAGCTATACCAATCATCCGTCACGGATCGCTTTAAATGACCAGGCCGTGTCTATCAACGGATGCATTGACGTGGATTTGTTTGGCCAGGTCTCGTCCGAGTCCTCCGGATTTCGTCAGATATCGGGGACGGGGGGGCAGTTTGATTTCCATTTTGGTTCCTACCAGTCCCATGGCGGTAAATCGTTTGTCTGCATGAATTCAACCCGGATGGATAAACACGGAACACGCCATTCAAATATCCGACCGTTTTTTGATCCCGGAACAATTGTGACACTCCCACGGACCGTGGTTCACCATGTCGTCACTGAATACGGCATCGCCATGCTGAAAGGTAAATCTGACTGGGAGCGGGCCGATGCGCTGATCGCCATCGCCCATCCGGATTTCAGGGACAGCTTGATTCGGCAGGCCGAAGAGATGAAGATCTTTACAAACAGAAACCGTGAATAGGCATGATCCGAAAATGCTGGAACGGATTAAAGACCGAATCTCTTTAAAGCGTATGGGGTACCCGGATGAGGTGGCTTTTTTTGTTTCATATCTGGCATCCGATCTGTCGAGTTACATGACAGGCACAGCCATACCCGTCACCGGTGGAGCAGATCTCTTTGCTTTTTAAATTGTGATAGATGCAGCAGGATGACAGGAAACAGGCAAATTATGCTTTATCCATGTCCGTTTATCCGTTCACATTTCGGACGCCCTCGCATTTTATATGGAGTCGGCCTGGACGCGAAGACATACCTGCCCTTTGTCGAGTGTCCAGCCAAACACCATAAGGACGCAGAGGCTTTTTTAAGACGCCATCATTTTTTTTACCCAGGTTAATGTGTCCGGGAATGTCTTGAATGTCACTTCCGTCCCTGTTTCATTGTATGACTCATTTATGATACCGGCTTTGGTTCTTAACTGCCCTAAAAAATGGCCTTTGTGGTAGGGGATCACCATGGTGGATTGGATCATATTTGATTCGAAAAATTGAAGAATGTTATTTCTAAGACGTGCGACATCCTCAGGGCTATGTGCAGACATAAAGATTCCATCGGGGAATTCACCTTGTAACTCTTCCAGCTCTCCGGTTGTGAGTTTATCTATTTTATTCAGGATTAGACGGTGTGCAATGGTTTCTCCACCGATTTCTTTCAGGACCGATTGTGTCACAGCCAATTGAGATCGAAACGCCGGATCCGAGGCATCGACTGTAAACAAGAGTAGAGACGCGGCAAGGGCCTCATCAAGGGTCGATTGGAAAGAGGCCACTAAATCGTGGGGTAATTTCTTGATAAATCCAACGGTATCAGAGATGAGGACTGGGGGGAAGGTTTCTGGTTGCAATGCTTTCACACGGGTATCAAGCGTTGCAAACAATTTATCTTCGACCAGGACATCGCTGCCTGTCAACATTCGCATCAGAGAAGACTTTCCGGCATTGGTATAACCGACCAGAGACACCTGGAAATTTTCTTTTCTGCGGCTACGTCGTCTGTTCTGCTCATCGTGAATTTCAACAAGACGTTCCTTTAACTCGGATATACGGTCTCGAATACGGCGTTTGTCAAGTTCGTGAGCTGTTTCTCCCGCACCTTTAGAACCAAGACTTCCGCCTTGACGGTCACCACCAATACGTGATGCCCGTATCCTGGGTGCCAAATAAGCCAGCTTGGCGATCTCCACCTGAATGAGGGCTTCCCTGCTTTTGGCATGGCGGCTGAATATTTCGAGGATCACTCCGGTTCTGTCTAAAACTTCGACGCCGGTGGCTTGCTCAAGGTTTTGCAATTGCTTGGTGGAAATTTCACCATCATAGATGACAAAATTGGCTTTTACTTTTGGGTCATCGCTTGATATCTCTTCGTCAGAGTCATGGAAATCATCCATTGGCTCATCGTCGTCCAGGTCGTCGCCCTTATCTTCCGATTTTCGGCTGAATCCTTCAACAATACCCGTGCCGCCGGTATAGCCGGCAAGTTCTTTTAATCTCCCTGCGCCCAATAAGGTAGCTTTCTCAGGTTTTGGGCGGCGTTGGGTCATCGTCGCGACGACGTCGAGACCCATGGTTTTAACTAAACGCTTGAGTTCGAGGAGAGACGATTCGTTTTCTTCATCGGAAACGCCATGGGTTTGAACAGAGAACAAGACTGCGGTCTTCTTTTTTTCGTTATTATGTAATTGGTCGATCATCGTTTGGTTTGAAAACCCTATTTAATTTAAATTGTTGTTTTTATAAAGCCATATGAATTTATACTGTTTATTTTAAGAAAGCAACAAGACAAAACCGAACAGATGTTTTCAAACACACACTCAAAATATAGAAACAGTTAGCCCCGGATTTCATCTTGAGTACTCTATGTCCTCGTGTTTATGGTTTAAGGTTGCAATTTTCTACAATTTCGACATATTCTTCGGAAGATGCAGTTCGATTCTTGAGAGACAAGATGGAGGGATAAATTATTATTTCGCAATAACTGACCCTGGAAAGACGTGATATCGGCATGGATCCTCAAATCATTAAAACCAAGCTCAACATTCCACCATCAAGGGCTGATCTCGTTCACCGGCCACGTTTGTTGAAAAAAATGGATATTGGGAAATCCGTAAAATTAACCGTTATTACGGCACCTGCGGGTTCCGGTAAAACAACGATCCTGAGTGATTGGGTTCGTAAAATAAAATTGCCGGTGGCCTGGATATCCCTGGACGATAGCGACAATGACCCGGCCAGTTTTTGCGCATACATCCTTGCTGCCATCCAAACGACACCCCTTAACATTGGTCACCCCGTCTCCCTCATGCTTCAGACGCCTCCATCTCCGCCGATGAAAGCCATTTTAACGGCATTGCTCAATGAGTTTGAGAATAATACCCAGGAATTGGTTTTTGTATTAGACGACTATCATGAAATCACCAATGAGAAAATTCATGACGGCTTGTCTTTCTTGCTGCAACATTTACCGCCGCAAATTCATCTGATCATCGCAAGCCGGGCATCGCTTCCCATTAACCTTGGGCGTTGGCGTCTTCAGGGGCAATTACATGAGTTGAACGGTGATGATTTGAGGTTCAATGCTGCCGAAGCAACCCTTTTTTTCAATGAAACCATGAAACTGAGGGTCAACAACAACGAAATAAACATCATTGAAAAAAGATCTGAAGGGTGGATCGCCGGCCTTCAAATGGCGGCCCTATCGCTTAAAAGATGTCAAAACACGTCCGAATGCATTGCCAATTTCAGTGGCGATAATGCCCATTTTTCAGATTTTTTTGTGGAAGAAGTTCTTCAGCATCAACCCGACCCCATTCGACATTTTCTATATAAAACGGCGATTCTCGATCGTCTTTGCGGGCCGTTGTGTGCAGCCGTGACCGGGCTGAAAGACAGTACGGAAATTTTGAATCAGATCTATGATGCCAATTTATTTCTGATTGCCCTTGATGAAAAAAAAGAGTGGTACCGATATCATCGTCTATTCTCCGAACTCCTCTTGTCTCAACTTGAGAAGTCAGAGACGGCCCCATTGTCTGCCTTGCACTTGAACGCAAGCCGGTGGTTCGAGGCGCATCATAACGCTGACGAGGCCATTCAACATGCCTTAAAAGCCGGAGCCAACGACATGGCCATTGATCTGGTGGGGAAATTCGGCGAGGACTATTTATTTCGCAGCAAACGAGCCACTGTCTGCAGATGGATCGAAACACTTCCCGAAGCTGTTATCAAAAAGCATGCCTTGCTCTGTGTTACCCATGCATGGGCTATTTATCCCGAAAAATCGAAGGATACATTTCACAAGGTAGAGGAACGTCTGGCCCAGGCAGAGGAATTATTGCAACAAACCACAAGAGATGCCACACGTTCCAAGTATTTTACAAACAGACATGGCATAAGTTCTATCGCTGCACTAAAAGCCATACTGGCGAGGGAAAAGGCTGAAGATCCCCAAAAAATTATAAGCCTTTCAAAACAGGCCCTGGAAAATTTAGGCGAAGAAGACAGCGCACTGAGGAGTATCATGCTGCTTAATCTGGGTCTGATGTATTTCATAACCGGAAATTATGATTCGGGAAACACGTTGTTGTTGGAATGTGAGTCCAGCCAAAAGGGAAGCACAAATTTCCATACCATAGCCTGTTCAGCTTATTTCAGGGCTTGGCTGGTGGCCGGGAGGGGACATTTATTACATGCCCTGGACATTTGTGAAACAGCCCGTAAGGCCATTATTAAACGGGCGGATATCGGCGCTCCCATCGTGGGATGCCTTAATATATTTATGGCCCATATCTGGGTTGAGCAAAATCAGATCGATAGAGCCACAGACGTGTTGACAAAAAGTATTGAATCCATGCGCCTGACCAAGGAGTGGGGATTTTTTATAAAAGGGTATGCAACCTTGATCCGGATAAAGCTGGCCCGAAAAGAAAGCATCTGTGGGATTCTTCAGTTAATCGATGAGATTGCACTCATGGATAAATATCGATCCGGAGCGAAATTCCTGGCAGTCGCGTTGAAACTCAAGGTTTTAACAGAGAATAAGGACGTTATACCAGAAGCCTTAAACAAAGCAGAAGTCTGTGTTCTGGAAAGCAACCTGGAATTGGAAACAACGCCGATTTACGGTGGTCATTTTCAGTATGAAGAATGGTATTTCGCCTCTCAGATGGCGATGGTCCGTCTTATCATTAAACAACACCGATTCGGCCTGAAATCCCGTATGAAAAAGGGCATTGCGGATGTATTGGTCTATTTGGAATCCCGCATGGTTATCGAAAAACAAAAAAGACTGGATGGGAGGCTCATTGAAATTTACATTCTTCAAGCAATGGCTCACGACGCTTTAAAGGATCAAAATGCCGCATTGAAAGCCGTCAAAAAAGCGATTCTCATGTCTGCGCCCGAAGGCTTTGTCCGTTTATATATTGAAGAAGGCGATGCCATGGAACATCTCTTGGTGAAGGTCACCGCCCAAGGGCATCACGTCCCAGATATCCAACGCCTGATGGATGCCTTTCGAATGAACAAACAAATCATGCGCGCCCATGTCACAAATAAAATAAACGTAGAATCGCTGGTAGAGTCGTTGAGTGAACGCGAACTCGAAGTATTACGATTGATTGCCGCAGGCCTGTCAAACCGGGAAATCGCCATTAAACTTTTTATATCAGAAGGAACAATTAAAAAACATAACTACAATATCTATGGCAAACTCCAAGTCACCAAACGCACCCAGGCCGTTAATAAAGCAAAATTCCATGGCATTTTAGAAGACTAAGAAAATAAACCCCCCCAATACCACTTTCGTATGATGACAAGCCATCTCTAATTCAGTATCCATTATACACTTGTTTAAAATACTTTGTGCTCAACATTGCGCAGATTCTTGCGTTTATTCGACTATTTAATCTCTGGGTTTGGCTTTTACACAGACCTGCTGGGAATAATTGTTGTGCGCAAAATTAATAAACAGTGTTTTCTGGCATAAACATAGATATTTCCAAATATCGGGGAAAAACTTTCTGCTGTGTGTATGTCCAGGCATCGGAGGAAAGGAGGTTGCATAAGACAAAATACGTTCAAATTTACGTGTCCATCCAGTTCGAATGCAATACGTTTGATGGCGTCGTAAAAGTCCCATATGCTGCGTTGTAGTGTTTGGACAGACCTTCGACATACGCTCGTGTATGCCTTCCGCCTGGCAAAACACTATGCCTTGCTTATGGACCTTTTTCCATAGTCATCCGTCGACTTTTTACGAGTTCATCACGTTTTAAAAAACCCATTATAATTTCAGATGAATCTGAAATCTCAAGTTGGAGGGGGCAGGATGCAAAAACAACATATCAGTTCATATTTTAATACAGCTTTGATGGCGTTCATTTTAATAAATGCTCTATCAATTCTCGGTTGCAACAATAGTGATTCAACCGATAACGCCACAAAGGCCCAAACACAGTTTGGCTATGTCAGTGGTTATATATCCGATAACACCATGATATGGCAGGGAATCCCTTATGCCAAGCCGCCTGTGGGATCTCTTCGGTGGCAGGCACCTGTGGATCCGGCGCCCTGGAAGGGCATTCGAGATGCTACGGCGCCTTGCAGTGAGTGTACGCAACAATTGATGGATGAATTCTGGAAACCCATTTCCGATGATTTTGTCGGCAGCGAAAACTGCTTGTATCTGAATATCTATCGTCCCGTTACAAATATAAAAGATCGTCTTCCCGTGGTTGTATGGATTCACGGAGGTGGAAACAGAATTGGTTCGGCTGAAGCTTATGACGCAAGTATCCTTGCCAAGAATGGTAATATGGTAGTTGTTGTGATCCAGTATCGCTTGGGGACACTTGGGTGGCTGACAAATCCGGCGCTCAGAGCATCCGGGTCGACTCTGGATCAATCGGGCAATTATGGTTTGCTTGATCAGATGAAAGCTTTGTCCTGGGTAGAAAATAATATCACTGCTTTTGGAGGTGATGCCGACAGGGTAACCATATCCGGCCAGTCTGCCGGTGCCCATGCCGTCATGAATCTGATCATATCCCCTCAGTCCAATAATTTTCAAAGAGCTGTAGCGATAAGTCCGGCTTTGAATAACATCATGCCGCTGAGAACTTCAGTTGCTGGTGACACAGAGTCCAATGAAATCATCGACTGGTTGCTGGTTGATGACGGTACATGTGACGATGCGGGTGTTGCGGCGACATATCGGGGCATCATGACCAGTGAAGAGATTACGAACTACCTGCGAGGCAAGGCTGCGACTAAAATTCTGCAGGCGACTATCGGCGCTGGAATTAACACAATGCCAGCATCCTTTATGGACGGAGTTGTCATGCCGACAAGCAGCTGGCTCGACTCGATTGAAGCGGGAAATTTCAAAAAGGTGCCCCTGATTTTAGGATCAACACAATACGAATATAAGGATTTAATGACCCTCTACTTCGGCCTTTTAAAAGCGTATGCCGGTGTGCCCTCAGGACCCTATACCTGGGAAAACGTGTACGATGTTTTGAATGGAACATTGACCTTAGATGAGGTGCTTCCGACAGATCAGGACAAAGTGGCATATGAACAGTCCGGATTGTTGAAATCACGGAAATGGCAGGCTGAATTAGCCGCAATCGCCAGTGCGATCACGGACAATGATTCCGCCACCCCAGTTTACAATTATTACTTTACTTGGGCTGGCGGCGGTGATCCGGCTTTGGAAAACTTCAGAAAAATATTTGGTGCATCACATACCCAGGACCTGCCCTTCTGGTTTGGCTCCCTCTCCGATCTTTGGGGCTATTCCTTCACGGATGTCAATCAGGTTGGACAAGATGCTCTTGAAAAAGCCATGATGGCCTATCTCTGTTCGTTTGCGAACACAGGGGATCCCAATCCAAGCGAGTCTTTGTTGCCGACCTGGACGCAGTGGTCAAATACATCAGGCGATTCGAAATATATCACATTTGACGCCGACCTGGATCAGTATCAGATCAGCATGGACACGACCGAGGTGACTGACACCATTGTGACAGGAGAAATCGCGACAGTGTTGGGCAGTAATCCGAGCCTTGGAACGCTGTTCTATCTTCTTGGCATCTGGCCGTATTAACTCACGTGAAACAATTAGGAGGTATGTAATGAAAAAACGTCAATTTGTATTTGGATTTTTAGTATTGTCAATTCTGTTAAGCTTTTCATATCAGGCTTTTTGTTCCACTTTGGACGTCTTTGAAGTTCCTCCAGGGTCAGGCTTATATGGTTACCCATACGGCGCTGTACCTACCCAGTCTTATTTTCCAGGTTCGCCAGTACTTGATCTGGACGCCTTTGGATATATAGAGAAAGAATTCTTCATGTCAGGAACAGCAAATACATACAGACAGAAAGGCTTATGGTTGAATAATGGCAAATGGGGCGTTTCGGTCCGCAAGGCGAACGTCCCTTACACAACACGACTCATCGTCCGCTATCCAGAAGATCCCAATCAATTCAACGGAACTGTGGTAGTCGAATGGCTTAATGAATCCACAGGCACAGAAGTCAGTCCTGACTGGTCAGATTCGTACACCTATTTTCTGCGTAAAGGATATGCCTATATAGGTGTAACTGCTATGAATGGACAAGCCGGAGTTCCTTTTCTAAAAGATTGGGACTCTGATCGATACAGTTCTCTTATGTTACCTACAGATGGCTTGTCCTATGATATTTTTACCCAGGTCAGCGAGGCGATTAATCAATTTTCTTCCGAGATTTTAGGTTCGCTTAGGCCAACTAAAATCCTTGCCGGTGGTGATTCCCAGTCAGCCATGCGCCTGTCGACTTATGTCAATGCCTTTCAACCACAGACCAAGGCTTATGACGGGTTTCTTCTTCGCGGTCGCTCTTCATTAACGGCGCCCCTCAAAGATGGAATCTTAAGACCTTATCCCATTGCTTTTATACGCAGGGACAACACGACGCCTGTAATCCAGGTTATAGCAGAGGGAGATCTGGTTGAGTTAGCTTTTATCATGGCAAGGCAGGCAGATACGGCGTATCTCAGGACATGGGAGATTGCTGGGGCTGCCCACATCGATGTTTATGGAGCAGCATATGAACTGGCACTCACGACAAGAGATTTGCCTTCGCTGGGAAAAATGGAATGTATCAATGGTCGATTGGATCCTTACACTGGGAGCCACCTGGTGTCAACTCTTCCTTATTTTCGTATCGAGCATGCAGCATGGGATTCCCTAAATAATTGGGTCTCCAACGGAATCCCACCGGCTAAGGGTAACCCGATCAAGACTAACTTCTATGGAGTTATAAAACGAGATAAATATGGCAACGCACTGGGCGGTGTTCGCCTTCCAGAGTTGGATGTGCCGATATCAACATACTACTATTACAACGTCGGGGCAAATTTCATGTCATCTTTTGTTTGCCTGCTGGGCGGTTATGATGAACTTTTTGATGAGGCAACGCTGGCGGCTCTTTATCCTACACATGCGGACTATGTTACGGATTATACGGCAGCTGCCCAAAAATTACTCAAAGCAGGATTTCTACTTGAGGAAGATTACGATGATGCAGTTACTCAGGCCCAATACGCTCCAATTCCATAAAGTCCAAATATGATGGCGTCGTAAAAAGTCCCATATGCGGCGTTATAGTGTTTAGCCGGACGTTCGACATACGCACCACGTATGCCCATAACCCCGGCCAAACACTATGCCTTGCCTATGGACCTTTTTCCATAGCCATCCGTCGACTTTTTACGAGTTCATCAAATATAATCGAAGATGATTTGGTAAGAATTTTACAAAAAAGGAAAAAAAATGAAAAAAAGCTCATTGGCACTACTTGTTTGTATAGTGATCATTACATCTTTACTTCCCGGATGTGATGATTTGGTTCAGGGCACCAGGCAGAACACCTATCCGATTATTCTCGTTCCTGGTTTTGGGGGAAATGACAAAATCATGGGATCGCCTTATTACGGTGGCTCCCATTCTATTGAAGAAGATCTGAACAACAACGGGTATGAAACCTATACAGCAAATATCGGTCCATTTAGCAGCAATTGGGACCGTGCTTGCGAACTCTACGCTCAAATCAAGGGCGGTACGGTGGATTACGGCAAAGACCATTCGGATAATGCAGGGCACGCCCGTTACGGAAAAACTTATCCCGGTTTTTTCCCCCATTGGGGAGACGTTGATCCTGCCACTGGAAACGTAAAAAAGATTCATCTTATAGGGCACAGCATGGGTGGACAGACGGTTCGGCTCCTTGCACAGCTGATGGAAGCGGGAAGTGCAGAAGAATTGGCAGCAACCGGGTCAGATACCAACGCTTTTTTTAGCGGAGGGAAATCCTGGATCAGCGGCGTTGTAACCATCTCGGCCAGTCATAACGGAACCAGCCTGATGTATATGATACCGACTGAATTTGTATCACAGATGGTTGGTGTGATGGCCTCAATCGTTGGAGCCGGCCAGTTTGAATCACTTTATGATTTCGGTTTTGATCAGTGGGGATTGCAGCGAAATAAAGGCGAGTCATTCAGAAGTTACTTGAGCCGGGTAAACAATAGCGGAATCTGGACCGAAACCCATGACATCGGCACCTGGGATCTCAACCCTCTGGGCGCACAAGAATTCAACAGCTGGGTTAACACGCAACCGGATATCTACTATTTTTCTCAAGCCACCTCTGATACTTCTCGAAAGCCAGGGATTGGATACTATCAGCCCAATTCGACGATGAATTTTTTGCTAAAACCCTTTGCGACTATGATTGGGAAGTACACCCAGAATGAACTGATTATGATTGATAAGACCTATTGGGAGAATGACGGCATGGGTTCAACGATCACACACAAAGGGCCGTTCCTTGGTTCAACAGACCAGATTGTTGAATATAATGGGATCCCGGAGATCGGCAAATGGAACTATCTTGGAGTATTAACCCATACCGATCACTTTGCGGCTGTGGGCCTTACAGGAAATGATCAAAGGCCGCTTTATTTTGACTATGCAGAATTGTTAGGTTCGCTTGACAAATAGGTTGGCCATGGAAACGGTTTCAACAGTGTCCTGATTTCGTTTAAAGATAGACCTCCAGCCGTCTGATAAAAAGTGTATTTAACATAGCCAAAAGATTCTATTTCTTGATAAATCCAAAACGGTATCGGAGATGAGGACTGGGGGGGGATGGCGATCTGTGCTGAAGGTTTTAAGAAGTTCATGATGGTTGTGTTTGTGATTGATAAGGAATTTAAAACCGATCAAGAAAACTCCTGATCGGTTTCTTTTGTTTATTCCGTATCGGTGAATTGATAAATCATCAATTCACCGATACGGTGTTTTATATTATTTGGCTCCGAATTTGATATGGGACAATAATTGTGTCTCATGGAATATTTATTGAAATCAGGGGATATAGAACAGTAAATTAATATGGAGAACGCATGGTTTGCATGTCCCTATTTATAAGGGGCAATGTTGTAGAAATTCAGGGTTTGCTTGGCCAGTTTTCGGTATTCGTCACGGTCGATTTTAAGCATGGAGCGGAAAAATGTTTCGCCGGATACGAAATTATGCAGGGCGTTCATCATGAAAATCACTTTCATCTGGGCATCACTGGATACTGTTTTTCTATCTTTGGAAAGCCCCATGGAATAGGCGATGTCCGAAATGTATTCAGGAACACTGCCAAGGCCGATATCAAGGTCCAGATCCGATGTGGTCTGGGTGAAATATCTGAAGATGGTGTGATTTGAAATTTCAGGGTTCTCGAAAAGAAAATCAAGCATATCATCCAGAGCGATTTCAATTCTCGTGGTCAGGGGCTTGCCTTTGATTTTTTTCTCGATTTCAATGAGTTTGTTCCGGGTTTCAAAATTTAGATCGTGGATAACGGCTTCGAAGAGATCTCCCTTGTCTCCCCAGTGGTAATGAAGGGTGGAGATGTCAATGCCCGCTTCTTTGGCGATCATGCGTGTGGTTGTGCCCTGGAAACCATACTGACCGAACAATTTACGTGCAATGCCCAGTATTTTCGCTTTAATCGAATCCGGATTTTTCCGGGCTTTTTCCAAAGGTGTTGCCATAGTGACCCTTTATCAACATTGATAAGTAATGATGAACTCGTAGAACGTAGACATATGGCTATGTCATCAGTAATGGACATACCTATCACACCAACTTATAATGTCAAGGCGTATTATGGGGCTGTCGATAAGTTAACGGTCTGAATTAAAAGAAAAAAGGTTGTTTTTGATGGGGGCAAGGGGGGCGGTGTCCGTCCCCCTTGTCCCAACAGATCAGGGAATCAAGCCCAGCCTTGTCAAAAGAGGCGTGGGGTCCACCAGATGTCTGGGGAACCAGCGCTTGTATTTATTGGTTCCCATGGCCAGGGAAAGAACCTCAGAAAAATGAAGTGTCGGGATCTGGTGTTTCAGATCACACCGGATTTCAAGGTTAAGCTGGCACATGGAGCAGGCGGTGATAAGGCAGTCGGCTCCGGTATTAATTCCGTTCTGGATGATTTCATTGATAATGGGGGTGATGGCTTCGGGTTTTGCAACGGAAAGAAAGGTGCCGCAGCAACGGGATCCGCTGCCCCAGTCCAAGGGGGTTGCACCCAGAGCTGCCAGCATGTTTTCAAGCAGGTTGTGATAGTTCTTTGCATGCCTCATCTCCGGGGGGCGGGCCAGCATGCATCCGTAATAGGGCACAAATTTGAGACCGGTCAGGGGTTTTTTGATTTCCTTGGCCAGTTTGGAAAAATCCATTTCTTCCAAGAGTTCAAAATAGTGAATAACCTTCAGGTCAGGATTAAAGGATTTGCCCCATTTGTCTTTGAAACGTTTCTGGAGATTCTCATCTTCCGAGATATGTAAATGGGCCTGTTTCAGTCTTAGGGTGCAGCTGGGGCAGGACACAAGAAGGGGCTTGTCAGGCGGTGCTATGGCCAGGTTACGACTGGCCAGATCAAGGGCAAGGTCCGTGTCGACACAGTGGGCAGAGGAACTTCCGCAGCAGCTCCAGTCCGTCAGTTCAACCAATTTTATGCCGATTTTATTGAAAAACTCCTTGAGTGACTCGTTGTTCTCTTTTGCGGACGTTTTCATGGAACATCCTGGAAAATAGGAAACTTCAACCGGTTTTTTTGCGCTCATCTATCCTGCCTTGTTAAATAGTTTTTTGATTTCCGGGAGTTCTTTGACCTTGGATGCCCTTAAATCAAGCTTCCGTTTGGCCAACATGCGCAGACCTATGTCCATGTCACTGAACAGATCCCGCTGAATCAGCTTGTAACGCATCATGATTTCAATCTTGTGGGTCCGTCCGTATCGTTTGATGGAGTTGAGGACGGCATTGTGGAAATTGAGCACATTGGGTTCGGGTATTTTTCGTTTTTCAACGATGGCAGTCTGGCGGATGGCATCCATGACCGCAGGGATGTCAATGGCGTTGGGGCAGTTTGTGCTGCATGTGTTGCAGCCCACGCAGAGCCATGGGCCAGATGCGGAAAGAGCTTCTTCTCTGAATCCTGTCTGGACCATGCGGATGATTGCGTGGGGCTTGACATCCATGATGTGCTGGAACTGGCATCCACTTGAACAGGTCATGCAACTGAAACATCGGGTTAAGCTTGTCTTGGATTTCTCCATGATTTCACGTGCGAAATTTGGATCACATGCTTTCATGACACCTTCTTTGATAGTCTTTATATTTTTATATACCGATTGTAAAAATTAAATAGTATATAAGTATAATATTTTCAATAGATTACAATTCTCCCCCTCGGAAGAAATGTGCACAATACATGAAAAATGACCAAAACTCAATATGAAATATTACAGGTTCAACAAGAGCCCTGGAATACTCCGAACGTTTATTTTCCTTGGCCCATGGGCCTAAAGAAAAGGAGCCGTATTACATAATGCAACAGGTATGCCGTTTTTTAAAGATACGTTTCAAACGGGCAGTGGACATGCATAAAGCGCAAAAATTGGAGCTTGACCAGAAAATAATTTATAACGTCATGGTGATGTGTATCGCATAAGACAAATGTGTCTCAAAATAATAATGATGCAATTGTGTCTTGCCAGACCTCATATACCTGTACAGAAGATTGACACCAACCGGTTGTTGAGTTATGATTATTATCATACTTTCCTATCCCGACCCATTTTCTGCGAAGTCTATTGATGGGATAATCGAAATCGAAATCGGGATCGCAATCGAAAAGAAAATGAAATGAAATGACACTTGGACACGAAACGCTTGATGTCTATCGTCGCTCAATCGGCTATGTCGCCCGGTTTTTCGGGAAAGCCCACAATCTGAGCGGTGTCCACCGTCCTGCGTGGGTTTACGGAAGACTGCGCAATCTATGGATTTGAGCAAATGGATTTCGATCCCGATAGCGATTTCGATTCCGGAGGAACTAAATCCCAACAAACGGACGCACTGGGTGATCATTCTTCGCGCCAGAGCCAACGTCAAAGGTCAGGTTTACCTATGAATATTTATGTTGCAAGACAGCCCATATTTGATAAAAAAAGGCAGGTGTTTGCCTATGAACTTTTGTTCCGGGACAGTATGGAGAACTACATGCCCCAGGTTGATGGCGACTCGGCAACGTCATCGGTTCTTTCCAGTTCATTTCTCAATATGGGTCTTGACTCCTTGTCCGGAGGAAAGACGGTCTTCATCAATTTTACCCGAAAACTCATTGTGGACCTGATTCCCCTGATGTTTCCATCCAAAGATACCATTGTGGAAATCCTAGAGACAATCCAACCGGAAGAGGATGTTATTGCAGCCTGCCACATCCTCCGGAAAAATGGCTTTCGGCTTGCTTTGGATGATTATGTGTTTGAACCCGCCATGAAAGACTTTTTAAATGTGGTGGATATTGTGAAGGTCGATTTTATGGCTGCCCCCATGGATGAAATTCGGGAAAAAGTGAAAGACTTGCCCCGTAAAATTACACTGCTTGCCGAAAAAATCGAAACATGGGAGGAATTCCGGGACGCCATCGCCATGGGCTTTACCCTGTTTCAGGGTTATTTCTTCTGTAAACCGGAAATTGTCAAAGGCCGTGAGGTTCCGGCAGGATCAATGACTCTTCTTGAAATCATGAAAGAAGTCAATAACCTGGAAATTGATTTTGAACGCATTACATCCCGTATCACCCGGGATGTTTCGATCTCTTATAAACTGTTGCGATATATCAACTCGGCATTTTTCAAGCGGATTCAGGAAATCAGCACCATCAAAAATGCCCTGATTTATCTTGGCCAGAATGAACTCAGGCGTTTTATTTCCGTCATCATCATGGCAAATCTTGCATCAAGCGGGACCCCGGAGCTGGCCATCGCGTCCTGTGTCCGAGGGCGTTTCTGTGAATTGGTGGGGGATCGCATGGCTAAGCCTGGAATGAATCAGGATCTGTTTACCCTTGGACTTTTTTCTTTGATCGATGCCATTCTGGACCAGCCCATGGAGAGGATTATGGAAAACCTCCCCCTGTCCGAATCCCTCAAAGATGCCCTTGTGTGTGAAAAGGGACCTTTGGCAGATATTCTGAAGGTATCTGTTTGTTTTGAAAAAGGGGACTGGGATAATGTGGCTGCACAGTGCAGGAAGTTGAACCTTGATGCCGGATGTTTGCCTGGCTTGTACAAAGACTCCGTAGAATGGGCCGATGCCCTCCGGTCCATCTGATAGGGAAGATTTTTACGGCACAATAGATACACAGGGTTGGGCTGCTCAGATGTCAATCTCCGGACGCTTTCCGCTTTAGAGATATATTCCATCTTGAATTTTTCCCAGTAATTTACTACGTTCCCATGATTAAACTTCGGTTTCTTGCAAAGGAAAAACCACAATCAAACATAAATAATCCTGTTGAGGTTTACGATGAAGCGAATACTACTGATGGTTGTTTTAATTGTTTTTACGGGCTTGTCATCACCAGCCATGGCCTTTGATCATGATCATGGCGTGTGGGACATTCTTTTGAAAAAACACGTGATGATGAAAGACACTAAGCAAAGTTCACGGGTTGATTATGAGGGGATTAAAAAAGACGAAGCCTTATTTGAAACCTATTTGTCAAACCTGTCATCGGTCAGTCAGGCTGAGTTCGATGCCTGGACCCGTGACCAGCGCCTTGCCTTTTTGATCAATGCTTACAATGCCTTTACCATCAAGCTTATTGTGGAACATTATCCGGTGAAATCAATCCGGGATATTGGTGGCTGGTTTAAAAAACCCTGGAAAATTGAATTTGTTCCCTTGCTTGAAAAAAAGAGATCACTGGATGACATTGAACACAATCTGATCCGTCAAAAGGGTGTCTTTGACGAGCCCAGGATCCATGTGGCGCTGGTCTGTGCCTCCATTGGATGCCCGGCCCTGATCAATGAGGCCTACGCCTATGATAAACTGGATAATATGCTGGAATCAGCCCTGGTTCATTTTTTGTCGGACAGGTCCAGGAACCGATTTGATCGTGAAAAAAACCGATTTGAGATATCATCACTGTTCAGCTGGTATGAACAGGATTTTAAAGATAAATACGGCTCCTTGAACGATTTTCTGATCAGGTACGGGAAGGTTTTTACCCTGACAGGGAGTGAACTTGAAATCATTAATCAGGGGAAGTTCTCTGTGGACTATCTTGATTATGATTGGTCGCTGAACGATTATTAAGTGGCCTATAGGGTTTTGGGGAGTTGATGATGATCACCGAATATGCGGGATATGTCCTGATTTTTGTTTACATGACAACGGCTTTCTTGCTGATGATTTACGGCCTGAACTGCTATGTCATGATTTATCTTTTTACAAAGAACGGAAAAAAAGCGGCTGAGAAGCGTCAAAACGTACGTCGAGTCTTTGATGATGACCATGCAGCGTCTGATCTCCCCCGGGTGACCACCCAGATACCCATATTCAATGAATACAATGTGGCAGAGAGGATCATACGGTCCGTCTGCGCCATGACATATCCTTTGGGTCGGCACGATATTCAGGTTTTGGATGATTCCACGGATGAAACGCGCGATCTTGTGGATCAACTTGTTCGGGAGTACTCGGACAAGGGCCATGATATTGTCTGCCTGAGAAGAAAGGAACGAGTTGGCTACAAAGCAGGAGCCCTGGCTGAGGGCTTTACCCGTGCCAAGGGCGATTTTGTGGCGATTTTTGATGCGGATTTTGTCCCCCCCCATGATTTTCTAATAAAAAGCATGCCGTTTTTCCTGGTCCAGGAAAACCTGGGGTTGGTCCAGGCACGGTGGGGTCATCTAAACACAAACCATTCAATGTTGACGCGTGCTCAGTCCATCGGCATTGACGGCCATTTCATGGTGGAACAAGGGGCCAGAAACGGGGCCGGACTTTATATGAATTTCAACGGAACCGCCGGGATCTTTCGAAAACAGGCCATTTCTGATGCAGGGGGTTGGCAGTGGGATACATTGACCGAAGACATGGATTTGTCCTACAGGGTTCAATTTGCGGGATGGGAGACCCTTTACCTGCCAGATCTGGTTGTCCCCGCTGAAATTCCTGAAGATATCAGGGCGTTTAAGAGCCAGCAGTTCAGATGGGCCAAAGGCTCCATGGAAACAGCTCTGAAATTGTTTCCCACCATCTTTGGGTCCAGGGTGTCTGTTTTTAAAAAAATGGAGGCTTTTTTTCATCTGACCCATTACATGGTCCATCCGCTGATGCTTCTTCTGTCCATTTTAGCTTTACCTGTTATGACTGTTATGAATACAGGGCCGGGACCCGTTATGTTCGGTTTTCTGGCGATTCTTTTGTTTTTTTCCATGAGTGCTCCCAGTGCCCTGTACCTGGTAAGTCAGAGATCAGGGTATAAAAACTGGCTGTCCAGGATCATCTACCTCCCTTTTTTGATCATCACCGGGACCGGGATCGCTTTGTCCAATTCACGGGCGGTGTTCGAAGCCCTGATCGGTCATAAAAGCGCGTTCATCAGAACCCCGAAAAAAGGGGATAAGCAGAAGAAAAAGTATAGGACCATGGTGCCGGTATCGGCCTTGTTCGAGCTTGGGCTCGGGCTTTACTGCGCCTTTTCCTTTTGCATGTATATGGCCCATGGTAAGTATCTGGTGGGGCCCTTTCTGGGTATCTATGCAACAGGCTATCTTTATACCGGGATCTTGACACTGCTCCATTCTCTGGCTGCAAATGAATCCTGAACATAGACGTTTGATCGATGATTATACTGTATTCGGTGCAGTGTTTCTCGTGTTTCTCTGTCTTTGCCTGCGAGGAGGCATGTCCGGGAACCCGGGCCTTGCCCCCCTTTGTATCGGGAACCTTGTAATACCTTCGGGAATGTTTATTCTCGTGTATGGTCTGATTTGGATAACAGCCCTGGCCCTTTTCCTGTTGTTTCCCAGAATACACCAGGCCAAAACAGAATGTGCCCTGATCCTTGCCCTTTCACTGGGGGCACGGGCGGCATGGCTGGGTCATCCTGCCTCTGATGACGTTAATCGTTACCTGTGGGAAGGGTTTCTCATTATAAAAGGGATCAGTCCTTATCACCATGCACCAGTCGATCCCGGACTTTCTATTCTGGCCCAAGGATTTACGTTTTTCAAAGGCATTAACCATCCGGAGATTTCTGCGGCCTATCCCCCTGTGCTCTTGTATTTTTTTTCATGGATAACAAGACTTTGGCAAAACCCCATGGCCATAAAAATTGCCATGGCCCTGCTGGATGTATGTGTGGTTTATCTTCTGATGGTTTACCTTGCCGGACGGGGCAAGAGCCGCCGCTGGGCCCTTGTTTATGCCTTGAACCCTCTTGTTTTAGTCAGCTTTGCGGGTCAGGGCCATGGGGATGCACTTCAGGCTGTGTTTCTGCTGGCGTCCTTGTGTTTGCACGAAGGGAAATCCCCGATTTTGATGTTTGTCTGTCTTGGTCTTGCCGTGCAGTCAAAAATTGTTGCCATTGTGGTCGTGCCCTTTTTTTTGTCCCGAGAAAACGTTCGCTTTTTCCCGGTTTTTTTGATCACAATCATCCTTCCCTGTCTGCCCTTTCTGGCCCAGGGACCAGGAGGCCTTATTGACGGTCTGGTGGTCTTTGGAAAATATTATGCCTTTAATGGCCCTGTGCTGTCACTGCTGCAGGCCTTTGGCTTAGGGTCCGAATTGTCTCGGATGATCTGTGCAGTGGCCTTTGCAGGTGCTTTGGCCATGGGAATCCTAATGTTCAGGGCTGGTGGAATGGCAAACAAGGAAAAAGATCCGGTGCCGGGAATACTCTGGGCCCTGGGTTCCCTGATTTTGTTTTCACCCACAGTCCATGCCTGGTATCTGTGTTGGGTTCTCCCTTTTGCCGTGATCCGGCAGAAACAATCCTTTATTTTGCTATCCTTAACCCTGTGTTTTTACTATGTGGTCCTTGGTGTAGAAGCACAGACGGGGCAATGGTTGCTTCCCGGCTGGGCCATGATTCCGGAGTGGTTGCCCTTTGTACTGGTGCTCCTTGTGGAAGCCTATTATTTTATGCTCCGATTTTCCTTGGGCCAGGAAAAAATTGAGGCGTTAAACGTATCTGTGATTGTCCCGGTGATCAATGAGGAACATGGCATTGCCCATTGTGTGAAACAGATCATGCATGACGTGGCTGTGCTTGAGGTGATTGTGGTGGACGGGGGCTCCACGGACAGGACCATTGAAGAGGCCCATGGCGCCGGAGCCCGGGTGATCGTTCATGATAAATCACCGGACAAGGGCGGTGGACGAGGCGGCCAGATTCACAGAGGCGTTTCAGAGGCAAAGGGTGATGTGGTTGTGGTGGTTCATGCTGATACTCGCACGGAAATGCATGCGTTTACAACGATATTGACATATCTTTCCTTGAATCCCCAAGTGGTGGGCGGTGCTGTGGGAACCATATTTAATGAAACATCTTTCAGAATGAAAATCATTGAATTTTTAAATGGTTTTCGGGCCGTATTTCTCAATATCCCCTTTGGTGATCAGATGCAGTTTTTCAGGCGCAGGCCCGTGGTTGAAAAAGATTTTTTCCCGGCCATACCGCTCATGGAAGATGTGGAGTTCAGCTTGCGGCTCCCATCTCTGGGACAGACAGGGTACCTGTTCGGAGGTTCCCAGGTATCGTCAAGGCGATGGAACAAAGAAGGATTCAAAAATATGTTCACGGTAATTTATTATTTTGGCATCTATCTGCTTCAGCGTATATGGAAAACACCGGATACGGTTGCCATGTATAGACGCTACTATAAGAAATGATGATGCCCCCGGTTATTTATCAACATCTTTTAAATTACAGAATTTTCCAATCTCCTTGATTTATAATGCGCTTTTTTTTATAATGACCTAATCTTTCTTGTGAGGTTTTTCTACTTTTCTGAATCAGCTATTCTTCTTCATTTTTTATTTGTGGTTTGATTTTTGCTTTCATGATCCGTTGGGATGTGCGTGCTATTCCCATCGTCACCTTTTTCACGAAAAGAACCCATTATTGTTTATGAGGGGGCATTATTATGACCATACCAAGAATTTTTATGTACGGAGCTGGGAATGTGGGCTCATCGTGTGCTGCTGTTCTGGAATGCAGGCATATGGGACGGATCACACTCTACGATATTATTGATGATGTGGCCATTGGACAGGCCATGGACATCAACCAGACAGCACCTTTCTGGGACAGCGATTCCAAAGTGGTGGGCACCAATTCCATTGAAGATATGAAGCAGGCTGATGTGGTGGTGGTCACGGCCGGTGCCCCAAGGAAAGAAGGCATGTCACGTGAAGACCTTTTGAAAAGCAACCTTTCGGTCATCCATGAAATCGGGGAAGCGGTGGATAAATACTGCCCCAAAGCATTTGTTCTGGTGGTGAGCAATCCCGTGGATGTTTTGACCTGGTATTTGAAAGACACCTGGCCGGATATGAATGTGGTGGGGCTGGGCTGCTGCCTGGACAGCATGCGATTCCGTTATTTCCTGGCCGAGTCCCTGAGAGTCTCTGTTCATGCCACTGACGGCATGGTTATTGGGACCCACAACGACGACATGGTGCCCCTGATTAAACATGCAAGCGCAGGTGGACTGCCGGCCATTAAGCAGATGGATGCCGACACGGCTGCGAAAATTATCAGACGGACCAAGGAAGGCGGGACAGCCATTGTGAAACGCCTGAAGACCCGCAGCGGTTTTTTTGCAGCAGGAACTGCCACGGCCCAGGTTGTGGAAGCTGTGATCCGAAACAAACAGGGGCTTTTCCCTGTGAGTGTGACCACCCGGGGCGAATATGGCTACAAGGGAATCTGTATGTCCTTGCCTGCAGTAATTGGTGAACGGGGTGTTCAACGGATTGTGGATATTGATCTGGATAAGGAAGAACGGGGCTTTTTGGATATCTGCGCCACAAAAATGCAGGAAACCATTGATAAGATCAAAAAACGATAACAGGTCGTTTTATTCACCTTCGAATACTGAGTGGAGTCGTTATGGAAGATAGGAAAATCATTGTATATTCATTGAGTACCTGTGGCCATTGCAGGGATACCATTAAATTCATCCGTGAAAAGGGGGTCGATTTTTCATTTATAGACATTGATCTCCTGGAAAAACAGGAACGCATGAAGGTTCTGGATGAAATAAAAAAAATCAACCCTGAATGCAGTTTTCCCACCACTGTGGCAGGAGACCGAACTGTGGTTGGGTTCAATGAGGAACTGCTGGAGGAGGCTTTGAATATATAATGGACGCCCAAGCACTTTACAACGCCTTGAAACCTCTGCAGGAAAAAAAAGGTTACTATTTCAACAGGACCATGGATCGGACCATGGATATTTTAAATGGCCTGTTAAAAAATAAAGACCGATACGGATATCTGGCCTGTCCCTGCCGGCTGGCCTCAGGTGAACGCGAAGAAGATAAGGATATCATCTGTCCCTGTGAGTATCGGGAGCCGGACGTGAAGGAATTCGGAACCTGTTATTGCCATCTTTATGTGTCCGAAGATAAAAAAAATGATGACGACATTTCCAAAATCAAGGTTCCGGAGCGGCGTCCCAGGGAACGTATGCCGTTTTAAACGTCCGGTCATATGTATTTATGACCCTGCATGTGTATTTCCGTTTCATATATGACAACAGGATATACGGGGCAGGCCTCGGTGCCTGCCTGATATCATGTGATCATGTACATACGAAGGCCATCATGATTCAGCCCTGGATCTTTGTTAAACATCAACAAGAAAAACAAGGTGTATTGTGAAAAACACAGACAGATACAAAAAAAATCTCATCGTATCCACGGGGAAGAACAAGACTTATGCCTCCGAGTCCGTGAAAAGTATTATCTATTCCACGGATCCCAGGGATTTCGGCCAGGTCAAAAAAAGCATTCCCTGCCAGGATGCCTGCCCGGCCCATACCAATATTCCGGGCTATATCCGTTGTATCCATGAAAAGCGCTTTGGCAGGGCCTATGAACTGAACCGTCTGGCCAATATTCTGCCAGGTGTTCTGGGGCGAATATGCAGTAGGCCCTGTGAACTGTACTGTCGCCATGGGGAACCTGACCTGGGCAAACCGGTGAGCATCTGCAGTTTGAAACGGTCGGCTGCGGATTTCAAATCCCCCATGCACCGCATATTGGAAGGCCTTTATTCCCCGTCGGGAAAGAAGGTTGCTGTGATCGGTGCCGGACCGGCAGGCCTGGGTGCGGCCCATGAGTTATCCGTGCTTGGCCACAAAGCCGTGATTTATGAGGCATTTGAAAAACCCGGGGGGATGTTGATGTATGGTATTCCGGATTTTAGATTGCCCCGGAATGTTTTGATGCTTGAAATAGAAAATATTCTTCGTCTGGGTGTGGAGTTGAAAACCGGAGTTAAGGTGGGAACGGATGTGAGCCTTGACTCCCTTCTATCGGACTACGATGCCGTGGTGATCGCCACGGGATGCACCATGCCCAATCGTCTCGGAGCGCCAGGGGAAGATCTTGAACATGTTTATTCAGGTGTCCGTTTCATGGAACAGGTCAACAACGGTGAGACACCTTATGTGGGCAAGAACGTCATGGTCATCGGTGACGGATTTACGGCCATGGACTGCGCACGGTCTGCCGTACGGCTCGGTGCAGCTGAAGTCAAGGTGAATATTCGTAAAACCGAAGAGTACATGCCCATCGACGACCAGGAAAAACATGAGGTGAAATTCGAAAAGATCCGTTTCTACAGTCTGGTGGATACCAAACGGATCATCGGTGAAAAGGGCAAGGTCACGGGCATCGAATTTTTAAGAACAAAACTCGAATACTCGCCCAATCCTCCATACCGTAATGCGGTTCCCATTGAGAACTCAGAGTTTATCCTGCCTGCGGACTCGGTCATTGTGGCCATTGGTCAACAGCCTTTTCCCGGGGAAATATCAGGAAAAATTGAGCAGAATGGGGCCAGGATATTGACGCGTGAGAGTGGCTTCTCAACATCGATTACCGGTCTTTTTGCGACAGGAGACTGTGCCAGCGGAGCCTCCAATGTGATCACAGCCATTGCTAATGGACGTAAATGCGCCGTGGATGTGGATGAATTTTTAATCGGACGGAAACGAAAGATCCATGTGGTGCGCCTTGAATCCGTGGATAACACGGACAGGGACCGGGCCTATGATTTTATCAAACGGACCCCCATGAATACCTTGGATTTTGATCAACGGGTGTCCCAGCGATCCAATGAGGTTGAAAAAGGCTACAACGAAGAACAGGCTGCCCAGGAATCCAAACGGTGTTATCTGTGCAGTCTGAAATATGAAATCGATACCACGGCCTGCATTTACTGCTCGGCCTGCATTGACGTGGCCCCCAGAGATTGCATCAAAATGATACAGGATGTATCCATGAACCCGGATGGATCATTTGGCCATTACACCGAGACCCGGAATTGGAATAATGTATCGGCCATCGCCATTGACAATGAACGTTGTATCCGTTGCGGTCAGTGTTACGAGGTCTGCCCCATGGACTGCATAAGCGTGACTAAAACCGAACGCATTGAGCTGAACATCGAAGAATGATGGTGCCTTTTACGACGCCATCAGCTTTAAGGAGACAGCATGCCCAAAAACGATCACTATGTCATCATCGGAAACGGACCGGCCGGGAATCTTGCAGCGGACACACTGAGGGACAGTGACCCGGATGCTCGGATCACCATTGTATCCAACGAGTCCATGACTTATTATTACCGGCACAAACTTACTGAGTTTATCAAGGGGAAAGCCAGGGAAGAGGACCTCACCGTGAGGCCCTACAGTGTTTACAAGGACAAGAATATTCGTCTGCGCCTGGGCCAGCAGGTGGATAAAATTGATCCCAATAAGAAAATCATTTATCTAAAGCACATGGAAACCGTCAGCTACACCAAGCTGATCATCGCCACAGGAGCAAGCCCCAGAGCCCTGCCTTCGGTGTCCAACTTCAGTAAATGCCTGAACGTTCTTTCAACCTATTCCGACGCCCTGGCCCAAATTCCCATGATCAACAAAAATAAAACCTTTCTTGTCCTGGGTGGAGATATTATAAGTTTCAAATTTATCCGTATGCTTAAAGACATGGGCAAGGAGGTCACGACCCTGCTTTATTCCGAAGCCTTCTGGCCCTTCAGCCTGGAAGCTGACATGGCCCAGCAAGTTAAGAAAAGTCTCAGTGACAAAGGGGTCACCGTTATTTCGGATGATCATATCAAATCTGTGAAAAAATCCGGGGAGGCCTTTGACATCGTCACTGAAAAAGGTCTTAACCAGTCCTTTGACAGTGTCTATTCTTTTCTGGGCATGATTCCAAACATTCGATTTATTCTGGGCAGTGGTATTGATACGGACCGTGGGATTCTTGTGGATGATCATTTGAAAACCAATTTCGACGATGTTTATGCGGCCGGAGACTGTGCACAGATTTACAATCCGGACATGAAGAGCTACTGGCTTTCCATCGGATGGAACAATGCGAAAATCCAGGGAACCCTGGCGGCCCAGAACCTTCTGGGTGCCCACAAGGTTATAAACCCTGCACCCCAGAAAATTTTGGAGGTGGAGGGCCTAAAAATAAACACATCCTGGTGGGAGTCCTTTTGAACCTAAACCTGACGAATCCTTTCAGGGATAAATAACGGTATGCAAACAGTCCGTTTATATTTACATATACCTTACCATGGAGCGATCCACTATGAGTGATATAGATATTGTTGTTGAAATCTGCGGAAGCGCCGGAGAAGGAACCATTTCTGCCGGTGAGATACTCTCCCGGTTTATGAGTGAAGAAGGTTACGACATCATGTCCTTTGATTCCTATCCTGCTGAAATCCGTGGGTTTGGAAAATGTGTGGCCCATTCCAGGATTAGCAGGACCCGGGTCCTGACCCCGGGCAAGTATTCGGATGTTCTCATTGCCTTGAATGACAGCCATTCCATATCCCAGTTGCCGGTTCTCAAAGAGCAGGGTGTACTGATTTATGACAACAAACCCCCCAAATATCATGATGAAGACAAAAGCATTGCCGGTTGGCTGGAGCCGGGAATGATTCCTTACGGCATCCCCTTAAACGAGTTGGCCATCAAGGCTGCGGGTAATGCCCGTGGGAGAAATATGGTTGCCCTGGGTGCCTTTGCAGCCCTGTTCGGGATCAGCCAGGATGCCTTTATCCAGTCGGTGAAACGCCGTTACGGGAAGAAAAAACAAGTGGTGATCGATAATAATGTGGATTCCTTTGTGGAAGGGTTCAACTGGACCCGTGATAATGTCCGGAAGATCGATTTCCACCTTTTTGATTCGTCCCCTTCTGACGTGAAACGGGACCAGTTGATCATCAACGGAAATGAAGCCGTTGCCCGGGGAGCTCTGGCTGCAGGGCTTCATCTGTATGCAGGATATCCCATCACACCTGCAACCAAGATCATGGAAATCCTGAGCAAGGAGCTGCCCAAAAAGGGAGGTGTATTTCTTCAGACAGAAGATGAGATATCCTCCATCGGGCATGTTATGGGAGCGGGTTTTGCCGGTAAACGAGCCATGACCGGTACTTCGGGCCCGGGTTTCTGCCTGATGAGTGAATTCACAGGCCTGTCCGTGATGGCGGAAGTTCCGGCGGTGATTGTGAATTCCCAGAGGGGAGGGCCCAGCACAGGATTGCCCACCAAGCATGAACAGAGTGATTTGAATATCGCACTGTTCGGCGGGAGCGGGGATTCGCCCCGGGTGGTCATTGCCCCGACCAGCGTTGACCAGTGCTACCAGGCAGCGGTCCTGGCCTTGTACATCGCGGAAAAATACCAGACCCTGGTGATTCTTCTGATTGATTTTTTCCTGTCCAACAGCATCAAGAACCTGGACCCGCCACCACCGCCCGACCCCAGATACCTGAATGCAAACATCGCCCCGGGAAAAGACGAACTGAAAGACTACAAGCGTTATCAGATCACAGAAAACGGTATTTCTCCACGGACCATTCCGGGGACACCCGGCGGCATGTTTTTCTCCACAGGTCTGGAGCACGATGAACGGGGAAAACCTGTCTATGATACAAAAACTCATACCCTGATGACTGAAAAACGGTTCAGGAAGCACAGGGAAATCCTCAAGGAAATTCCAGAACCCCGGATTACCGGGTGGGAAGGGCAGGGTGATATCGGCGTTGTATCCTGGGGCTCATCGGCAGGTGCCGCCGAAGAAGCTGTGATCCTGGCCTGTGAAAAGGGCCTTAAGGTCGGCTCATTCAGCAGCATGGTTTTGTCTCCCTTTCCAGCCAACGCTCTGGTCCGTTTCTGCGACCGCTTTAAAACCATTCTGGTTCCGGAAATGAATTATTCGGGACAGTTTGCAAACATGATCGCACCCATTGTCACACGGCCTGTCATGCGCCTTAACATGGTCACGGGCCTGCCCATGGCATCGGAAGATATACTTAAAAAGATCAAGGAGATAAAATGATAACACCCGGCAGCCAGTACCTTGACGAACAAATAAATACAGTGAAGGAAAACGGATTTTTGCGTTACAGAACCGGTGAACTTCCAACCTGGTGTCCTGGATGCGGTTATTTCGGGATCACCGATGCCATTCTCAAAGCCTGTCTGGAACTGAATCTCAAGAATGAGGAGATCTGTGCCATCAGCGGCATCGGGTGTGCCGGACGCTATCCGGTTTTCATGAATGTCTATGGTTTTCATACCCTTCACGGCAGATCCATACCCGTTGCCAGCGGAGTCAAACTGGCCAGAGAGGACCTGACGGTATTTGCCGTGGCAGGAGACGGCGATGCCCTGGGCATCGGGGGCGGGCATCTGCCCCATATTGCCCGGAAAAATATCGACATTACCCTGTTTCTTTTTGATAATTCCATTTACGGTTTGACCAAAGGCCAGTCTTCCGCCACCACACTTTTTGGTCAGGCCACCAGTTCCCATCCGGGTGGTAACCCGGATACCCCCTTGAACCCGATAAAACTTGCCCTGGCCTATGGGGCCTCTTTTGTGGCCAGGGGATTTGCAGGGGACCCCGAAGGTCTGAAACATCTTGCCAAGGAAGCCATTACCCACAAGGGCTTTAGTTTTCTTCATATCACCACACCCTGTGTGACCTTTGACAAATTTAATTTTACCTGGAAAAATCTCAAGGAAAATCACTCTTACATTGATCAAAGCATCCACAACGTCACGGACATGGAATCGGCCATGCGTATTGCCGAACATGAACGATTCAAACTGGGCGTGTTCTACAAAGATTCAAACCGCCTGTCTTACCATGAAAATTTAAGGAATATTGCATCAAAAAAGGCCTGATCTCTTATGAAAACGGAACATCATCCGGCCAAAATTATTTTTTAACCACCCGTTCGCGTAGCTCACTGAAGGAAACGAAGAGCACAGCGCGGCAGAAAGTGTTCCAATGTCCGTGTCAGTCCGTGGTCGTCTGTGCTCGTCCACGAAAGAAATAGCCTGGACAAACACGGACTGTCACAGACAAACACGGACATGTTCCACAGACGGTGTTTCAAGGTTAAACAGTTTTTTTAGTTCCTTTCCAGGCAAAGCCTGGAAACTTAACTTTTTTGTTCACCATGAAGGTCAGGAAGGACATGAAGTTTAGGGTGGATATGTTTTCTTTTCTTCATGACTGTCATGCTCTTTATGGTAAACTTGTTTTTTCTTTTTTATAAACCACCCGTTCGCGTAGCTCACTGAAGGAAACGAAGAGCACGAAGAAGGTCGTCAGGCCTCCATCAGAAACAGCCCTCCTCTGCGCCTCTGCGTGGTCAATAGAGTAAAGTGTATAACCAGAAAATATTATTTGTATTCGATCTCAGGTATATTTACCCCGTCTCGTCCCCAGGCTCCAGCCTGGGTATGCATTTCCGCACGGCTTTGCCATGTTTACCATCGATCCTGTCTTATCTTGTCATTCGTATTGCCCTAAAGATAACAATTGTATTGTTTGGTTATTGATTATTTAATAAACTATTGAATAAATGATTTTGTCATGATATTCCCTGTGGCATGACGAAACATTCAAATGATATCTACTGCTCCCATGACAAGTTGTTCAAAATTACCTGGAGCAACCTTGAAAATGCGCGGTCATTTCTTGAAAATTATTTACCTCCTGATCTGCTATCTATCTTTGATTTAAATAGTCTTGAAATCTGTAAGGGGAGTTTTGTAGAGAAAGACCTGAAAGAATTTCATTCCGACCTGTTGTACAAAGTCAAAACAAACGGCGGGTCTGCCTATATTTATTTTTTATTTGAACATAAGAGCTATCCCGACAGTTTGATCCATCTTCAACTTTTGAAATACATGATCGGAATCTGGGATCTGGGTATCAAGCAAAACAAAAGGAAACACCTTGATATCATTGTGCCTCTTGTTATGTACCACGGTAAAACCATCTGGAATTCTCCGGAAAACTTTGGAGGACTTTTTACAGGCACACCTGACATAGCGCAAATGTATATTCCTGATTTTCAATATCTCCTTTTTGATTTGCACAATTACAGTGATCAACAGATCAGGGGAACCATTGTCAGCCGATTGGTTATGCTTATGTTCAAACATATTTTTGATCCGGATTTTGAAGACTAACTTCCTCGAATTTTGAGGTTGTTTAAGGAACTTTCCGAGAAAGAAACGGGTTTGCAATATATTGAAAGTTTGATAAGATATATTTTGTCAAACGTAGAAAACATGACTGGCGATAAATTAAAAAATATTGTTTCAAGGTCACTGCCCGGAAAAGAAGGGGACGTTATTATGAAATTTGCAGACAGTGCTTTAGGGAAAGAATATCATAAAGGTATCCAGCAGGGTATAAACCAAGGTATCCAGAAGGGTATACACCAAGGTATCCTGCAAGGTCTAAGACAAGGGCTGAAAGACACGGCGTTTGACTTGATTGATGTCCGGTTCCCCCAATCACCTGAAGCAGATCACATAAAACAACGTATCCAAAAAATTGATGATCTTGATCAACTCAAAGCCCTTAAAGAAAAAATCAAAACCGTTGAATCTGTCTCAGATTTAATGAATTGTTTCACCCATTGAATTTTTTATGATAAATCCCACCCTGTAATCAAATACTATTCACTTCCTTGCCCATTAGAGTCATTCGCTGCCAAAATTATTTTTCCACCACCCGTTCGCTGAGCTCTCTGAAGCACACGAAGGGCACGAAGAAGGGCAAAAACAGGCCTCCGGCGGCCCTGCCGGGAGCCAAACTTTTAAAAAGTTTGACAAACAGGTTTTATTCATAACCGTTGACTTCTCGATATCACCCGCAACGGGTAGGGACAATCCCCCCGTGGTTGCCCTTGTTCGCACATCCATGGTGTTGGTTGTTATGGAAGATGTTGCCATGCGGATAGGCCAAGAGAAATGTTGGGTGGTGAGGGAAGAGCAAAAATAAATATTCACCGGTGAGAATTCCTAAGCGGCCCCTACCATGGCCTTCCGCAGGGGAGGGTGTTTTTTTCGTTGTTCGGCTACGAATTAACGTCGACATCTTACGGGGCCGGATTACCTTCGCAGGTTCATTAACCAAAGGCTTCCGGTCCCCGGACCAATCCAATGACTTTCCCCTGGACCAGAACTTCACCCATGGCATATTTCACAGGCCGAAAGTCCGGGTTTTCCGGTTTGAGTTCAATGATATTCTTTCTCAGGTAAAATCGCTTCACCGTGGCCTCATCATGGTTGATCAGAGCTGCAACAATATCTCCATTACTCGCATATTGACGGGGTTCGCAAATCACAATATCACCGTCTAAAATCCCGGCCCCCTTCATGGACTCCCCCCTGATTTTCAAGGCAAACAGATGAGATTCTCTGTAGATGTTCGGGGCCACAACAACGAAACCTTCCCACTCCTGCTGAGCATAAAGGGGCAGTCCTGCTGCAATGGAGCCGATAATGGGGACCTTACGTGCTTCCACAGACGACTTAACCGAGTCGTCTTCCTTAAGCAGACTGAT
>JAHIRD010000275.1 GCA_018818835.1 Pseudomonadota bacterium
AATATCTTGTAGTTATGCATAGGTGCCATAATATTCTACTGTTGATATTATCTTTGAATTGTCCAAGGTCGAACACGACGAGCTCTGATCCACTTCGTATATATCCGTTCGGTGTTTTCGTCATGTGTGGTCTTAGTCTTTCTTGAGTATGTCGGTCGATGCTGCTGATTTTTTTATTTGCGTCTTCGAGCTTGAGTGGTTTTATGATTGTGTGCCGGTCGTCGAAATATCTGGTTGAATAATATAGTTCCTTTCTTAATTCGTGTCTTTGATGTGAAAAGCAATATTTTTGATGACAGTCATCGATTAGCATCTTCAGCCGCTCATTGCAGTTCAAGCACTCCGGTTCCATTGTAGTAGCTCCATTAGTTTCCTAATTTCGTTCAGTCCGAAAATGAAGATTATGTCGGCGTCGACTATTTTATCAATGTCTTCGTATTCTTCAATACTTTTTTGTAGTGTTTCTCGCCATACTTGTTTATCATGGAAGGTCCATTCTTCGTTTATCCATCGTACACCGGATGCTTCATTGAGCATTTCGATCAATTTCTTGCACACACAACAATTTTCAGCGAGGCGCTTGAAGCGTTCGTCGCACTCGCTACACTCTTTCAATAATATCACCTATTATCTCTTCTTTCGTCTTCTCCTCGTCTTCGTAGATGTCTACGAGACGACGGATCCCGCTTGCTATCTTACTTACGCTTCGCGAATAGTTCGCATCGATCCCGAACGCGCCTTTCTTCAGCATATGCTTTTTCGCCCAGCTCATCATAACCACAAACCTTATTTTATCTAAATACTATCTGAGTATCATAATTATTTCGGTGTTTTACATGTCTATCAAAGAGATATTAAATAATATACAATCTTTGGATAGTAAATCTACTTTGTTTGACGCTATGGAGATTATTCATGGCATTTATTTAGAAATTTTACGGATAATGTTCACCGAGCACATGGAAGGCGATCTTTCAAAGGCGCTGGACCGTGAAGGATTAACTGTTGAAGAATATCAGAAGCACCTATCGAAACTAGTGTATGTGATGTTCGAGTGGCTCAGGACTGCCGGTGGGGACAACGACGAATTTATGTTCCAATAGTTAGATTCCGTACTTTTTGAAGAACTGTTCGCGCGCGTCCTTGAACACCTTCCATGCTTCGGGGCCGTTCACGACGGCTTCTTCGGACCCACGATTCTCGTTGAACTTGAAGATTTTCAACACCTTCGGCGTTTCTTCTATGAGGTGCTCGTACGCCGCTAATTGCGCGTGGTAGTTGCTCCATATACTGTTCGAGGTCTTCCAATCGAGTAGCATTAGTACTCCGTCTACATACATTAAGGCGTCCGGTGTACCTGCGTACCCAAGTTCGGTGCTATAGTGCGGCTTCTCAAGCCAGACCGGCCTTATTTCGTGCGCATTGTACCATTCTAGGAACTGGCTGAAGCAATCACGTACCGCGGCGCCCATATGCGGCGGTATTATCTTGTTCTGTAGTTCAAGCTTCTGCGGTGGTAGATCGTGTTCTTTCGCAATGTACTGATGTATGCGCCAATGGACGATTGTACCCTTGGTCGCAGATTCTGTCTTCGCTTTGTTCGGCTGTATCTGGGTGTCCAGCCACTTGATCAGCTCCTTCTTCGGTAACACCGATAAAATCTGCGTCACCGACCATAATGGGCTTCCTTCATAATCATATCTTGGTTTCAAAATCGAACAACCCCTTTTGTACTTGTCCACTCGTAAGTTCTTTCTCACTCCGTCCGATGATCTCCGTTATCCTTGAAAGCGCGGTCGCCATCCTGCCGGTATAGTAATCCCAATCGGGCGTGCAGGGTCTTTCCGGTATATACGGTTCTACCTTCTGTGGCGTGTTCCCGTTCGTCACGATATACGAGACCTTCATCCCGGGTGTGAACGGGTAACCGGCCTCCATGAGCTTCTTAGCCGCCTGCACTTGCGACTGCGTGTCCGGCGCCTTGTACTGGTCGAATGCCTTACACGACTTCGAGATCACGACGCGCTCTATCGGTACCGCGCCGGCTTTGACCCGTCGCACCGATGCCTGCGCGACATTCACTGCCTTTGCCTTATCACCGTCTAAGACCAGGTCGAACACCTCGTCCATCGTGTCCGTGAGCTCGTCGAACGAGTCGGTCCTCCGCGTCTCGTAACCGCGCACGAGCTTCTTACCATTCCTATCTTCTGGATACACGATCTTACCTGCATACCGCTTCTTCGCGCCGTGGCATATGACCCATTTAAGTACATATTCGAACTCGAGCTCGTAACCGTCTCCGGAGAACCGCTTCGCGAGGTACTCACCGAATTCAATACACTTATCTAAAGAATGATATTTAGAACTGATAAATGCACTGTCCGTATCACCTATGATAACTGTATATCCTTCGTTTTCGAGCGTTTCTATAATTTCCTTGATGCGCTCCCTTGCGAACGCCGTGATCGCTGCGCCGATCAAAGGGTTCGTGAACCGGTAGAAGGAGGATGCCAATATGCCGTATGCCGTATTCATAAGCACCTTAATCGCTTCCTGGAGCCTCCAAAAATATTTTTCCCATCCCTTATCCGTGGCGTCGCGCATCTTCTTCTTGTAGTAGTCACGGTCTTTCCATAGCTTTTGTAGTAGTCGTGGTATGAGCCCGACATGCTTGTTCGTGAATGTGACATTCTTCCCGGTAAGATCATGCGCAGGTGTCACGATCTCGCCACTACCGTCCTCCACGAAAGTCGTGTAGCATATATTGTTCGCGATGATGATCGATGGGTATAAGGACCGATAGTCGACGACGACGACCCAGTTGTGCAGCCCGTGGATGACCTTATGGACATAACCGCCCTCAATCTTCTTCCTCTTCTTCTTATCCTCGTCGTTACTGTGCCGGCCTTGTGGTACCGCGTATCCTTCTCTATCAGCTACGCGCATGAGGAGGCTGTCAATGCCCTGTGATGTCTTGCCCTCGACCGCCTTATCCAATGGTATACAAGTTATTTGTGCCATGTCAGAGGCACTCTGTATTGCCTGTATCTCTTCTAGACCGCGCAGTGCGAGCTCTGCGTCCTTCTGACAGTACGCGATGACCTTGATAGGGTCCGCGGCCCACTCACCGTCCATGTTAGACGGGTTCACATCAAGCTTTTGCTCACCAAATAGGTCCATCGCCATATCGTTCAAGCGCTCTTTCTTCGGCTTCTTGATCTTCTTATAGTGCTCCCAGCAGTCCGCGATGATCCGACCGGTGAGCGACCACCACTTATCATCCTTATTGAACTTCCGGAGCCCGGACCTATTCCGAGCGATCATTGGCGGTTTTATCTTATTTGCTTTGCACACCTCTTTTATCTTCGAGAAATCGAAATTATGGATGCTATATCCTGTAATAGCATCCGGGTCGATCCGGAGCACTATGGCCTCGAATTGTCTAATGATGCCCTTGAGGTCGCCGGTGATCTTGTCTTCGCTGTATGTACCGTTCGCGTGCTTCGTAGAGATGTCTATGCATAATATGTTGTCCCATGCAGAGTTCGTCTCGATGTCGAAGCTGAGTGTGCATATCTTCGGTCTGAACCGGTCGTCTGTCCTTTCGATCCTTGATGCTACAACGACGGAGTCGGTGCTGTAGTCCTTGTTTATGACTGTTTCGCCCTCGAATTCTATGAACGCGCCGAGGTCGTTGTCGTACCAGAATCGTAGAGGGTATAGGATATCGGCAGAGAAGAACTTGTGATCCTTGGTTTCGAACGCGTTCTGTGCTTCTTTCACATTCCATGGATGTAGGAATGTGAGCTTGTAACATTCGATATTACTCATTTGATGCTTTAGAGATACTTCTTCCGTGTCTATGAGATTATTCTTGAATCTTTTTTCGAGCGCGTCTAGTATGTCCGGGTCGTACTGCATGTAGCAATATGGTTTGAACTTCTCGTATAGTACGGTGTACGAGGTGCCTTGTTTGTCCCGACCGTATATCTCTATGATCGTCCTATTACCTCTCGTCGTGTACGAGGTCGCGACCACGTGCAAAGTCTTTATCATTTATTCACCGGTTCGGGTCGTTCGGTCGTTTCATCCGATGGAACACTAAATCTTTATTGTATTCTTTCGGAAGGAAAGTCCACACTGTTCCTTTCCGTTTTGGCAAGATATTCACAGAGATATATGTTTGGTTTTTTGCGTGTTTTCTCCATATTTCTATTAATCTCTGTTGATATGAGGTGTTTGCACTGAACATATCGATCGCGGTTTTTCTTACGTCTTTCGTTTCGATTTCTTGTTTATTCTTGAGCACGTTTTCTACTTTAATTATAAAATCTTCATCTGTGTACGGAATATGATCGGGGAGTTCTTCAACGTTGTCATAAGGCTTCAATGATTCCATGCTCTTTATAGGGAATAGGATGCAATATTCGTGTAGCCATTCAATTCGTTCTTTCATTTCACGGTACTCGTCGAAGGAAATGCTTTTCTTCTTGAGTGCAATTTCACGTTTCTGTTTCATAAACCCGACGAAGACACTTACGATCTGGTCTCCTTCTATCTCGGCTGATATAACGAGCCTTGAATTTTCTATTACCTTCTCTTTCATTTTAGGTTTAGGCATGCACATTTCGATGTTCTTAGACATCGGTTTCTTTGGAAGTATGTATGTATATCCCTTACCGCGTGTTACTTTGATTGGATTATTGTGTTGTTTGTTAATGACGATTACATCTAATCGTATTGTTTCAGGTGAACATTCGAGCGTTTTGCTCATTTCATTCCCAGTGATGCTCTCACAGCTTCGTATCATGTCGTACACTCGCTTTCTTCGTTTCTTAATTGCTTCTTCTCGTGTCATCCTATCAGTCCTCGTATAGTTGTCCTGTTCATCGTCACTTCTTCGTCGTGTATGCCTATCGTCTCGTCGAATAGTCGTTGTTTGTGGTAGATGGTATTCAATATCCGTTCATCGATCGTGCCGTCACCGATGAGGTTGATTACATTTACCGGATCGCTTTGGCCGATACGACGGCACCGACCGGTTCGCTGCGTCATCCGCGCCGGGTTCCATGGTAGCTCGAAGTTGATGACATGGTGCGCTTGTTGTAGGTTGAGCCCTTCTTCGCCGCTCTTCGTGCAGACCATGACATCCCAGTTACGCTTCTTCTCTACCTCGACATTCTTCGTGCCGCCGTGTATGTACGATATCGTATAACCGGATAGGTTATCGATGATGATGTCGCACATCTTCTTGAATTCGGAGAAGATCACGACCTTCTCACCGAGACCGTCGACGATCATCAATAGTTCGTCGATCTTGGAGGATTCGGTAGATAGAGGGTGGAACAACTGCAAACTGTTCGCGCACTGCCTTAATCGCGTTATTCTTGCGAGTGCGCCGAGTATGTTGAACTGGTTGTTTTGTACATATACTTGCGCTTCGGTCTCGAATTCCCTATACTTCTCGAGCTGCGTCCCTTCCAAGGAGACATAGTAGTTGTTATAGGTAGCCTTCGGCAGTTCCGGGCAGTCCGCGAACACCCTTCTGAGCATGTACTTGTCCAGTATGCGATGTATTCTGCTGAACCGCTCTTTGAACATGCTAAGTTGCGACCTTTTGCGGCCGAAGTAAAAGCATCCGTTCATGAACTCGTCGATGATCTTCGGATCCAAGAACTCGAGGATACTATAAAGCTCCTCGACCCGGTTCTCCATCGGCGTCCCGGTGAGCGCCCATCGATACTTCGGCCCCTTGAGCGTCTTTATCTTCTGCGACCGCTGAGCGTTCGCGTTCTTTATCCTCTGTGCCTCGTCTATTATGAGACAGTCGCACTTCTTCGCAAGGAAGTATATCTCGTGGTGGTCGAATAGTATCTTCTCCGGATTGATTATTGTGTATTGTGTACTGTTTTCTATATATTGTTTGATCCTCTGCGGTTTCGTCCCGGTGATGATCGTGGCTTCTTTATTGAACTCAATTATATAATTTCTCCACTGCTTATGAGTCGCCTTGGGAGCAATTATGAGCGTCCTCATGTTCTTTGACGCCTTTATCGCCTGGTAGCTCTTACCTAGTCCCATCTCATCAGCGAGGAGCGCGGTCTTCGTCTTCAGGAGAAAGTCGACGCCCTCCTCTTGGTGCGGAAATAAGGAGACTATTTATTCACTTCCGTCGTTTTAAATAGTTTTCTCAACGATACCTTGATCTCGATTGGTACGAACCGTATATCTGTAACGGCATAGCCCCCGTCGAGTAGCTCGTCCTCATCCATTGCGTAATCCGCGTGGTCCTCACTATTTTCGTTGTAGATCGTTCCACGAACGTATTTGCCGTTTTTACTGATATAGAAGCCACCTTTGACCGTAATTGTGCATTCATGGGTCGCAGCAGTGTCCATATTGTCGAATTCTTCTTTGCACTCGCTACATTTGTATTTTGTAACATTAGTGATTTCATTCATCGTTCCACCATTCGTCGTGTTCGTTGTTCCAAACTTCGGTGATCGTTTGAGGTATAGTTGTCTCTCGACAGAAATGGCACTCGAGTTGTTCACTTCTTTGGTTGTAACATTTCATTCGTCCGCATTTAGGGCATTTCTCAGTTCGACATTTCTCGCAGATTTCCATTCTATCCACTTCCTCTTGTTCTTGCCTTTTCGCTTATAAGCGCGCTGTCTCGAGTAAAGTTTGCAGCCGTCGCAGCTACATGTCATGTTCCACTTACGGAAGATGCCCGGGTAGCGCTCGTCCC
>JAHIRD010000132.1 GCA_018818835.1 Pseudomonadota bacterium
AAAATTGCGCGGCTGGTAAGAGATATATCAAAAAAATCCGGCAAACCCATCCAGTGCATCATCCAGGGTGAAGAAACAGAACTTGATAAAACCATTGTGGACAAAATAGGTGAGCCCCTGCTCCACATCATACGAAATGCCTTGGACCACGGCATCGAAGGCAGTTCGGACCAACGTCTGGCCAAGGGCAAACCCGCCCAGGGCTCCCTCAATATCAAAGCCTTTCACAAAAGCGGCAATATTCATATTGAAATTGAAGATGATGGAAGGGGCCTGGACAAAGGGTCTATTCTAAAAAAAGCCAAGGACTTAAAACTTGTCATGGATGACGTCTCCTTGTCAGAGCGCGATATCGTGAATCTTATTTTTGAGCCTGGTTTTTCAACCGCATCGGAAATCACGGACCTTTCGGGGCGAGGGGTGGGTATGAGTGTCGTCAAAACCACCATTGAAGCACTCAGGGGCCAGGTCGATGTCCGCTCTGTGGAAGGAAAAGGATGTACCTTTATTATCAAAATCCCTCTGACCCTTGCCATCATCGACGGCATGATCGTGAGAACCGGAGAGAATCGCTTCATCATCCCCACCCTGTCCATCATCACCTCAAGCAAAATTGAACCCGGCAGCATAAGCACGGTGATCAATAAAGGAAAAATGGTGGATGTTCAGGGCCATCTCATCCCTCTTTTCAAACTTTCAAGCCTCCTGGAAACCCATGATAGTGCTCAAGCCGATTCCCCCCTGATGGTTGTCGTGGAAGGAAGCAACCGACGAATCGCCCTTGGGGTGGATGAGCTTATAGGCAAACAACAAATTGTCATCAAAAGCCTGGGTGAAAGCTTGAAAAACACGCCGGGAATATCCGGTGCAGCCATCATGCCCGACGGCAAGGTGGGTCTGATTGTCGATATTGACAAACTCACCGGAAACAGCCACATCAATTAACCATTTTTAGCAATAACGATAACAAGGCAGATGGAACTTTTTATCAGGCCATTATACTTTATTCTTGCCTATTGCACAGCCGAAGTTATAAGACATAGTCATGAAAATACACTACCTGCAACATGTCCCCTTTGAAGGTCTCGGCAGCATGGAATCTGTCCTTAAAGCACGCAACCATGTTCTGACCCGAAGCCTTCTTTACATGAATGAGCCTCTCCCTGCCATTGACGATGTGGACTGGTTGATTGTCATGGGCGGCCCCATGGGTGTCAGGGATGATCAGGCATACCCCTTTCTGAAGTACGAAAAAGCATGGATCAAACAGGTAGTGAATGCCGGCAAACGTGTTCTGGGGATCTGCCTGGGTGCCCAGCTGATCGCCCATGTACTGGGTGCTGAGGTTAGGAAGAATCCCCACCGTGAAATCGGCTGGTTTCCGATCACGCCTGCACAAGACCTTGATAAAACCTTTCTCGGGCCTGTTTTCAAGAACAGCATGGAGGTTTTTCACTGGCACGGTGACACGTTTGACATACCACATGGCGCTGTTCCCTTGGGCTCAAGCCCCGCGTGTAATAATCAAGGATTCATTGTGGACAACCGGATTGTGGCCCTTCAGTTTCATTTGGAAACCACCCTGGAATCAGCCCAGGCCCTGATCCAAAACTGCGGGGATGAACTGGATGGAAGTGTTTATGTCCAGACAGGTGAATTCATGATTTCCTCTGCCTTGCGGTTCGAGAGGATCAACCGGGTCATGGCGGATCTTCTCATGGCCATGGAATCACTAAGGGATTAAATCTGAGCCCATGCCGGAATGGATCATTGCAAACGAATACCTCTATCTGTTTCTCATCAGCTTTCTTGCCTCAACCCTGATTCCCCTGGGTTCGGAATGGCTCCTTGCGGCTCTTGTTGTTGATGCGGCAAACCCCATCGGCCTTGTTTGCGTGGCAAGTATCGGCAATGTTCTTGGAGCAACCACCACATACGCCATAGGCCGATACGGTGGAGGCCCCCTTGCTGAAAAACTTCTTGGAATCAATGCTGAAAAACGTGAAAAAGCCGATGCTGTTTATAAAAAATACGGGGCCTGGTCTCTTTTTTTTTCCTTTCTCCCTGTTATCGGAGACCCCTTATGTCTGGTGGGCGGATTTCTTCGGGTGCCCATGGCCCTCTTCTTTCCTCTTGTGCTTGGGGGCAAAAGTCTGCGATATCTTTTCGTCATGGCTGTGGTTAGAAACGCCTTTTGAAAAAACTTCACCCTGTTATAGTCAAGGGAACCCTCCTTCATTCCTGATGGCGTCGTAAAAAGTCCCATATGCGGCGTTATAGTGTTTGGCCGGACGTTCGACATACGCTCGTGTATGCCTTCACGCCCGGCCAAACACTATGCCTTGCCTATGGACCTTTTTCCATAGCCATACGTCGACGTTTTACGAGTTCATCATTCTTGGGTTTTTGACAATTTTAATAATTTTTACCATCCATAAAATAAAGGTTGCATAATTGGTGTGAATGATTGAAATATAAGCTGTTTTCGCGTTTTAACTTCAGGGGGCAAATTTCACACGCATATGGATATGGATTCTGCTGAACGACACTACAGACAGGAGCGCATGGCAAGCTGGGACAGGGCCTCTGCCTTCCGTCTGGCCCATGGACGTCTGGGCGCTTACTATTCTGAATTATTGATCCATTACTACCGCTTTCTAATTCCCCAAGGTTTACGGATACTTGAGCTGGGTTGCGGCCATGGCGATCTTCTTGCCAGCGTGTCACCTTCGTTTGGTCTGGGCCTTGATTTTTCAGCAGAGATGCTCACACAGGCCAGGCTCAGGCATCCCGAACTGTCGTTTATCCAAGGCGATGCCCAGGATTTTGAGCTTAAATCCACCTTTGATGTCATTATCCTGTCGGACCTGGTGATCAATTTATGGGATGTGCAACGTGTTTTTAAAAAAATTCACGACCTGTCCCATCCCGGAACTCGCATTGTCATTAATTTCCCCAACAACCTGTGGCGAATACCCATGTCCGTGGCCAGACGATTCAATCTCACAGCCGAATATCTGGAACAGAACTGGTTTGCACCCAATGATATCCGAAACCTCCTGAGCCTGTCCGGGTTTGACATGATCAAGCAAAGCTTTCTTATTCTTATGCCTCTTCGAATCAGATTCCTGGCCACCCTGTCCAACCGATTTCTCGCATGCTTTCCACCCTTCAGCTGGTTTGCACTTTCAACCCTTGTGGTTGCCAGGAAGGAAGCGTTACCTGTTCATGGTAACACATCACCCCTTCCCTCGGTGTCCGTCATTGTTCCTGCACGGAATGAAGCCGGAAACATTGAATCAATTTTAAAGCGAATGCCTTCCATGGGATGCCGGACAGAAATCATTTTTGTCGAAGGCCATTCCAGGGATCAGACCTATGAGACTATTGAGAATCTGATCAAACACTATCCCCAAAAAAATACGCAGCTTTTCAGACAAAACGGAAAAGGAAAAGGAGATGCTGTCCGCCTGGGGTTTGAACAAGCCACTGGGGATATCCTTATGATTCTTGATGCCGATATCACCGTGTCACCCGAAGACCTGCCCCGTTTTTACGAGGCACTTGTTTCAAGGCGCGGGGAATTTATAAACGGGGTCCGCCTGGTCTATCCCATGGAAAATCAGGCCATCCGTTTCTTGAATATGGTGGGTAACAAATTTTTCAGCCTGGCCTTTTCCTGGCTTCTGGGACAGCCGGTCAAAGACACCCTTTGCGGCACCAAAGCTCTTTACAAAAACGATTATGAGAACATTGCCCGTAATCGATCCTATTTCGGGAATTTTGATCCGTTCGGGGATTTTGATCTTCTGTTTGGAGCAGCCAAGCTGAATTTAAAAATCATTGACCTTCCCATTCGCTATCGCCAGAGGCGTTATGGAAAAACCAACATCAAACGCTGGCGCCACGGCTGGATCCTTCTGAAAATGGTTCTGTTTGCGGCCCTGCGGATAAAATTTATTTAAAAAGGCCCATGTTTACAACCAACGCTATAGCTCGCAGACTGCCACAGACCCGTATCAAGCTTTTTTTTGCCCGGATACTTTATATTCTGATCCGTATTTTTTTGCGATCGAACCTCGTCCATGTCAAACGCCATGGCATTCATTATCTTTTGGACATTTCAGAAGGCATTGAACTGTCGATTTTCATTTTCGGACGGTTTCAAAACATTATTCTCAAAAACAGGTTCTATACCCTGCCCCAGGATGCCGTGATTTTCGATGTGGGAGCCAATATCGGAAGTATGAGCCTGGCATTCAGCCAGAATGCGCCCCAGGGCCATGTCTATGCCTTTGAACCCACAGATTACGCCTTCAAAAAACTTCTAAAAAACCTGGATCTGAATCCGAAACTCAAATCACGCATTACAACAGCCAAATGTTTTGCATCGAACAAATCGCTTTACGCCCCCATGCTCATGGCCACATCAAGCTGGAAAACCAATCATTTTTTTTCCAAAGGACACCCGGTACATGGAGGCATCACCAAAAGCTCAGGCAATGCCCCCAGTATCACCCTGGATGATTACTGTCTGAAGCAAGCCATCTCTCGCCTTGACTTGATAAAAATTGATACCGAAGGACAGGAACTGGACGTGATCAAGGGCGCCATGTCCTGTATCCGACGTTTTAAACCGATAATCATCTTTGAAGCCGGGCAATACATCATGGATGAAAACGGTTTTGATTTCAAAGATATTGAACGTGTATTAGAGGAACTTAACTACCGATTTTATTCGCTTCAAAGCGGAATGGAAATCACGGGCCTCAATGATCAAACAATCATTCCCAGACTTTCCACCATTGATATCATCGCCCGTCCATCCTAAAGGAGTCTTTTTGAAAAAAGGAACCATCACATACGCCTTATTCATCCTGCTTTTTTCCATGGGCGTCCTGGCATCGGAGATTATACTCACCCGGATTTTCAGTGTGATTTTCTGGTATCACTTTGGTTTCCTCATTCTTTCCAGTGCCATGCTGGGTTTTGGTATCGGCGGCGTCCTTATTCGATTATATGGGGTAAAACTTGAAAGGTACACACAGCCGCATATTATGGTGACCGCATCACTTTTAAGTGGTCTTGCCCTGGTTACCGCCCTTGTGATCATCACCCACAATCCCTTTTATAGTTCAGACCCGGGGCAGAGCCCAGGCACCATGGCACTTTATATGGGCCTTGAAATTTTTACCGGGGCCATGGCACTGGTTTTCCCGTTTACCATGATGGGGGCTGTGATCATCCATATTCTCCAACGCAATAAAGAGCATGTGGCTTTTTACTATGCGGCCAACCTGGCAGGATCAGGCTTGGGCTGTCTTTGGGCACTTTTCCTCCTCGACAACGGAGGCGGCCTGACCGGCCTTTTATCCGTGGCAGCCCTGTTAATCGCTTCAGGGGCTTTGTTGGCATGGCCTGACTTAAAAAAGCTGGCAGGGATTTCTATGATAGCAAGCCTTGTGATTGTTCTGCTCCTGCCCTATGCAAACCTCATATTCCCCTTGAAAAGCCCCCAGGGAAAACCCGCAACACGAATCCGGGACGACAGGATAAAACTCAGCGAATGGACAAGCCTTTCCAAGGTTGATTTTTTTGAAGAAACGAACGCCGATGATCATGGTTTCGGCCTATGGGGACTTTCATCTGAATTTAAAGGAAATCTTCCGGAAAGGATGGGAATTCTCATCGATTATTGGGCCTACACCACCATGCTCCGGCACAAGGATACACCCGGCTACTATGATTTTATGGATGACTTGCCCATGAACGCCATGTACAGCATAACAAAGGATAACCCCAATATGCTGATCATCGGTTCCGGTGGGGGCATGGACATCCGGTCCGGTTTGATCCATGGTGCCCGGCACATTGATGCTGTGGAAATCAACCCATCCATTTTTAAAGGTCTGACACGGACCTTTGCCGATTATTCCGGTGGGGTTTACCAAGATCCCCGTGTCAATGCCCACCTGGCCGAAGGTCGGAGATTTCTGGAATCATCCAGGGATCACTATGATCTGATTCAGCTGAGCGGGGTGGACACCTGCAGTTCGACCCAGGCAGGGGCTTTTGCGCTTTCTGAAAATTTCCTTTACACTCGGGAAGCCTTTAACCAGT
>JAHIRD010000250.1 GCA_018818835.1 Pseudomonadota bacterium
GACCTTGAATGTAATGACGGAGGCGTATAGATAAACATCGCATCCCCATCATTATCAAGTAGCATCGGCGCTCCCACTACTTCCCATGTATCCTCATTCATTAGCTGGTATTCATCCAGCACCAAGAAGTCACTATAGTCACCTCTGAGCATATCGGCGTTCCAAGCAGTCTTCCCCTTGATACGGTTCTTAGTTCCTTCACGTTCGATAGTATGCTCAGTCTCGTTCTTTTTGAATATACCGGCATCTATCGGTTCAGCAAGTGCCTTTTTGACTTCATACCACCATGTCTCTAACTGGTCACTGGTAGGGGTAGCATATAATGGCCGTAACCCACTTAAGAACTTGTCGATACATATTGTCGCCGCTATAACAGTCTTTCCACCACGCCGGCCAGCTCTAACAACTTTACGCTTCGCTGGACTCTGCCTTATATCTTCTTGCTTGGCATGAGGCAGGCGAAGTGTAATTGTATATTCTCTACTCTTTGTTTCCGTTGTCATATTTCACTCGTAAGATTATGTCACCGCCACCTTCGCCGGTAACAGGTAGAGTGACCTTGCCCTCAAGCCTGTCGAGAAGCTCGCTAGTCACCCTTGCATTACCTTTTGCGGATTCAATTAAAATACGCTTGGCTATAGTCTGTCGCCAAGTATAATGTTTATCCTTATCATCGGGTTCTAACCATCGTTCCTCAGCAGGTTCGTCAAGCATCTCCTTAATGATACGAGTAATGCTATAATCTTTTTTGGCGTGTTTGTTCCCTTTTACATCTAGATTCTTTCGGGATGCTGGAGACATTCCCCTCCTATTGCCACTACGATTTAATTGTTTGCTGTTTCCCTCATCCATAGTTCACCAAATTATATAACACGGCATTTCTATCTGTAATAATAAGAGCCGGGGGTTGGCTGATGGCCCCCGGCTAATAAAGAAAGGAGGGTTGAATGGTAGTTTAAGACATGATGCCACTTTCAAGGTATCACAGGTAGAGAAGATTGTCAAGTCGGTAAACATGGTTGCAGCTTCATGCTTGATAGTAGTACCAAAAGCAAATTGACTATCTGTAATACAACTATAAAATTACTTTTGACTATTTTGAAATTGGGTATTGACAAATGATATATATAGTGCTAACATATGTTACATAGTGAATAAAGGGAGGGTTGAAATGAAGTGTAGCGATTGTGGTAAACAGATAAGATCAACCTTCAGAGATGGTAATGACTTGTTTTATAGAGAGTGCGACATTTGTCATCAAATAGTATGCGAACATTGCTCAGATGAAGGTGATAATGGCAAAGTGGAATGTTGTTTTTGTATAACAACTAGACTTATAAAAGAGGGTAGAATAAAGGTTAGCTAGTATATTATGAGGGTAGAAATATAGGGAGGGATTGAACAAAGCTAATCTATCAATCACTACCCACTAGGGGAATCCTTAATGGGTAGTTGTGGAGAGATTAACAGTAAGGAGGATTTATGACAGGAACGGAAATCAAGGAACTCAGGAATAGGCTTAAACTTTCACAGTTAGCACTTGCCGACATACTAGGTGTTGCCAGCCTAACAGTAATCAGGTGGGAAACTAACCAGAAACGACCGAGTAACCTGGCCGAGAGAGAACTGACCAGGCTGGTTAGAAAGGTCAATAAAGGAGGTAAGAAGAAATGATATGTAATCAATGTGGTGAGAGATGGGCGAATTTACCACCTAACTGGCCATACGAAATGCTAACCAAAGACGAGGAAAGTGACCGTGTAGGAGAGTATAGGAGCGATAAGGTGAGATGCTGTCCAAAGTGTATAGATGCGTCAAATTTTAGAATGGACTACTTGAAGTCTGATATGTATGAGGAGAATAAATGATAAAAGAAATTCCATTAGACGAGAAGAGCACGCGCAACTGCTGCAACATGAGGGTCATGCATGAAGTAATTACCAGGATCAACGGAAAAAAGGATAAACTGGTTAAATGCAAGGTAGTTCCTGAAATGAAATCTTACCGGAGCTACGTTGTCAGGACCGAAGTAGGATTGGTGGGAATATGTCGGGACTGCCAGAACTTTGATAATGACTGGGGGATAGAATGAAAGCCGAAGACACTGTGATAACAATACCAGGTGCTATCGAGAATAGTCTGCATGAATTGTTGGAAAGGTTGCTACTATACCAGGCTGAGGAAACCCTCGAGGCAGGTAGAAAGGAAGTGGCAACGGAGATTGGGAAACATTGTTACATATGGCATGATGAAGCTAACAATCAGCATATCTGTATTGACACGAAATCATGGAAAGCTAAATTAGAAGAATGGAGGTTAAAATGAGAATATTGAAATACGGTGAGAAACCCTGGCTAGCCTATATAGCCGGCACTAAACCACCGGTGAGAATATCAGACTATGGGAGGGTGATGTTTTACAGAAAAGAGAAGAAATGAAAACAGAAGATAGAATTTTCGCATTACGAGGAGATGAAATGACTATCAGACCTAGTTGGAATGATTATTTTCTCGCTATTGCTAAAGTCGTCAGTCGGCGGTCAACTTGTCCTCGTGCTCATGTGGGAGCTGTTATTGTATCCCATGATAATCGTATTCTTGCTACTGGCTATAATGGTTCACCTCTTGGTGAACCACATTGTGATGATATCGGCTGTTTGATAGTTGATAATCATTGTCA
>JAHIRD010000296.1 GCA_018818835.1 Pseudomonadota bacterium
CATCCGGGCAACTCCAGGGCATCTTGTCTATCTCTTTCTCTTTGGTTACCGTATTGACACCCTTTTTTCTTTCCATAGCCGGGCAGCGTATTTTCTCACAGGCGTCAATAGCTTCCTCTAATTCACCAAGCTGTAGCATTTTTGAAACGCATCTGGCGAGCGCCTCAAGGTTACTTCTGCACGTTCCGAGTTTGCTCCCGAAACAGAATAATTCGTAGGGTTTTCCCTTGTCGTCTTCGTTAAGCGTTATAAATAAAGATCCGCACATATCAAACTTATGAGTAATGCCCTTTAACCTATCCGCCCTTTTAGCTGACATTTACTATACCTCCGCAATCTAAACATATAAGCCCACCCTTACGCTCATCCTGTGTTATATTGTCGCTTGAGCAATGGGGGCAGGTTATTATGGTTATGCCTTCATCCGGTTCTATATTTAGGTTTTTCATATAATTATCTCCTATGTATTATACACTTGCATGTATATCCTTGTGCCGCCCGTCAAGCCTTATCCGGGGGCTTCCGAGTTTAGAGGGTTCTAATTGAGCCGCCTCACCGTAGCCTTCATCCCATTTTAAGTAAGATCCGCTGTCTATAAGCAATTGGCGGATGCGTGTAATCTTTCTATGTGGCTCATCAACGAAACGCGTTTCTACGGGGATTACACCTAACTGGTGGTTATGTCCCCCGATATAAGCGTCTGCGTTGCATACCAAGCGTCGCAGTTTATCAATACGGTTCATTTTACCACCGATAGTGCCACCGCCACCGGTCGTGTGATGCATGTAAAGCACATATGATACACAACCGTTTGCGTTTCCATATATGCGTTTTCCGTTACCGACAAGCAGGCGCAATACAACCGAATAGTTGTAATACTTTATATTCAGAAGCCCGCAGAATGATTGTAGCGGGGAATATCCGCAGTAATCTAAAAGGCGGCGTTCGTGGTTTCCGTCGATAGCTCCGAGTATGCGTTCTTTTATTGGTTCAAATATGTTTATGGCTTCATCTATCTGGTCTCGTAACGGGTAGGATTCTTCGGAGGGGGCTGTTTTTGAGTTTCGTGTAGCCACATTAAATAAATCTCCCCCCAAAAACACAAAAGCATTCGGCGTGTTCTCCACCCAATTAATGTTATCCCTTAATCTTGTTTCGTCGAAATTCTTATCCCCGATGTGGCAATCCGAGATTGGAAGCAGGTAAACGTGGTCGTGGTTTAGCCTGTATTCGTCATAGCGCATAAATGCTCCTTATTTTGTTTTTATAGCGTCTATCTTCTCCTTTATAGCCTCTACTACCTGCCTTATCACTTCGTCAAGCAGTTTTTTGAAAGCCTTTTCCATTGCGTCATTGATTTTATTTATCTGCTCCATCATCTCCTCACTCGGACGCCACTCATCTATGGCGTCATAAGCCTTTTGAAATATCGTGTTCGGTTTCTTCTTTGCCATTTTACCCCCCTTATTTTACTTCTACAGCCGCCGCACGTGTGGCGGATTTCATTATTGGTTCAAAGTATTTCTCGTAAACGCTCAGGTTCCTCGTGTCAACCCTCATCTCTATACCGGCGTTTTTATTTCTGTATTGCGCTTCACCGGCAGAGGTCTGCTTTATCTTGCCAAGCTCGTCGCCATCACCGTCATAGAACGTTGTTACAACCGCGCATCCGCTAATCAAGAGTATTCCACATAGAAGCAGAATGAGCCTCGCTGGCACAATCCTTAAAAAACGACTCAAATGCAAGGCAAAACTTCTTCCAATCGCCCTTTCGTATCCTTTCATTCTCATAAGCCACCTCTAACGCTTTGGTTGTCAGGTTAAGTTTCTCTATTTTAGACATACTTTTCTTTACTATAATCGGTATAATCTTAATGAATATTCGTTCCATTGCCCCCATTTGAACCTCCGTTCTGCATACTATCTTTTGTGAAATATGCGTAAGCCACGATCAACGCAAGTTTCATAAAGTCTTCCGTGCCGACTTTGCCCTGAAGCGCGAGAACGCACAAGGTTATAGTAATGGCGACAGTCATTATGAACTTGCCGCTGGTTATTTTAGAAAAAAAACGCTCTCTCATTATAGCCTCCCATTCTTAAAGTAGCCGGTAGCCCATAATATTATTATAAGTATGGAAATAAGCCAGATGATTTTAGCGTGATTGTTGATTATCGCTCGGAGTGTTTCCATTAAGGTTTTGCAGCTCCTTTATGAGTTTCACCATTTCGCGCCCGATGGAGAACCACTTGTGCTGTATCACAAGCGATATTTTATTCAGCTCGTCGAGGGCTTTCTTTTCATTCGGGCTGATGATGTATAGCCCGTCCTTGTCGCGTAGTTCCATAATCGCTCCTTCAGAATTTTAATCTGTGTTTTTTCATGCCTCTACGTTTAGACCTCTTTAGTTTAAATTTCTCTGTCTTATCCTTTTTGGGTGTTTTCCCATAAAATACAATCTCTTTTAATTTCTTTTTACCCGTAAGATAATTGACTATATCTTCCCCACCTAAATAAAATGGTATAAATATCTTTGCGGTTCTTGATAGCTCACGCAATCCTTTTTTTAATTGGTAATCACTTTTATAGGCAAATCCGTTA
>JAHIRD010000133.1 GCA_018818835.1 Pseudomonadota bacterium
ACGGTTCTGAGAGGGGCCGGTAACAACGGTAATGGCAAAACATAAAACGACTGTCACGTAGTAGCCGCGTGCGGCAAGGCGTCAGTAAAGCATGTTGTTAATAAGCTGCCATTATTGGAGAAACCGGTCTACTCGACATTCAGAAGTCAACCTAAGGGACCAATCAAGAATTCTAAAGAATGTTCTTGAAGAAAAAACCAGTCCTGGATCCTGTTTTTTACATGGGCAGAAGGGAAGTGACTAATAAAAATCCTTCCATCAAAGAATGTTTAAATCATTTTTATGAAAAGAAAAAAACAGCTTTACGGTTCTTCTTTGACGATAATGAAAAGAAGGTACTCGGGAAGAGATTCTGAAATGTACAGGCTAAGATGAAAGCCGTTTCAAGGAATACAGACCATCAAGGCCCTTTATAGACCTGGGTGTCTTTTCATGCCTGGACTGGAACATGTGCTTGAATTGCTGGTAATTCTCTGCCACAAAAGCTTTGGTTCCAATTATACCGGAATCGGTAAAATACCTGGTCCTGTTCATGAAACGATCGGTTCGAGTGATTTCGAAATTCTTTTCACGCTCAATGTTTACAATGTCTTTTCCAATGACCTGACTACTTTTACCGTCAGACCTGGCCAGGGCCCCGGCTTCATAAACATATCGCCGGTAGCGGCGGAACCTTTCCTTTTCATCGACATCGTTGAATTCCAAAATCCCGAAATCCGTTGAAAGAAAATCGTCTGTGTTGCCGGTCTGGCTGTGGTAGCCCAGAGAACACCAGCGGTATTCCTCGGGCCGTTTCACGATTCCCGCCCGAACTGCATTCAGGTCGATGTAGGCCAGTAAATGGATCAGAGTATCTCCTTTTTGAACGATGACGCTCTTGAAACGCTCACCCCAGAGGGTCCCACGACGCCCTTTGGCCTTGTTGTAATACCGTGAAAACGTCTGCTTGACTTCCTTTATGAATTCAGAAAGGCTGGCCCATTTTTTCCTGAAATGGTCGATACGGCCCACAGGGAACAAGGCATCATCCCCATAATATGCTTTGTATCTTTTTTCGATCTCATCATCGGAAAAGAATCGCTCTGGAAGCATCTTGACGAGGATGTGAACGTGGTTGTCTAACACTGCGTAACCGAGAATTTCCGAAAAATAGATGCGGGCAAACCGCTTGAGGATCGTTACAAATTTTTCTTTTTCTACTGCCCCGAAAGGAAAACCATCCAAAGCAGTGCGAGAGATCACATGATAAACGCTCTTCTCATCGTGAATAATCATTCGTGTTGTTCGTGGCATAGGATACCTCCATAAATAGTGAAAATGGGGTTGTTGTTTATGTTTGAAAGAACATAACAGAAGGAACATTGTTTGTGAAGTGTATAATTGGCATGTCCCCTTTTGAATGGCCGAAAGATTCAAGAAAAAAATCAATGGGCATGGGATAAGGGAATTGCGATTATAATGACAATTAAAAAAGGAGAATTCTTATGGCCATTAATTCAGCAAGTGTGACCATTGTCACGTCTCGGTTCAAAGAGGTTTGTGAGTTTTATAAAAATTTTTTTTTGGCCAGGGCATCCTTTGATTGCGGGTGGTATGTGGTACTTCGTCTTTCGGACAGAATAGGGGGTCCGGAGATCTGTTTGATGGAACCTCGTGATAAAATGGCTGAGTTTTCAGGCGGTGCAACGCTGAATCTATGTGTTGAGGATGCTGACATGTTCTATAATCAATTGACCCGGAATGGATTATCACCGGTCATTCCTTTGGAGGATCATCCATGGGGGGATCGGGGATTTGGGATCATAGACCCCTGTGGTCTGGTTGTTTATTGCTACCACCCCATCGAACCGGCAACCGAATATAAGGTGTATCATCTGAACCCATAAAGGGACTATCAAGCTGGAATGATTATGTGATCGGCAAATTGAATGCATCGGTTGATCGAAGCATGAATGTGTATGAATCACGATTACGTCTCACATGGGACGGGGTTTGGCCCAGCCATCGTCGAATCTCACGGGTCATGTGTGCCTGATCGGAGAATCCGTTGGCAAGAGCAACCTCCACAAGGGGCAGCGTACTGAACGCAATATCTGAGGCCGCACGCCGCACCCGCCTCAAATTCATCCAGAATTGAGGCGGGGCCCCTGTTTCTGAGCAAATATGCCGTCGAAATGTTCGGGCACTTTTTGAAATAATGATGGGATGGTCTTCCGGGGTGCTCAGCGTTGCGAAAAAGTCTTTTGTCACGTTTTTTCGTGGGGTGAACCACGTGTCAACACAGTCCAAAAGTAGCTCTGGTGCCTGTTCCGGATGGGTTGAGACCTGATGCAGAACGGACGATGATCGGTTGCCAAGGCATTTCAGGTTAAATAGGTTTTCCCGTGATAATGGCTGGTCTTTTTCCCAGAACGCCATGGAACCAGGGACCAGACGAATGCCGAAAAAAGTTGTGCCGGATGGTGCATTAATCTTGTAGGCGGTCTTATCCAGGCCGGTCAGAAAACATTGTGGGTGCTTTTCAGGTTCTATTTTTACGATAAGATCACGACAGCCATCCGGCCAGACCACGACCGGCTTTGCGGTTGTACAGGTTGTCCATTGTGTCAGAATTTTTTCGTTCATACTCACGTCTTTTTCGAAGATCCCCTGCAAAATTTTTTTAACATTAATTATACTGCTTTGACCTTATCTGTCAAACCCCTGTGTTAGTGTCAGCTATTGATAAATGATCCAGATCCAATTTGTAATTAAGGAGAAAAAAATGACACTGATTCGGTTTATGAAGGATAAGGCAAGGGATATCGTGTACAATAAAGATCCACGGTTTCAGGTGATTTTCCATGAGCAACGTGAGCAGGGGCGGGGACGGTACTTGATCAAAACGCTTATCAAGGAACTGCGGACAGGAAAGTACTATAGGGCCTTCTATACGGCGGGTGTCCGGGGATGGAAAAAACATCCCATTCAACCCTTTGATACGGATGAACCTGTGTTCCAGGAAGTTTCACTTTAATGTGCAAAATCCCTTTGTGGCTCATGGCGTTTTATTCTTTGTCATGTCCTGGATTGAAACTATTTGAAAAACATGTTTGGATATGGTTTTATGTGTCACCAAACCTTGGATAAAATTTATCAGGATCAAAAAGGTGAATCATGAATGTGGGGAAAAAAATAAGAATTAAACGCATTATCAATCGGACATCCGGGAAAACCGTTATTGTGCCGATGGACCATGGGGTTTCCATGGGACCCATTCCAGGCCTTGAGGATATTGATAAAACAGTGAATATGGTCATCCGGGGCGGTGCCAATGCCGCTGTTGTCCACAAGGGAATCGTTACATCCACAAACCGGTCTGAGGATACGGACATCGGACTGATTGTCCATCTTTCCGCATCCACGTCACTCAACCCCGAACCTGACCGGAAGATCTGGGTCTGTGATGTGGAAGAGGCAATGGCTTTGGGCGCGGATGCGGTTTCTGTCCATGTGAATGTTGGATCACAATCAGAATTTATGATGCTGGAAGCTCTGGGTAAGACAGCCAAGGAATGTAATCGTTGGGGAATGCCCCTTCTGGCCATGATGTACCCCAGGGGAAAAAATATTCAGGAAAATGTGGATACCATCAAGCTGGCTGCCAGAGTTGGCGCTGAGCTTGGGGCGGATATCATTAAATGCCCTTACACCGGAAGCCCGGAAAGTTTCGAAGCCGTGGTTCGGGGATGCCCTGTGCCCGTGGTCATTGCAGGGGGTTCCCGGCTGGGTGACGAGGAAACCCTGAATATGATCGAAGGGGCCATGAAAGCCGGAGCTGCCGGATTGTCCATGGGAAGAAACGCCTTTCAACATGAAAATCCGGAACGTTTCGTGAACGTGGCCTGCCAGATGGTGCATGAGGGCCTGTCTGCCACAGAGGCCTTGAAACGTTTGAGAGCCTGATGCGTCGAAACTTGGTATTGACCCTTTCGGTCATCTATACTATTTAATTGTATTGTTTTTAACGTCAGCAGTCTTTTCGAGGGTGTATGAACCGTATCTATATACTGGTCCTGAGGACCATTTTAAGTCTCGCATGTGCCATCATTCTTACGCGGTTATTCCATCCTGAAAAAGGCATTTTTTTTATTGCCGGACTCGCCGTTATTCTGGTTTCTTTGGCCTATTTTCTCACCTATCTGAGAGTCAGAGGACAGAAGGAGAAGGGCCGTTGAAACAGATCGTTTTAGGAACAGCCGGTCATATCGACCACGGAAAAACAAGCCTGATCAAAGCCTTGACCGGTATTGAAACCGATCGTCTGAAAGAAGAAAAGGCCCGGGGAATCACCATTGAGCTTGGGTTTGCGTCTATGGATCTGCCCAGTGGGCAGCATCTGGGCATCGTGGATGTGCCGGGCCATGAGAAATTTGTCAAAAACATGGTGGCCGGGGTCACCGGAATCGATATGGTGGCCATGGTTATTGCTGCGGATGAAGGGGTCATGCCCCAGACACGTGAGCATATGGAGATCTGTTCTCTTTTAGGTGTTCGCTTCGGACTGGTGGTCCTCACCAAAGTGGACATGGTGGATGAGGAATGGCTTGAGCTTGTGATAGAGGATATCCGGGGGTTTATTCAGGATAGTTTTCTTGAAGATGCACCGATTGTCCCGGTGTCATCGCACACGGGCCAGGGGCTTTTGGAATTGAAAAAGGCCATGGATAAAATTGCTGAACAGATCCCTGATAGGACCTCAAGCGGTCTTTTCCGCCTGCCTGTTGACCGTGTATTCACCATGAAAGGTTTTGGGACAGTTATCACTGGAACTGTTGCGTCGGGATCGATCAGAATCGGTGATGCTATTATGATCTATCCATCGGGTGTCACCTCAAAGGTCAGGGGGATCCAGGTCCACAACATGAGTACCGAAGAAGCATCCTCGGGGATGCGGACGGCCATTAATTTTCAGGGCCTTGAAAAGGCGGCCATCAATCGTGGCGAAGTGGTTTCCGTTCCTGATGGTCTCCGGAACAGCCATCTTCTGGATGCGCGGATGCATTATCTTGCGAGTAATAAAAAACCTTTGAAAAACAGGACGCGGATACGTCTGCATACGGGGACTTGTGAGATCATGGGCAATCTGATTCTTCTTGAAAACGATACCCTTGATCCGGGAGATACCACCGTGGTTCAGATACGGCTCGAATCACCCATGGCCTGTGTGAAAGACGACCGTTTTGTGATACGAAGCTATTCTCCGGTCAGAACCATCGCAGGGGGGGGAATTCTAAATCCTTTCCCCCAAAAGCACAAGCGGCTCAAACAGGACATCATCCAGGGATTGAAGGGGCTTCTTGAAGATGACCTACCTGCCATGATCTCCTTTCATGTGTCCCAGGCCGGTTACAACGGGCTGGCTTTCAATGATTTGAAACTCATGACCAATATGCCGGAGAAAAAACTGAATACGGCGGTTTCGAGTCTGTTGTCCAAAAAAGAAATTGTCCAGATTGACAAGGAATCCCGCACCTATATCCACGGTGGAACCTTTGAGACTCTGAACCAGACGGCCAAGGACTACCTTCTCACCTATCATGGGGTCAATCCCCTGAAAGAAGGCATGCCCAAAGGGGAATTGAAATCCAAATTTCCGCCGGATCTCGGGGGGAAACTCTATAATCTCATGCTCAACCATTTGTGTTCGGAAGGCAGCCTGGTTCAGGATGGGGACATGGTGAGACTTGATGGCCACACCGTGGCTCTGAAAGTGGACCAGGAAGAATTGAAGAAAAAAATTCTGGGTGCATACAAAGATTCTGACACGGCGCCTCCCTATTTCAAGGCGCTTGTGGAAGAACTCGGGGTCAGTCCGGCCCAGGCCAAAGATGTCCTGATGGTTCTGGTCAATGAAAAGATGTTAGTCAAAGTCAAGGATGATCTCTATTTTCATACCTTGGCCATTGAGGGTGTCCAGAAGAATCTTGTGGATTTTTTGATGAAAAATCAGGAAATCGATGCACCCGGGTTCAAGGATTTGACCGGAGGACTGCCCAGAAAATTATTGATCCCTCTTTTGGAATATTTTGACAAGAAGAATGTGACCATTCGTGTTGGTGATACGCGCCAATTAAGGAACAGGGGGCAATAAAATAAGACGGTGTGCATCTGTACTTAAGGAAAACAGGGATACTATTTGACATTCGACTAAAAAATTGTACATACTCCGGTTATCCGGACGGTACCACATGAATTTATATATCATAATCAATCGTGGTGGAAACTTTCATCATATGAGGAGAGACAATGAGCGGTAAAAAGGATAAATCTGAAAACGCCGGTTTCGGGAGCTTTGCCTCCCTGCGTATTGTTCTGGGAATTGTGATAGCCATGGGCTGTCTCTTTCTTTTCGCTGAAATCATTTCCTTTTTTTCCGGGACACCCGAGGAAAAATCACCGTACAAACAAGTGGTGGAAAAATCCCCTATCCTCCAGAAAGCCGATGAATACATCGAGGGACTGTCAAGCCGTGAGGCCAATGTCAGTAATCCTGAGTTTCTGGACCAGGCCGATGAGAATCTTTCCGATCAGGGTTTGTCCTCGGACTATGCCGAAGGGGACGGAGCCTCACATGGCGAGATGATGGATGAAACCCAGGATGTGTCACCCATGTACAGACAGTCAACCTATCCCGAGGCAGTGACGCCTCCACCTGCGACCACCCATACAGTGCCCATGACCCGAAGAGTTGTTCATGAACCCCAGGTCATGCCCAGGCAGGTCATTGGCATAGCGTTTGTGGATGCCCTGATCAGACCCATGGAATATGAACTGGAAAATCGTTTCTGGGGATGGCGGCCCAATGATCTGCGTATTTTTAAGTTTGGCATGGATAATGTGGAAAACTATCAGTTGGGTGTCCGGGAAGTGACACGGAGATCTGTGGATATTCTGACCGAACGCATAGCCCGCACCGGCAGTAATGTTTCGTACAACAAATCCCTGAATGATGCGGTCAACAGCCTTACTGTGAATCCTGCCAGCTACTGGTGGCCCTCTGCCGAAGGTGAATACAGACGGGCCATGGATGATTTGAGGCAATACAAGGAACTGCTCAAAGATGGCAAGGAATCGTTTTATACTCGGCCTGACAATTTGATACCTCTTCTGGTTGAGTTCAGAACCCGTCTTGGGGATTGTGACGACAAACTGGTTCGACGGGAGGGTGATCTGGAATCCCAGGTCACCACCTTTGAGGCCGATGACCGGTTTTATTATTCCAAGGGTGTGGCTTCAGCCATTCTTCCGATTCTGGAGGCTGTTCAGGAGGATTTTAGCCAGACCCTCAAAACCAGAGACGGCATCGAAACCCTTCATCGTGCCATTGATGCCTGCCGGGGCGCTTCCCTCATGTCACCCTGGATGGTGACCGAAGGGAATTATAACGGCTTTATTGCAAATCACAGGGCCAACATGGCCACCTATATCGGCCATGCACGGTTTTACATCGGCGTGTTGATCAAGACCCTGTCCACCTGATAACTGAAAGATAAAAAACCCGGCCTTGGCCGGGTTTTTTGAAATTCAAGGATCGATTCTCCACAGGCAGAAGCATCATGCCTCAACATGGTGTTGCATGAGCCGACCATGTCTGTTCTTGTAGGGGCACGGTGCCCCGTGCCCATGTTGGAATTGTTTCACATTATGTATTGTTCAACGCCTCTGCAAAGATAATCTGCATCAATCCACCCTATCCACAAAAAGAGATGTAATCCTGTCGGCAAGAACAATGCCTTTTCTGGTGAGATAAACCCGGGCCGGGTCATGTACGATCAGGCCATTCTTGCTCAGATAGGATAAGGATGCTGAAAACATCTTTGAAAAATCACATTCAAACCGTCTGTTGAATTCTGAGATGAGGATTCCTTCCATTTTTCGGAGGCCCAGGAAAAGGGCCTCGATCATCTGCTGTCTTTTGTCCAGAGTTTCTGAGTCTTCCACGGGCAGGTGCCCTTTTTTCAGGCGGTCAATATAATCAGATAAATTCGGGACATTCCAGGAGCGCTTTTGTTCCACAGGGGTGTAGGAATGGGCAGAGGGTCCGAATCCGGTGTATGGTTCAAAATTCCAATATTTCCGGTTGTGCCGGGATTGTGTCCCTGGAGATGAGGCAAAGTTGGATATTTCATAATGGATGAACCCCTTTTTCTCAAGAAAGGCCATGGTTTCATCAAAGAGAATAGCCGCCTTATCATCGGGAAGGGGGACGATGGTGCCTTTTTTCATGCGTTTGAACAAGGGCGTGCCTGGCTCAAAGGAAAGCATATAACAGGACAAGTGGGAGGGGCCAAAGGACAGGGCGTTTTCAAGGTCGTCCTGCCAGTGTTCAAGGCTCTGGCCGGGAAGCCCATAGATCAGGTCCAGGCCCAGATCATTGAATCCCGCTTTCCGGGCGGCATGGATCAGGGCTCGTGATTCGTCTGAACTGTGAATTCGTCCGAGCATCTGAAGATGTGTGTCATGGAAAGACTGGACTCCAAGGCTCAGGCGATTGATACCGAGTCGTTTGAAATCGTCAAGGGCTCCTGGGGTCAGAGTGCCAGGGTTGACTTCAAGGGTGATTTCAGCATGGTCAGCCACATGGTATAGATGGTGGATTCTGTCCATAATTCTGCCGAGATGGTTAAACGAAAGAACAGAGGGTGTTCCACCCCCGAAATAAAGGGTGTCCACAGATTTAAGCCCGGTTGGCTGAAGGGCGGCTGTCAGGTCCATTTCACGGACAAGGGCCTCAACATAAGGGGCCATCATGCCCAGATCCGTCACCGAATAAAAATTGCAGTACAGGCATTTTCTGACGCAAAAGGGAACATGGATATAGAGACCATTCATCAGATAAAACGTCTCATGATGTCATCAATCACTTCATTGACCGTGTCCGGTGTGATCCCGTGAGCTGCGCATGTTTGCCGGATATGGTTCATTTTATCCGGATTGGCCTGGTCTTCTTCGGACCTGAGCATCCCCATGCGGCGGCCAACCTGGACAAGCATCTGATCCTCAGGTGAAAGAACCAGAAAGGATCGGATAATGCCGGTCATGCGCTCCTTGTCCTTTGGGTAGCAGCCCTCGATATCCTGGAACAGGTTGAGGATATGATCGCTTTTGACTGTGCTGGTGATACCTTCCAGGTGTTCAAGCAACAGGAGGATTTCTTTGGCAACAAGGACATCCGATGCCTTGTCGAAACGGCCGGACTGATAATCCTCATACAATTCAACATGGCCGGGTATGGCAAGGGTTCGCAAACGAATGAAATCCGGATTGATCCGGTTCAGTGCGTCGGCGGTTTCCAAGGCATGTTCTGTCGAAAGTTCAACGCCCCCTAAGCCCGGGATCACATATTCGGATAATTCCATGCCGGCCTGTTTGACTTTAATACCTGCCTTGATGTGCATGGCCTTTGTGCAGCCTTTTTTAATTTTTTCGAGGACCTTGTCTGATCCGGACTCCATGCCGATATGGATGCGTGACAGTCCGGCCTGTCTGATTTTGATAAGATCCTCATCAGAGATGCGTGATACGGTATGGGACCTGGCATAGGACGTGATGCGCTGGACCCAGGGAAAACAGGATTTGATTTGATCAAGGATAATGATAAGATCCGAGGGCTTGAGAATCAAGCTGTTGGCATCCTGAAGAAAAATGGAATGCATGCCGTTCTGCACCCAGGTGATGGCCGCATGAAAGGCCTCCATATCTCCGGCCTCTGTCTGGTCAAGGAGCATCGAAAGCTCACTGCGGGGGATCACGTCGCCTTTTTGGGCGGCCCTGAGCCGATCCACATGACGGGATACGGTCTGGATGTCCTTTATGATGTGGTTGATGGGTCTCAGTGTAAATGAACTGTTTTTGTAAACCGGGCAGAAGGTACATCGGTTCCAGGGGCAGTTCCGGGTGAGTCTCAAAAGCAGGCTTGCAGCCTCACTGGGCGGCCGGATGGGGCCTTGCTCAAAGCCCGTGTAATTTTCAGTCCTATTGGAATCAGAAGGCATGCTGGCTCTCCGTTTTAATAAACATATTTGTTGGGTGGTGCCTTAAATGAAAAAATTATTCAAACATCAATAATATAAGCACACTTACGTGAAATGCAATCAATACGTATCGCTGGGGCATCTGCCCCATAGAAAAAAGCTCTTTGACAATGGCTTGGGGGATGTCATATAGTAAAAAAATGAGTAGACTTCTAATCAATTTGAACAAGGCGAACCCTTCTTAACGGACAGATGAGAGAAGACAACGCGCTAAAAAATAAACAGAACCATGTGAGAAAAGCAATCTCAGCGGTTATTTTACTGGCGTTGATTGTATGTGCTTTTGCGTTGATAGCCGGCTATTATTTTTATCATTTTGCCCATGAACCCACGGACTCCCAGGGTCACCCTATTCTGATTATGGTCCATCCCGGCCAGGGGCTTAATTCCACCACGAACCAGCTTTTAAAACAAAACCTTATTTCATCATTGGGAAAATTTAAAATACTGGCCGCAGTCACTGGGAAAGACAAGAACATCAAAGCAGGAGAATACCTTTTTTCATCGGCCATGAGTCCCTGGGACATTCTTCAGGATCTGATCAACGGGAATGTTTATCTGCATAAAATAACCATTCCGGAAGGCTATAATCTTTATCAGATTGGACATGCCATACAAGAGGCAGGTATTTGCTCTGAAACGGATTTTATCGCGGCGGCCACAGATCCTGCCCTTGCCCGCCAGTTTGCTATTCCCGAACCTGCGGAAACCTTTGAAGGCTACCTGTTTCCCGAGACCTACCATTTCCCCAAAGGAGTAAGCCCCAACGTCATCATCAAAACCATGGTGGGACGTTTTCGGTCTGTTTTTAAGCAGGCCTGGTATGAGAGGGCAACGGCCCTGGGCTTCAGTCTGCATGAGGTGCTGACCCTGGCCTCTATTATTGAAAAGGAAACCGGGGATGCCCGTGAGCGTCCGCTGATCTCATCGGTCTTTCACAACCGTCTGGGAAAAAATATGCGTCTTGAGACCGACCCCACTGTGATCTACGGAATAAAGGATTTTGACGGGAACCTGACCAAAAAACATTTGAAAGCCCAGACACCTTATAACACATACAAACGAAAGGGACTGCCCCCCGGCCCCATTGCCAACCCCGGTCTTGCATCCATTGAAGCAGCCTTATATCCTGAAGACAGCACTTATCTTTATTTTGTTTCACGAAAAGACAAGACCCACCAGTTTTCGACGAATATCCGGGACCACATCAATTCAGTCCGAAAATACCAGCTGAATAAATAAGGGATATTTCCCTGGAAGGTTGGAACATCCATGCATTTCACCAAAGAACAATGCGCTGGCCAGAGATTGATGGTGGGCTTTGACGGCTATTTTCTGGACCCTGAATTAAAGTTTTTGATTCATGAATTGAAGGTGGGTGGCATCATCCTCTTTTCACGGAATATCCAGTCACCGGAGCAGGTTCGTGAGCTTTCTCATGATGCCCAGGCCTACACAGCATCCTGTGGTCAGCCGCCCCTTTTCATTGCCATCGATCAGGAAGGCGGACAGGTGGCGCGGCTCAAAGAACCTTTTACCCTGTTTCCCGACGGGAACCCCGGCATGAAACACAGAGGTGATGCAGCCCGATTTGCAGACATTACGGCCAGAGAACTTCTGGACATTGGTGTGAACATGAACATGGCCCCGGTGCTGGATGTTCAGCCCCAGGGATTTGAAGGTATCATGGCCAAACGGGTGTTTACCGGAGGCCCGGACTTTGTAGCGGCCATGGGTGCGGAAATGATACGGGGCTTTCAAAGACGTGGAATCATGGCTGTGGCCAAGCATTTCCCAGGAATCGGCCGAACCACGCTGGATTCCCACCTCCATCTCCCCGTGCTTGAGACATCTTTTGATGATCTTGATCAGAGTGATCTGGTACCCTTTGTCCGAGCCATCACCCAAGGTGTGTCAGGTATCATGATGTCCCATATCAAATACCATTCCCTGGACCCGGATTGGCCAGCCAGCCTGTCACAAAAAATCGTTAAAACTCTGCTCCGGGAAACCATGGGCTATCAGGGCGTGGTCATGACCGATGACCTGGACATGAAAGCCATCACGATTCCCATTGACGAGTCCGTCCACAGGATTGTCCAGGCCCACGTGGATATCGCCCTGGTCTGCCACCAGGGACCGGATATCGAAGGGGCCTTCAATGCCTTTATGCATGAGATTGAAAAAACAGAAGATACAAAAAAAAGTTCCGCTGAAAGCCTTGATCGTATTATGGCCCTGAAACAGCAATATCTTTAGACTCATGATTTTTAAACACCCGTTCGCTACGCTTACTGAAGCACACGAAGAGCTCAGCGCGGCAAAGCCACAACCAAAAAGCAGGTTTCTCACGGAGGCACAAAGAGCACGGAGAAGGGCTAATGGCATAGAATATAAGTTTTTTTTTGTGATCTTTGTGGCTTTGTGAGTAAAAATTTATGAGCATCGGCCTATATTCGTTTAAATATCCAATTGCATCGTCTTTTATAAGGAGTCGGCCATTTGGTGGGCACAGCCCACCCTACAAGAGGGTGTTGCCCGTGGACGGCTTTCCTTATGCGATCCGGTGTCTCCCATTCCTTTCCACGCCCTTGACCGCATAACAAAATACTTCGCCCATGTGGAAGCCCCTCGTAGGGTGGGCTGTGCCCACCGATAAGGCCTCATCAGCATAAAATATTCCAATCTCCGCCATACTCTCATATAATTTAATTTTTTGGCGTTTATCGGTGTTTTTGACCCATTGGGGATTTGGCCCTGGAAAAGACATCATCTTCCATGCCTGATTTCTGGCCGTTTTGAAGGAGATGGAAGGCGGCGGCTGCGATCATGGCGGCGTTGTCTCCGCAAAGATCAATGGATGGGACATGGACCCGCAGGCCATGTTTCAGGGCTTCGTTTGTAATCGCTTCACGCAATCGCGAATTGGCCGCAACACCACCCACCACGGAAATATCACGGCAACCCTTTTCCTTGGCCGCATGGATGAGCTTGTAAGTTAAAACCTCCACCACAGATTCCTGAAAGCCCGCCGCAATATCTGAAAGACGGTTTTTGTAATCGGGTGTGTCTTCGATATAACGTCTTACAGCGGATTTGACGCCACTGAAGCTGAAATCATAGGCAGATTTATCGAGCCAGGCCCGTGGAAAGGGGATTTTCGATGCGTCTCCCTTTTTTGCAAGGTTATCAATGATCAGGCCTCCGGGGTATCCCAGGTCAAGCATTTTGCTGACCTTGTCATAGGCTTCGCCCACCGCGTCGTCACGGGTCTGGCCCATGAGCTCGCATTCAGTATGGGAGCAGATGTGGTAAATACTGGTGTGCCCGCCCGATACAAGCAGGGCCACATAGGGGAATTCAGGGGTCTTTTCATTGAGGAACACCGAGGTGATGTGACCTTCCAGATGATTGACTCCAACCCATGGGATTTTCCGGGCATAGGCAAAGGCTTTGGCAAATGAAAAACCCACAAGCAAAGCCCCCACTAGGCCAGGTCCCTGGGTGACGGCAAGGGCGTCAATGTCTTGTGTGGGAATATTCGCCTGGTCCATGGCGGACTGGACCACAGGGACAATGGCTTCAAGATGTTTTCTGGCTGCAATTTCAGGGACCACCCCGCCATAGGCATGGTGATCCTCAATCTGGGAAGACACCACGGAAGAGAGGATGGTTTTTCCATTCTCAACCAGGGCGGCCGCAGTTTCATCGCAGGATGTTTCTATGCCGAGAATAATCATGATCGTTTTCGGATGATGCGCATCAACCCTAAATCCATTCGACCTGGGGCTCGGTGCTTTTTCGGCCAGCGATCTCGCCGATGACAAAGGCCTTTTCATCCATTGCATTCATCATTTCAAGCAGGGGCTGGGCAGAGTCTTCGGAAACCACAGCCATCAGGCCGATGCCGTTGTTGAAGGTCCGGCGCATTTCATGATCACTGACATTGCCGGCATCCTGGAGGAATTTGAATATGGGGGGGATCTCCCAGCTGTCCTTGTTCAGGACGGCTTTACATGCATTGGGGATAACCCGGATAATGTTTTCATTGATACCGCCGCCGGTGATATGTGCAAAGGCATAGACCGGATGGGTTTTAATGATACCTTGAATGATATCCGAATAAATTTTTGTAGGCGTTAGAAGTTCTTCACCGATGGTTTTGCCTAATTCAGGGATCTGATCGCCAATTTTTAGTTTGAGGGTCTCAAAACAGATCTTTCTGACCAGGGAATAGCCGTTGCTGTGAAGACCTGTGGAAGCAATGCCGATGATTTTCTGGCCCATGCGGATCTCGGAACCGTCAATGATCTTGTGATCATCCACAGCACCCACGGCAAAACCGGCCAGGTCATATTCGCCTTTATGGTACATGTCAGGCATTTCGGCGGTTTCACCCCCGATCAGAGCGCACCGTGCCTGTTTGCAGCCTTCGGCAATGCCTTTGATGATATCGGTTGCCGTATCATTATTCAGCTCTCCCATGGAAATATAATCCAGGAAGAAGAGGGGTTCCGCGCCCTGGACTGCGATATCATTCACGCACATGGCCACCAGATCAATGCCGATGGTGTCGTGCTTGTCCATCATGAACGCGATTTTAAGCTTGGTTCCCACGCCGTCGGTGGAGCTGACAAGAACAGGTTTTTCCATGTCGGACAGATTGGGGGAAAAAAGAGCTCCGAAACCCCCGATGCTGCCGATAACCCCCGGGCGTTTGGTTTGTTTGGCGATGGTCTTGATGGATTCAACCAGTTTGTTGGCCTTATCAACGTCCACACCGGCATCCGCATAGGTCAATGATTTACTCATAAATTCCCACCTTTATAATTGGTCAGCCTTTGAAAACACGAATGATGATCTAGGCTGTACCGTATCATCAAAAATTAATAAAACATTGAAAAACTAAACTGATTCAGGCTAAAAGTCAAAACAATTTTTTTGACATAAAAGGGTTCTTATTGTAGGTAAATAGAGCGATTAGAATAATGATAAAAAATAATGAATTTCGGCGTGTTTTTGATAAACGGGTTCAACATGCCGGTGTTTATTCCGTTTGATGATATATGGCCTTTGAAAACGTCGAGATTTGATGGCGTCGTAAAAAGTCCCATATGCGGCATTATAGTGTTTTGTCGGACGTTCGACATGCGAGCAAGTATGCCGTAACCACGGCCAAGCACGATGCCTTGCCTATGGACCTTTTTCCATAGCCATCCGTCGACTTTTTTACGAGTTCATCAGTTTGGGGGAGAAATGAATGAGGCGAATTAATGCGGGGATAATCGGGTTTGGAACCGTGGGAACCGGTGTTGTCAAACTTTTGACTGAAAGCCGGGAATTGATCAGTTCAAGGATCGGTGCAGACTTGTGCTTGAAATATGTGGCGGATCTGGACATAAAAAAAGACCGGGGGGTGACCCTGGATCAGGGTGTTCTGATCACCGATGCAGAAAAAGTGGTGTCTGATCCGGAAATTGATATTGTGGTTGAGCTGATCGGAGGTGAAACCATTGCAAAAAAACTGATGCTCAAAGCCATTGAAAACGGGAAACACGTGGTCACCGCAAACAAGGCCCTCCTGGCAAGCTCCGGAAGTGAAATTTTTGCAGCTGCCCGGAAATACAATGTGGATTTGGGATTTGAAGCCAGTGTGGCCGGATGTATTCCCATTATCAAATCCATCAAGGAATCCTTGGCCGCCAACCGGATTCATTCCGTCTCAGGCATATTGAACGGGACCTGCAATTACATCCTGTCCAAGATCACCAGTGAGGGAACAAGTTTTGCCGTGGCTTTGAAAAATGCCCAGGAAAACGGATATGCCGAAGCCGATCCGACTCTGGATATCGAGGGATTCGATGCAGCCCATAAATTGGCCATCATCACGGCCTTGGCCTATGGTATGACCATCAACCTGGATGACATCTATGTGGAAGGGATCAGTGGAATAGCACTTGAAGATATCCGTTATGCCGAACAACTGGGATACCGGGTGAAGCTTCTGGCCATCAGCAAACATGTGGGTGAGGGCATTGAGGCCAGGGTCCATCCCACCATGATTCCTTTTGACAATCTTTTTGCCAGTGTGAACGATTCGGTCAATGCCATCAATGTCAAGGGCGATGCCGTGGGAGACATGTTTTTTGTGGGACGCGGGGCAGGGATGATGCCCACGGCAAGCGCCGTGGTCAGCGACATGATCGACATATCCAGGAATATTCTGTCCTGCACCAGCCAGAGGGTTCCGCTGTTATCCTACAGAGATGAAAATATCAAAACCATACCTGTGGTCCCCATGGATGAGATCTGGTCCCGTTATTATTTCAGATTCACCGTGGTGGACAGGCCGGGTGTGCTTTCGACCATATCCGGTATTCTGGGCAACTCCGGAATCAGTATCAAGTCGGTTCAGCAAACCGAAGAAAAAAAAGAAGGTCCGGTGCCCATTGTGATGGTCAGCGGTCCTGCCAGGGAAGCGGATGTGAAAAAAGCCATTGCCAATATCAACACGCTTTCCATCACAGACGGAAATGCGATTGTCATCCGCATTGGTGAGGATGTCAGTCATTAACCATCGCCATCCGGCAACAAATCTTAAGCCCTTGAGGTTTTTATTCAAGCCTTTGCCGGTCTTTTGCCAACACCAGGATCCTGTGTGTCATGGGCTGTTTTCAGATGGACATAACAAAAAATCCGGCCGTGAAAGCGGCCCGGTCAACTGAGGAACTATGGAAATAATCTGTTCGGATCTGGAAGGGGTGTTTGTTCCGGAAATATGGATCAATGTGGCCTTGAAAACAGGCATCGAAGAATTGAAGCTGACAACCCGGGATATTTCGGATTATGATGTCCTGATGAAAAAAAGGCTGGCCATTCTGGATGAAAAGGGCCTTAAACTCAAAGATATCACCGATGTGATCGAAACCATCGACCCCCTGCCCGGAGCAAAAAACTTCATGGACTGGTTAAGGTCTGTGTCTCAGTTGATTGTGGTCTCGGACACCTTTCTTCAGTTTGGAGGCCCCCTGATGAAAAAGCTGGGGATGCCCACCTTGTTCTGCCATGATCTTTCCATTGATGAAAAAGGACGCATTGTGGGGTATAATCTCAGACAGAAAGATGCAAAAAAGAAGACCGTGATAGGGTTTAAACAGATGAACTACAAGGTGATTGCCTTTGGTGATTCGTATAATGATGTGAACATGCTCAAAGAGGCCGATGCCGGGTTTCTGTTTTGCCCTCCCCAGAACGTCATTGATGAGTTTCCCCAGTTCCCGGTGACGAAAAACTATGACGAATTGAAAATTCACATAGAAAAAGCCCTGCAAACTGTCAGGGATTAGCTATAGTTTATTTATGTGTAGTGACCTGGTGATCATGAACCAGGCCCTTTTGGGCTTCATTTCTCTAAAAAAAGTAAACGCAGGGAAGGACATATGGCCATCGATATATCAAAATTTAAATCAAGCAAGGTTCTTGTCATTGGAGATTTGATGATCGACGAATTCATCTGGGGTGCTGTTGAGACCGTCTCCAGGGAAGCACCTGTTCCGGTGGTGACAGTCCAGGAAAATAATTTTTCCTTGGGTGGTGCCGGGAACGTGGCTCAAAACCTTGCGGCCATGGGAGCACAGGTATCGGTGGTGGGAATCACAGGAACCGGATTGAATGCCACCACCATGATGGACATGTTCAATGACCTTGGTATCAATGCCTCCGGGGTTTATTCGGATAAAAAAAGGGATACATCCAAGAAAATTCGAGTGATCGCGTCGTGCCAACAGGTGTTGCAGATCGACCGTGAAACCATCAAACCCATTTCCACGGCGGCCGAAAGTGCCATGATTCATTCGATTCGGAAAATTCTTCCAACGGTGGATATCGTCATTGCCTCGGACCGTGGCAAGGGAGCCCTGACACGGCCCATGCTCACGGAAATCATATCCTTGGCAAAAAACAATAACATCATATCCATCGTGGATCCCTATGGCTCAAATTATGAACGCTATACAGGGGCAACCATTCTGACACCCAATGCCAAAGAAGTGAGCACGGAAACCGGCATCAAAATCAGTGACAGGGCCTCGATTTTCAAAGCAGGCACCGAGCTGTTGAAAAAAACACGGGTAGAGGGACTGCTTGTGACCTGCGGAAAAGACGGCATCGTGCTTTTCGGACGATCAGCCCAGCCCTTTGCCATTGAATCAGAAGCCCGGCAGGTGTTTGATGTCACCGGTGCCAGAGACACCATGGTCGCCGTTCTGGCCTTATCTCTCGCAGCCGGAGGCTCGTTCAAGGACGCCGCCACCGTGGCCAACGTGGCAGCAGGCATTGTCGTGGGAAAACTCGGAACAGCCACGATTTCGGAAAAAGAAATAATTCTTGAACTCATGGCCTTTTCAGGGAATGCAGCTCCCCCCAAAGACGATGCCATTTTTGCAGACAAAAAGACCCTATATTGATGGGCCGACAAGGCAGGTTTCATGCTTGATATGAAGGACGAGAAAGAAGGCGTTTCGTTTCAGGTGTTTGTCCTTCCCAAATCATCACGGAATATGGTTTCAGGTCTCCATAACGGCGCCATGAAACTCAAGCTCACGGCACCCCCGGTTGACAATGCCGCAAACAAGCTGTGCATTGCCTATCTTTCAAAATGCCTGAAAGTATCCAAATCGTCCATTGAAATCCTGTCAGGCCATACCGGAAGAAACAAGCAGCTTTTTGTAAAATGTCCGGGCAGATCCGATGCCGCAACAGAAAAAGCTGCAATCAGAAACAAGCTCCAGGAGTTGCTCAGCGAAAAAACATAAAGAAGTCCTTGACAATCAAGACGCTCAAATATATAAGTACCAACACTTGATGCGGGGTGGAGCAGTCTGGTAGCTCGTCGGGCTCATAACCCGAAGGTCATAGGTTCAAATCCTGTCCCCGCTACCAAAACAAATCGAAAGGCTACAACTATTAAGGTTGTAGCCTTTTTTAGTCTGTAGCTTCGTGTAGGTCTTTAGGGAATTTAGATGGCAGTCGAAGGCGGTTAACGATACTACTTTTCCGATCTTTTATCTAAAGGATAGACGCGTACCCGTGCCACATAATAAACCCTTGCCAGGGCTTCACCAAACGAAAATGGGATTGTTTCAACCAAATGCTATCTCGTATATACACGTTGGGTCCTTTGACTTGCCTTTTTTTCACATCGGCGTGCCAGGGTTGAAGTTGACGCACCATGAAAACACCCTCCAGAAGATCCAGGTACCTCCGAACCGTGGGAGCACTCAAACCCATAGATTGTGCAATGGGTGCCGCATTCCAAACCAGACCATGATAGTGGGATATCATGGTCCAAAAATGGAAAAGGGATGTGGAAGGGATACCGATGCCAAGTTGGGGAATGTCCCGTTCCACAACGGCCATCATGAAATTATTCCTCCGACTCTGCCAAATAGGATAAGGGGAATCCCCCTCTAAGCCAATGGTGCTCCTGGTTGTCTACTCCGATTTCAGCCAGGCTGAAATAGGTCATCCTGATGATCTCCATGCGTCAAGCCAAAGACTCAGATGACTGACGTAAAAGCTCCGGTGCAGCACTCCCAAGAAAAAGGAATGTTGCATTCAGTGGATTGCGGTCTGAAAGAACGCGAAGTACGGGAAACAGGTTCGGCCGACGTTGGATTTCATCAATAACGATAAGTCCCTTAAGCTCGGATAGTGCGGTCATGGGCTCATCCATCCGAGCGAGGCTGACCGGGTCTTCCAGGTCGAAGTAGTTGGGCGATTCTTGGAAAACGAAATAGTGCGCAAGAGTCGCTTTACCACACCGAAGAGGCCCAATGAGGACCGTTAGCCGGCTTCGTGAAAGGGCTTTTTCTATTGAGCGTATATATCCTTTTCTGATTATCATGTTTTAAGCATATCGATCGAAAATCTAACATGTCAATTTCATTTATCATTATAATAATTACAGGAAGCTACCAAATTCGAATCGTAGTTTTTTGGAAGAGATATAATCAAAGGAAATAAGTGTTGATCGGATGTAACAAATTTGGGATGGTCTCCATGTCGACCAGATAATCAACAGGGTTGGTATCTCGTACAAAAAATCTTCAGTCCTGGTTGAAAATCTTCTTGAAGTCATAGCGACTCCATGGAGTCAGGTGATGTCGTCATGGTTGCAAATTTAGGGCGGTTCCAGGTCAACGAACAATCAGAGCGGAAAGGGATAGCCCTATTTTTTTAACTGAATTTATTGGGGATAATTATGCTTACTCGAATCAATAAAACATTCAGAATTTTTTTAAGTTCTACATTTTCAGACATGGAAACGGAAAGAGAACTACTTCACAGTAGGGTATTTCCTGTTCTTAAAGAGTTGTGCCTGAATTACGGCTGCAGATTCCAAGTGGTGGATTTGAGGTGGGGCGTTCGTGAAGAAGCCGCATTGGACCAGAGAACCATGGAGATATGTCTTGAAGAGATCAAACGGTGTCAAAAGGTCACTCCTCGTCCCAATTTTATTATTCTCCTTGGTGACCGTTATGGATGGCGTCCTTTGCCGTTCGCCTTACCCATCGATATGTTTAAAAAAATACTATCCATCCATTTTACAGATCAAGAAAAAGAACTACTTGCTTCCTGGTATGTCAAAGATGATAATGCCTTACCTGCCGTCTATCGGTTAAAACCAAGGGTGGGTGTGTTTATCAATAGCGTTAACTGGATTGCCATCGAAAAACAACTCCAACGTATATTTGAAAAAGTCAAAGACTGCATACCCCTTACTTCCAGTGAAAATCTTCTCTTCGATACATCGGCAACTGAACAGGAGATTTTTTATGGGGCCTTGGCCCATGTGCCGGAAATAGACCATGTTAATTGTTTTTTTCGAAATATAGTAAATGTGGAGAAACATGAATCGTTGGGAAAGTTTGTGGACCAGGATGATAAAGGATCACTGGATAAACGTTTATGGCAAAAACAGAAAAAACTGAAATCCATTCTGAGAAAAACATTAAAAGGGCATTGTTCAGACTACCACGTAAAGAAGATAGAAGGCGGATTTGAAGAATCATATCACAATGCATTGTGCCATGATGTTTTAAACCATCTAAAAGGAGTGATTCAATCAGAAATAGATAAAATGATAGAACGCAACAGCGTTGAAACAGAAATCATCAACCATGAAAATTTCTGTTTTGAACGAACTCGGCATTTTACCGGCCGGAATCCAATCTTGACCAAAATAAAAGATTATCTGCTAAATGATGAACGTTACCCCTTGGTTATAACAGGTCAACCTGGATATGGGAAAACATCACTCATTGCACAAAGCATCATGGCGTCTCGTCATCTTTACGATCATGCATCGATTATTTTTCGATTTATCGGGTTAACACCGGATTCTTCAGATATCCGGGTCCTGCTGACTGGCCTGAATATTCAATTATCAAGCGAATATGGCCTGGATAAAACAACCATTCCTGTTAATTTCACACAGCTTGAAAAAGAGCTTCAAACGCGTATTCATCATGCTGATGAACAACAGCCGCTGATTATTTTTCTTGATGCATTGGATCAGTTGTCAGGAGAAAATGGGGCTCATGAATTGATGTGGTTGCCCTTTCAATTACCGAAGAACGTTCATGTCATTGTATCGACACTTCCAGGGAAATGTTTGGATAAACTAAAGTTCAAGATACCAGAAACACACATGCTTGAAGTTCGCGAATTAAAACAGCAGGAAGGGCATGAGATCATAACCTCTTGGCTTAACGATTCAGGGAGAACCCTTCAGAATAATCAATTTGATTATGTGATGGAATGTTTCAATAAAAACGGATCGCCACTCTACCTCCGATTTGTGTTTGAAGAGGTCAAACGATGGACATCATTTTCGGAATTAAGCACTCTTCCAATGAATACAGATGAAATGATAATTCGTTTTTTTGTTCACTTAAGCCGGGATGATCATCATGGAGCCGTATTGGTCCGACATAGCCTTGCATACATTGCAGCATCCCGAAACGGGCTGGCTGAAGATGAGCTACTGGATCTCCTATCAAAGGATAAGTATGTATTTCAGGATTTTTTATCAAGGGCCCATTATACACCCCCTGAAAATCGCATACCTGTTATTTTATGGTCTCGATTGTATTTTGATCTTGAGGGCCATCTGACTGAGCGATCCGGGGACGGAACAACGCTGATAACATTTTTTCACCGTCGAATTCATACTGTTATCCATGATTTCTTTTTGAGTGAGGTAGAAAAAAAACGTACACATCAATTGTTCGCCGCATATTATCAATGCCAAAAACCGTACACGATTATAAATGGGGGGCTTCTTCCCAACAGACGTATGGCATCCGAATTACCATATCATCAGGTTTGCGGAGAAATGTGGTCGGATATCGAACATACTCTAACGGATTTTGGTTTTGCCATGGCAAAAGCCGCATCAGACAAAGTCGAGGAAATGGAGGAAGACTACTTTCATGCGTTTTTAAACATGCCTGAAGTATCCGAGCGATTGATAGAATGGGAAAAATTCTGGCGAATCCACAAGCATCTGCTGTTAAGGGGAACGGATAAATGGCCAACCTATAAAATACTACTTCAGACTGCCTGGGAACATTCGAATCAAAGTCCGATATCGAATGCAGCTCAGCAATGGCTTTCCGGAGGTGACTGTAAGTGGATCTGGGCGAGGCGTGACCTACGTCATAGACCCCAAAAAACCAAGTATGAAAGCTGTCTCAGGATCATGGAAGGCCATGAAAACAATGTTAATTTCGTTACAGTTATTCCCGGACAAGAGCAGGCGCTTTCCTGTGGACAAGATGGTTTCATGCGCTTATGGGACCTGAAAACCGGACGTTGCCTGAGGATTTTTGAAGGACATACTGACTCAATCCGGTCGTGCAGCATCAGCCCTGATGGGAAATATATTGTAAGCGTTTCGCATGACTGCACTGCATTGTTATGGAACATTGATTCCCCTATGCCCCTTCGAATTCTTGCTTCACATAACACGTGGTTTACATGTGTCTGTTCTTCATCAGACGGTAAAACCGTAGCCGTCGGGAGTAAAGAAGGCTTTGTCAAGCTGATCGAAACAGATACTGGACATACTGAAACTTTCCACATTCACGAGACTGAAATTTCATCCATTGCCTGTTTCCCTCATCAGCAAAAAATCGTAAGCGGATCATCCAGCCCGAGTCGAAAGCTGTATATATGGGATTCGGTAAATGGTGAAATCCTTGCTGAGCTTATAGGCCACATCGGGTCTGTCAGAAACATCTGCTTTTCACGATCAGGGCGATTAATAGCCACGGCAAGCCACGATCAGAGTGTCCGTATATGGGATTCCGAAACAGGTGATTGCATTAAGTTGTTGGGCGAACCCTACCCGTCTCCTAAAGGTCATACAGCATGGGTTCGCGGGGTAACTTTTACTCCGGATGAATCCCGAGTGTTATCTGTGGGCAACGATAAAGTCATTATGGTGTGGGATGTTAAAACCGGAGAATGTGTGAAGACCCTCAATGGTCATACGGGTAACATTACACGGGTTGCAGTGTTAGACGATGGAAAGCGCGTGGTGACATCATCAGCCAATCCTGAAAATTCAATTCGTCTTTGGAATCTTGATAGCCCGGACGAAGAGGACTTACCCACCGGCCATCCCGGCCGTATCAAATCCCTTGCACGAACGAAAGATGGATCACTTGCTGCTTCAGGCAGCGGTCAATCTGTGGAGTATGTTATCATCTGGGATCTATGCTCAGGGGCATGCCTTCATCAGTTATCGAACCACGGGGGCTGGGTGACGGCCTTGGCTTTTTCCCCTGATAATCGTTTCCTTGCTTCAGGAACAAGAACAGGTCGAATCAATCTTTGGGATACTAAAACCGGTGAATTGCTATATCATATTAATGAGTATTCGAACCGGATTACCGTTCTGACTTTTTCGTTATGCGGTACGTATTTATTGGTTGGAGGGTGGGATGAAAAGGTCCTTGTCTTATCCACGGAAAAGCTCGAGATCCGTTATCTTGTTCAAGGATTGACCGACTGGATCGAGTGTGGTGCCTTCGGTAGCCATGGGAAAGCTGGTGTCGGTTTACGTGATGGCAGTATTCATATATGGGATTTGGAAACAGGGCAAAATCGTTTAAAAGTGCAAGTTTATGATGAACCAGAAGCTGTTGTGGCTCTATGCTTTGATCAAAACAGAATCTATGCCCTCAACCATGGCGGCCGTTTACGAAGTTGGGATGTAAACGACCTCAATAACGGAACCGAACACGATCTGGATGAAATCTATAAGAATCATCCAAAGATATTCATGGATCTGTTACCCAACAATGCTTATGAAAATCTCTATGCTTCTCAGGGGCCTCTGGGCTGTTGTCTTCATTCGCAAATCCCGTTTCAGTGGATCAACGGTCAAGTAACGGCTGTGTTTTCAGGTAAAAGGCTCGCGTGTCTGGAAAAATCCGGGGCGGTCCATACCTTGACTCTATTGGATATTGTGAACGAAAATACAATAATCTCCAAGGATGATCTTATGCCCGGCAACGTGGATCCATACCGTCTTTCTCATCCTTTGTCCCGGATTGTCCATGAACAAACCATCCAGGCCTGTGCCATTTTAGAGCATGTTTTCGGTGAAGACCGTGAGGCCGGTGAACGTCTTGTTACAGATGTGCAAAGAATTTTCGGATTCAGCAATGAAGATCGGAAGGATGTTCTGATACATCTTCAACTTATTGAAGCACGTCAGGGTGCACTGAAAGCGTCTAACCTAATTGTTGATCGGTCTGTTAAACGGTTTTTATCTGCAGCATCAAAAGGTATTTTTCCTGAAAAAGGACCTCTTTTCGATACCATCACTCAATACATAAACACGTACAACAAAAAAAGAACACAATTGCCCAAATAAAGGCGTTCATTATGTCTTCCTTCGTCATGGATTCTCAGATTCCTGAATGCTTCAGTAAGCTGATGCCCTTAGGCCATTAGAAGCTTTACAGCTTTTTCTTTGAATTTCTGAGTGTACGTCCGTCTTTTCTTTTTCATTAAACATCTCTGTGGCCATGAATTTAATTTCCCCTAAAATCTACTACTGTCCGTTTAAAAAATTTTTAAACGCTATAAATATTTTTAAATTAATAGTAATTACTCCAATTTTTAAAGTGATCGATTTGAAATCTTGGATTTTGTATAAAATAGCCTTATGGTATTTGCTTAGCCCATGTATCGTGAGCGTTTACGAGATATTGAATGCTGTTTACGGTCATCTCAAACCCATCAACTCCCAAGGACGTATCTCCGCTTTTAAAAGAGCGTTTAATAAATTCAAGTCCGTTATTTTTTCATGATTATCATCCCAAATCACATATTCAATTGAATGTGACTTTCAACAACCCCACAGCTATATCTTGTCCAAGACAATATCTCTCATTAAAATATGATTTCTTATTTTTGGAAATAAAAAAAATTATATTTTCAGGCCCATTCGCAGTTTTTATATTTGAATAAAATCATTTAACAATTAATTACAGAGATTTATAAAATAAATCCAACCTTGGCACATTCCATGTAATTACTCTCATCGTTAACATTTACCCACAACAGGAGGAGAATTAATGGAGGGTATGAATACAGACGCATGAGATTGATGAAATTAAAAGTTTTGGCTGCAGAGATTGAAGAATCCAGTAGTGGCTGATTGTGAAGCCAATGATTTGCTCGCGATTTGAACGTTGTACGAACCGACGTAAATCGGACGTATGGATGATTAATACTTAAATAAATAAGGATCAAACATGGGTGAAATATTCGAATACAAATCAACTGTTACTGTCGGTGATACTAACCTTCTTCAGAATGTTTACTTTTCAAACTATTTCAAACTCCAGGGCATCGCGAGAGAAATATGGTTTCATGAATCTATTGACGATGGGTTTTCAAGTTTCAGCAATGGCCTTCTGGTCGTTACACGTTCGGCAGAATGCAGCTATTACAAAGATTTTTTTCTTACAGATAAAATTCTTGTCAAATTGCAGGTCTTAGAAATGGGCAAAGCCAGTGTGGACTTATTATTTAGCTTTTACTCTGAAAAAACCATGGAACTTCATGCCGTAGGAAAACAAAAACTGGTATTTGTGGATAATAATCATAAAATCTGTCGTATGCCCCATGAATTCAAAGTGAAAGCGTCAAAATTTTTAATTGAGAATTGACGAATTCTAAAAAAATCAACGCATGGCTTTGAAAAAGTCAAAGACATAACGTCTGGACGGGCACTCGACGAGTGCTCGTCCAATACTACACCGTTGCAGATAATATTGTTAATCTCATTATTTAGGACTTGACCAATGTCATGATTTTCTGACTACAGTGTGATTCTTAAAATTGATATCATGCATACCCATAAAAATTTTAGAGTCATGACGGAAATAGCTATGTTCGGGTTACTTGATATTGATAATGCCGCACGCTAACAATAAAACATGTAATGTCGAAAAATAGGAGTTGAGCTTGATCAATCTGAACGCCGCCGAAAAAAACCGAGAGATTCGAATTTTTGTCTCTTCTACGTTTAGAGACATGATGACCGAGAGGGACCATCTGGTTAAAGAGGTGTTTCCCAAGCTACGCAAAATATGTCAGGCTCGGGGCGTTGAGTTGAATGAGGTGGATCTCAGATGGGGAGTGACCGAAGAACAGGCCCAGCAGGGAAAGGTAATTGATATCTGTCTGAGAGAAATTGACCGGTGCAGGCCCTATTTTATAGGACTTTTGGGCGAACGATATGGCTGGATACCGGAACCATCCGAGTATGAGAAACACAAAGCCATTGCAGAGGATTTTCCGTGGGTCAAGGATGATCTTGATGAACGCCGCAGCATCACGGAAATGGAAATCCAGTACGGCGTTCTGAGAAATCCAGATATGGAAGCCCGGGCCTTTTTCTATTTCCGGCATCCAGACACTACCCCGGATGAGTTCAAAGAAGAGATAGACTCAACACCTGCCTGTAAACTG
>JAHIRD010000134.1 GCA_018818835.1 Pseudomonadota bacterium
GGCCACATCAATTGAGAATGCACCCGAAGCAACCGTACCAGTATAATCAGTTCCATTGACTGTTAAAGTAACCGTATCGCCGTCTTGGACATCTCCGCCCACAGTTCCTGTAATGGCAATGTCGAGGCCTGCTTCGGATGCATTGATCACATCGTCAGCTGTGATTTCTGTATCGAGAGTGATTGATGCAGAAATGTTTGTGTCAACCGAGTAACCTTCGGTATCAGTTGCGGTGATGGTGTTGCCAGCTGCATCAGTCGTTGTCACTGATGCTTGAATGGTTGAGGTCGCATCCGCAGCCAGATCAGAGCCAGCAACGTCAATTGAGAAAGCACCGGAAGAAACAGCGCCCGTATAGGTGTTGCCATTGACGGTGAGGGTGACCGTATCACCGTCCTGAACATCGCCGCCTACAGTTCCTGTGATAGCAACGTCTATTCCAGCCTCAGTAGCGTTGATCACATCATCAGCCGTGATCTCAGTATCCAAAATAATGGATGCAGAAATTGTTGTATCTACCGAGTATTCTTCGGTATCGGTTGCAGTAACGGTATTGCCAGCCGCATCGGTCGTTGTGACTGATGCTTGAATGGTTGAGGTGGCGTCTGAAACCAGGTCAGATCCGGCCACGTCGATGGAAAAAGCTCCTGATGCAACCGTACCGGTATAATCGGTTCCATTGACTGTGAGGGTGACTGTATCGCCATCCTGAACATCTCCGCCCACAGTTCCTGTGATGGCGATATCAGTTCCGGCTTCGGATGCGTTGATTACATCGTCACCCGAGATTTCTGGATCCAGAGTAATCGAAGCAGAAATGGTCGTATTGACCAAATATCCTTCGGAATCGGTGGCCGTGATGGTGTTGCCTACTGCATCGGTGGTTGTCACGGATGCCTGGATAGTGGAGGTCGCATCTGCAGCAAGGTCAGATCCAGCCACATCAATGGAAAATGCACCGGATGCAACGGTTCCGGTGTAAGTGTGACCATTGACGGTCAGAGTGACCGTATCGCCGTCCTGAACATCGCCGCCCACATTACCCGTTATGGCAATGTCAAGACCTGCTTCAGCAGCATTGATAACATCATCAGCCGTGATTTCTGTATCCAGGGTAATCAATGCAGAAATGGTAGTATCAACCAAGTATTCTTCGGTATCGGTGGCGGTGATGGTGTTGCCCGCAGCATCGGTTGTTGTCACGGATGCTTGAATTGTTGAAGTTGCATCCGCAGCCAGATCAGATCCGGCCACGTCGATGGAGAAAGCACCTGATGCGACAGCACCGGTGTAATTGTGACCATTGACGGTCAAGGTGACGGTATCGCCGTCCTGAACGTCTCCGCCCACGGTGCCGGTAATAGCTACATCTGCTCCAGCTTCAGTGGCATTTATGATGTCATCTGTTGTGATTTCCGTATCCAGAGTAATGGATGCAGAAATGCTTGTATCAACCGAATATCCTTCGGAATCTGTAGCGGTTATTGTGTTGCCAGCCGTGTCAGTTGTGGTAACGGATGCCTGGATTGTGGACGTTGCATCTGCAGCCAGATCAGATCCTGACACTGGGATGGAGAATGTCCCATCTGAAACAGTGCCGGTATAGGTGTTGCCATTGACGGTCAGAGTGATGGTATCGCCATCCTGAACATCGCCGCCCACAGCACCTGTAATGGTAATATCGGTTCCGGCTTCGGCGGCATTGATGATGTTGTCTGGGGTGATATCAACATCCAGAGTGATGGAGGCAGATATCTCCGTATCCACCATATATCCTTCTGTGGCTGTTTCCGTAACAGTATTCCCTGCGGCATCTGTCGTTGTTACACTGGCTTCAATCTCCCGATTTGCATCGTCCCGGAGATCAGAACCGGCTACATCAATGCTGAAGGTCCCGCCAGCAACGGTTCCGGTGTATTCATGGCCGTTAATGGTTAAGGTGACGGTTTCACCGTTGGGGATATTGCCACCGACAGTGCCTGTGACGGCTATAAATGTTCCGGCTTCCGTGGCATTTACAATATCATCCGGGGTGATATTTACATCAAGGACAATGGTGGGCTCTGGAATAATGGTTTGATCGGTCGTGGTGGTGTTTATAATAAACGGATCATAGGTTGCATCACTATAGGTGGTATCCACATCGATCAGATAGGTCCCAACCTGTCCGGATGAATTATCACCAACATAATAATCAACATTGTAATCAAAGGTATCGTCAATTTCGCCGAATGCAGTGTCCTTTTCAAGGTCAGGGATGTCTTCTCCGTTTTCCAAGGCATTTTGCAGGACATCCACATCATGGACAATGGCGTCATACACGTCAACTTTACCGATAACTGTTTCATCAATGAGAATTTTCGCGTTTTCATCAAGATTGATTATATTTCCATTCACTAACGAAATGACAATATGGGAGGCGTTTGATGTTTCAATGAGTTCATTCTCAAATACAAGATCTCCGGTTTTAAGCTCTCGTACCTGTCCCTGGGGTGTACGAGCTATGACAGATCCTGATAGTGTTTGAATGATTCCTGCCTGGGCCATGGATACCTCCAATATATTGAATTTGATGCAAAAAACAATTAAAGAATAATTTTTATATTAATTCATACAGTTACTGTTATAACCGGATTAACAAGAAAAGTGATTGTACCAAGGTCCAATTTTTAATTTATTTTATAATTTCATGGGTTGTTGTAGTTTGTGCTGAAGGTATAAATGACTTGGACGTGGGATATTTTCAATGTGTTGAGGGCAAGAAAAACATAGGCAGAAACAAACTCTGTTCGTCTGTTTCTGCCCACAAAGAGATGATTTTTAATGATCATATTCAAATATGGATGTAATCATTTTTGGTTAAAATCACCAGTTTTTATACTGTACCGTCCATTTTGGATCATACGCACATAAGGGACAATCAGGTCCAACGAATTCGGCCTTGTTTTCTTCTACACCTTTAAGAAGATAATCCAGCCACAGGATAGCAACCCTGCCAAATTCACCCCCTTTTTCTTCGAAAAAGGTCCCCAGATGAGCCCCGGTAACCCCGGTTCCATTTTCCGAAAGATCGTAATTGGCCCATACAGCTGGAACATAATCCGGAACAGCGGCATAATCCTTTTCTGCCTGGGCATAGGCAATGTCTTTTGGCCCGCTGTTTACCCACATGGTTGGCGTATGAAGGGTCAGAAGATCGTCTTTGGTTGCTCCACCCAAACTCCCCGTATCAAAAATTCCGCTATTCCAGGCCACGACAGTGGTGACTCGGGGATCAGCGCCCGCATGCAGTGCTTCCAGCCCGCCACAGGACTGCCCCATGGAAGCCACTTTTTCAGTGTTGATTTTTCCAAAATATTTGCTTTCCGGACGGCTGTTTTCAGAAATGGCCCAGTCAATGGCTTCGATAAGCATGTCAGGATTCGAGAGCCTTGTCTGGAAAATTCCGTTGCTTGCAATAACCAGATAGTGTTTAGACGCGATTTCACTTAAAAAATCATTATATGCGAATCCAGGTGATATACATCCGCCAGCTCCCCATACAACAATGGGCAGCTTTTCTTCCAATCCTTCCAGGTCCTTTGGACGGTAAATAGTATGATTTTTAAGGCCGGGGTCCTGTTCAAGTTTAACGTCAGGATCAGCTGAATCACACCCGGAAATACCCATTGAAAAAATTAACATGAAAACATACGTGAAAAGAAAATGCTTGGCAGAATATTTATTCCATTTCATCATAGCTCTCCTTTTTGAAATAATGTATTAAATTCAATGAATTAAATTTATTTAACACGCAGTGATACAAAACAATCCAACGGCCTTCGGGGTTTTGTGCCCCTCCATGGTTTACAAATACCCGCCGCGAACGGTCAGGCGTAGTGTCGAACCGCCCGTACCGGTTACGATATCCGTTCGGACAAATTCCTTTACGGGAATCATCTCAAAACCACCGCCGCCCGAAATTTTCAGTTGAAGCTGCGCTCCGGCAGGGATGCGCTGGTGGACAGGCCTGATCTCGATGAGGGAGGTGATGACCTGGCCAGGGACCACCGGCGTCGGGGTTACGTGGGAGTCACGGTGGCTAATCTTCAACCAACCGTCATTGATCAGGCGGGTCTGGCCGTTCAGCAACTCATAGAGTTCAGCATGGATGTTCGCATCGGACTTGGTGTAGCAAGCCGTAAGGCTTAGCTCTATGTCACCGGCGAGAACGATGTCCTGATCCAGGGGCGGGGATGTGAACGTTTCATGGTTGATAGCCCAGAGAATCCCCGATAACGGGTGCTGGTAAAACGATCGCGTGCCGGCCCGGCCTGGCTCTGTGCCCAAAGAGCCGTCACGTCGCAACGCCAGGTTGACAGACACGGCATCATCCGGAGGCCATTGGTCGAACATCTGCCAGCCGTCACCGACCTCCCGTGGACCCTCGTAGGTAACCACGTGTGAGGGGGGCAGGGGTGCATCAGAACGATCCTGAAGCCAGTGGTCGAACCAGCCCAGCAGAATGCCCTGGGGCAGTCGCAGTTCTTCAGGTACGCATGCCCCAGGGAGCGTGCAGACATCCGTTTCGAACATGTTGATGTGGGGCCAGGGGCCTGCCAGGAGCCAAGTGGTGTCATAACGGCCATGCTGGACGAGGGTCTCATAATTGCGCAGAGCCCCGCATGTGAACAGATAGTCTTCCCATCCACTGACCACAAACACCGGCACGTCCACGTTGTCGAGTTTGGGCTCGATGGCGATGCCATCCCAGAACGCGTCGTGTGTTGGGTGATCCAGCCAAGCATCCCACACCCGGTTCGCAGGCACCTGGCCGTAGGTTGTCATGAATACGACGAGGGGCCAGGTGTCCGTAACGCCGGGGCGTTTTTTGACCCCGCCGGGGTAAGCGTCATCAAGGTAAAGGTCTCTCGGGGCAATTTGTGGGGCAATTGCCTCAAGGTGGGGCGGGTTGCCGATTGCTGCCTGGTAAGAGGTCATGCCGCCATAGCTTGTACCTTCCTGGCCGATTCGCCCGTTCGAGCCGGGTTGTTCTGCCAGCCATTCAACGAGATCGTAGCTGTCACACCATTCCTCAGGTTGATTGTTGTAGAGATAAAACCCCTCCGACTTACCGGTGCCACGTACGTTGCACGTTAGAGCCTGGTATCCGTGGCCGGCCCAGTATTCCAAAACACGTTTGGAGGTCTGTATGAGGATTGTGTATGGAATGACATTGGTGATAATTCCAGGGAACTGCCCCGGGGCCGGATGTCCATCCATGGCCGGTACGGCCATTTGGCAGTCCAGGGCGATGCCGTCACGCATAACCGGACTGACAGATGTGACGATGGACTCGTATGTTGCGGGACGGTCATAGGACAACCAGTCGTCCATGTCCTCGGCCCAGACCGGGCAGGTGTTGAGCAGCATGACAGAGAGTAGAACGACAGATGAAAAACGTCTCATGGTTTCTCCTTCATTTTAAATAAGATAAATGGATAATATATGTTATTCATTTTTGTGATGATAAGAAAATGCCAAAAGTGGTTGAAATTAATGAATAACTTTAACCACTTTTGGTCGTTTTTCATGAATGCCTTGGGCTGAAAATTATTAAATAGATAAAATGATTGGGTTTTTGGTCGTCATTGGCGTGCGATATGCTCGTATTCGTATGTTTTCTCTTAACCCAGGCTGGTTCTTAATTAAATAGGAATTGATTTTTTTTCCCAATCAAGGCTGATTTTGACCGGTCTATTGGCATAGGGTCTGATTTTGACTCATTGTTTATTTTCTCGCGGAGCCACAAAGACACAGACAAAAATTAAAGACTTTTTCAGGTTAAAAAGGTCCTTGATTTTTTCGATAATACGGATATGGTTAAGTGAAAATTATTGTGTATTTACACATATTTTCTCTTGACGTATGTGTAAATACACACTATAGTATGTACGGTTCTTTCACAAATTGCACAAATCTACAACCAAGGCAAAAGGAGATCACATTGAAAAAAGCTGAGCTGGTGAAACTCCTTCAAAAGGCAGGGTTTGAGAAGATCGAAGGCGGGAACCATGAAAAATGGTGCAAGAAAGGGTTCCCACCGATTCCGGTCCCACGTCACGCAAAAGACATTCCAAAAGGGACACTCGAAAAGATCCTCAAGCTGGCCGGTCTGAAGTGAGCCAAGGCCCCTGAAAGGGGGCTCATCAAAACAACTTGATCAATGTTGAAACTTACAAACTTAGAGGAGGAAATAATGGACTTTTATTATGCGGTATTCGAGCAGACAGCCGAAGCCGTAGAGGTTTACTTCCCGGATATCCCGAACGCCGTAACGTTCGCAGATACCTTGGATGACGCCTTTACAATGGCCACAGATGTTTTGGCCGCTGTGTTAGTCGACTACGACAAACGTCCAAAAAAAACACCATTCGCAGATCTTAAAGACAAACACGACGGTATTCTTATGGCAATACCTGTAGATGAGAAGATTATGCAAAGCTACGAGCAGACAAAACGGGTGAACGTATGTTTCCCGACATCAGTACTTACCAAAATCGATGAGTTTAGAGGGAAACACGCCTTAGGCAGATCGGAGTTCCTTGCCAAAGCGTCTGCCGAATACATCGCAACCCACCAACAATAAACAAGTAGAGTAAGAAAAAAGGGCCATTCCCGACGCGTCACGGGGATGACCCTTTTTTCATTTTATTAAAACAAACGCCTATCTACAAAATTCCCGTTCCTCACACTTCCGCAACTCATCCCGGTAATACTTCGTATCCTCACGAAGCCCCTTGACGATTTCCTTGAAATGATTGATCAATCCCATGGCCGCATCCGATGCCATCCGGAGCACGGGATCATCAGGAACTGGAAGAGCACGAACCCATGGGACCACTTTTGTCATAGATTGAGAAACTTTGTCCGGACCTGGATCATGATCCGGTTTCTGCCGGGAACAATGTCCCAATAAATGATGGAATTTTATAAAATGGTGGACCAACGGTGGGCAAAATGTTTGAAAAGAAAAAAGGGTTAACAGAAATATTCTGTAAATCCTTGTTTTTATTGGAGCCGATGAACGGAATCGAACCGTTGGCTTGCTGATTACGAATCAGCTACTCTACCAGCTGAGTTACATCGGCGTTTTGCATAGATTGAATTACAGCGGATTTGAACCAAAAGCAAGGGGAAAAATGTCTTGAATCATTTCTTTGGAAACATGATGGAATCGGGTATAGTAACGTTGAATGAAAGATAATAAAACAGTGTCATTTTCAAGGTCTGAAACCAGGGGTAAGAAGGCGGTTCCTGCATAACCATCTTTGAAAGACGTCTCTGTGGCTTCTTTGAATATGAAAGGGATATGGGGGTGATATGATCCGTCTGGGCTTATGCTGCCTGTTTAAACAGGAGGATATCCGGTTCCGGAGAACCACAGCTACTTTTTTGTCACGAAAATCCATGGGCGAGAGGTTGACCCGTTTGTCTGAGATCTGTCTTCATAATGGACACGCCTTGATGCAGGCTCTATCTTTTTGTTATGCGCATGGCATTGGTGCTTTCAGAATCAACAGCCAGATTTTCCCCTTGAAAACCCACCCGGACTTGGCTTATGATCTGGATGACATGCCTGATGCCCGAGACATCCGGGAATGTTTTCATGCTTGCCGGGTCTTTGCTTTGAAAAATAATATCCGCCTGACGTTGCATCCGGATCAATTTATTCTTCTATCTTCAAACAATCCCTTGGTTACATGCCGATCCATTGAGGAACTCAACTACCAGGCTGAATTTGCAGAACTTGTCAATGCCGATGTGATTAATATCCATGGTGGTGGTGCCTATGGTAATAAAAAAGATGCCCTTATGCGATTGCGAAGGAATATTGAAGGCCTCGAACCAAGTCTGAGATCCCGTCTGACACTGGAAAATGATGATCGAGTTTACACGCCGGACGACCTTTTACCTGTGTGCCGGGATATGGGCGTCCCCCTGGTGTATGATGTGCACCATCACCGATGTTTACCCGATGGATTGGGTGAAAAAGCGACAACGGAAAAAGTCTTGTCAACATGGAACAGAGAACCTCTTTTTCATGTTTCAAGTCCTTTGGGAACCTGGAATGGTTCAACCCTTAGAAAGCACGATGACTTCATTGATATCCGAGATTTTCCATCCAGCTGGCAGGGCCTGGATATCACAGTGGATGTTGAGGCCAAGGCCAAAGAACTGGCCGTGATAAAACTGATGGGGGATTTAAGGGAATTTCAGCGGTAAAGGGATGATGGCGTCGTAAAAAGTCCCATATGCGGCGTTATAGTGTTTGGCCAGACGTTCGACATACGCTCGTGTATGCCTTCACGCCTGGCCAAACACTATGCCTTGCCTATGGGCCTTTTTCCATAGCCATCTGTCGACTTTTTACGAGTTCATCAAGGGATGAGAAGAATAAAAATTTTATACGGCCATAAAAAATGTTGATTTATTATACGATTAATTATTATATGAATTCAAATTCAAAACTTTAAATTTATTCGAGGATACCATGAAAAATAAACATGTATGGAGTTTTTTGTCGGGACTTGCTCTTGTCTTTTTTTGTTGTACGGCAATGGCCTCGGATTCCTGGGAATTTGTCAAGGATGATGAGGGGATTTCAACCTATTCAAGGGATGTCGAAGGATCAGATTATAAATCCTATAAATCGGTGACCACGGTTACCGCCAACATGGCCCAGGTGGGTGCTGTTTTCCGGGATATTCTGGCTTATACCAAATGGATGGCCAATGTGTCCCAGGCAAAAATTTTAAAAAAATACAATGCCAATGACATGGATCTTTATTTTGTCTTGAATTTCCCCTGGCCCACCAGTGACCGGGACACTGTGCTTGCAAGCCGGACCGTGGTAGATAAAAATACGGGCATGGTTGATATTCACACGGAAGATTACGTGGATTCAACAGTTCCTGAAAAAGACGGTCTTGTCAGGATACCCAAACTCGTACAGATTTTTACCATGACATATCTGGATGGGAATCACACGGAGGTGACCTACTCCATCCATATGGAAGCAGGGGGGAGCCTTCCTGTTACCGCCGTGGAAATGGATTTAAAAAAAGCCCCGTTCAAATCATTGAGAAATTTAAAAAAAATTGTCCAGGAAGACGTCTACCAGAAAGCAGATCCCTTTGATGCCATCAATAGTGACATCACTAAAACAATATTAAGCCTCAAACTGAAAAACTACATCACGGATGTGGAGCTGATAGAATTACTGCTCCAGGACAAAACGGTCATGGAACAACTGATTCAAAATGGCCATTCCGAGCAAGGCAGGAAAAAGAATGCCGTGGTCATCGCCAAATTTTATGTTCACTCCCCTGTGTTTGCATCCCGGATCCAAAATGCAAAAGAAAAGGACGTTCTTTCACATCTTGCTACCAACGATAAACTTTTGAATGATCTTACCCAGGATGATCATTTTATCGGACTGATTCTTGGCGCAGGCCAAAACGGATTGACCGAGTCGGTGATCCAGGACATGGTCAGCATGATCACGGAACGATTGAATGGTTGATTTGTCATCATTGGATTTGAGCAAAACGATTTCGATCTCGATAGCGATTTTGATCCCGAAGGAATTAAATCCAAACAAGCGGATGCGCTTGGCACTTGTTCTTCGCGCCAGTGATTCTTGACGATAGACGCATGATAGTCTGTTGTCTGTCATGGGTATTTATCTTTACATATGATATTTATTTTGATACCTATAAAAGAATTTTAATATAACTAATTTATGAGGTGATGATAGTATGACTGTTCAACCAGTTGTGACGCAAACGTTGCTGACATCAATCTTTTTTAAACCCATACCCGGCGAAAGTACCAAGTCCGAGTCAACGAAATCGAAATGGTTCCAAAATGGGTTGATCCCGGCAGTTTTCGCCTCCATGTTTGTCAGCCCGGCATCGTGTAGACCCAGGTGTCGCTGTGATAACCATTTTAATCTAAGGTCAAACGGAACCGGTGGGCCCAGTTTAGGAATCACCACAGATGGACCAAGTTCCTCGAAGATTAATCCCACCCATTTGCTTTAGTGAACATGAACGGGTTTTTTTGAGAGAAACAAACACCTGTTTGGGAGGTGCCACCTGTTCCACGTCTTTTCTCCGCCCATAAAAAAATGGCACGACACCTTTAAAAATCTGCCGTACCATTTTTTAAATTAATGTTGACAATGAATGTCACTGTTCAATCAATCCACCCCCACCAAGTACCTTATAGAGTGTCACACGGTTCGCCAGTCTGAGAAGCCGTGCATCGATCATGGCCTGCTGGGCACTGTACAGGGAGCGCTGGGCATCCAGGACACTCAGGTAACTGTCGATGCCTTTTTTATAGCGCACATCCGAAAGACGGTAGCTTTCAGCCGTGGCGTATGTCAGAGCTTCCTGGGCTGTGATTTGATCATCCACTGTACCGCCCTGGGCCAGAGCATCGGAAACTTCACGGAATGCGTTCTGGATGGCTTTTTCGTAGTTGGCCACAGCAATGTCACGGTCAATTTTGGCGGCTTCGAGATTGGCCTTGTTACGACCTCCGGCGAAAATGGGAATTGAAATCTGTGGCATGAAGCTCCAGACCGTTCCTTCACTGAAAAGGTTGTCCAGCTCACTGCTGGCCACCCCGAATGTACCTGTCAGTGTGATTCTGGGGAAAAAGGCTGCCCGTGCTGCACCGATATTGGCATTGACGGCTTTGAGCTGTCGTTCTGCGGCCAGAATATCCGGTCGGCTTAGCAGAACCGATGAGGGCAGGGAAGGGTTCACCTGTTTGATAATACTGTTTTTACTGTCAATCACGCTGAGATTTTCCGGCAGCAGATCAGCAGGGACCGGGCTGCCCACCAAAAGGATCAGGGCATTTTCATCCTGGGCAACTTTGCCGGTGTATCGGGCCATATCCAGCCGTGCTGCCTCCACCCGTGTCTGGGCCTGTCTCAGATCCAGCTCTGATGAGGCTCCCAGGTCAAAACGGCGCTGGATCATAGAAAATGATGATTGTTGTGCCGTGAAGGTATCCTTGGCAAGTTTTAAACGCTCTTTATCTGCAGCAAGGGTGAGCCAAGCTCCAGCAACTTCAGACACCAGAGCGATCTGGGTGCTGGACCGGGCTTGTTCTGTGGCCAGAAACTGTTCAAGCGCTTTGTTCTTCAGGCTTTTAACCCTGCCGAAGAGATCCAGTTCATAGGCGCTGATGCCCACATTCAGATTGTACTGCCGTGCGATCATGGAATCCCCGGTGCTGGACAGACTTTCAGAAATCCTTTGGGAGTTGGCTGTGGCATTGCCGTTCAATCCGGGAAACAGTTCCGATCTCTGAATCCTGTACAAGGCCCGCATCTTTTCAATATTAAACATTGCCACGCGAAGGTCCCGGTTGTTGACAAGGGCCAGGTCAAGAACCTTCTGAAGAGGCACGTTAACAAAGAACTCCTTCCATGGAATGTCCGAGGTTGCTCTGCCATCACCTCCGTCGTTTATTGTCTTGTAAGCCTTCCCGTCGGGCCAGGCTTCGGGAGCCGGGGACTTCGGACGATTGTATTTTGGAGCAAGGCTGCATCCGCTGGCCGTTACGGCCAGGACACAGAATATGATCACGTATGTTAAACCTTTTTTGTTCATAGGTATCGTTGTCCTCCACTCAAACACGGCGTTTATTCTTGATGATCAGGCTGTTTCGCCCTGAAAATACTTCTCACGATAACAAAAAAGACCGGAACAAAGAAAATGGCCAGGAATGTCGCAGAGAGCATCCCGCCCATAACCCCGGTTCCGATGGCATTCTGGCTTCCTGATCCCGCCCCTGAGGAGATAACCAGGGGCAGAACACCCAGGATAAACGCCAAGGATGTCATAAGAATGGGTCTTAATCGCAACCGGACTGCTTCCAGTGTGGCTTCAATCAAGCCAACGCCATGTTCCATCTGCTCCTTTGCGAATTCCACGATCAGAATGGCGTTTTTGGCTGAAAGGCCGATGGTGGTCAGAAGTCCCACCTGAAAATAGACGTCATTGGACAGCCCCCTCATGGTGGCGGCAACCAGTGCGCCGATAATCCCTAGGGGGACCACCAGCATGACTGAAAAGGGAATGGCCCAGCTTTCATAAAGGGCAGCCAGACAGAGAAAGACCACCAGAAGTGAAATGGCGTACAATGCAGGAGCTTGGGAACCGGACATCTTTTCCTGGTAGGACAGCCCGGTCCATTCAAATCCGATGCCTGGCTCAAGTTGTGAAGCCATGTTTTCCATGGCCATCATGGCATCCCCCGAACTTTTTCCGGGAGCCGCCTGGCCCAGGATCTCTCGGGAGGGCATGCCGTTGAAACGTTCCAGACGGGGTGAGCCAAAGGTCCAGTGCGAAGAGGCAAAAGATGAGAAGGGCACCATTTCTCCCTTAGTGTTCCGAACGTTCCAGGTATTGACATCCGAGGGATTCATACGAAACGGCGCATCCCCCATGACATACACTTTCTTAACGCGTCCCCGGTCAATAAAATCGTTGATATAGGCACCGGACCAGGCAGTGGATAAGGTGTCGTTGATGTCCGCAATGGAAAGCCCCAGAGCCTTGGCTTTATGATAGTCGATGTCCAGTTTGTACTCGGGGGTATCGTCCTGGCCATTGGGGCGGACAGCCATAACAGCAGGATTCTGTGATGCCATTCCCAGCAACTGGTTTCTGGCTGCAATGAGTTTTTCATGGCCCAATCCGGCCCTGTCCTGAAGCTGAAAGTCAAAGCCTGTGGCATTTCCCAGTTCAACAACCGCCGGGGGAGGGAATGCATAAATTACGGCGTCTTTGACCTGGGAAAGTGCGCCCATGGCTTTTCCGGCAACGGCCTTGGCCTTGAGGTCCGGTCTGGTTCTCAGATCCCAGTCCCTGAGCTGTACAAAGGCAATGCCTGTATTTTGACCCCGGCCTGCAAAACTGAAACCTGCAACGGTAAACAGGGATTTGACAGCCTCTTTTTGTTCAACAAGGAAATGGTGTTCCACTTTTTTCAAAACATCGAGGGTTCGTTCCTGGGTGGCACCCACCGGGAGTTGGATCATGGAAAAGAGAATACCCTGGTCTTCGTCGGGAAGAAAGGATGTGGGCATGCGAAGGAAAAGAAAGCCCATCCCCACAAGGATCACCAGATAGATGACCATGTACCGCTTGATCTTGAGAAGCATGGCTCCCACCATAGATTGATACACGGTGCTGCTTGCGTCAAACCATCGGTTGAATCGTTTGAAAAACCATGAAAATATTCCGGTTTCCGAACTTTTGTGCCCCTGGGTAACCGGTTTGAGCATGGTGGCGCACAAAGCCGGTGTCAGGATCAGGGCCACCAATACCGAAAGGATCATGGCTGAAACGATGGTAATGGAGAACTGGCGGTAGATAACACCGGTGGACCCCCCGAAAAACGCCATGGGAACAAAAACCGCAGACAAAACAAGGGCGATACCAATCAGGGCCCCCGTGATCTGGTTCATGGATTTTCGTGTGGCTTCCTTGGGTGAAAGCCCTTCCTCACTCATGATACGTTCCACGTTTTCAACCACAACAATGGCGTCATCCACCAGGAGCCCGATGGCAAGAACCATGGCAAACATGGTCAGGGTGTTGATTGAAAATCCAAAGGCTTCCAGCACGGCAAAGGTTCCCAGAAGAACAACGGGAACGGCGATGGTTGGAATCAGTGTGGCCCTGAAATTTTGAAGAAACAGATACATGACCAGGAATACGAGCAATATGGCCTCGGCCAGGGTTTTGATCACTTCCTCGATGGAAATTCGGACAAAGGGCGTTGTGTCATAGGGGTAGACGGTTTCCATGCCCTGGGGGAAATATTCCGACATCTGTTTGAGCTTGGCTTTGACCACGTCAGCCGTATCAAGGGCATTGGAATTGGAGGCGAGCTTAATGGCAACGCCAGCTGCGGGTTTGCCGTTGAAACGGGCCACCGAGCTGTAATTTTCACTGCCCAGTTCAATGCGCGATACATCTCCCAGATAGACCGCTGAACCATCCGTGTTGGTTTTAAGGAGGATGGTCCCGAATTGTTCCGGGGTTTGAAGTAGCGTCTGGGCCGATATCGTGGCGTTCAACTCCTGGCCGTCAACGGCCGGTGTGCCCCCAAGTTGGCCTGCGGAAATCTGAATATTCTGGGCTTTGATCGCGGCTTTGATGTCAGCAGGTGTCAGATTGTAACTTTTCATTTTTACCGGATCGAGCCAGATTCGCATGGCGTATTGGGACCCGAACAGAAGCACATCCCCAACACCCGGAAGACGACTGATTACGTCCTGAATATTGGCGGCAACATAATCACACAGGTCGTAGCGGTTCATGCTACCGTCTTCGGAAACAAAGCCTATCACCATAAGAAAGTTTCGGGTGGATTTGGCCACCTGGATACCCAGCTGTTGGACTACCTGGGGCAGGAGAGGGGTTGCCAGTTGCAGTTTGTTCTGGACCTGAACCTGGGCGATATTGGGATCGGTACCTGATTTGAAGGTCAGGGTGATGGTGACGATCCCCGACGAATCGCTGTTTGATGAGATGTAATCCAGGTTGTCGATCCCGTTCATCTTCTGTTCGATGATCTGGGTGACCGTGTTTTCCAAAGTGCTTGCAGAGGCACCGGGATACGTGGCAGTAATACTGATTTCAGGCGGAGCAATGGCTGGATACTGGGCAACCGGAAGCTCTTTGATGGCCAAGGCACCGGCGAACATGATGATAATGGCGATAACCCACGCAAAGATGGGTCTGTTGATAAAAAAATGGGACATGATGCCTCTCCTCTATTTCTCGGCTCCGGAAGGTGATTTGCCATCGTTGACCGCAGACGCGTTTTCTCCGGCTCCAAAAGGTACGGTTTTCGCAGGACTGCCCGGACGTACTTTCTGCAAGCCTTCCACAATCACCTTGTCGCCCTGGACCAAGCCGTCACTGATCAGCCAGCGGTTGTCCATGGCGCGGTCGATCTGAAGAACTCTGGGCTGGACAATGCCCGAAGGATCCACAATCATGGCCACAGCTTGGCCTTTGGTGTCACGGGACACGCATCGTTGGGGAACCAGAATGGCATTTTCATTGATGCCTTCCTCAATGACGGCGCGGACAAACATACCGGGCAAAAGGATCAGGTCGGCATTGGGAAAGACGGATCTGAGAATGACGGATCCGGTTCCACTGTCAACCGTGACATCTGAAAATTTTAAGGCGCCTTCCTGGCCATAGATGGTCCCGTCTTCGAGAATAAGTTTGACTTTGGCCTGGTTTTCAGAATCTTTTTTGATCAGGCCTTTTTCCAGGCTTCGTTTCAAATGAAGCATGCTGGTGCTGGATTGGGTCACATCCACATAGACCGGATCAAGTTTTTGAATGGTTGAAAGGGCCAGGGCCTGAAAACCCGTGACCAGAGCACCGGTGGTGACCGATGATTTACCGATTCGGCCTGAAATGGGTGCTTTGACTCGGGTGTATGCAAGATTGATTCGAGCCCGTTCAACCTCTGCACGTGCGGAAACCACATCCGCATCGGCTTTTTTGGCTGCCGCGTCCGCATCATCGTACTCCTGATGACTGATTGCATTTGCCGCAACAAGCTCTTTGTATCGTTCTGCCTTGGATTGGGCCGGAGGAAGTATTGCTTCGGCACGAGCCAGAGATGCTTGGGCGCTGTTAAAATCGGCTTTGAAAAGGGCAGGGTCAATTTGGTAAAGCACATCACCTTCGTTGACTTCCGAACCTTCAGTAAATAAAACCTGCTGAATGATACCCCCGACCTGGGGCCGCACTTCTGCCACAAGAAAGGCGGAAACACGTCCGGAAAGCTCGTTGGTGATGGCCACACGTTCCGGCTGGATTTCAATTACGGAAACCTCGGCAGGCTGCCCTCCACCATGGGGGGCCGGTCCCTCATTTTTGGGTTTATCGCAAGCTGACAATGTCAATACCACTGAAATGATTCCCATGGCGGCAATAATTCCGAATTTTTTATTGTTCTGCATGTAACACCTATTTAAATATTATTTGTTTATGGACACTAAATAGTTTATCCAAAATATAAGAATGAATGCTCATTCTTAAGTTTAAATCCTTATGCTGTCCCAGCAGGATGATACAATCACCTCTGCAAGGGCATCGTCGATGACAACAAAACCTGTGTGATGGTCTCTTACGGCCCAGAATATCGGGGCAAAGGCCAGGTCGAAAAAAATGGGCAGGGGAATCTCTTTGATTACCTGATGCTTAAGCCCTTTATAATAAAGGTCACGGCCAAAGTCAAATTCCCCAGTGTCATTTGAAAGCTTTAATTTTCGGAATTCAAGTCCATAGGGTGAATTGTGAAACTGTTCTGTATATCTGAATTTCAGGGGATTGCGAATCAGATAGTCAATGATGCCTTTCCCAATGTGGAAAAAACATTCGCGTACCGGTCGATCCGTGGGATATCTGTTCAAGAGGAAACTTACGAATTCATCATATATCATATGATAAACATCCCTGATCAAAACATCACGGTTCTCGAAATAACGGTAGATGGTTCCTGCTCCCACCCCTGCCTTGTCAGCAATCATTGCCATGGGAGCCCCGTGGAACCCCTGCTCAGCCATGAGTTCCATGGCCGCACTTAAAATGTCATCACGTTTATCTGTTTTACACATAATCCCCTCATTCGGAATGAACGTTCATTCTTAGTCGATTTCTGTAAATGCGTCAATGTCTTTTTAAGTTTTTTAACCTTTGGGAGATTTTTCAGGAGGGAATAAATCATTGAACAAAATAGACACTGGGGCGAATACGGAATGTTACCCAGTGTTTTTTCCATGACATGTAATGACGGACATTCGTTAACGTCAAAAGAAGATCAGCCAGCGAATCAGTTTTGGTATAATTCATAAAAACTCCTTTCTGTCCCCAGGCTTGAAATAAAAATAAGTTCCGCATCGTGACACGATTTCATGTTTTGCGGTATAGTTATAAAATAATCTTAGAACGTAATATTTCAAGCGGTCTTTTAATTCATTTATAACAAAGACAGGGCAAAAAACATGACATATCCAATCAAAGAACATATGAAAATTGGCGTGAGTGCATGCCTCCTGGGACAGGAGGTTCGGTGGGATGGAGGCCATAAGTTGAATCATTTTATAAGGGATATTCTGGGGTCGTTTATGACCTTTGTTCCGGTCTGCCCGGAGGTGGAATGCGGTATGGGTATTCCCCGTGAACCGTTACGACAGGTGGGTGACCCTGATCATCCCCGTCTGGTTACCCGAAAAAATGGCATTGATGTCACAGAACCTATGGCAACCTGGGCTGTTAATCGTGTTAAGGAACTTGAAAAAGAAGACCTGTGCGGATTTATTTTTAAAAGCAAATCACCCAGTAGCGGACTGCATAAGGTCAAGGTTTATAATGACAAAGGGAACCCGGTGAATCGGGGTATGGGGATGTTCACACGGGTCTTTGTCAGGGCGTTCCCTTTGATTCCGGTGGAAGAGGATGGCCGATTGTCCGATGCCGGTATCAGGGAGAATTTCATTGAACGGATATTTGTCCTGGCTCGTTGGCGGGATGTTCTGGCAAATGAAAAACACCCCCGATATCTTATGGCTTTTCATACCCAGCATAAATATTTGATTATGGCTCACAGTCCCAAACATTATAAGATCATGGGCAGACATGTGGCCTCGGTGGGGCGAGATAAGCTTATGGATGATTATCAGATCTATGAGACCCTTTTATTTGAAACCATGGCTCTCAAGGCCACTGTGGCCAAACAGGTGAATGTTCTCCACCATATCATGGGGTATTTCAAAACATGGATTTCATCCGATGAGAAAAAAGAGCTTCTCGATATCATTGATCATTATCGTTCAGGTCTTATTCCTTTGATCGTTCCCATGACCCTTATCAACCATTATGTAAGAAAATATGATCAAGCATACCTCAAAGATCAGATTTATTTGAATCCCCATCCCCTGGAATTGAAGCTTAGAAATCATGTCTAATAATGACTATTTACAGGCTGTCAAATTATATTCATCCGTGTTTGATGGGATTCTATTCATAAAATTGATTGACAGTTTGAATAAATGAACTTAATGTTAAAGTAAGCTTTAACTTTAACGGAGAATTTGGATGAACGTTCATGAATAAAGTTTTTGATGAGTTTACGCTTCATAAGATAAATGGACATATTTCAACGATTTTTCTTGCGGTTTATCCGGATAAAATTCTGATTCTGGATGGGGGTTGTCGTAATGATGTCTGGAAAATAGAATCCTATATCACTCGGAAACTTAATCGGAATATGTCATCTGTGAAATTGGTGGTGGCCAGCCACGCCCATCCGGATCATGCCGGAGGTTCCCCTGAAATAAGCCGTAAATATGGCCTTAAACTGGCGGCTCCCAGGGCCATTAATAAATGGTACAAGGGCCCCTGGGGTTTCATACAGCATAAAATTGATACCCTGCTTGGTTTTCATGTGGCCAGGGCCACGGGTAAGCCTTTTGAGAATATCTTTTATCCCCGGAAGGTTTTTTATGATTACCCCCTGGATGATTCTGCATTGCTCCCGGGATTCGAAGACTGGATCGTGTTTCATTCACCCGGGCATACCAACCATGACATCGTCCTATATAATGAAAATGCCAGACTCTTGTATGCCGCAGACGTGATACTCTGTGTCAATGGCAAGATGCTCCTGCCTTTCCCGGTGCCCTTGGAAGATAAGATGACAACGAGTCTTGACCGCATATCCGATCTTAAGGTTGAAACCCTTTTGCTGGCCCATGGTGGCGTGATGAAGGTGGATGGTATGAGAAAAATTACCAGGAACCTTCAAGGGCAGTTATATAAGGGACTGCCGCCGCTCCTTGAAAAATTGAAAATTCTGGAATCATTCTCACCGGAAATACGTAAAGAAAAAAAGAGAAAAAAGGCAGCCTAAAGCAGGTTTTTTCCATGTGATTTAAAGAGGGAGATCGTCTACAGACGCTTGATTTAAAGGGGCCTGAATGTCCTTATTCCCAGGGCCTGTGTTCCTGTTTCCTGTTGACAAAACTTCAAAAAAATATATAAAGAGTCTTTGTGTTTTTAAATACAAGGGTTTACTGTTGTTTTTAAACAAACCTTCAGGGGTTCATCATATATTTCAAGGAATTGAATCGTGAAATCCAATTTTGTCTTAGTGCAGCTTCTGACGTTGTCCCGAATTCCAATGGCCATTATTTTCGGTCTGACCTTAAATTTTTCCCAATGGTCATACGGCGTTCTTCTGTTCTGTCTGATTCTGCTGGGGCTGATTGAATTGTCTGACCTGCTGGATGGCTTCAGTGCGCGCAGACTGGGTATTGTCAGTGAGCAGGGTGCCATGCTGGACCCCTATGCAGACAGTGTGAGCCGTCTGATTGTTTTCTGGTCCATGGCTTCGGCCCAGTACAACGCAACCCATTACATCATTTTTCTCGTGCCACTTGTCATGGCACTGAGGGATGTGACCGTGGCTTATTCACGGATCATTTTGACCAAACACAACCGGTCTGTTGCAGCCAAACGAAGTGGTAAAATCAAAGCCGTTGTCCAAGGCGTTGGAGCGTTCTTTATTCTGCTGGGTCCGGTGTATTGGAACTTCACCGGCTCATGGACCACCCATCTTTTTTCCTGGATCGTTATCATTGCGACGGCAGCATCGGTTGTGGAATACGCAGCCTCCGCCATTTCCGTTGCCATGGAAGAAAGTCGAAAAACAAAATAGAGCCCGTTTCATAAGGGCACGGCACACCGTGCCCCTACAACGTTTTAAACCCATCTTATTCTAACCCTTTAACAAAAGCCCAGCGGTTATGATCCCTTCCATTTCATGCATTTCATCAGACCAGATCCGTCATATCACCGGTGTTTTTTTTGATATTGACGATACGTTTTCAAGTTCCGGAAAGATCCTTCCCTCGGCCTATACTGCCCTGTGGCAACTGAAGCACGCCGGCTTGAAAGTGGTTCCTATTACCGGGCGTCCAGCCGGCTGGTGCGATCATATCGCCCGAATGTGGCCCGTCGATGCGGTGGTGGGTGAAAACGGAGCCTTTTATTTCCGTGTGGACGAGCAAAAGGGGCGTTTTGTCAAACGGTTTGTGGATGATGATATAACACGCATTGAAAAAAGAAAGCGACTTATAGATATCGGGGCAGAGGTGTTGAATAATGTCCCCGGTACAGCCTTGGCGTCGGACCAGAACTACCGTGAGGCAGATCTTGCCATTGATTTCTGCGAAGATGTCCCCCGGCTTGGCTGGGATGACATTGACCGAATTTGCGCCATTTTTGGAAAATACGGGGCCACATATAAAGTCTCTTCCATTCATGTGAACGGGTGGTTCGGGGATTACAGCAAATTGGATATGACGCGGGTGCTTGCCCATGAACTCTGGAACATGGAGCTTGAAAAAGAAAAAGACCGGTTTGTGTATTTCGGAGACTCACCCAACGATGAACCCATGTTCCGATTTTTCCCCTTTTCCATTGGTGTGAAAAATGTTCTGAATTTCACCGATAGAATGCGTTTTCTTCCTGCTTTTGTCACCACCTATGAAGGAGGGGAGGGATTTGCGGAAGCTGTTCGGATGATCCTCGAGAAAAGGGGATGAATACCCTTGTGCTCCTGTTCCTTTCGACTTATAACGTAAAAATCTAAGAGGCGTTTCGTCCTTTGGTCGTCACATACCTTTTTGACCATGAAAAAATAAATAAAAATATTCCTGTCATCGTTTGGAATGTGATTGAAAAAATAGGGCCATGAATGTTTTATATCTTGAGACATAGGGTATTTGCATTTTAACTGCTCCACGAATATTCCATAGAAATATGTTGCAAAGCAATAGGATTTTGTTTTACATTATTAGAAGATACATTCATTATATTAATAATGAACACAGACGCTATTAAAAAATAACATGACGACGGAGACAGACATTGTCAGGCAAAGTAATAATTAAGAAGTATAACAACAGACGGTTGTACGATACGGAAACCAGTAAATATATCACCATCAATCAGGTTTCGGAAATGATTAAGGACATGAAGGAAATCAAGGTCATTGATGTCAATACCGAAGAAGATGTAACGGCATATATCCTTACCCAGATTGTCCTTGAAGAAGCAAAAAGTAAAAAAGCTCTTTTGCCCGTGCCCCTTCTGCATATCTTGATACGATACGGCGACAATATTTTAAGTGAGTTTTTTGACAAACACCTCCAGAAAACCATGGAAAACTATATTAATCAGAAATCAGCCTTTGACGATCATTTTAGAAAAATGCTTGAATTCAGTACCGAATTGTCTGGCGTTGCCCAGAAAACCATGACAGAGATGTCACCGTTCAAAACCTTTATGAACATGTTTTCCTATCCCGGGGCAACCATGGATAAGGATAAGAAAAAAAATGATGATCCTGAGTGATATGACTTGAATATGCTATTTCATAATCCTTTCTAAGTGAATCCCTATTTTATTTTTCTTTTAAGTGACTTTCTTTTATTTATCGGTGCCAAGGGATCTCACGTTAACGTTTGCGTTCATTGATGATACCTTTGACCGAGGCTCTTATGCTGGAAAAAATCCTGTTTGTGGATGACGATGCGAATATCCTGGCAGCTTACAAACGTAATTTAAGAAAAGAATTTAACATTGCAACCGTCACATCGGGTGAAGAGGGATTGGCCCTGCTCCATAAGGACGGCCCCTTTGCCGTTGTTTTATCGGACCTTCGTATGCCCGGTTTGGATGGCTTTGATTTTTTATCTAAGGTTAAGGATTTGTCGCCGGATAGCATCTGTATCATGCTCACGGGTCACGCGGAACTTCAGGCCTCATTGAGAGCAGTGAACGAAGGGTATATTTTTCGTTTTCTGACCAAACCCTGCAAGGTGAACATCCTTTCCAAAGCAATCAATTCAGGCCTTGAACAATATTTACGAAACGTGGAACGCCGCAAAGCTGAAGGGCAGGGGAGAAGGTCCACGGGATCGAAAAAAATTCTGATTGTGGATGACGACCCTGAAATTCTTTCCCTATTGTCTCACTCAGTCAAAGCACACAAGGACTTTGATGTTGTGACGGCGGATACAGGCATTGTCGCCGTAAAACTATTAAGACAAATAAAAATCGATCTTTTGGTTTTGGATAGGGAGATACCGGATATTGACGGCCTGGAATTGTTCGATACAATCACCCGGGAATTCCCTGATATTCCTGTGATGATGATGACATGGTGTCTGGATGAGAACATTCTGGAAAAAGTAAACAGGCAGGCGGGCTATCGTTGCTTTGAAAAACCTTTTCATATGGACGATTTTACTGAAACCGTGGTTGAAGAACTTTATTCCGGGCCCAAGGGCGTCATCGACGGAATCAGCATCCCGGCCTTTCTCCAGATGATTGAAATGGAAGAAAAAACATGCACATTGAACATTAAATCTGCCCAGGATTCTGGGACCATGTATTTCCTGAAAGGCTGTCTCATGGATGCGGAAACCGGAAATCTTACGGGACAGGACGCGGCCTTCCGGATCATCAATTGGGTCAAGGCAGCCATTGAAATCGAAAACATGTGCCGCAGGCGTGAAAAAATGATTCGTCCCTCTTTGATGCAGATACTTATGGAAGCGGCGAAAATGAAAGACGATATGTACGATACAAAAAAATAAGGAACCCTCAATTACTTATCTATGACCATGGATCAAAATCAGCCTTTATCAAAAATTAGCAGCCTTCTTTTGGAACAGGATTTTATCAGGGCAGAAGACCTTGAAAAAGCTATGGATATCCGGTCAAAGAACCTGAAACGTGCCGAATTGCCCCTGGGGATGATTCTGTTAAAACTCGAGTTGATCACCAATAAAAATCTAAATGATTTGCTCCTTCATCCTGAAACGCAAAAGGTCATTAAAAAGAATCTCCAGGGAAAAAACTGGATACCCAAGGATGAACGTGACGAATTTTTTAAATGTTTAGAGAAAAACCCAAATCTTAAAAAACTGGTTGACCAAGGTCGAATGACCATGGACCAGTTAAATCTTATTATTCGGGAAGCCATGGATCGTGTCGCGTTCTTGAAGCTGGCCTTACGACAAGAATTGATCAGAGGGAAAGACCTCGAAGAGGTTCTTTTGATGAAACGATACAACAAATCCATCAGTGAAATACTTTTGGATGAACACCTGGTGAGTCTTTCGGAATTGAATTTTGTGTACAGGAAATGTGATGAAAGTCTGAAGTTGGGCACAATCCTTGTTTTACAGAATCTCATCACCCCTGAGCAGATAGAAAAGAATCTTGCTGAACAGAAGGTTAAAAAAGACTCACTTGGCCAGATCCTCCTCCGCAACGGGATGATATCCCTGGCCCAGCTTTATTTTGCTTTATCCATTCAGTTTAATACCCCGTTCAGAGAATTAAAAGGGTTCACCTTCAACGGAAAACAGGAAGCCGAACTCAGGGATATTGTGGGACAGATCTATGCCACGGAAAATTTAATTATCCCTTTGTTTTTAAATGAGAACAACCTTACCCTGGCCGTTTCGAATCCGGCTCATATTGTGAAAATGCATGAATTGATGTCCCGATACAGCCACCTGAATATGAGCTGTGTGTTGATTACGGACGAGAAATTTGAGCAACTTTACGCCATGCTCTACGGTGAGATTCTAAAAGCTCCCGCACACAGGGTATCCATGGGCCAGGATATGCTCTGCCAGGAGAACGGGAAATGGGTCATCACCGATCCCAGTTCCCAGTTGTGGCTGATCTCCAATCTTTATGAGTGTTATGCAACCTTGTGTACCGATGCAGGTTCTGGCCTTATTGAAAAGAAAAAAGATCTATTTTTAGACTTTATCCTGGAAAGTTTTGATACGATTTGCAGGGACTATGACTGCCAGAGTGTGTCGTTCTGGTTTGACATGGAAACGGGTACTCCTGCAATCAAAGCCTCACCTGTTTTGCGAGCGTCTGTTGTCGGTTAAACGATCTTCATATAAAATCCAAAGGGACGGATTATGGCACGAATCATCAGTATCACCAGCGGAAAGGGGGGGGTGGGCAAAACAAATCTGGCGGTGAATTTGGGGATTCGTCTTGGGGAGCAGGGCTTCAAAACCTGCCTGTTTGATGCAGATCTGGGGCTGGCCAACATTAATATTCTTTTGGGACTTGTTCCGGAATATACCCTGGTCGATCTGATTGAAGGACAGTGCTGTTTTACGGATCTTTTAATAAAAAACATTCATGGCATGGATATCATACCCGGCAGCACCGGTGTTTCCATGCTTGCTGATCTTGGACCCACAGCTTTGGATAACCTTATCGGTGCTCTTTCCGATCTCGAAGATTACGACTATATCCTTTTGGATACATCTGCAGGTATTTCAAAGCAGGTTATTGCCTTTTGCATGGCCGCAACCCATGTGATCGTTACTCTGATTCCCGAGCCCACATCCCTCACCGATGCCTATTCCCTTTTAAAGGTCCTTTATAAAAACGGATTTGATAAGTCGGCCTTTGTTCTTGTCAACCGGAGTAAAAATAAGGAATTTGGTCAGCGGATCTTTAACAAATTCAGGGATACGGTACAAAAATTTCTACCTCTGACCATACACTCTCTTGGATCACTTAACGATGATCCACAGGTCAGCGAGGCTGTCGCTCGTCAGACACCCTTTGTCCGGGTCTTCCCCCAGTGTATGGCCAGCCTTGGCATCAAAGAAATCGCCGAGCGACTTAGACTCCATGATGCCGGGGTAAAGGATGATAATTCCATGGATTTGTTTTTGCATCGCATGATGGACTACCTGCGTGAACCTGTGAAACATACATCCGGTTATGAGAGACAGGCTAAAGCCAGTATTCTCCACGAAAAACATGACAGGATTAATGATAACCAGAAAGCCCTTTCAATACAGGGAGGAGATCTGTCAAAGGATTTGGTCGAAAAGGATGAAATGGTCTCCCAGATCCTTATGGCCCTGAATAGCCTTGTGAAGCATACGGAACAAATTTCGGAAGATGTGGCTGCCATGAAAAAAAACATGGAACTCAGACAAAATAAAAATCAGGATCGTGGAGAAAAAAAATCAGAGTCTCCCCCAACGGTTCCGGTGATTGATCTTGATTTTGAAAAATATGTCATTGGAGCCCGCCGTGCTGGGTCTCCAATAGGGCCTGGCCATGAAAAATAATAAAAACCTTATTTTACCCCTGCTGGTTGTGACCCGGGATCCGGATATCAATGAAAAAACAAAAAATCTTCAAGCAACCGGATACCAGGTGAGGTATGCAGATGGCGATGCCATGGCTCTCTCCATGCTTGGAAAATATTCCTTTCCCCTTATTATCATGGACCAGAATGCTTTAGGAAATGATCTTGGAGGTATTATATCTCTGATAAAAAAAAAGAACGTTATCGAAAAAAATCAGATGATATTAATTACAGACGCAGGGGATGATGAAAAAGTATTGAAGGGATATGACTTTCAGGTGGATGAGGTGGTTTCAAGGCCAGTTGAAGAAAAGGAGCTGGTCTTTCGTTTGAACAGGGCGAAGAGGGTGTTCCTCCTTGAAAAAGCCCTTAAGCAGACAGTCCGGCGCATGCAAAAAATGAAAGAAGACGAGCCCGAGAAACGAGGGCAAATTTCTAAGAATATGGAAACACTGGGTCGACTCGCTGCTGGCGTGATCCATGAAATCAATACTCCGGTGCAGTATGTGGGTGACAATCTCCATTTTCTGGGGGATTCTGTGGGGAGCCTGTTTGATGCGTTGGACCATTGCGCGGACATTCTCGTGGCCCATCCAGGAATCCCTATTCCACAACATGTAATAGGCGAAATCATGGATACACGAAAACGTCTGGATATAAATTATTTGAAAGACGAGCTTCCTGAAAGTATACGGCAATCACTCCAGGGAGTTGAGAGAATCTCGGAAATTGTACTTGCCATTCGAAATCTATCCAACCAGAGTCAGGAAAATAAAAAATCAACGGATATCCTCAAAGCAATTTCAACCTGCGTTACAGTCACTCGCAACGAGTGGAAAAAGGTTGCGGAACTAAAAACGGATTTTGCATCGGTTCTTCCCGAAGTTCAGTGCAGTCCTGGGGCATTTACCCAGGTGGTCGTCAATTTAATCATCAATGCGGCCCATGCCATTGAAGAGGTTCATTTATCAGACCCGGAAAGAAGGGGCCTGATTCTTATTACGGCACGTCACATGGATCAGATGCTTGAGGTGCGTATCAGTGATAATGGAGCCGGAATACCCGAAACCATAGGGCCACAGATATTCGACCCTTTCTTCAGCACCAAACAAGAGGGCAAGGGGACCGGGCAAGGTCTGTCCATATCCAAATCCATTATCGAAGATTATAAGGGGCAGCTGACCGTTGAAACCCAGCCGGGAAGGGGAAGTGCCTTTGTCATAACCCTTCCAGTGAAAGTCCAGGACACGACCGTGATGCTCCTGCCACAGAGTATACGGGGGCATGGAGATGAAGGCACACAAGATGTTTCATTATCCGCACGTCATATCCTGTTTGTTGATGATGAAAAGGAGATATTAAACGGTATCTCACGGATGCTCAAACCCATGGAAGGAATATGGAACATGAGTTTTACCCAGAGTGGCCGGGATGCACTTGAGTTTCTTAAAAAAAATCAAGTGGATGTTGTGGTGTCCGACTTTACCATGAAGGAGATGAATGGATTAATATTTTTGGATCATGTTAAGAATAACCACCCCCAGATCATCCGCATTATGTTGTCAGGTGAAATCGATTGGAATTTCATTATGAAAACAGTTCATATCGTTCACCAGTTTATAGCCAAACCAACGGATGCGGAAATGTTAAAGGTTACAATTTCAAGGGCCTTTGACATGAAAAGACTCCTGATTAATGATGATCTTCGTCGTGCTGTGGCCAACATGGATTCATTGCCCAGTTTGCCGTCGATATACACGGAAATCACCAAGGAACTTCGATCCCCCAATGGGTCCATGAAAAAAGTCAGCCAACTGATTGCCCATGACACGGCCATGACCACGAAAATCCTTCAGCTGGTGAATTCTGCATTTTTCAGCCTTCCAACCCATATCTCAAACCCGGAACAAGCCGTGGCACTCTTGGGTTTTGAAACGGTGAAAGCCCTGGTTCTTCACTATGAAATTTTTTCCAAGGTCAAAATTGATAAGAAATTCCGTTCGTTTCTGGAGCAGCTTTCCAGGCATAATATGGCAACCGGCCATCTTGCCAGAAAGATTGCCATCTGTGAAAAAAAAGACAAGGCTACGGTGGATCAGGCGTTTATGGGTGGCATTCTTCATGATTGCGGTAAATTGATTCTTGCCAGCAATTTCCCCGATGATTTCAGCCGTGTACTTGCCCTGTCAGATAAAAAGAACCAGCAGAGCTATGTTTCAGTAGAAAAAGAGGTCTTTAAAACCAGTCATTCGGATGTGGGAGCCTATCTCACAGGCATCTGGGGTTTTCCCCTTCCCATCGTAAATGCCATTTTTTATCATCACCTGCCCTCCCTGAATGAGGAGGAAGGATTGGGTCCTGCAACGGCTGTTTATGTGGCCAATGCGATGGTCGAAGGGTCTGGCGATAACCTCGATATGGCTTTTTTAAGTAAACGGGGTTTGGGGAACAAACTTGCCACGTGGTTGCCGCTGATGGTTGAGCAGGAAGCTGTTGACTAATTATTCCATGACATTATTGTCTTGCATTATTTATTGTTTTCGATATAATGTGAATCAGAGACTGATTGTATTTAAATGCTCAACCTTTCTGGGCTCCCCGGAATTAAAAATCCCCACAGGAAAAAATCAGATGATTTCAAAACTCCATTTAGTCATGCGATCAATTTTATTTTGTTTAATGGTGTTTTATTTTGCTGGAATGACAGCGGTTTCCAATGCCCAGGAGATTATTCTCGATGACGACACTCTGTCCGTAAACCTTGGACAACAGATGGTCTACTTGGAGGATAAGACGGGAATTTTGACTGAGCCCGACCTTTCTTCAGGTACCCACGTCAGGGACTGGGAAAAAAATCAAAATGAAATCCTTAATTTTGGCTATACAAATTCTGTATACTGGATAAAAGGGGTGTGTAAAAATATCAGCCTGAGTGATCTGACGTTTTTAATTGAGATCGCCTATCCTGTTCTTGATGATATCACGGTGTATACGATCCGGGACACTGAAACGACTGAAGTAAAAATGGGAGATAATCTGTCGTTTTACAGTCGACCCATTGAACACCGTAATTTTGTTTTCCCCCTTTCATTTTCCCCGGGAGAATCACTGGAAATTTTATTCAGGGTCAAGACCTCAAGTTCCATGCAGATCCCGCTGACTTTGTATAAGCAACACTATTTCCTCGATAAAAACCAGACGGAGTTGATCGTTCTTGGCATTTATTACGGCTCCATGATCAGCATGATCCTGTATAACCTTATATTATTTCTCTCTGTCAGAGATAAGAACTATCTGTACTTTGTATTATATGTGACCTGCATGACATTGTTTTTGATCAGCTTGAATGGACTCAGCTATCAGTATATCTGGCCTAAAAGTATCCGGTGGAATAATCAGGTGCTTGTGGTGACCTTGAGTGGGGTTTCTTTATTCTCCTGTCTTTTTACGTCAGGGTTTCTGAAGGTTAAGGAAAGATATCCCAAAAGTAACCTGGTTTTTATTTCCATTGGTGTTCTGGCCGGTGGGATTATTTTTTCGGCTTACAGCATACCGTATAAAACTGGTATAGTAGCTGCAATCCTCCTGACCATGGCCGCATTTTTATGGAGCATGATCATCACCGTCGTCAGATTGTTTGAAGGTTACACACCGGCACGATTTTATGGGGTGGCCTGCTTTGCCATACTTTCAGGGGGTGTGATTCTGGCGCTTAACAAATTCAGTATTATTCCACGAAGCGCAATTACAGAATATGCAACTCAATATGGAACGATCTTTGAAGTTATCGTGCTGTCGTTTGCCCTTGCAGATCGCTTGAATATCGAGAAAAAAGAAAAGACACGGGCCCAGAATATGGCCCACGAGCAGGAACGAAATGCAAGAATTGCCAATGAAAATGCATTGAAAGCAGAACGAGATGCCCGTGAGACAAGGGAAAAGACATTTGAAATTCAAAAAAAATCAACGGAAACCCTGGAACAGAAAGTGATAGAACGAACACTTGCGTTGAATAATACCCTTCAACAGGTCAGTGATGCAAACAACGAGGTCATGGTCAGTCTGGAGTATGCCAGCATGATCCAGGCGGCCATGCTCCCGGGTAAAGATAAACTCAACCAATGTTTAGCCTCCCATTTTATCTGGTGGATGCCCCGGGATATTGTTGGCGGAGATTTTTACTATGTTGATGATCTGGATGCAGGCCCTATAGTGGCCATGGCAGACTGTACAGGCCACGGTGTTCCCGGAGCATTAATGGCCTTGGTTGCAAATTTTGAGTTGAAACGGATTGTAAAGGGTGAACATTGCCTTGATCCGGGTGAAATCCTTGCCCGGTTGAACAGAAGGGTCAGGAAAAGCCTTAAACAGGACACATCTTATGCAATTTCCGATGATGGTCTGGATATCGGTATCTGCGTTTTTAATTTAGAACAAAAGAGTCTTGATTTTGCCGGGGCAAAAATGAATCTTCATTTTGTCAAGGAAAACATAATAAATACCATCCAGGGCGATAAGAAAAGCGTGGGTTATATATCTTCCAGGCCTGATTTGAATTATACCACTCACAGAATTGATCTTTCCAAGGACATGACAGTCTATCTTTTTACTGACGGCCTGACTGACCAGCTCATTGAAAAAACAGGGCGGCGGTTTGGTTCGAAACGATTAAAACAATTGGTTGAGGAATACAGTGGCCTCCCCTTTTCACATCAATTGGAAAAATTAAAAGAAATATTCTTAAGCGAAAGAGGCAGCAGAGATCAAGTTGATGACATAACCATGATGGGATTCAATGTGTGTATTAACGGGGAGCGCCCCCCTTTCTCCTTCGATACCTAATCTATGACCTTTTTTTGTTATCATGAAATGGATCACAAATTATAGGCAGAGTTAGGAATAGATGCAAATCTGAGCCCCTTAAAACGTGAAATAAACCCTATAAAAATCGGATATCACACCCATGAAAATTTCGAATAAACATATGTGGATCATACTGGGGATGAGTATTGCTTTTTCTTTTATAGCGAGTGTTTCTGTCCAGAAAGTCATGGCTGTTCAGCCTCCTTTAGTGAGTCTGGATGATCAGACACGGGAAATACATCTTGTTTCCATCATGTCTTATCTTGAAGATGCAGAGGGGGTGTTTGAGATCAACGACATAAATTCAAGCAATGGGGCTGGTTTGAATTGGAAGGAAACAGGCAATAATTCGTTGAATTTGGGATTTACCGATTCTGTTTATTGGCTTAAAGGCAGATTTATAAATCAAGGAGAAAAAAAACAAGAATTTTTTATTGAGATCGGTTACCCGATTCTCGATTATATTCGTGTATATATTTTAACTGATAAGGACATGAAAACGATTCATCTGGGTGATAAATTACCTTTTTCCCAACGCCCCATGAAGCAAACAAATTTTGTCTTTCCAATTTTATTTTCACCAGGTGAACCGATCACCATAATTATGCGATTTCAGACCACAAGTTCCATGCAGATCCCTGTGAACCTTTATCAAAAACACTATTTTATTGAGAAAAGTCAGGCGAATACTTTACTTATGGGATGTTATTTCGGATTTATGATGATCATGATTATCTATAATATTTTTATTTTCCTTTCCGTAAGAGATATCAATTATCTTTATTATGTTTTATACGTATTATCCGTGTATTTTTTTATTGCCAGTCTCGATGGGCTTGGTTTTCATTACCTCTGGCCAAACAGTGTGTTCTGGAATGACAAGATCCTTATCATTTCTCTAAGCGGTATTATTGTTTTTGCGTCGATCTTTGCCGTTGGATTTCTGGGCCTCAAGGACAGCCGTCCTGTCTGTTATAAACTATTCGTTTTTTTGGCCATCTCAGGAGCAATTATTGCGTTCTCATCCATCATCCTTCCATACAAGATAGCTATCAAAGTGGAAATTTTACTTGGTCTGTCCTGCAGTATTGTGGGTCTGTTCTCTGCTTTTTCACGCTGGAAAGAAGGTTTTTCACCGGCAAAATATTATTCGATTTCATGGACTGCCGCCTATACGAGCGCAATTGTTGTATGTCTGGATAAGGTAGGTATTATCCCTCGAAGTGTATGGACCGTAAATTCAATGCAAATCGGAACACTTGTCGAAGTCATGCTCCTTTCTCTTGCCCTGGCGGATCGCCTCAATCTCGAGAAAAGAGAGCGGGTCAAAGCCCAGGAATTGTTGCATATCCAGGATCGGAGCGCCAGAATTGCCAATGAACATGCACTGGTCAATGAACGAAAAGCCAGGGAGGCCCGTGAACATGCCCTTGTCATCCAGGAAAAAGCCAATGAAACCCTGGAATTGAAAGTCAAGGAACGGACCCTTGAACTCAACAGGTCTCTTGCGGATATCAATGAGGTAAACACCAAGATTAACAGCAGCTTGAGATACGCCCGCATGATTCAGTTGTCCATGCTGCCAGCCCAGGAAAAAGTGCAGGAATTTTTCCCCAGGAATTTTATACTTTGGAAGCCCCAAGATATTGTGGGTGGTGATTTTTATTATATGGATGCCATGGATAATATTTCCGTGGTGGCAGTGGCTGATAGCCGGGAAAAAGGTGTTCCCGGTGCCTTTATGACATTTATTGCAAGTTCTGAATTGAAACGGATCATTCGAGGGGATAAATGTTATGATACAGGTCAAATTCTTCAAACCATGACCAAGCGTATCGGAAAATCATTAAAGCAGGTATCTCCCAAAGACCTTTCGGATATTGGACTTGATATTGGCTTATGTCTGATAAATCATGATCAGAAATATCTTGAATTCTCAGGGTTCGGTCTGGACCTGACATACACACTGAAACGTGAAATTTATACCATTGCCGGCGACGAAATTCGAGAGGGTTTCGGATTTTCGGCCAGAGATGATGTTGTAAACGTGACTCGGATTGGCATTGAACCCGGGATGACTGTCTATTTATCAACAGACGGACTGAAAAAACAGCCGGGAGAACAAAACGGACAGAGATTTGGTGAAAAATGTTTGAACGAATCAATTCTCAGCCATTGTGAACTTCCTCTGGACAAGCAATGCGATCAAATATTGAAGGCCTTTGACATGTACCGTGGCAGCAGAGACCAGGCTGATGATGTGACCATGGTTGCATTCGGAATCGATTGATCGTTCCCAAGCCATACGTCGACTTTTTGAGGGTTCATCTTAATTGTTTGTCGTGTAATTTTGACAATAATATCAAAGCAGTAATGGCGCCGATTAAGGCCATGAGCATATCTGACTGGGTATCCCATGCATAGCCCTGTGTTCCCAGGAAAGCATCGGCAGACTCTCCTGTTGATACGGCGACCCACCATTCAATAAAGAGTCAATAAAATGTCCGCGGTGGCCCATGTCTGGTTGATTGACAAGAAAAAATGCTAAACAACTTAAGATCGCTTTTAAGTCACATGTTTGTTAACATAGAAACTATTATATGACAAGCGACATTACTTTTTTTGAGATAGCTTCATGCTTTTTTTGGTTTTTTTTTCATATATAATGCAAATTGATAAACGATATGTTATGAAAAAACCACAGACAGATTCCTTGTAAATGAGATGAATTTTTATCGGAGATGCACATGTTTAGTCCTGAATTTTTTCTGACATCACTGGTCGTGGTATTGATTCCCGGAACCGGTGTGATTTATACTGTTTCAACAGGTCTTTTTTATGGCTGGCGAGCAAGCATTGCTGCGGCTATAGGCTGCACCGCAGGAATCATTCCCCATCTTTCTGCAAGCATACTCGGATTGTCTGCCATTCTTCATATGAGTGCTGTTGCCTTTCAGACGGTTAAGTATGCCGGGGCACTCTATTTGCTTTTTCTTGCCTGGTCAATGTGGCGCGATACAGAGGCTCTTAAATTTAATGCCCCTTCATTAACGCAGGGTCATTTGAGAATTATCATCAAAGGATTTTTGATCAATATTCTCAATCCTAAGCTGTCCATATTTTTCCTGGCATTTTTGCCACTTTTTATTTCGTCGAGCACCTCATCACCCATGTTTGATATGTTTATTCTGGGTGTTGCCTTTATGGCGATGACCTTGGTTGTTTTTATTCTGTATGGCATTTCAGCACATGGGGTCAGGCGGTATGTGGTCAAATCACCAAAGATCATTGTCTGGCTTCAACGATCATTTGCTGCTCTTTTTGTGGCACTTGGATTAAAGATCGCACTGTCGGAACACGAATGAAGAATCAAAAAAAATCTCAAAATCAAGCGCAAATCATCTATTTCTCCCACGGAGGAGGCCCCTTGCCGATTCTCGGAGATACAAGCCATAAAACCATGGTAAATTTTATGCAGCAGCTTCCTTCAAGGCTAAGGGAGCCTGAGGCCATACTCGTCATCAGCGCCCATTGGGAGGAAAATGTTGCAACTCTATTAAGTGCACAATCCCCTTCCATGTTTTACGATTATTATGGTTTCCCCGATGAATCCTATGAAATCGTTTATTCGGCTCCTGGAAGTCCTGAACTTGCCAATAGAGTCGATAGTTTATTGCTTAAGCATAAGATATCGTCTCGCCTTGATGCTCAGCGGGGATTTGATCACGGCTTATTTATTCCACTCAAACTGATGTACCCCCAAGCCCATATTCCGTCACTGCAACTTTCCCTGGTGCGCGGCCTTGATCCTGCAGTCCATATAGAGCTGGGCAAAGCCTTGGGGGAATTGATGTCCGAGAATATTCTGGTGATCGGGTCCGGGTTTTCATTCCACAATATGAAAGCCTTTTCTTTTCAAGGAATCCATAGGGAAGATCCAGCCAATGACGCTTTCCAGGATTGGCTGATTGATGTATGCACCGGCCCCATGGCCCAAGCGACACGTGAACAATACCTGATCAATTGGGAGAGCGCCCCGTCGGCGCGCTACTGTCATCCCCGTGAAGAGCATTTGTTGCCGCTTCATGTGTGTCTTGGTATGGCGGGAAAACCGGCTTCGGCCCTATTTGATGACACGATCCTGGGCAAGCGCAGCGTTGGTTTTTTGTGGTGAAAAACTTATTGACATACCTATGGTCATGATATAGCAAAAAGGAATACATGTTCAGGTGCCGAAAGGCATAATCGGGAATCCTGTTAAAATCAGGAACGGGCCCGCCGCTGTAATCCTTACATCTTTTTAGAAGAAACGCTTTCAGCCATGTACGCCACTGATCCAGGATCGGGAAGGCTGCTGAAAGGGGAGGAGAGTCAGAAGACCTACCTGAATGTACGAACCGGATGCTTCGTGGACAGAAGGCTGGTTTAAGATCTTATGGATAAACAGGGCTATCCCCGGATCACTGACATTGTCGGTCTGGGGATTTTTTTGTTCCGGGCCATGTTAATTTTTTTATTCATAGGAGAAATCATGAAACAATCTCGTTTACCCAAATTCATTTTTATGTCCCTTGTTGTTGTTCTTGGATCCATTTCATTGACCTTTGCAGGAAGCCACGGCCACAAAAAAGACACGAAAAAAGGGATTCTTCTGGTGGCCTTCGGGACCTCGGTTCCCCAGGCCCAGAAGTCTTTTGATCATATCGCTGACATGGTTGGAAAGGAATTTGGCACGATTCCGGTAAAGTGGGCATATACCTCATCCATTATCCGGAAAAAACTTGCCAAACAAGGCAAACAGTTGGATTCCGTTGAAATGGCTCTGGTCAAGATGATGGAACAAGGATTTACCCATGTGGCTGTCCAGTCCCTGCATACCATCCGGGGCGAAGAATACGACGACCTTGTAAAGACGGTTCAGGCCTTCAGCCACCTGCCCGATGGGTTTGAAAAGATCATAGTCGGAGAGCCCCTGTTGAATCTTGAAGACGATATGAAAACCGTGACCCAGGCCATTATTGACAATCTGCCGCCCCAGAGGACGAAAAACGAGGCCGTGGTCTTGATGGGCCATGGCACTCCCCATCCGTCCAATGCATTTTATGCAGCCCTGATGTTTCATCTTCAGAGAAAAGATCCCCTTGTGTTTGTTGGGACAGTGGAAGGCTCTCCCGATATCACTGAGATCAAAGACATGATGGTGGAAAAAAAGATCAGCAAGGCCTGGCTGGTTCCCTTTATGTCTGTTGCGGGTGATCATGCCATGAATGATATGGCGGGAGATGAAGAGGATTCCTGGAAAAATATTTTGGGCAAGGCGGGTATTTCCTCCACGCCGGTGATGAAAGGGACAGCAGAATACGACAATATGGTGACGATCTGGATTGCTCATCTGAAAACTGCCATGTCCTATCTGTAGAATTGATTCCAATGGAATGAAAACCAAGGGCGATTCTCGAATCGCCCTTAACGGAGGCCATATGGTTGAGCTTTTCCCCATCGGAGTGATCCGAACGCCTTTCAAACACAATAGGACTTTCAATTGTGAGGCTTCTTTCCGTTCATGATCATAGGGTTGAGATTGAAGGGATAGACGTGCTTGATAATACGCCACTTTTCGACATCAAGCCCTATGTACCTGTGTTTGATCAGCCGGAAGGGGAGGTGCGTTCAGGCTGGGTGGGGGCTTCAAAGGGTGAGGGCGGTGAGAAAAGGTCTGATCATCGTTTTAAATGAGCAAATCTCTGTAAAACAGCTAAATCCAGTAATATCAAATGCCTTGACACATATCCAACCTTGTGGTATTTTTACTGAAGCTTTTTTCTATAGTTATTTAACATGCTTATCAAATTATTATTACTTTTAGCAAATATGTTGAATCGTTTATTCACTGGAGACAATCCCTTATGGATGAAAAAAAACAGTCGGAAAAAGACTTGTTTGACCTTGATGATGAACTTATAGAACTGACCGATACGGTTCAAGACGAAGAAATAATCGATTTAACAATTCCTCCTGATGATACTGATGATATTATTGACCTAACCCAGCCCGTTCAAACAAAAATTATGTCCCATTCAAGCGTCTCCAATGATTTTGATGACGATGATATCATTGATCTTATGCAACCGGTCAACATGGCTGAAGGTTCACCGTTGGATCTATCCGGCATGGATGATTCAACTGAAGACAGTGCACCTGTTATGTTTGATGATGATAGTGATGAGATCATTGAGCTCGGAGATCCCGTGACCCAGATTCTGGATGATGATGACGGCCCTGTCGTCCCCGTAATGGTTGACGAAGAAGAGAATATTTTAGATTTGTCAGAACCCGTGACTCAAATTCTGGATGAAGACAAGGTTCCCGCTGCAATCAAAAAAGATATTCAGGATCCGTATGAATTTTCAACCCAGACTATGGAGGAAGAGCTCGTGGATCTGATGGGATCACTTGATGATGACGACGAGATCCTTGATCTGACTGATTCGGCTGGCCAGACCCTGGATGATGAATTTCTTGATCTGACAATACCGACAGATGATGATGAAATACTTGAACTGACCGATTCGGCTGATCAGACGCTGGACGATGAAATTCTTGATCTGACCATACCGGCAGATGACGAAGATGAAATACTTGAACTGACCGATTCGGCTGACCAGACCCTGGACGATGAGATCCTCGATCTGACAACGACAGTGGATGAAGATGCTGAAATACTTGAACTGACCGATTCGGCTGATCAGACCCTGGATGACGGGATCCTCGATCTTACCGATACAGCCACAATGACCATAGACGAAGAGATCCTTCTTGACCTGACATACGCTGATGACGCCGAGGACGTTTCTGATCAGATGGAACCGCCTACACAGATTCTGGATGAATTGACATCTGATTTCCCGGAATTAACTGTTCAAGATAATGATTTTGCGTCTTTTTCAGAGCAAACGAGTGATAATCTGCAATTCGATTTATCAGAAATTCCGATATCTGATGAAAAACAACCCACCATCATCAATGCCGAACCGGTCAAGGGTGATTTTGATTTTGACAGTTTTGCAGAGCAAACATCAGACAACCTCAGGGTACCTCTTTCAGATACACCTAAAACCTCAGAATTTTCGTCCTCTGATACGTATGATATGGATGATGAGATTATCGATCTGACTCTTGTGCCAGAAGATCTGGAGGCTTTAAGTGATTATGCCGATGGGGAATATTCCGATGTATCCGGATCGTCCTTGGACGATACCGTGGAGATGGATGCAAAAGAGGATGACCTGGATGATTTCCTTGGAATGGATGTTGAAGAAGATACTCTTAATGATACTGCGGAAATATCATCTGTTCCCGATTCCGAAGATATGGACTCCTTGGTTTTCGATGATACTGTGGTGGATGAATTCCTGGATTTGTCAGATATCGTTTCTGATTCAACCGAAGAACAGCTGGATCAAACCCAGGAAGACCTTATGGATATCACCTGGGATGATGGCCATGTTCCAGGGGCTGCCTTGGAAGAAACCATTGGCTTCTCAGAGCTGGAAGATGAAATTGATAAGGAAATCAGCAGTCACAAGCACGATGACAAAAAAAGTATTACTGAGTCCTTGGGATTCGAAATTCCCAGTGAAAATCAAGAAGGAGAAGGAGCTACCCAGACAATCACCGTATCACAGGAACAGCTGGACCAGTCTGTGGAGCGTGTTCTCAGGAAACTGTACGGAGAAAAAATTGATGCCATTTTGACCGAAGTCATTGGTAAAACCGTTTCTCAGGATATTGAGCGGCTGAAAGGTCTTCTGGTACAACCTGAAGATAAATAAAATTGTAAAAACCTTAAAAACATACTATAAAATTCATTTTTAATGATAACTGGGAATTAGATCATAGTTCCCAGTTTTTATTATATGAGGTATGATTTTTTAAAAAATTCGAGGTCGTTAGTTATGAGTACAGAACAGCTGGATAAGGGGTATGAACCCCATGATGTTGAACAGAGATGTTATGAATACTGGATGAAGGAAAAATTATTCTGCGCCGAAGAAAAACAAGGGAAAAAAGCCTTTTCCATTGTGATTCCTCCGCCCAATGTCACCGGTGTCCTTCATATGGGTCATGCATTGAACAACACCTTGCAGGATATTTTATGCCGGTACAGACGTCTGCGTGGAGATAATGTGTTGTGGATGCCCGGAACAGATCATGCCGGAATCGCAACCCAGAATGTGGTTGAAAAAAAACTGGCCACGGAAGGTGTTTCACGCCATGAAATCGGCCGGGAAAAATTTGTTGAAAGGGTCTGGGCCTGGAAAGAGGAATCCGGAAATGCCATCATCAATCAGCTGAAGCGGATGGGTGCGTCGTGTGACTGGGACCGGGAACGTTTTACAATGGATGAAGGCCTTTCCAAAGCTGTTCGTAAGGTGTTTGTGGAGTTATACAAACAGGGCTTGATTTATAGGGGCAATTACATTATCAACTGGTGCCCTCGCTGCAACACGGCCCTGGCCGATCTTGAAGTGGATTTCGAAGACAAGCAGGGCAAGCTTTACCATATCAAATACCCCTTTGCTGACGGATCAGGCCATTTTGTTGTGGCCACCACCAGGCCCGAGACCATGTTCGGTGATACCGCCGTGGCCGTTAATCCGGATGATGAACGCTATAATAATATTACGGCCAAAACCGTCAAACTGCCTCTTACCGACAGGGAGATTCCGATAATTCGTGATTCCTATGTGGAGATGGGTTTTGGAACCGGAGCCTTGAAAGTGACCCCGGCCCATGATCCCAACGATTTCCATATTGGCCAACGACACAATCTTGAAAGCCCCAAGGTAATCAGTGATGAAGGTTTCATGCTTGAAGGGGCCGGACGCTTCCAAGGATTGACCCGGGAAGAATGTCGGAAACAAGCGGTTGAAGCCCTTGAAAAAGACGGCCTGATGGTCAAAATTGATGACCATGCCCACAGCGTGGGGCATTGCTATCGCTGCAAGACCATCATCGAACCCAATCTGTCCAAACAGTGGTTTGTGAGCACAAAGCCCCTGGCCGAAAAAGCCATCAAAGCCGTGGAAGAGGGGAGAACCCGGATTATTCCCGAGCACTGGACCAAAACCTATTATGAATGGATGAACAATATCCGGGATTGGTGTATTTCCCGCCAGATCTGGTGGGGACACAGGATCCCGGTGTGGACCTGTGATGACTGTGGTGAGATCATCGTTGAGCTGGACGATCCCACGGTGTGTCCCTCCTGTGCCAAAACAAATCTAAACCAGGACACGGATGTGCTGGACACCTGGTTCAGCTCAGCCCTATGGCCCTTTTCCACCATGGGATGGCCAGATCAGACAAGCCTCTTAAAGACCTTTTACCCCACATCTACCCTGGTGACGGGATTTGATATACTTTTTTTCTGGGTGGCCCGTATGATGATGATGGGTTTGCATTTTATGGATGAAGTGCCTTTCAAGGATGTGTATATCCATGCCCTGGTCCGGGATGAAGAAGGCCAGAAAATGAGCAAATCCAAAGGAAATGTCATTGATCCCCTGACGGTCATCGACAGTTACGGAACCGATGCTTTTCGATTCACCCTCACCGCCTTTGCAGCCCAGGGTCGTGATGTGAAGATGTCTCTGGCCAGAGTGGACGGCTACCGCCATTTTATCAACAAGCTCTGGAATGCGGCTCGCTTCTCATTTATGCATCTGGATAAGGCCTATCCTGAACTGGACATGGAGCATATGAGCCTTGCGGATCACTGGATCCTGTCCAAATTGAAGAAAGTCACTGATGAGGTGACCCTGACTCTGGATGAATACCGTTTCAATGAAACCGCCAACGCCCTGTATAAATTTGTCTGGAATGAATTCTGTGACTGGTACCTTGAAGCCTCCAAACCAGCCCTTTACGGTAAAAATGGCGATGCCTGTATGAACGCATCCAAGGCTGTTCTTTACAGGGTTCTCAAGGATACCCTGATTTTGCTCCATCCGGTGATTCCCTTTGTCACCGAAGAAATCTGGGGGAAAATACCAGGTGTGACAGGGTCCATCATGACCGCCACCTATCCCGGTGATCGTGAGGGTCTTGTGGTCAATGAGACAGCCGAAAAGGATATGGATCTGGTCATGGGCGTCATTTCAGGCGTTAGAAACATCCGGGGCGAGATGAATATTGCTCCATCCATGAACCTTACCGCCCAGTTCCAGAGTGATGCAGACATGGTTCGAAACACAGCCAAAGAACACAAAGACCTGATCATGATTCTTTCAAGGCTGGATGCATTTGAGATCACCCCTGTGGGAGAAAAACCCCGATCATCTGCCACAGCCATTGTGGGTGACGGGAGCCTGTTTGTGAAACTTACGGGTGTCATTGATTTTGACAAAGAGACTGCGCGTCTTGAAAAAGCCATTGCCAAGCTTTCCAAGGAAGTGGAAGGGATTTCACGGAAACTCAATAATGAGGATTTTATGGGCAAGGCCCCTGAAGATGTGGTGGAAAAGGTCCGGACCCAGCACCAGGAAGCCAGTGAAAAGCTGGATAAATACATGGAAAATATAGAAAAGATCAAACAAGCCCAACACTAAGTTTAACATCCCTTGGTGTCGGATAAATTTCGTGTGAAGGCATTCCCAATGACCTTCTTGAAATGTGGCAAACGCAAAATTTTAAGAACCTCCCCGGGCTCGATTAAGGAGAAATGTGATGAGTTATCCTAAAATTAAGCACGTCAAGGCCATTGCGAATAAATGCCTTTTTATAACATTTACGAATAATATTAGTAAAATATACGATTGCACCCCATTGATGAAAGACGAGACCTTCAAACCGCTATTAAACGACAGTCTATTCATGTCAGTCAAAGCAGATAAACATGGTTTTGGTATAAGTTGGTCTGATGAACTTGATCTTAGCGAATCCGAACTCTGGATCAATGGAATGATGGCTGAATAAAATATTTTTAAATGAGTTGCTATCGTATGAGATTGTATAATTTCCATATTGGGTGTTAGTCGTAGACATTCTATTATTGCATTATAGAGATACACATGGAGCTAAACATAAAACACCTCATTGAACTTGCCTTTGCCGAAGATATCGGGTCCGGTGATATCACATCCGACTTCGCCATTGAAGCTGATGCTAAAGGTGAAGGCTATATTGTGGCCAAGCAGGATCTGATTCTTGCCGGAGCGTGCATCGCCGAACAGGTTTTTAAAACACTTGACCCCTGTGCTGATATCACCGCGTTTTTTAAGGATGGTGACACAGTGAAAACAGGTGAAACCGTCATGGAATTTAAGGGTCTGATGCGAGCCTTGCTCAAAGGTGAACGAACCGCTCTGAATTTTCTCCAACGCCTTTCCGGTATTGCCACGAATGTCAGAAGCTACGCAGATGAAATGGCGGGTTCACGTGCCCGGCTGGTGGATACCCGAAAAACAATTCCCGGCTGGCGCGTCCTTGAAAAATACGCCGTCAGGGTGGGCGGGGCTTTCAATCACCGCATGTCCCTTTCAGACGGAGTACTGATCAAAGACAACCACATCGCTGCCTGTGGAGGCATTAAACATGCCGTGGATAAAATTCGTCACCATGTGTCCCATCTGGTCAAGATTGAGGTGGAGGTCACTACCATGGACGAGATTCAGCAGGCCCTGGATGCTCGCGCTGATGTGATCATGCTTGACAATATGGATCTGGATCAGGTCCGAGATGCCGTGGCATTCATCGCTAAACGCGCTTTGGTGGAAGTCTCCGGTAATGTGACCAAAGACCGTCTCAAAGACCTTGCCGCCACCGGGGTTGACATCATCTCCTCCGGTGCGTTGACCCACCAGGCCCGTGCCGTTGATTTGAGCATGCGGATTAGGTAAGTATCCTTCTATTGAAATTGAGGGCACCACAGACCACTGTGTCCGGAAGTCACCCCGGAAGCTACTCTGGATGTTAATTTGTTAAGAATCCCTTCCGGAGGCATGAGCCGACATGAGTTTCATGAGAATTTGAAGCTTAAAGATCATGAACAATATCTTAAGGCCAATTTATTAACTGCATTGGAAAAGGTCTGATTGTAATGATCAAGCCCGACACACCCCGATGCAGTATGCAGAAATACCGACTGACCACAAAAAGTCACACCTTATTTAAAGGCGATAAATAAAGAGAGAAAACCCATGCTTCAATATAACCCCGAGCTTAAATTAAAAATCGACCAGCTGTGGAATAAATTCTGGAGCGGCGGTATTTCCAATCCACTGACTGCCATTGAACAAATCACCTATCTTCTGTTTATGAAACGGCTGGACACACTGGATCTGTACAAGAAACAGTCAGATACTAAATCAACGGGTAAACGATACGTTTCGAAATTTGACGGCTTCTGGATTCCTCCGGAACACAGGGATAAGTTGAAGAAAGACCAAAAGCCATTTAGGGTGGAACGGCACACCCTAAGGTGGAGTGAGTTCAAAGACATGAAGGCCGAAGAGATGCTCCTGCATGTGCAAAACAAGGTTTTCCCCTTTCTCAAAGACATGAATGGGACGGACTCTAACTTTACCCATCATATGAAAAACGCGGTGTTTATTATCCCCAAACCGGCCCTCTTGGTCGAGGCGGTGAAAACCATCGACGAGATTTTTGATATTATGGCAAAAGACTCCAACGAAAAGGGTCATGCCTTTCAGGATATTCAGGGAGATGTCTATGAAATGCTGCTCTCTGAAATTGCCTCTTCTGGAAAAAACGGTCAGTTCAGAACCCCCCGCCATATCATTAAGCTGATGACCGAACTGGTTCAGCCTCAATTGGGTCACCGCATTGCCGATCCGGCCTGTGGGACTGGCGGTTTTTTGCTGGGAGCCTATCAGTACATTTTAACCCAGTTGGCCTTCAATAAAGGTTCAACCCTTCTGACATCGGATGCTGAAAAAAAAAGGAACTGCTTGTGTGATCGTGCCTCAGGGGGTGTTGTTCAGTTCAGGCGGTGCCTTCAAGAGTCTGCGGCAGTTGCTGGTGGAACGCTGCGACCTGAAAGCCGTGATCACCATGCCCAGCGGTGTGTTTAAACCCTATGCCGGGGTCAGCACCGCAATCCTTCTTTTTACCAAAATATGGGGTCCCAAAGACACGGTCAGAACTCCGGCCACGGAACACACCTGGTTTTATGACATGGGGGATGACGGTTATTCTCTGGATGACAAACGCAGCAAAAAAGACGGGCATGGCGATCTACAGGACATCATCGAAAAATTCCACGCACGCAATCCAGAAACAGACACGGACCGAACGCAAAAATGGTTTGTGGTTTCATGGGAAGCAAGCAAAGATGAAGGTTATGATTTGAGCTTCAGCCGTTATCGTGAAGATGTCTTTGAAGATATGGAATACGAAAGTCCTTCATTGATTTTGGATAAATTGATCAAGGCCGAAGTGGGCGATGCCAGTGAAGAGGATCTTGCCACGGTGAAGAGCGGAATTGTGCGGGAACTGCTGGCGTTAAAGGAGATGATCGGCAATGGGTGACCACGAAACACACGAAAGGCACGAAAGGAAAAAACAGGTGGAAAATAGCTTGTTTGACCGGATTAGTGCCATTCTCGAACAGGCTATGAAGAACGTCGTCTGCTCGGTGAATTCCAATATGGTTATAGCTTATTGGCTCATCGGGCGGGAAATTTTTGAAGAGATTCAAGGCGGCGAACCACGGGCGGAATATGGGAAACAGGTCTTGGAAGAGTTGTCTGTAAACCTGAATTCGCGTTATGGATCGGGCTTTTCTGTGCCCAATCTCCAGAATTTTCGAAAATTGTATCAGGTGTTTCAGTCTCGTTTGGACATTCAGTACCCGGCGGGTACTAAATCTCCGGATACTGAAAAAGACAGTCATGGCAGCCACGAATCGTTCCTGCCCTCAAATCAGTACCCGGCAGGTACTGAATGGGTTTATGGTTTTCATCCGCAACTCTCTTGGTCGCATTACCGGGCTCTGATGCGGGTAAGCGATGAAAAAGCCAGGGCATTTTATGAACAGGAATCCGCAGAATGCGGTTGGACCAAAGCGCAGCTTGAGCGTCAGATTCAGTCATCTTACTATGAACGCATCCTCACAAATCATGGCGAGTCGGGCTTGCTTCCTGTCTGCCGGGAACGATTGCCCGGTGAGAGTTTGAACCCGATTCATGTGTTGAAATCGCCCTATGTACTTGAGTTTCTCGACCTGCCGGAAATGGTATAAAGCATACTGGCGGTATTTGAGTGATGATAGTTTAAAGGGTTTGGACGAAAAGACAAAAAGAGATACTTACTTTGCAGGTTTAAGTGCCGATGAGGCTGAATTTTTAAATATAATTAAAAAACCCGCTTTATCTGCTTTTATAAACAACAGTAGCGATGTGTTGGCGAGGGCAGCACAAGAGGCACAGTTTTATTCTTGAGAAACTGTTGCTGGAGATCGTCTGGCCGGGTCTGCTTTCCCTTTTTCGTGTGTTTCGTGGTAAATAAAAAAGCTCACATGATCAACCCGTTATCAGTATCCACAGACCAAGTAAGCGATCAAGTAAACGACCAAGTAAAGGAATTGGCTCAAGCCCTGGACGGGGGACAGATCGGGCCATGACCTGATGACGATTCTTGGCTTATCCCATCGGCCGAACTTTCAGGAAAAATTAAATGAAAAAGGATCGAAAAGAAAAATTAATGAATCTGGGGGCCGAGTGTCTGGCTGACGTCTTGCTGGTATTGGCTGAACGGATTGATGCCGTGGAAGAACGGGTGACGAGTATGCTTGCAGGCCCCAAAGAAAACATCCAGCGGTTCAAGAAAAAATTGTCCAGCCTGAAGCGGTCCCGGCGGTTTGTCCGCTGGGGAGAATCCGCAGGCTTTGCACGTGACCTGGAAGGATTGCTTGAAGATATGAAGGATAGTGTCAGCGATCCTCTCACTGGGGCTGCGCTGGTGGTTTTGTTTTATGAAACGGACGAGGGTGTCATCGGCAATTGCGATGATTCCAGCGGGAATGTGGGAGATGTATACCGCTTTGATGCAAAGGATCTGTTCGTTGACTATGCCTCACGCTGTGAGGACAAAGGGAAAATCGCCAAGATGGTTCTCACACTGAATCTCAATGACAATTACGGGGTGCGGGATGCGCTGATGGAGTGTGCGGAGTCATACCTTCCTGAGACGGAAATCCGTGGTATGATTTCAACGCTTCAAGCCTTGGGTGATGACGAGGCTGATAAGCATAAGAAACATCACTTTCTGATTCTGATTGAACTCTTGGCCCGTCAAATCAAGGATGCACCCCTTTTTGAGCAAACCCGCATTGCAGCGTGGGGAGATGTTCCAACCGCAGCGAAAGTCGATATTGCCCGTGTTTATCTGGAAAGTGGCGATAGTCAGACTGCTTTTTCCTGGCTGGAAAAAATCCCCAAGGAAGAAGCGTATCAGTCGTATGAACGGGATAAGTTGTACCTCGAGATATACGAGCAGTGGGGCGATACGGGCAAATTAGCCGAAATTCTTTTTGAGAAATTCAAAAGCTATCCCTCTATGAAAAGTCTTGAAGGCCTGTTGGACGTGATTGGCCATGATAAGAAAGATGAGGTTGTGGCTGAAGAAGTGGTCGATATTTTAGCTGAAAACAAACTCAGGGACTGTGATGCTGAATTCCTCATTGCCATGGGAAAGTTCGACGAAGCGGAAACCTATCTGCTTGAGCGAGCCGATCAGTTGAACGGTCATTATTATGAAAGCCTGCTTTCTTTTGTGGCTCCCATGGAATTGGAAGATCGCTCACTGGTGGCCAGTTTGATATACCGAAGTCTGCTGGATTCCATTTTGGAGCGGGGATACACCAAGGCTTACCCCCATGGGATTCGATATCTTAAAAAACTGGATGCCTTGGCACCGTCAATTCGTGACTGGCGTCATTTTGATCATCATGAAACCTATGCCGAAGGGCTTACTCAATCCCATGGTAAAAAGCACAGCTTCTGGTCAAAATACAGAGGCACGAAATAGATAATCCAGGCCCAACCGGTGCGCATTTGTAGGCAGCTCAAGGGAAGGCGGTTGTCTTCCAGGGCCGGAGTTTCAATCCGCCTTCCCAATCATGCCTGATTCAGAAAAAATCAGGATATTTTTTCGAATTTGACCATGGGGCATCCTGCACATACATCCAGTCCGGGCCAGGGTTGGCCGCCTTCACCCAGAAGGGAAGGGTCGCCGGTTTCTTCAATACGTTTAACTAATTGCTTCACGGTTGCAATGATCTGGCTTCCGGGAATAAACAGGTTCATGTAGTTCATTTCGGTTTCATAGCAAAGGTTTGACAAATCCAAAGAGGGTTTTGGTGATCAGTGTGCCGATGACTTTACCGCTTCGGTCCAGAGGAATGTCCGGGAAATTCCCCACGTAATGATAATGGTCGTAAAAATCGTCATGGTCGGACTCCAACGGTGTTTTGTTATCATTGAGTTCATAAGATCCGGCGTAGCGCAGGGGCCAGGGGTCGACCAACGGCAGAATCCGAGACAAATCCGAAAGGATGGTGTTGGGAGCACCCAGGCCGAGGGGGTACTTGTTTCTGGCGATCACCCAGCTGTTTTGAGGGGCCATGTCCTTGGCGATACTGTTTTTTACCAGGGCGGCAAATCCCTTGTCACGAACGACAAGTCCCACTTCGGTGTTCAAATTTTCGCTCCGGGGATCCAGGTTGTATGACCCGATGAAGGTGATTTCGTCATCGATTACAAGTGTTTTTGCGTGCAGGCACATATAAGGCTCACCGGGGTGGGGAGGCCTTTGAAGGCTGGTGTCTTCTTCAACTCGGGCCTCACCGAATTCCCTTTTTTCAGCCGGTGTAAAAGGTCTTGCCTTTAATGTGTCGTAACCGGGCATATACGTTCTCATATCACCGGGAAGGGGCTTGAATTCGTAGATGTGAAATTTAAGGTCCTGGAGCATGGTCTGTTTCTGCTGAAAGGACAAGGCGTAGCAATGCCAGCTGTCGGTGGCCGCCAGACTGTTCGTGGCGATGCGGATATTCATGTCTGGATGCTTTTTCCGTATCTCTTTGAAAAGGGTGATGGCGGGGTCCGTTAACACCAGATACGGTGTGTTGATATAGATATTATCCCTGGCTTCGGAAACCAGACGGGCCAGTTCCATGGTGATTTTGCCTGCCCCCATAAATCTGCCCAGCCATTTCTTCTCATTCTTTCCGGGATTGTCGTCAATGAAGTAGGCGTGGTCAACAGGGTGAAGGTGATCTGAAAACAAAGCCTTGATCTTATGATAATTGTCGGCATCGGCCAACATCTCGCCAAACATGCCGTGAAAGGCGAAATCTTTGGGCGTGGTCCAGGTTTTAATTTGAACGTCGTTAATATCCACAAGGGATTTAAGGGGGATGGAATATTTGAATGACCAGAACGCGTTAAAACTCTGACGCAATTCCTTGACCACGGGCCCAGTGACAAGGATATCTCGATCCCGATAGTTCATACCCCTGGCTTGATCGTAATAGGCATTCTGGTTGTTTCGGCCTCCTGTGATGCCGACGTGGTCATCCACGATAAACACTTTGTTGTGCATGCGCTGGTTGACCTTATTGAACCCGCTGAGCAACCGGGTCAGCTTATCCACGGCCGAAGGGTTGATTCGGTGCTCTGAAAACGGTCCCACAATGGGATTGTACATCTTTATGGACAGATTGGGGTGAACTGTTGCCAGAAAAGCCGCAATCTCGGGATGCTTTTCCGATACAAAATGATCGATAAGTAATTGGACCCTGACCCCCCGTTTAGCCGCCCGGATCATTTCATGCATCAGCAACCGGCCGGTTTCATCATTCATCCATATGATGGTCTGCATGGCAATGGAATGACGGGCCGCACGGATAAGGTGAATCCTCAATAGTAAGGCTTCCTCCCCCACATCAAGCAGGGCCACGTTGTTTTTCGTTTCCGGAATCTCTGGGCCGGTAAGGGAAAGCAGGGGCGAATCAACCGCCTTTACGGTGAATCCCTGGACATCGGGAGAGCCGTTGGGAATTGTTTTGGGAGTGCATGACAGCATGCACAGCGTCAGGATCAGAGTAAGGAGTAACGCATCTTTTTTCAGGTTCATAGTTCTCTGTGAATGAATGAAATAATGGTTTATTTGCTTGTTTGTTTTTTTATGTGTGTATCACATCAGGTAGCATTCTGCACAGGGTTTCTTTTGAGAAGGAATTTTTTGATTCATTCATTTTTTTTCTATTTAGCGTTCAACAAAATTTTTTCGGCTTCGTGACATGATTCAAGTGCTTCTGGTAAGCATGACGTACAGTTGATAACATCAAAAATGGACATTTTCATGTCGTGGCCTAGGGAGAGTGCTTCCAGATCTTTTATGATTTCCTGCTCAATGGGATTGTATTGATTCATTTTTTCTTCACATAACTTGGCTTTTTCAGGATCATCCATGGATGTGCGATATTGTTCCATGTCCCTTCCGGCTTTGATCAATTTTATCATTTCGGATTTAACTTTGTTTAATTTTGCATCCTTATCATGTGCGGATGGTTGTCCATAGGCATGACTGAGGCAAAATAAAGAAATCAGAGCAACAACACACATAGAATTTAAGAACGTTTTCATATGACCCTCTCTTCTGGGTTAATATAAATTAGTAAAATCAAGAACAATCTGAGGTTCCCATCGTTTAGACAATGTTTTGTCAAAACAACCTATGAGATGTTTAAACTTAAAACAACTCTCGCTTCCTCATTCATAGCCTGACAATCTTATACATTTCTCCTTCTTTACCTTTTCAGCGGTTCGTATTTAGAAACGTATCTTGTTTTTCCTGACACTCGAACTCGGCATGGTGTCGTTCATGCTCCCCATGGACTTAAAGCATGGGCAGAATATATACAATACTAAAGTTAAAAGTCAAGCTTTTTACTATTGCCATCTGATTTATATAATCAAGACTAACACGCTCGTGCGGCTCTGGGAGTGGGGCAAACGAAAAACGGTTTAAAAAAAGGGATAGAACGTCAATATTCAATCCCCTTATTATCGTTTAAAAGCATCAATAAGAGTCAAGAGCAGACCTGACCCCCTTTCCCTTTTCTTTAGATTTGTAAGTATACCAAGAGAAGGGAGTTAAATTAACAAAGGCGGGTTTTAAAACCCGCCTTTTCCAAAAATATTCTTGGCCTGTAAGGCTTAGGATATTTTTTCGAATTTGACCATGGGGCAGCCCGAACAGACATCCAGGCCCGGCCATGGCTGGCCGCCTTTGCCAAGAAGGGACGGGCCGCCAGTGGTTTTAATGCGTTTGATCAATTGCTCAACTGTGGGGATCATCTGGGTGCCGGGGATGAACAGATTCATGTAGTTCATTTCAGTTTTTCCCGAGGTTTTGGAACCGGCGCACATGGTGGTCATGTTGGCAGTGTTTTTATTAAAAGTGTAGACACTCCCCGAACAGACAGCAGAATTGGGGGTAGCGAAAAATGTAAGGTTGGGTTTGTTCATGGCCCCCATGTAATCATTTAATATATGGTATGCCTGATACGGAGTGACCATGATGAAAACAACGCTTGGATCAACGCCAATAGCATCGAAGTTTTCCATAGGTGCCATGTAGATTCCTTTGCAGGATCCTTCGGATAAACGTTCCTTTTCCTGGGGAACCTGCCAGGATAAGTCGGAATCTATGAGGTATTTCTCGTGGTTTTTCCCATCGACGTGACGCTCAAGGGACCTGAATCCGAAAACAGGTTGGGCATTTTTACATAAAAGACGGTCCGGTTCCATGAAAAGCGCATGTTTGGCCGAACGGGCTGCGGCAAGATACTGGCAGTAAGATAATTTTGATTTTGCTTTGTGGCTTACTGTCAGAGACTCTATTTCAGATTCATCAAAAACAAACCGGATGCCTACGGGGTCATAATCCAGTCTGAAATTCCATATGAGGGTTTCCATTGCTTTGCTGTAATTCATACTTTTTCTCCCTTATCATTACAGGGTTTCTTTTGAGAAAGAATTTTTTGATTCAATCCGTTATGTTCTATTTCGCGTTCAACAAAATTTTTTCGGCTTCGTTACCGGAATTCGAGAACACATCACTCTCAATAGGAGGTTATCTTCAACCGTTGACCGATATCTTTGCCAAGACGTTCAGCGTCCTTTTCCGGTACATTGTAATTACTAAAAATTTCAGGCCATTTTGATACAGCCACATGAACCTCTTCAATGATTCCCATTGCATGTTGCCGCCTTTTTATTCCAAAATGTTTTATCTCGGTAAGAAGCGTTTCAGTATTCGGCGGCCGGGTTTGAATGCCGATTCGAAGAACGTGTTCCTGGTTAAATCCGATGTTCGGCACCATATCAAAAGCGGGACTTAAGCGCCAGCCGTTGTAATCGTGCAGCATGATAAAATTTTTCAGGTGATCGTCAGTATTGCCGATCATGATGTTGAATACCATCTGCCGGTAAAGCCTGTTAAGATCATAGCCCGGTTGTGATGATCATATTTTACACGCTCGTTTGCCACTGGCCCGTTGCCGCTTGCTGGTTTTTTTCTCGAATTTGGCAAACAGGTCGTCCTTTTCTGCCAGCAGAGCGTCCCAATCGTCGAGCCTGCCGAGAAGGCTGCTCGCAGCCAACCAGTTGCCGATCAATGTCTATCGTTTAAAAGCTTCAATAAGAGTCACGAGCGGACCTGACCCCTTTATTTTAAGCCGGAAAACTGAGATTATTTATAAATGCCTCTTGAAATTGAGTGTCGCAGGCGAGATCTACCGTTTCAATTTCAGCCGACATGTGAGTGGTTTTATGAATATACCGTTCATCACAAAGAGCCATGACCGCTCCTGAACCGGCTAAATTTCCGGCGATGTCTATCTTGTCATCATCCATGTCCGGAATCATACCCAGTCTCTTTAGATCAGAGGTGTTGAGATAAGCGCCAAACGCTCCGGCAATGATAAGTTTTTCAAGTTTACTGATCCCGGCTCGTTTCATTAAAAATGTGATACCTGTGATCAATGCGGATTTGCCCAGCTGGACCGACCGGATATCTTTTTGACTGATATGGATGCACGACTGGCCGGATTCCGAATTTTCCGGTACAAGGATAAATTTGTCTTGGCCTGATCGAAAGGCCCCATCTGGTCTGATAATCTTTTTTCTGCAAAATTGCGCCACGGCATTGATCACACCGGCACCGCAGATACCGGATGGTTTGGCGACTGAGGCGCCGGATGAGTTTACCAGAAAGACGCCTGTAACATGTTCACTGTCATCGATTTCAATGGCATTGATCGCCCCGGTAGTCGCCTGGATGCCGCAGGACAGTGTTGCTCCTTCAAATGCTGGGCCGGTTGCACATGATGTTGCATGAAGGGAATTTTTATGTTTCAACATCAGCTCACCGTTGGTGCCCAGATCAATGAGCAGGGTGCCGTCGGGCTGTGATTCCATGTCGGCAGCCTGGGCGGCCGCCAGGATGTCTCCGCCGAGAAATCCGGAAATATTGGGCAGGGTGTAGACCTTAAAGCCCTTCATGTTAAATTGTAAATCCTGGGAATCAAAGCACCTGGCCTCATGGAATGCCGGTTGATAGGGGGCGATGCCGATGGACTTGGGATCTGTCCCTGTTATGATATGAATCATGGCGGGGTTGCCGACCACCACCATTTTGGAAATTGAAGCGGGGGCACCCTTTAAAGCCTTCAGCAGTTTTTGTATCCCCCATTCAATACTCTGAACAGTCAGCCGTTGTAGCTTCTCAAGGTTTTTTTCATCCTCGGCCACGGCTGTGATCCGGCTCATGACATCGGCACCGTGCAGGGCCTGGGGGTTTTTTAGTGCAATGGACGAGACGGCCTCGCCCTTGAGGATATCGCAAAGATAGACAGCCATGGTGGTTGTTCCCAGATCGACGGCCACACCGTATACAGGGCCTGCTCCGGCATCAGTAAACCGGTGTTTGAACGAGTCGGGAAAGGAAAGTCGGGCTTTATCCATAATAAACAAAGGCAATATTGAGGATTCGGGTATCTGGATGACACTATCCCTTTCAACCGTATACGTGCATGAATCAACCGTTTCGAATCGGCCATCGCCGTTTAGGATGTCAACTTTGCATTTGCCGCATCTGCCTTTTCCCCCACAATCGGATCTTAGAATGATGCCGTGGTGCATGAGCGATTCAAGCAAGCTCTGCCCGGAATCCGCATAAAGGGTTTTCCCTTGTTTTAAAAGATGAATTGAAACGATTTCAGTCATGTGTTTTGTACCCATAATTTTTTAAGATCGTTTATGTTCGTGTCATTCAGTTCCGCCCAATCACCCGCTTCATTTAAACAAATCCTTTTAACGAGATTGCAAAATATGATCCAGGTACAAAAGATCCAGACTCCCTCGCCCGCTTTCTCCCAATATTGATGAGCTATAGACCCATGCATATACATTTTTAATGGGTTGGTGCCTTCGTGTCTCGGATTCGGACTGGGCTTTATTTTTACGATATAAAGTAAAATTACGTTAAAAAGTAAAAACATCGTTTCTATCAGAGAACGTCTATCTATATTGTAATTAACTGAAAATATTTCGTTTTAAGGCATTTTTTTTGGATGGCATATGTCTTGCTCTTTACAGTCCCAGTGTTTTGTCGCGATGCATTCAATTAAATTGAGACAGCCGCTTCTTGAACCGTGAGATGCCGTTGTCATGAAACTAACTGTGGAGGAGATGTGTATGGAGGCCCAGAGTAAAAGCCTTAAAAGATCTGTCATCAACCTGTATGGGTTACCCTCGTTCGGATTTCAGCTATTTGTAAACATGGAAATTTTTTTCTTTGCCGCATTTTTGACCGATTACGCCAAGATTCCTGTGGCCTTGGCAGGGACGGTACTCATGGTCACGAGTATCTTTGACATCATATGGGTACCCACGGCAGGAGTGATCCTGGAAAAAAGCAACATGCGGTGGGGCAGATACCGCTCCTGGCTGCTCATCGGTCCTCCACTTGCCGCCGTTTTCTTCACGTTGCAGTTTGCCAAAATTGGCACCCCCGTCGCAAATGCCATTCTTATTTCTGTGGGGTTCATCGTCTCCCATTTGATCTGGAATATTTTTTACGCCGGTCATATTGCCATGAACAACTCCATGACCACAGCCAGGGAAGACCGGATATCTATGGCCTCAAACCGGGGGATGTTCAATGCCTTGGGAGCCATAGCTTTTTCCGTGGTTGGGGCCAAGAGTATTCAAATGATGGGAAACGGCGATCAGGCACTGGGATGCACTCTGACGGTGGTTGCGTCAGGAGTTATGATGGTTCTCTGTTATTGGGCTCTTTTTGCCATCACAAAGGACTATGCCTACCATCCGTCAGACCATGCCAAGGCTGAGAGCAGGGACAAGATGAGTATCGGCGAAATGCTCAAGCAAATTGTGGTCAACCCGCCCCTGATCGGTCTGATGCTGGCTGAATTGGGACGTTACCTGGGCCGGTTTATCATCTTTGGACTGGCTTTCTACTACTTTAAATATGTGGTCAACAACCTTGCCGTGATTGCAGTCTTTTTTACCGGACTGAATGTGGTCTGCTTCTTTGGAGCCATGGTTACAGCACCTCTGGCTAAAAAATTCGGGGAAAAAACCATCTATGTCGTTTCCTTGAGCCTTTTCATCATAGGACTTATGGCCGTATGGCTGCTGCCCATGAATCATGTCTCTTTTATGGTCGTTATGTTTGTGGCTTATCTGGGCTACGGCATGCCTGATGCGCTGGGTGTTGCCATGTACTCGGCCACGGTGGACTACGGCGAGTGGAAAACCGGTAAAAATGCCAGAGGCTTTATCATGTCCTTGATCAGCTTTCCTATTAAGACCGCTGTCTTTGTCAGAAGCGTTGTGATCACTGGAATCCTTGTATCCGCAGGGTATGTTGCCGATATGGCGCCCACCCCTGAACTGATTTCAGGCATTAAAAACGGTATCGCTCTGATTCCGGCTGTGTTTATCGGAGCGGGGCTTTTGATCATCATGGTGCTTTACCGCATTACCCCGGAAAAACACCAGGAAATGCAGGATGAAATTGCTGCACGAAAGTAAGTCAATCACAGGGAACGATCTGTCCAAATTATATCATTTATTCAAAACAAGGAGTTACGATGAAACGTTTTAAAACCCGGTTTTCAATGATGGGAAAATTACAACTTGCAGTACTGGCTCTGGCACTTTGTTTGACCTCAGGCACTGCATCGGCCTTTGATTTTGATGTGGAAGGCACCAAGGTCACCCTGGGTGGTTACCTGAAGGTCATGCTCAATTACGATTTTAACGGAGCCTTGAACAACAACACCAACCATCCCACGGACGGGGATATCATCAATGCCTACGACGCCCCCCTGGACGGAACGACCTATGAGGATGAAAACGATTTCGGCATGACAACCAGGGAAAGCCGTGTGTTCCTGAAAACCGCAACCGACAGCGACGTGGGACTGATCACAACCCATTTCGAAGGGGACTTTAACGGCGATGTAGGGGGCTCTCCCTCCTGGTCTAACAGTCGGACATTCCGTCTGCGCCATGCCTACGGTGTGATCCACATGGGTCAGAACACGATTCTTGCCGGTCAGACCTGGTCTACCATGATGGATTTTGCAGCGGCCGTTCCGGTCATGGATCTGTCGTCGGATCCGGGAGTCGTCTTTGTCCGCCAACCCCAGGTTCGGTTCCAGCACAATTTTGATAAAGGGCATTTCTTTGCCCTGGCCATGGAAAACCCGGCCCGCGGCCTGACGGCCAACGGAAACGGCCCACTGCTCATCAATTCGGAGACAAAATCCGCCGACACCATGCCGGACCTCATTGCCAAATATTTCTGGGGTACCAAAAATTTTCATTTGTCACCCGCGGTTCTGGTCCGACGTTTTGAGCTGGACGGCAAGAGTTCCATGGCCTGGGGTTCATCATTGACCGGTCATATCGGTTTCGGCAAGGGTCACACGTTTTACGGCGGTGTCCTTTATGGCGACGGCATGGGACGTTACGGCGGCCTGGGTCTCAACACCGGCGCAGGCCTTACCGCTTCCGGTGATATCGAGACCGTCTCGTACATGGGTTACAACTCCGGTTTTACGTTCAAGCTAAAAGACAACCTGGCCTGGACCCTGGGATGCGGTTATTCGGAAAACGACGAGGACGCCTACACGGGAAGTGACGCGGTACTAACCGGCAGCGCCAGCAAAGAGGCTTTTTCATATCATACGAACCTGGTCTGGAATATCAACAAATCCCTGGAATACGCCGTGGGTTTCATCAGCATGAAACAGAAAGTCATGGATGACCGCGAGGGCGATTTGATGCGTGTTCAGAACTATGTTAAATTTTCTTTTTAACGTGTGAGTCCATTGGATACATAACGACCTTTACCCCCTGTCGCCTGGAGGCTGCGGCTCCAAGGCGACAGGGGGTGACACAATCGGCAGCGGATACAGTTCAAACCATGTGGAGACCATTATGAAAGACCCCAGAGACATGCTTGATCAAGGAAACATGAGACCTCTGCAGATCATCGTCGTGATCATAACCATTTTGTTGAACGCCATCGATGGGTTTGATGTCCTGTCGATCAGTTTTGCCGCACCGGGCATTGCACGGGAGTGGGGGATTTCTCCTGCTGCCCTGGGTGTTGTCATGTCCATGGAACTCATCGGCATGGCCATCGGCTCGTTTTTTCTCGGCGGGGTGGCAGATAGGGTGGGGCGGCGGCCGACTCTTCTGGGATGCCTTGCCGTCATGACCGTGGGGATGCTCCTGGTGACCACGGCGACCAATACCATTCAACTGTCTGTCTGGCGCGTTATGGTGGGCCTTGGCATCGGCGGCATCCTGGCCTGCATCAATGCTGTGGTGGCTGAATTTTCCAATGTCAAACGCCGGGGCTTGTGTATTTCCATTATGGTCATCGGCTATCCCCTGGGCGGTACCTTCGGTGGCATGGCCGCCTCACATCTGCTTCAGATCCATGACTGGCGGTCCATATTCTATCTGGGGGCCGTGCTGACCGGTATCCTTCTTCCCGCGGTCTACTTTTTTGTCCCGGAATCCGTGCACTGGCTGGCCAGGAAGCAACCCAAAAACGCCCTGGCAAGAATCAATGCCACCCTTGACCGGATGAAGTTAGCCCTCGTAACGGAGCTACCCCGGTGTGACGGCATGGACGAAAAAACATCCTTGGCCGATATCTTTTCCAAATCACTGCTTGGTCCGACCCTGATTCTGACGGCGGCCTATTTTCTCCATATCACCACCTTTTACTTTATTCTGAAATGGTCCCCCAAAGTTGTGGCTGACATGGGTTTTTCCCCCTCTCTTGCAGGTCAGGTTCTGGTCTGGGTCAGTATGGGCGGGGCCATAGGAGGTGCATTGTTCGGCTGGCTGACTACCCGTATCGGGCTGAAACGGCTGACCATTGTCATCCTTTTTCTTACTGCCGTTTTTGTGGCTGTTTTCGGGCGGACCTCCGCTGATCTCAGCCAGATAAAATTACTTGCAGCCTTTGCCGGTTTCTTTGGAAATGCCGGGATATCCGGGCTTTATTCCATTCTTGCCGTGTCCTTTCCAACCCATGTGAGGGCCACAGGCACAGGCTTTGTGATAGGAGTAGGCCGGGCAGGGGCGGTGTGTTCGCCCATTCTGGCAGGTTTCCTTTTGCAATCAGGTGCAACCCTGCCTTCGGTGGCGCTGGTCATGGGTTTTGGATCTCTTTTGGCAGGTATGTTCTTGGTTTTTTTGAAAATGCAGTCACATCAGTGAACAACGCAGGGTGACACCAAACAGTTTAAGGTTTTTCTAACCCTAAAAAAGGACGTTAAAAAAATGATTATTATCGGAGAAAAAATTAACGGAGCCATTCCTTCCGTTACTGAAGCCATCGAAAAAAAAGATGGGGAATTCATAAAAGAGCTTGCCAAATCCCAGGCCGATGCAGGGGCAAATTTCATCGATGTCTGTGCCTCCACGGATGTTGCCGTGGAACTGGAAACCATGAAGTGGCTCATTGATCTTGTTCAGGACACCACGGATACACCCATTGCCGTTGATAGTCCCGATGCTGATATTTGTGCCAGGTCCATGGCCTTTTGCAACAAGCCCGGCTTGATCAATTCGGTCTCCATGGAAGGGAACAAGATTGATATGATTTTCCCGCTGATTGCCGATACAAAATGGGAGTGTGTCGCACTTTTGTGTGATGACACGGGCATTCCCAAAAGCGGAGAACACCGCCTGGAGGTGTTTGCGGCAATTATGGAAAAGGCCAAAGAATACAAAATCGACCCCTCCCGCCTCCATATCGATCCGCTGGTTGAAATGCTGTGTACATCTGAAGACGGTATCAACACCGTGCTTGATGTGATCCGAAAGATCAAGACACAATACCCGACCATTCATGTCACCGGCGGGGCAAGCAATATTTCCTTTAACCTGCCAGCCCGGAAATTTGTAAACCAGGCATTTCTTGTTCTTGCCATTGGCGCGGGAATGGACAGCGCCATCATTAATCCGCTACACAAGCATATGATGGGGTTGATCTACGCCACGGAAGCCCTCATGGGTAATGACGAGTACTGCATCGAATATATAAACGGATACAGAGATGGGCTCTACGGGCCCGTGAAATGATCATCATGTTTTAACCAATATAAGGAGATACCTCATGTCTAAAATTGAAGAAGTCAAAGCCCATGTCGAAAACGGTAAAACCAAGCTTGTTCCCGGGCTGGTCCAGGAAGCCTTGGATGCCGAACATTCACCCCAGGACATCCTCAAGGCCATGGTTGCAGCCATGGGGGTCGTGGGTGACAAGTTTTCAGCAGGAACCATTTTTGTTCCGGAAATGCTCATTGCGGCCAAAGCCATGGCAAAAGGGGTGGACGTTCTTAAACCCCATCTCGCAGGTGATACGTCCTCGTCTCTGGGGACATGCGTTATCGGTACCGTGCAGGGGGACTTACACGACATCGGCAAAAATCTGGTGGCCATGATGGTGGAAAGTGCCGGTTTCACCATCGTTGATCTTGGTGTGGATGTTTCCGCTCAGAAATTTATCGATGCTGTTAAGGAAAATGAAAATGTAACTCTGGTGGGCTTGTCAGGTCTTCTTTCCACGACCATGCCAGCTCTGAAGGATACCGTGAAAGCACTCAAGAATAGTGATCTGACAGGATTCAAAGTTATGGTGGGCGGTGCCCCCGTGACCCAGGCCATGGCGGATGAGATAGGCGCGGACGGATATGCACCGGATGCGGGTGGTGCGGTAATCAAAGCCAAGGAACTGGTAAGAGCAGCATAAAAACAAAGGAGATCAATAAATCATGTTAAGCAAACGTCAAAACTTGATGGAAACCATAAAGGGAGGCAATCCGGACCGGTTTGTCAATCAGTATGAATACCTCGACATTATTCTGGAGGCTCCGCTCAGAACCCGGCCCAAACCGGGCGAAATCATCACCAACGAATGGGGCATCACCTACAGTTGGCCCAAGGACCAGTTGGGGCCGTTCCCCCTTCATGATGATGAGCACCGGGTGCTGAAAGATGTGACAAAATGGAAGGAAATTGTAACGTTTCCTTCTGTGGATTTCTCCGACGAACGCTGGGAAGCTGCCATTAACCACGCCAATGCCGTGGACCGCAACGATAAGTTCGTTACTGTGTTTTTCGCTTCAGGTACCTTTGAGATGACCCACAATCTCATGGGCATGGAAGATGCCATGATGATGCTGTACGAAGAACCGGAATGCATGCATGAGCTCATCGAGGCTCTGACCGATTACGAAATCCGTTACGCAGAGCAGATCATCAAACGTATCAAACCCGATGCCCTGTTTCACCATGATGATTGGGGTGGACAGATCTCATCCTTCCTTTCTCCGGAGATGTTCAGGGAGTTCTATCTGGAACCCTACAAAAAAGCCTACAAATTCTGGAAAGATAACGGGGTGGAGATCATCGTCCACCACAGTGATTCCTATGCCGCCAACCTGGTGCCCCAGATGATCGAGATGGGCATCGACATTTGGCAGGGTGTCATGACCACCAACAACACCCCCGAACTGATCAAACAATATGGCAGTCAGATTTCCTTTATGGGAGAAATTGACAGCGGTCCTCTGGATCATCCGGAATGGGATGCCAATGAAATTGCCAAACATGTGGAAAAAGCCTGCGCTGGCTGCGGGAAGCACTTCTTTATCCCATGCCTGACCCAGGGCCTGAATTTGAGTTCGTTCCCAGGCGTCTACGATGCCGCCACCGAGGCCATCAACGCCATGAGCAAAAAAATGTTTTAATGACCCATTCATTTTCTTCTCCTCATCGTTGAAATTGGCCTCCGGCTCTGTCGGGGGCCAATTTTTTTTTTAGGATTTGTTTTTAGCTTTGTGTGAGACGGTAGGTATCTCTTTCAATGCCCAGGCGCTTCATCTTTGAGTAGAGGGTGGTGGGTTTGAGCTCTAAAAGTACCGCTGCGCCGCCCTGGCCGCTGACTTTGCCCCGGCACAGGGTCAAGGCCTTGATGATATGGCGGGCTTCCATGTCCCTTAGCGAGAGCATTTTTTCCTCGACCGGGGTGGGGCCGGTCGGGGAGGTGTCAAGGGCGGGAATGACCAGACGTCCGCTTTTGCTGAGAAGCACGGCCCGTTCGATCACATGGCGAAGTTCGCGAATATTGCCCGGCCAGGGATAATTCATGAGAATATCCATGTCCTTTTTGGAAATGGTATCGATTTTTTTTCCGAATTTTTTGGCGAACATGTCCATGAAATAGCGCGCTATGCCGGGGATGTCGTCCACCCGCTCACGCAGGGCCGGAACCTTGATGGGAAAGACGTTGAGCCGGTAATAAAAGTCGGACCGGAAAAGGCCCAGTTCGACCAGATCTTCGATATGTCTGTTGCTGGCTGCCAACAGGCGGAAATTGGTTTTCAGGGTCTGGCTCCCACCCACCCGTTCAAATTCTCTGGTCTCCAGAACCCTGAGCATTTTGACCTGAATATCCATGGAAAAAGCATCGATATCATCAAGGAAGAGGGTGCCCTTGCTTGCAAGTTCGAACCGCCCTTTGCGGGTCTGGGCCGCTCCGGTAAAGGCGCCTTTTTCATGACCGAAAAGCTCGCTTGCAATCAGTTCCGGACTTAGGGACCCCACGTTGACCGCAATGAACGGACCTGATGACCGCTTGCTGTGCTGATGAATGGCCTGGGCCACCAAATCCTTTCCCACTCCGGTTTCACCGGTGATCATGACGGTGGAATCTGAATCAGCCACTTGGCTGATCAGGTTCAGCATCTTTCGGAAAGGGGCTGACCGCCCGATCATTTGGGTTTTAAACGGGTTAATTTCAAAGGATTGTCTGTAAAAACGGGTTTCGGCTTCCAACTCACTGTTCAGATCGATGATTTCTTCATAGACGGCCATGTTTTCAAGGGCCACGGCCGCCTGGTTGTTGATGATTCTCAACAGGGCGATTTCATCTTCGGGGAGTTGAAGCGGGGTTGGGCCCCGGTCAATGAAAAGAACGCCCATGACCTTTGATTTCAGGCGAATGGGAAAACATCCGGACCATTCCCTTGCATCCATGCTGCCGACATCTTCAAAATGGCAGGCCCCAGCCTTGCAGATCGTTTCCGTCCCGGAATCGATCACCTGTTCGATGAGAGCCATCTGCCCGGAAAATGATTCCAGGGCGATTTCGGAACTGTCAATATTTCTGTTGGCAACCATTTCCAGGGTCTGGTTCTGCCGAAGAAAGATGGCCCCGCGTTCCGCACCTGCGATCAGCATGGCCTGTCTGATGATTTTGCCGAGGAGTTCTTCTTTTGTCCGGGTGGAGCTCAAGGCCTCGCTGACGTTTAACAGGGAGTCCACCCAGAGCGCATTTTTGGATGTCCGGTCCAGATAAGGTTTGAGGTCCTTGGGGAAGAGATCCGGGTTGACCTTGGAGAAAACGTCCCAGGCTGATTTGAGCAGATTTTCAGCCACGGGAATCTTTTTTTCACTGATCCGGACCCGTGCCAACAAAACCTGGGTATGGGCCAGTTCGATCTTGGCGCCGGATTCGCTCAAAAGGGCGATACTTTTTTTCAAATCCGCTTTGATCCGGCTTTGGGGTCCTTTTTGCCTGAAGGCCTTGAGAGCCCGGTATCTGTATGCAACCCCCTGCATAAAAATATCCGGCCACGTGATCAACCGTTCAATGTCAGATTCGAAATCCCATTCCGGGTGAACCATACCCATTTCTTCGAGGCCGAGCATGATTTCGAGGTTGTCCGGACCTCTGTGGTGGAGAGTCCCCAAGGCCTTGCCGTTTTGCCATGCCTGGTCCAGATATTTGTAGGCTTCGTCGTATTTTCCACGGCAGTAGGCAAAAAAGGCCCTTTTCCCGTTGCCGGGCCACAGAATGTAATTGTCAAGAAACTCTTCCGGGGTATTGAAGATTTCTTTGAGAAAGACCTCCCCTTCATCGATCCTGCCCGCATCTGACAGAACGACGACAAGGGCCAGTGTGGCAAACCGGTCAAGGGAATCGGCCCCAAGCTCTTTGGCTTTTTTACGGACCGCCCGGATCAGGCCCACCGCCCGGGCTGTCTCACCGGCCACACCGTAGATCCATGCCAGCCGTATACAGCTTTTCAGGGTTTCCAGATCCGAAGGCAGCTCTTCGTGGCTTCCGATGACCGACTCGTACCGCTCAATGGCTTTGTCCACATACCCCTGCCAGAAGAGGAGTTCGGAATTGGCCAGAACGACCTGAAGCTGCACATCGGGGGGGAAATCATAGTCGGACAGCATCTCCCAGGCAAGTTCCAGGTGTTTGGCAGCTTCGTCGTTGGTGATGGTTTTAATATAGGTTTTGGCGATCAGCACCCTGAGATTGATCTTTCGCACCGGGTCGTCGAATTCTTCACTGTATTCCAGGGCCAGTGTCAGGAATTGTCTTTGGATCTGGGGTGGCAGGGAATTGTCTCTGCACATGCAAAGGCCGATGGCGGCATCAATGAAGTTTTTTCTGCCCTCGTGATCAAGGGTGGTCTGAGTCATGCTTTCCAGGGCGATCCGGTAATAAATGGCCGCATCCACGGCCAGGTTCAATTCAAGGCAATAGTGACCGGCCCTGATCATTTCTCTATAATGATCCAGCGGCAGTCCGGAAATTTCATAAATATGGGCGAGGGTGAGCCATCGTCTGATATTGTCTGGGAGATGATTGCAGATACCTGAGACAGCCAGCCTGGCCGTTTGCATCACCACGGCTTCAGGTACGCTTTTTAAGCGTTCCCGTGCTGTTTTGAAATCCGGTAGAAAATAGAACCCGGCCCCTTGTTCCTTATCCCTTGCGACAATGCCCGAATGGATCAGATCCTCCATGGCCTGGAGGATTGCCACCGGTGGACGGCCTGTAATGGTGCACAGTATGTCCAGGGAAATGGGCGGCGGCAGCAAGGTGATGAGCTGTGAAATTTCCTCGGTCATGTCATTTGGATCTGAAGATGGGTGGTCAATCTGTTTCATGGCTGTTTTAAACTCCTGTTCTATAAATACCATCAATCCACCGGGTTGGGAAGGGCCGTGTCAATCTGTCATGTGAATGCAGGAAGGCTTACTGCGGATGTGCCATAAAATGTGATGAACTCGTAAAAAGTTGACGGATGGCTATGGAAAAAGGTCCCTATGCAAGGCACTGTGTTTGGCCGGGCGCGAAGGCATACTTTATGCGTATGTCGAACGTTCGATTAAACACTATAACGCTGCATATGGGACTTTTTACGACGCCATAAAACTTGACAAGCGACTCTGACACTATTATGTTGCCATGACAACAGTTGCTATAACAATAATTGTGAGAAAAAAATGAAACAACGAAAAGATACACGTAAAACATCCTTTGGGTATCGATTCGCCATGCTTCACAGGCTGCAGATGGCCATGTGCAGGAAAGATATTCAGACCCAGGGTCTCCAGCCCAGCCAGCTGCCCTTCGTCATCAGCCTTGTCCATGAGGACGGCCCGGTGACCCAAGGCTACCTGTCGGAGCATCTGGTCATCGACAAAGGCACCACCGCAAGGGCCATCCAGCAGTTGGAAAAAAAAGGGTTTGTCAGTCGCAGAATCAATCCGGCTAACCGCCGGCAGAATCTTGTTTCCGCCACGGAAAAGGCCCATGCCGCAGCGGATAGACTGGTCGCCACCCTGACCGATGCAGCGGAATCCATTGTAAAGGGATTTAGCGACCAAGAAAAAAAACTGGTCCTGGATTTCATGGACAGAATGCTTGTAAATGCCCAGGAGACCGTGAATCAGATTCATGAAAGTAACAAATCCATATGAAGTTTAAATATAAAGACGTGTCCGAAAACGTCATGATGGTCATCCTGGCTTTTATCAGTGCCTTTCCAGCCTTATCCACCGACCTTTATATTCCGGCCCTGCCCCAGATGGTCACGATATTCGAGACTAGCCCGGCCAGGGTGAATCTGACCCTGAGCCTTTTTTTCGTCTTTTTCGGGGCCGGGATTCTCTTCTGGGGCCCATTGAGCGATAAATACGGACGAAAACCGATTCTTTACTGCGGTCTGTTGATCTATATTGTCTCGAGCCTTTTCTGTGCCTTGGCGGACAGTTACCTTCAGCTGGTCATCGCCAGGATTTTCCAGGCCTTTGGAGGGGGAGCCGCAACCGCTGTTGCCACCGCGATGGTTAAGGATCTCTATACCGGAGAAAAGAGGGCGCATGTACTGGCCGTGGTGATGGCCATGGTGATTATCGCACCGGTGGTGGCACCGATATTGGGGGCCTTGCTGCTTAAAATCGCCTCATGGCGAGCCATTTTTTATACACTGGCCGGATTTGGTCTGGTGTCCTTTTTGATTGTTTTACCTCTTGAAGAGACCCTTGAACACAAGTATCATGGCTCTGCCTTCCATTCTATGGGACGCCTTTTTGTCGTTATGAAAAACCCCGGATTCTCATGGCTTCTCGTCAATTTTTCAATGGTGGTCATGCCGCTGATGGCCTTTATCGCTGCATCGTCCTATATATATATCCAGGGATTCGGATTGAGTGAGCAGGCCTTCAGTCTGTTTTTTTCCGCCAACGCCCTCTGTGCCATGTCCGGACCCATCCTGTATATCAGGCTGTCCAGGTGGCTCCATCCGAATACCATCATCAGCGCCTGTTTTATCTTACTGACATTTAGCGGGGTGATGGTCAGCTTTCTGGGGACCTTTTCCCCTGTGCTGTTTGCCTTGACGATGATGCCTGCGACCCTTTCAATCACGGCCATGAGGGCGCCAAGCGCCAATCTTATGCTGGATCAGCAGGACCAGGATACAGGATCTGCCTCCTCGTTAATTAATTTTTTTGCTATGATCATGGGCAGCATCGGCATGATTCTGATTTCCATGAAAAGCGACCATCTCGTATTATCCATCGGCATGATGGAGGTGGCCATCGGCTCACTGGGATTTCTTTCCTGGATGTCGGTCAAAAACAGTGCCATTATCCTTCAGAGTAGGTAAGACGAGTGTTTTACGGAGGCGACAGTGCAATCACCCCTTGATCAACTTAAACACAGGATAGCGGAGATCAGCAATCCGCGTATTCCCAGAGGCGAACTCTGGCTGGGAACCCAGCTTTTCAAGGTGTCAGGTTTTGACGACACAATGGATAATCATGTGAGACTGTCAGACAGCCTGGATCATGCCATGGTCTGCTTGTCCGTGTCTGATGATGTCTCCGGGAAACCCGATTTGGGATATCGCTATTTTACATGCAGTGACCTGAGCGCGGCGGCCAGGGCAGGGGACAAGCCTGTGTTCGCGGTCATTGACGGCCCGTTTCAGGAAATGGTCAATACCATGGGGGTGATGCAGGTTCTGACCGAATGGGTCACGAATCGTGAAGACCTTGTCCGTGCATACGAGGCTGAGTCGGAAAAGTGCCTTGCTCTGATTTCCCGGGTTCTTGAACATGCCCCGGCGGCCGTTGTGATTACCGATGATATGGCCTTTGACAACGGCCCGCTTGTCAGTCCTTGGGATCTGGATGCGTTGTGCAGTCCTTTTTATTCATGTGCGGTAAAGCGTATCAATGAAAGCGGATCTCCTGTTTTTTTTCATTCCTGCGGGAATGTCACCAAGCTCATCCCCATCATCAAATCATGGCAGATCGATGGTTTTGCCGCGATTCAGAGCGGGGTGAATGATCTGGAAAACCTGTATCACCAGTTTGAATCAAAGATAATGATTATGGGGGGGATTGAAAATGACCTGCTTGAGCCTTATCCTTTTCCGTTGGACGCGGAAAAAAAGCTTGATCGCCTGCTTTCCGTTCTCGGGACAACCGGAAATTTGATTCTTGGTTCAAGCAGCGGCCTTTACAAGGGTGAATACCTGGATCAGGTGAAAAGAATTTACGAGATTGCCGATTGTCACAAGGGCTTCAATTCAAAAGCCCGGATATAGTCCACGGGGTAATAGGACCGTTTGGAATGGCGCAAGCCCGGTTCACCCATATCACATTCCTTGTTGATGAAAGGAAGATCCGGAAACAGACGTCGAACGCATTGTTGGTCAAAATACTGGTAAAGCCCTTTGATGTAAGAGTCTGCCTTTTCGAAGTGATATCCCCCCAGATCGGAGGTCAGGGTTGAGCCCAGGCCAAAGGCTTTGACCTCGCCGTCTATTCGAAGCACTGCGCCTCTGTAACCCAGACGCTCAATGGTTTCAATGGCGTTTTTTGTCGCGTGATACTCCATCATGGCCCAAGGGTTATCCGACGATTCAATATCCCGGTCCTCTGTCCAATAATCCAAAAAAGCAAGGCATTCGGGAATATCATTTTGTCTGAAATCGTGGATGGTGACTCGGTTCAGGTCAACGTGTGTCTTTAGAAACTGGTTGATCAGGTTGCGTTTTTTTGAATATTTTTTGCCATTCAAGGTGGCAAGGTCCTGTGTTTGATAGATGTAATCTGCCAACTCAATGTCTTCGCTGATATGAAACCATCGGCTTAACTCTTCTGGTGACTGGGCATTCACGTACTCTCCCGGCACAAGATGAAAATGGTTGAATCCGTGTTTTTTTGCTAATTCATGCAACCGTGAGGGAGAAACATACTGCCCTTGGGCAATGGGAAGGTAGAGGTAATCCTTTGTGCTGTCGTTTGTATTCCGGATGCCGATAAGAAGCAGGTTGTCATCAATGGTCCATACCGGGTGGGAGAAGGGGCTGTTCCAACAGATAAATGCGCTGAGCGAGTAATAGCAGAGCCGGTGAATTTGATGATCGAAATAGGGCAGCAGCCTTGAATAATCCTGGGGCATAAGTGGCTTGAACATCAGGGCACCCATTTGAACATGGGAACTGCTTTTCCCATGGTTTGAAAATTTTCCTTCTCATAAAAAATATGGGAATTTTGCTCTGCAATCAGCCCCACCCAGGTGATTCCATCCTGGACAAGTCGGTCGATAATCTTCCTCACAATAAGACGCCCAAGTCCCTGATGCCTGAATTTTTCTTCGACGGTGACATCATGGATATAGGCGTCACCGGTTTTATCGCTTAAGGCTCGTCCCATGCCAGCCACGTTATCACCGTCCATGGCCAGGACAAAGCAGTGGCTTCCCTGGACAATTCGGTGGATCCGTTCAGGATCATTCACGGTTTCGGGCCACCATTTCCGTTTGTGGTAGATGGATAAAATTTGTTTTTTCTGGTTATCGTTCGGTTCTATGAGAAAGGACAGTTCAAACATGATTTATTTGACTTCTTTGGAGGACAATACGGAAATGGTGTTTTTTCCTCTGTCTTTGGAAAGATACATGGCTTTATCTGCTCGAGTAATAAAGGCGGACAGGTCTTCCTTGTGCTGATATTCAGTGACACCAATGCTCAAGGTGATCGTGATCTTATCGTCTGTCATGGAAAGGAATTTTTCTTCGGAAAGTTTTACCTGAATTCTCTTGGCAACATTGATGGCTTCATCAAGGGTGGTTTCAGGCAAGAGTATCGTGAACTCTTCACCGCCATAGCGGTATGCTGAATCCATGGTGCGCAGACATTTTTTGATGATTTCTCCCAGCCGCATGAGGATTTTATCTCCATCAAGATGGCCGTATGTATCGTTGTATGCCTTAAAATTATCTATATCCAGAAGCAGGAGGGACAGGGGATGACCATACCGGTTCAGGCGGTCGATTTCCATTTCGATCTGGGTGTAGAAATACCTGGAATTGTAAAGTTTGGTCAGGCCGTCCGTGATGGCCATTTCCTTTAATTTCTTCAGCATCTGGGCACGGTCTTTGGCAAGACGTCTTTCACGGAGTACCCGTCCTATCCGAAGAAGCAATTCTTCGAAACGAACCGGTTTGAAAATAAAATCGCTTGCACCTTTACTAATGGCTTCTTCATAAGAGTAATCGCCACTATAACCCGTGATGACAATTACATCCGTATTATGATCACGTTTAATGATATCCGTGAGTTCCAGTCCGTCCATTCCAGCCATGAGGATATCTGTAATCACAATATCCACGGCGTTATTTTTTAAAAAATCAAGGGCTTCCTCAGCACTATTTACCGTGTCAGCCTTGAATTTTTCTATGACAAGGAACTCCCGTATGGAATTCCGAACAGATGTGTCATCATCAACGATTAAAATGTGATCAGTCATTCAATTATCCTATGGCGATCCGCTGATTTATTTACCTGGAGTGAAGACACAGGTATCAAGTCTTGACACGAAAAAGCGCAATTGCTAAATAGTCAGATTTGATCTTGCCAAGATTTTGGAATATAACGTTTAAGATTCATGGTGTCAACCGCCTTTTGATTTCATAATTTTGTAAATAACAAAACTATGATAGGATGCATGCCTATGTTGATGACCTTGGTAAGATCCTTATTTGTAACTTTTGCAAAATTGAGCTAACGAATGAAAAACATTAGAAATTTTAGTATTATTGCCCATATAGATCATGGGAAATCCACCCTCGCCGATCGTTTGATTCAAGCCACCGGGATTGTGTCTGATCGGGATTTTAAAGACCAGATCCTGGATTCAATGGATATTGAACGGGAGCGTGGCATCACCATCAAAAGTCAGACCGTGAATCTGCCCTATAAAGCCAAAGACGGAAAGGACTATCAACTGAATCTTATTGATACTCCCGGCCATGTGGATTTTACCTATGAGGTTTCCAGGGCCCTTAAATCATGTGAGGGGGCCTTTCTTCTGGTTGATGCAAGTCAGGGTGTCGAGGCCCAGACCCTGGCCAATCTCTATCTGGCACTTGACAACAATCTTGAAGTCATTCCCGTGATCAATAAAATAGATCTGCCTTCGGCTGAAATTGAATGGGTCAAAGGGCAAATCAATGATGATCTTGGGCTGGATGCGGAAACAGCCATTCTTACATCTGCAAAAAATGGTATAGGGATTATTGATGTGCTTGAAGGTGCGGTGAACCTTTTACCCCCTCCCAAGGGGGATCCGGATGCGCCCCTGAGAGCCTTGATTTTCGATTCCCATTATGACCCCTACCGGGGGACCGTCGTTCATTTTCGAGTTTTTGATGGATCGATTAAACCCGGGGATACCATCAAGTTCATGTCAAATGATATATCCTACAAAGTCGAGGAAGTGGGTGTTTTCCAGATTGTCAGGGTTCCAAGAAAACAACTGTATGCAGGCGAGGTCGGATACCTGATTGCGGGGATAAAAACCGTGGGTGACACCCGGTGTGGGGATACCATCACCCTTAAAAATCGTCCTTGCGAAAAATCGGTTTCCGGATTCAGGGAACCGACACCCGTTGTTTTTTCATCCATTTATCCGGTGGCATCGGACGATTATCAGGAACTCACGGATGCCATTGAAAAACTCAAATTGAATGATGCGTCTCTGGTGTATGAGAAAGACTCGTCGGCAGCCCTGGGATTTGGATACCGTTGCGGGTTTTTAGGGCTTCTCCATCTGGAGGTTGTCCAGGAACGTTTGGAACGGGAATATGATCTATCGTTGATTCTGACCGCGCCGTCGGTACAATATGAAATCGTTTTACATAATGGACAGGAATTGATCATTGACAACCCCGCCTTGTATCCTGATCCCACAACCATTGCCATTACACGAGAGCCTTTTATCAAAGCCACCATCATTGTACCTGAGAGATATATGGGTTCTGTAATGAAACTCAGTCTTGATCGCAGGGGGATAAATAAAAATTATCAGTATCTGAACAGCAGCCGCCTTGAAATGGTTTTTGAGCTTCCCCTTGCAGAAGTTGTCTATGATTTTTATGACAAGTTGAAAAGCGTGACCCAGGGATATGGATCCTTTGATTATGAAATTATCGGTAAAAAAGAAACGGATCTGGTTAAACTGGACATACTGATCAATGGAGAACGCGTGGATGCCCTTTCCCAGCTTGTTCACAGAGACAATGCCGTGGCCAGGGGGCGTCATGCATGCGCGAAGCTTAAAGAAGAAATCCCCCGCCAGATGTTTAAGATCGCCATCCAGGGATCCATTGGTGCCAAGGTCGTATCCCGCGAGACCATCAGCGCTTATCGCAAGGATGTCACAGCCAAGTGTTATGGTGGTGACATCTCCCGAAAACGAAAACTTCTGGATAAACAGAAAAAAGGGAAGAAACGCATGAAGATGATCGGGCAAGTGGAACTTCCCCAGTCCGCCTTTCTTGCGGTTCTTAAAACAGACGACTAATCAGAGTGTGTGCTGACTGATCTTTGCTAAAAGAGTACGCAGGATGATCACATCTTTTGACCTTAAAGTGGTCCGTGAGAAAAAATCCTTGTAAGCATTGACATAATAATCGGGTTTCTGGGGATTCTTATAGCCGATTTTATCCAGCACGAGTTTAAGGGATGTGTACATCTCTTCCAGTTCTTTTTTGTTGGCAAGTTTGGGAATACTTTTTTGTTTGGTATCATGGGTCTTGGCGAGCTCATAACAAATGAGCATCACGGCCTGGGCCAGATTGATGGATGAAAAACCATAGGTGGGGATGTGGATTAATGCATCACAGCGGTTGATGTCGTCGTTTTCAAGGCCGCGGTCTTCGGGCCCGAACAAAACAGCGATCCGGTTTTCCCGGGAAATAGGGACCAGGGTTTCGGCAAGAGTTGAGGGGGTTGAGGCCTTGCGTCTCTGCTTTCCCAGGCGTGCCGTGGTTCCAACCACATAATTGAAGGATTCCAGGGCCTTTGCTGTGGAGTCAACAATACACATGCTGTCCACAATGGCATTCGATTCATGGGTGGCTGTTTTTTTAATACGGGAGAGGTCGGGATTTTCAGGGCTGACAAGGATCAGGCGGGAAAAGCCCATATTGCACATGGCCCGGGCCGCAGCCCCGATATTTTCAGGATACCGGGGCTTTTTTAATACAATGGCCACATGATCATATGTGATGGTTGACTTCATCAGCCCGGAATTTCAAAGCTGTTAAAGAAATAATTGATTTCAAATGCTGCGGTTTCAGGGGCATCAGACCCATGGACAACATTTTGTTCAATATCCGTTGCAAAATCCTTTCGAATCGTTCCTTCTTCTGCTTCCTTGAAATTTGTGGCACCCATGAGTTTGCGGTTCCTCTCTATGACCCCATCCCCTTCAAGAATCATGGCCACAATGGGGCCTGACGTCATAAAATCGGTCAGACTGTTGAAGAAAGGGCGCTCCTTATGGACCGCATAAAAACCTTGGGCTTGTTTTTTTGTGAGGTGGATCATTTTCATGGCAACGATTTTGATTCCATCTTTTTCAAAACGTCTGATAACTTCTCCAATGACATGTTTCTTCACTCCGTCAGGCTTGATCAACGACAGTGTTCGTTCCATAGTTTAGAACTCCTTTGAATAATGACATTTTTAAAAATTTATCAATTGCAACAATAACTCTGAAGGAAGGACGTGACAGAGTTCATAAAACACTTGGGTTCAGGTGAACGCCATAATCCCTTAACAGAAGGAATTGCATTAGTCAACTCCCACTCGGCGCTATTCTCGAGTGCGATGTGTAAGGTGCTTCTGTATTAGGATAATCTTTGGATGGGAGTTTTCTTTATTGACAACGTGAATGCCAATGCTTACAATTAATGAGACATCCAATGAGGTTATAACGATAGGGGTTTACACTAAATATAGATGATTGGAGGAATTATGATAGATGTAAGTAAAGCGGCATCGGAACAGATTGCTGAATATTTTAAAGGCAAAACCATTATGCCGATCCGTATTTTTTTGAATTCCGGTGGCTGAGGGGGACCTTCCCTTGCAATGGCTCTGGATGAGGCAAAAGATACTGATGAAGTTTTTGACGTGGATGGGTATAAATATATCGTGGATTCCGAGTTTATCAAAGAAGCGGGACCGATCAAGGTGGATTTTCTTGATGTTGGATTCAAAGTGACATCAAACCTGAAGCTTGAATCTGCATGCGGAAGCTGCAGCACTACCGGAAGCTGCTGCTAACAACATAGCGATAGTGAAAATAAGGGCTCGCTTTAACGGCGGCCCTTTTTTTCTGCACGCATGTCATGGGTGTTATGGCGTGATGTTCATCTATTGTTGGGATAATCGAAGGAACTAAATCCCAATAAACCGATGTACTGGACGCTCATTCTTTGCGCCAGTGATCCTTGGAGAGAGGACATATACGTCCCACAGAGATATGCATTTCCCGGGCATATCTGTGCCCGGGAATGATATGTGATATTATTTTTTAAGGGCAAGAAGTGCGTCCACAATATCCTTCACAGCCTGGGGCACATCTGAAATGTCTTCATCAAAGGGCCGCACCCCTTTTTTATCAGCTTCAAACACCTCGCTCATTTCCGGAATAAACCCCAGAAATTCAAAATCCGGAAGAGATGTCCTGATCAGTTGTTCATCTTCGGGACTTTTTATCCGATTCCCAATGACAAGCAGTCGTTTGATGCCAAGATCCGTTCCCAGTTTCTTGATGTGGTTTGCCGCAACCCGGCTACGTGCCCCGGGGTTTACAACAATAAGCAGAGCATCGACAGAGGCTGAGGTGGCTCTTCCAAGATGCTCCACTCCCGCTTCCATGTCCATCAGGACAATCTCATCACGAACCAGGACCAGATGGAGCATCAGTGCTTTTAATACAGTGCTTTCCGGGCAGATACATCCGGAGCCTCCCCGTTGAACCGTACCCATGACCAGGAGTTTGACTCCATCTCTTTCCAGGGAAAAACGTTCCGGTATATCATCCACTTTGGGGTTTAATGTGAAGAATCCACCCATGGTACCGGGTTTTGCTCCCGTGCGCTCGGCAATCAGATCTGATAGTTCGGCAATGGGTGTGATGGGTTTGTCTTCGGGTATTCCCAGTCCCGCCGCAAGATTGGACACAGGATCTGCATCAATGGCAATGACGCTTTTTGTCTGATCATGTTTTGCCATAAGTCTGGCCAACAGTGAAGTGATGGTTGTTTTTCCCACTCCGCCTTTACCGCCAACAGCTATTTTAAGGCCCACAATGTATTCCTTTATATATATTTAATTTAAGAACTCTATTTTGACCTAACCGGCTGTTTTTATCAGCCAGAGTCCTTTTGTGTCAATTATTACAATTTTTTTCTCAGCTGTCCCTTATTCAAAAGGGTGTGATATCTTTCTTTCAGCGACATGGCCTTACCACTGGCCTGTTCGAGAAAAAGAGTCCCTTTTTCCTTGGTTGTGTTGAGGTTCAATAGCTGATTTTGTTTATTGAAAAGCATATCCAGTTCAGCAAGGATTTTATCATCCGGTGTGGGAATTTGCTCAAGTAATCGTTCAATACGTCGGTTCACTACTCGTATCTGCTCAATAACGGCTGTGACATCAACCACTCTGTTTGATAATGAAACCATGGCCCCCCTCGAATAAATATCAATTCGTTTGAATAAGGTTGATTATTGTTTTGGATGTATATTCTCCCACATCTGCCAAGGCATCGTTGGGCATGAACCGTGATGCATTGTTTGAATAAAGACACGTAACCGAGGGAGGGAATTCATCATCGTCTTCATAAAATATATAACACAAAGCCAGTTTGGGAAGGGGATAAACGATAAATGAAAAATCCCCACTCACCGGTTTGGCAGGTATGTGCCCATCCAGGGAAGTGGTGATACGTTTAATTTTTTTTTTGATATTTGCAACATGGGGAAGCAGGATATGTTCGGTATGGGTAGCAAATGCCCCCACGTAGGGCATTGTTCCGGGGAACTCCTTGTATGCCTTGAATGGTTCAAGTATGCATGGATCATGATTGGCATTCAAGGCATAAAGGGATAAAAGGATTCCTATTACACCTTCCTGGGGTTCGTCATTCAGATGAAAACCAGTTGCATTGATGCGGCATACACCACCAAAGGCATTAAAAGTGATACCACGGTTTTGTTTGATGGTCGGCAGAATGCTTTCCATGTCCGAAGGCATGTTTTTATAAAGCCTGGTGTGGTTATCCCGGACCAGTTTTGAATAATTGTCACTCATAAATGACCCATAATTTAAGCATTCAATATGGCAATAAAAATTATTCCAGAGGAGCTATCTTATCAAGTATTTTACCTTTGTCATCTAAAAAGAAAATTAAAAACCCATTTTGTTTGGTATAGTTAACAAGATCTTCGTATAAGATGGCTTGGGATTCATAAACAAGTGATTCATCTTTTTTTAACTGATTGATGCAACGAACGCTCGCGTCTTTTGAATAAAACGCAGGAATGAAACGAATGTTGTTTGTTTCATCGTATTGGCCCAGAAAACTTTCGTTTTTTTCAGGATTCTGAATAATAGCCCAGACCCAGGTTTCGTTTTTAAGTGTATTTTTGTTCATATCAAACCATCATCACATCTTGCAGTGATTACCTTTAATTTATATGTGTCTATCATAAATCAAAAAGCCCTGCCCGTAAACGGGAAGGGCTTTTTATCACCAAAAAAAATTATTTTTGTATCAAACGTCAAGCCATGAATCGGAAAACAGGGTTTCTCCAAGGATGACCTTACATGTTTTCACATAGTGGGCCACATCCTGGGGAAGGCTCTTTATATCAGGAGCGTTTCCGTTCATTGTGTTTGTGATGGCTTCAATGATGTCAGGGCGTTTGTCTTTGGAAAGACCCATGGTAAAATCATCTTTGGCATCAGCAATAAAAGATTTCATACCTTTGATGTTCAGCATAACGGTGAATGTCACGTTGATCACGTAACGGAGATGATCCGGTACACCGCTTGAAATGTTGGAAACACCACAGGTGCTCATGGCACCCGGAGCGATATCCTGGAGCATGTCCATGAAGTTCATCAAGGCAAGGGCCTGGGGTTGCTGAATATTTACGGGTGTTACGATACCGTCGACCCAGATTCTTTCATTGGGGATACCGGCTTCGTTGGCAGCATAGAGAAGCTCAACACACAGAGCAGCGCGTTCGTTTTCATCACGGGGAAGACCATCCGGTCCCCACATAAGAGCGCAGAAATGTGCATTGTGCTCAGCTGCAAGTGGAATCATTTTTTCATAGCGTGCAGGAATTGCCATGATGGAGTTGATCATCGGAGGAAGCTTGCATTTGGGGAGAGCTGCCGCGATGGCGTCGATATTGGATGTATCAAGAACGAGAGGAATATCATCCACAACTTCCTGAACAGTTTCAACAACCCAGGGCATGAGTTCCACGCCATCTTTTTTGGCAGGTCCCAAGTTGATGTCAATCCAGCTAACTCCTTTTGATTTTTGATAGAGTGCTTCTTCCTGGATTGGTTTTGGATCACGTTCTCTGAAACCGCGACCAATCTCTTTGCCAATAACGTTTAAACTTTCACCAATGACTTGAAAACCCATGTAATATCCTCCAAATTATATATGTTCAAAAGGTAAGTAACTCATTTTTTTTGTTTCCATGAATCCGGATGACTGAACACAGTCACCCGGATTCATAAGGTTCTTACTAAAACTTACTTTTGAGCTTTGAGAAACGCAGGAATGTGAGCGGCTTCTCTGGGACCGACAATGATATTCCAGCCCGGAAGTTCTTCTTCCACATCACCGGCAATGGCTGCAGCATACCCAGGAATAATGAGATTTTTGTGTTTCACTTTATCCATGATACCGCATTTCTTAACAAATGTGCCGACATCATCACCACCAAATTTTCCGGCAGCCCAGGCTGTAAGAACAGAAAGGCCTTCGGCGTCTTTGATCAGAAGATAACTGGGGACTCTGCTGCCTTCGATTTCACCGGAAACGATGAAGTAGGTCAGGGCAAAGTTGGTGGTCACAAGAACCGGTGAATTTTCATCCGGGTTGTTGATCTCGTAAATGCCTTCAACGACAGTCATGGGGCGCTGGGGATCTGTGAAAATATTGAGTTTTTCAAGCAGAAGCGGGAATACAGATTCTGTTTTGAAATCGCTCATGACCACAACTCCGCCGTATTTGGCGATAAACATACTTGCAATCAAAGATTCCATGTCTGTATTGGAAGCCATTTCACAGGGGAATGTAATTGTGGGGAAACCCAGGGAACGGTTGTTGCCTTTCAGGGCAGCACGTCGGATAGCGACCTGATCTTCAAATGCCTGTTTGACTTCACGTGAGCCTGAATCCAGAACCATGTCTTTGATGCCCATGGCAGCCAGTTTATCAGTCAAAGGAATAAGCTCGCCCACGGAGTTTGCTTTAACGGCAATGGGAAGATTATTTTCTTTGGCGATGGCACCGAATGCATCAACTGTAGTAGATGTAGCTGAATAGAGAAGGGGTCGTTTGAAGCCGGAAACTTCAACACCGGCTTTCATGACATCTTCTTTTTCAGTCATCAGAATCAGGTTGAATTCCGATGTTTCTGCGATTTTCTTGGCTACCTTGGCAAAGGCTGCTTTGTCACCGTTAACATCTTTGAGAGCAACAAGTTCAGGGCGGAGGTTGAGTCCCACACGTTCGTACTGGAACGCATTCCAGATACCGAGTTTGGCTACAAGGTCAGCGTCGCTGATATCTGAATTGATTGTTGCTGCAAGCAGTGTCGGATTGAAAAAGGTTTTCTCATGTCGGTACATAACGGTTTCACCGCCAACGGTTGCCTTTCGAACACCTTTTCCAACTGCAACAGGACGAATAGGAGGCGCAGCCGCTTCAGCGAGTTGTTCTCGCGCCTCATCGGAAACGTAGGGACAGCTGTCAAGTTCTGCCTTACTCGAAGCAAGGTTCATCGCAAAAGCAAGACATGTTGGAACGCCACATTCCTTACAGTTGGTTTTCGGCAGGAGTTTGAATATCTGTATACCGGTTAATGCCATGTTTGTCTCCTTATTTATAAATCAAGCATAAATGCTTTATCATAAAGTTAATGAACCATGGAAACAGATAGATTATCTGTCTCCATGGCTCAAATCATTTATCCAACAAGAGAATCCATCGTTAGAGCAGGATGGCCTTTTGCCTGGAGATGTGCAAGAACTTCTTCTTCGGTGACACCTACGGTTTCATCGGCGATCATGTCATACAAATCAGGATAACCTTTTTCAGCACCGTATTTGTCAATACGTTCTTTGATTTCTTCTTTGAGTATTTTCGGCATCCAGACCATTCTCAAGAGACCACCGTCACCCACGATAAATTTCTTCTGGGTAATGTTGTATTTTGAGTGACCAACGAAACCGGGAGACGAAGCACCACCGCCCATAACACCGGCCAGTGTGGTGAATTTCATACCGCAGGGGGTTTCACCGGCATAATCACGGTTAACGGTCATAACACCGTTACATGCAGGAAGCATGGCAGCAATACATTCGCAACAACCACAGGTGGTCATGGGATCATGAACCATGGAGTAGAAGTTGTAATGGGTCACAGCACCACGGGATGCTTTGTAAATGAAATCATTGACACCTTTCCACTGACCCAGGACAGGATCAAGGCATTCGCCTTTTTCAATGGGCTGGTTGGGGCCGGTGGGGTTGATTTCAAAGGCTGCTTTACAGTCCATCCAGTTGTAGGCGCCACAAAGACCGGTACGTTCCGGGCTTACAGAGCAGACATGGTTGGGTGCAAAGGACTGGCAAAGACTGCAGGAGTAAAAGATTTCAACATCTTCGTCAGTCATTTTGTCAACTCGCTCATCACGTGTTTTATATTCTGCACGTGCACGTTCGGTGAGCTTTTCCACATCTTCTTTTTTGGTGTACAGGGTAACCTGAACCTTATCAACGATTTTGGTGAAATCCTGATGAAACTTAGCATGGAGAACCACACCCAGATCTTTCAGGGTAAAGCCTTTTTCAACGGCGGCTTTGCTCACACGTACCCAGGAAATATCGCGCTGTCCAATGTGCATGATACCTTGAATATAGTTGATCAGATGATGAACCTGTCGTTCCATAATGGGTTCGAAATCAGTCTGGAATTCACGGCCTGCAATCTGGATGTAGATACCCAGGGGCAGGGTGTCTCCTTCTTTGAGGTCGGGAATGTCTTTACCAATGACAATGACTTTTCCATCTTCGATTTCATTCATTTCAGCCATTTTTACAAGCTCGGTACACTGGGTCTTTCCGCCGCCCATCTGGCTGTGAAGATCGCCACCGCGAACACGCTCACCTTCATAAGCAGGACCAAAGGCAAGAGGAATGTCGATTTCTGTAACGGAAACCTTGAGACCACGGACTTCAACAGATCTCTGGCAGATTTCGTCATGGGAAACATTGGCCACAACATGTTCGTAGGTACAGATACCCGTGGGCAGAATTTCTGGAATGTCTGTGTCGGCCAGTGTGGGGAAGCCCCAGTTTACGCAACCGGCAGCAGCAACACCCCATTCTGTTCCGATATCACCCAGAGCGTTAACAAAGGCAAAGATACGCTCCTTGTTGTAAATCAACATCTTCTTGTAATCACCGGGTTGAACACCACCAAAGGCCATGGCTGCTCTGTTTGCGAAACCCAGGGCAAATACAGCGGATGAAATGTCCGGACCAAAAGGAACGATACGGGTGTTCCAACCAATTTGAACATCTTTGGAGATCAGCTGCTGAATCACCGAGGTGTTATTGTGGGAGGCTGCACAGAAGATATAAAGACTCTTTTTCTGGTAGTCTTCAACAATGTTCTTGGCGATGTCTGCGTTGGGTGCGGCACCCACGATGGCAGCAAAACCAGGGGCTGAACCGTCAACGAATTCAACACCACGTTTTCTCAAAATGGTGTCGTCCGCAGGACCAACCCAAATTTTGCCTGCTTCAATATCCGGATCTTCTTCAAGAAGGTAGAAATCCGGTTGGTTAAGCATACGCAAGGCTTCTTTGATTTCATAAGAAAAAATAGCAGCCATACCAGCGTCAAGCAATGGCCCCAGGTAGGGAAGATGATTTTTCCCTTTGATATGGGGAGGCAAAAGCTTACGGGCAAAGGCCATGGGTTTGAGAAGATCTTCCAGGGTTTCAACTTTATATCCCAGAAGAGAGTAGATGACCGGAAGATAATACGCGGTATTTCCGAAACTGACCTTCGTATCCGCGGTATAGGTATCAAGGGCTCGTTGAAGCTCACCTTCTACCTGTGATACTACTTTATAACCACCTTGAATGGCAGCAAATGCGACTAATTTTGACATTTTTTCCTCCTTCGTTGAGGATCTATTCTAAATCATGATCATAAATGGATCACATTTGTGAACAAAACATACATACGAAATTAAAGATCAATGGCCTGACGATCAGCCATATCCATAAGAACACGCTCTCTTGCTTTATCGATGCCCAGTTCTTTTCGTTTTTTATCAATGTGGGCAATCATTTTCTGGGCATGTTTGATGGGGTCTTCTTCACAATCCCACATACCGCCGTAGAGTTTTTCATGATCTTTGTAGAGATGGTTCTTGAATACGGGTGCACCTTCAACGGGCAGTGAATAACCAAATACTGTGTAAACACCTGATGCGACAAAGTATTGACCAATGGAAATGGCTTTTTCACTCATCCATTCAGGGGCACTACCGGCAACGGGTAGATCACAGATGTCTTTACCCAGACCGCCAGCTTTAACAACTTCCGTTGCAGCAAGTAGAATACGGCTGTTATCCACACAGGAACCCAGATGAAGAACCGGAGGAATACCAACGACTTCACACACTTCGGCAAGTCCTGGCCCACAGAATACGGCTGCGGATTCAGGCTCAAGAAGACCTTCCATGGCGCAAGCAATGGCACTGCAGCCTGTGGTGAGAACAAGGACATCATTTTTAATCAGTTCTTTGACGATGGTGATGTGCTGTTCATTGTGCTTGGTTCTGGCGTTGTTACACCCAACCACACCGGCAATACCACGGATACGGCCGTTGATGATGTTGTCATTCAAGGTGTAATAGCTGCCTCTGAAAGATCCACCTAGGTGGTATTCAATGGACTCAACACTGAATCCGGCAACCTGGGGTTTTTTGTACGGCGGAATCATGACTTCCGTACCACGGTTTTGGAAATTATCCACAGCCATTTTGACAATTTTCTTGGCATCATCCATGGCGTAATGTTCATCAAATTCAATGTGGATGACGTTATCCTGCTCCATCTTACCCATGGGGTGGGTGGTGATCAGCTTGGTGTGAAAACATTTAGCCACGTTGGCAAGATTCTGGAAGATACACTGAACATCCACAACCATGGCATCACAGGCACCTGTGATGATGGCAAGTTCCTGCTGGAGAAAAGTACCTGCCTGGGGGACACCATGACGTTGGAGAATTTCATTGGCGGTACAGCATATGCCGCTCAGGACAATACCCTTTGCGCCTTTTGTGATGGCATAATCAAGCATTTCTTTGGACTGGCAGGCTGCAACGATCATTTCTGACAAAAGGGGTTCATGTCCATGAACAATGACGTTGACATGGTCAGCTTTCATGACGCCCAGGTTTGCTTCGGAAAGAACCGGAGAGGGTGTTCCGAACATAACATCCTGAAGATCAGTGGCCAGCATGGAGCCGCCCCAACCATCTGCAAGGGATGCACGTGTGGATTGTTTCGTGAGGTTTTTGTAATCCTGGTCCACACCCATGTGGGTCCGATGCATGATGTCGACAATTTCACGGTCGATATTTCGTGGAAGCACACCGTTTTTCTTCCATTTTTCATAGAGTGGCTTGGGAGCACGTTTCAGGTACGATAGTTCACCTTCAGTTTTACCCCATTCGGCCATGGCTTTTTCAGCCACTTCAAGGGCGATTTCATCCAGGTTTCGATCCTGGGTTTTACCATCAACCTCAACGGTGGTTGCAACGCCCAGATGGGGGGCAATGGCAACAAGCTTCTGATAATCTTTAATCTGATAATCATGGGCTTCTTTCCGGGCAACGGAGAGAAAGGTTTCAGCCACACCGCGACCATGGTCGGAGTGGGCTGCAGCACCGGCTGCCACCATGCGGGCAAAGTTTCGTGCTGCAATGGTGTTGGGTGTTGCACCGCAAAGACCTTTACGTGTATCTTCGCCTTCAATTCCACCTTTGGGAAGGGGTAGACGGCAAGGGCCCATGGCGCAGTTTTTACAACAGATGCCTTGCATACCAATGTTACAGGGTTTCATATCAACAGCGCGATCAAATACAGTCTCAATTTTCAACTGCTGAGCACGTTTGATCATCTGCTGGGTTGCTATGTCTATGGAAGCTTCAAGCGGATTGGCCAGTTTGGCTTCTTTTACCGCTTTAACTTTTGTTTCTTCTGCCATTAGAGGTTCCTCCTCATATTAAATGATTATGGCGTTTTATGCCTGAATAATAAAAACAAAAATACCAGGCAGTAAGTCCATGATGATACAATCTATACTATGATGCTTTTTTATGAATCGACATCAGCCGAGCAAGCATCTTGTCATGTACGGTTTTCTGCTCGGAAGCAGGTGTCAATGTGATTTCTTTTTTCTCACGTTTGGCAGCCGTTTCTTCTCGTGCAGCAGCACGTTTAGCACGGATTTCAGCCTCTTCAGCTTCACGTTTTGCTCGGTCAGCTGCGATGGCATCTGAAGTGGCTTTGGCTTTGGCTTCTGCATCTGCCTTGGCTTTGGCTTCTGCCTGTGCCTTGGCTTTAATTTCTGCATCTGCTTTGGCTTTGGCAGCAGCTTCTGCTTGAGCCTGAAGGGCTGCAGCAGCTATAGCAGGATCAACTGCAGGCGCGGCCGGAGCAGCAGCAGGTGCCGGTGCAGCAGCAGCAGGTGCAGCAGGCGCGGCAGCAGCAGGTGCAGCAGCTTTGGGTGCTTCGGGTTTTGCAGCAGCCTTGGGAGCTTCTTTTTTCGGAGCTGCTTTTTTCTCTTCTTCAATGGTGAGATCAACTTTGGGAGCCAGTTTTGCAAAGTCAATGGACACATCATCAAGGCGTTTGGTGATCGGAGCCACGTCCATGGCTGAGCCGCCGTCTGAAATCAGATCAATGTATGCTTTGACAAGTTTTATTGCTTCGGGATGACGCATGATGAGAATGTCTGAGCCTGCAACAAGGTAGCTGACAGCTCCAACTGCCTCAAGAAGGATGCTTCTTTTTTCGGGATCTCCAAGAAGAGGGGCATCTTCAACTTTCAGCTTGGCTTCCTTGCATTTCCAGATTTCATTTCCCAGGTTGTTGATGATGGGGAATTGAAGTTTGTCGTCACCCTGGGCCATGGCGGCCATTCTCAGACGTTCCATGACCGAATACGTATATTCAAGACCGTAGCCGAGACCACCGGTGGTGGGATCGACAATAATACGATTCATGGGAACGCCCAGGTTCTCAAGAAGAATGTTTACCTGTTTGGCAAGGTTAACATCAATAGGAGAAGAAGAAATCAGAGTATGTCCATAACCCATGGCAGAGGCACCGATTCCTTTATGGTTCGAATCTTCCACCGGACCAAGGGTCAGTTTTTCTCCATCACAGTCCTGGGATATTTTTTTCAGAACTTCTTCGTCTTTTACAGGATTACCGCAACCCCAAACGATCAAAGGAACGTCAATGGCGGCCAGTACTTTTTTTACTGTGGCAGATGCCGACGCCGGGCTCGCATCCTTATCATTGGGGTCCGTGCTTTTCAGCTGAAGAACGATCATTTCAGCGCCGTAGTCAGAAACACATTTTTTTGCCCATGCTGCGGGGTCGGAAATGACATCCTTAAAGGGAGCAATGGCCGCTTCAGGCCAATCTTCAGGCTGCATGTCCCATATTTCCATTGCAATTTTAGGTTTGTTCGGCATGTCACCTTCAAACTGGTAGAAAGGGTAGCACGTCTCTCCACCAACGGTAATTGCCTTGTCGCCTTTACCAATGGTAATCTCCTTAATGCCGCCAGCATAGGATTCTTTTTTAATTTCGAAACCCAATGTTACCTCCTTAATAGTTAACAATTATATTGGTTGAAGGTTATTATTTTCCAGTACCGATTAAACTGAAAATACATAGTTATAACCGCCCGGTGGTCCCGGAACGGTGTAATATAAACCAGTTAAAGTCCTTCCGTTTACCTGAATCATGCATAGATTTTGGCTAATTTTGGCTTAATAATGTTTATAATTTTACTAAAGATAACAACGTTACAATTTTTGTTTAAAGAATCTTCCTAACAAGCGGGCGAAAAGCTGTCAATACAAAAGAACAATGATTATAAATAATATTTGTCCTGTGCCAACAGTCAGAATTCCTTCAGGGGATACGGCTTTTAAAGGGATGATTTATATCCATAATATCAGGATGATAATGAGCTTGCATTTTTTCCGGGTACGTATTGGTTATTTTTTAAAAAAAAACTTGACTGGCTTGGCTCTTTAGGCCATTATCCGCAATCGTATACTGATTGTACTAATGTTTTTGGCTGATTGTGTCGTTTTAGTTTTGAAGATTGAACAGCGTTTACGAAAGAAATATGGGTGTACGAAATTCTTTGTGAATCCATTGATTTGCATTGATTTTTTTGGGTATATTTCGGACCTGATGCCCGTTATCATCGTTTGTTTCATGACGAATTTTTGTTGTCTGATTTTTTAAATCAGCGAATCTTTTTTAAATATCATTAATATTGATGCCTTTTTTTTGTCTGATGCTGAACTTAAAGACATTTGACATGTTTAACTTTATTTCCGGCCAAACCGGCTGACTTTCGAAAGGGGTAAATTATGCCATTAGATCCTACCAAACATGCTGACTGGGAGATTGCCCAGGCAGCAGAAAAAGACATGAAAACAGTTTATGAAATCGGAGACCTTTTTGGTCTGACTAAAGAGGAACTGCTTCCCCAGGGTCATTTTTTTGGAAAAATTGATTACAGAGCGGTTCTTGATCGTCAAAAAGGAAAACCCCAGGGTAAATACATTGATGTAACAGCCATCACTCCGACACCTCTTGGCGAAGGAAAATCCACATCAACCATGGGTCTTGTGGAAGGACTCGGAAAAATCGGTAAACGCGTTTCCGCAGCCATTCGTCAGCCTTCAGGCGGACCGACCATGAACATCAAAGGATCCGCTGCCGGCGGTGGTCTTGCCCAGTGTATTCCCCTGACACCGTTCTCACTTGGTTTTACCGGTGACATCAACGCCATCATGAATGCACACAATTTGGCCATGGTTGCCTTGACCTCCCGTATGCAGCATGAGCGTAATTATAATGACGAACAACTTCTACGCCTCACCAAAATGAAACGTCTTGATATTGATCCCACCAATGTTGAAATGGGCTGGGTCATCGATTTCTGCTGTCAGTCTCTCCGGAATATTATTATCGGTATCGATGGTGTTAACGGAAAACGTGACGGTTTTATGATGAAATCCAAGTTTGGTATTGCTGTTTCTTCTGAAGTTATGGCAATTCTTTCCGTTGCAACATCCCTTAAAGATATGCGTGAAAGAATGGGTAAAATCGTTGTGGGTTATGACAAACAGGGCAATGCCGTTACAACGGAAGACCTGGAAGTCGCCGGTGCCATGACCGCATGGATGGTTGAAGCCATGAACCCCAACCTGATGCAAACCCTTGAAGGACAGCCTGTTCTTGTTCATGCAGGTCCTTTTGCCAACATCGCCATTGGTCAGAGTTCCATTATTGCTGACCAGGTCGGTCTCGGTCTGTCTGACTACCATGTGACCGAATCCGGTTTTGGTGCGGATATTGGTTTTGAAAAATTCTGGAACCTTAAATGTCGTTTCAGCAAGCTTGTACCTGATGCAGCCGTTGTCGTTGCAACCATCCGGGCCCTTAAATGCCATGGTGGTGCTCCAGTTCCCGTACCCGGTAAAGCTCTTCCCTCAGAGTACAGCGGAGAAAACGTCGGTTGGGTAGAAAAGGGTTGTGCCAACCTTCTTCACCACATTGCCAATGTTAAAAAAGCCGGAATCAGTCCTGTTGTCTGCATCAATGCATTCTACACGGATACTGATAACGAAATCAAAAAAGTCCGTGAACTTTGCGAGTCTGTGGGCGCCAAAGTGGCTCTTTCAAGACACTGGCAAAAAGGTGGTGAAGGTGCCATCGAATTTGCAGAAGCTGTTGTTGAAGCCTGTGAAGAAAAAACAGATTTCAAATTTCTCTACGAACTTGAAATGCCCATCAAAGACCGCATTGAAAAAATTGCAACAGAAATTTACGGAGCCGATGGCGTTGATTTCTCCGGAGAAGCCCAGAATCAGCTTAAGAGAATCCAGGGTAATGCAGAACTTGCCAATCTTGGTCTGTGCATGGTTAAAACCCATCTCTCTTTGTCTGACAATCCTGCTCTCAAAGGTGTGCCCACGAACTGGAGACTACAGGTTCGTGAAGTTCTCACCTATCGAGGTGCCGGTTTCATTGTTCCGGTTGCCGGTGCCATCAGTTTGATGCCTGGTACCGCATCCAACCCTGCTTTCCGTCGGGTTGATGTTGATGTTGAAACAGGTAAAGTTGAAGGTGTATTCTAAACCCTTTGAGGTGAGAATAAACCCTGATTTATAATAAAAAGGCTGGAGACTTATTTCTCCGGCCTTTTTTTATGGGCCCTGGGCTGGAAAAGATAACGGCTCTATCTTTTATGTGGCGTTAGAGATAATTACATCTGATATATATCTGACAAGCCAAGCCTTATGTTAATCCCTATATTTTTCCTTCAATTCGGGTATTTTTCTTGATTAAAGAGACATATCATTTTACAATCTCAAATTCAGGTTTTGTTTGAAATATACGTTGTGGATAACTCCCTGGATGGCGATACGTTCACAACTTTAATACAGTGTTCTTTTATGAGTTCGACAATCCATGCTCTAATCTGAAGGAGATGTCATGAGTAAACATAAGGTAAGTTTTCTTCCTCATAACAAAGAAATAGAAATTGAATCAGGTGAAACGATCATTCGCGCTGCCATGAACGCTGGGGTGCATGTCAATGCATCATGCGGTGGTGAAGGCGTTTGTGGTAAATGCCGTGTGATGATCGAACAGGGGGATGTAAAGGGTGAATCATCCTCCATGCTTACAATGGAGGATTTTGACAAGGGATACAGGCTGGCCTGTCTTTCTAAGATTGAATCCGATCTTGTGGTGCGAATTCCCTCGGAATCCTTCATGGAAGCAAGCTCCCTCAATATTGCAAGCAGCCCAAGGAAAACTGCCCACATTAAAGTCATGGATTTCAATAAACTGAGGGAAGAAGGGCTATTTTCACCCCCCATGGAAAAGATCTATGTTGAACTTGAACCCCCTACGGCAGCAGATAATACGTCGGATGTTACACGTCTTGTGACACACCTGAAACGATATAAAAATGAGGACAAACTTCAGCTTTCATTGCCGGTGATCCAGAAAATATCCGATGTGATTCGCGAACAGGATTTTAAACTCACAGCAACCATCGCACGGCCCGTCAGAAATGAAAACAAATCACGTATTATCAATATTCAGGCAGGCGATACGACCCAAAGAAACTATGCCATTGCTCTGGATATCGGTACCACGACCATCTATGGCCAGTTGGTGAATCTGATCACTGGAGAAGCCGTTGTTCAGTATGGGGAATTTAACGGTCAAATCAGTTACGGTGAAGATGTAATCAGCCGGATTATGTATGCGGAAAAAGAGGGTGGGCTTGAGCGGATGAAGCAGGTGGTTGTTGAAACCATCAACACCGTCATCGATATGTTGAAAAAAAGGTCCAAGGTGGATCCGGAAGATATCTCATCCATCACCATTGCCGGAAACACAACCATGACTCAGCTTTTTCTGGGCGTGAATCCCAAATATATCCGAAGGGCCCCTTACGTACCTGCATCAACTTTATATCCTCCCTTGAATGCTGCGGGTTTAGGCCTTCATCTCGCCCCCCATGTGATGGCCCTGGTCTATCCCCAGGTTTCCAGCTATGTGGGTGGTGATATTGTGGCCGGTGTCATGGGATCAGGCATGTATCGAAGCGAAAAACTTACATTATATATTGATATCGGAACCAATGCTGAAATTGTTATCGGAAACAAGGACTGGCTCGCATGCACCGCCTGTTCGGCAGGACCTGCATTCGAAGGGGGAGGTATCAAGCTGGGGATGAGAGCATCCAAGGGAGCTATTGAAGATTTTTCAATGGATCCAATGACATTTGAACCCATGATCATAACCATTGGAAATGTCAGACCCAAAGGAATCTGCGGTTCAGGTCTGATAACCATGGTGGCCATCATGTTTGAATTCGGTGTGATCGACAGCCGGGGAAAATTCAACAGGGACCTTAATACGCCCCGTATCCGGAAAACCGATGATATTTGGGAATATGTGGTGTCCTGGGCCCATGAAACCCAGATCAACCGGGATGTGGTGCTGACCGAACCGGATATCGACAATCTGATCCGGGCCAAGGGTGCTGTATACAGCGGGTGTCAGACCCTTTTAGAAGAGGTGGGGCTGACTATCAATGATATTGAGCATATCATTCTGGCCGGAGGCTTCGGAAGCTATATTGACCTTGAAAAGGCCATGACCATCGGATTTATTCCTGAAACAGATCCGGATAAGGTGACCTTCATCGGCAATGGATCCCTCATGGGCGCCAAGATGAGTTCTTTGACCAACAGACTGAGGCGGGATGTGGGGGAAGTGACCAACACCATGACTAATTTTGAGCTTTCGGAAACGCCCTCGTATATGGATCATTACATTGCAGCTCTTTTTCTTCCCCACACGGATCTGAACCTGTTCCCAAGACTGAAAAAAAGAATGGATGCAAGACGCGAAGCAAAAAAACAAAATCCGGTTTAATGGAGTTGCCGGTTTTTTAAATATTCTGTGGAACAAAGGTGATCAACGTTTGTTCCATGACATTTTAATTTTGGAGAAATCGTTATTATGGGAAAAGTCATTGCCGTAGCCGGAAAAGGCGGAACAGGAAAAACAACGACTGCATGCCTTGTTACACGCTATCTTACAAAAACCAAATACAGCCCGATACTTGCTGTTGATGCAGACCCCAACTCCAACCTTGGGGAAACCATGGGTATTGTCATTGAAAAAACCGTGGGAGATATCAGGGAAAACTTCATGAAAGATCCCCAGGGTCTGCCGCCGGGTATGGATAAAATTAATTATCTGGAGTTGTTGATGAACCAGGTCTTGATTGAGAGAAAGGAATTTGATCTTCTGGTCATGGGTCGTCAGGAAGGAACCGGATGCTATTGCATGGTGAATAATATCCTTAACCGTTTTTCCGAACAGCTTTCAAAAAATTATAAGTATCTTGTGGTCGACAACGAGGCCGGCATGGAACACCTGAGCAGAAGAACCAGCGGGCAAGTGGATATGCTGCTTATGGTCACGGACTATTCTTTAAGGGGCTTACGGGCCTTGAAACGGATCCATGATATGCTCGGAAGCTTGAAGCTTCATATCCAGAGTATGGGGATAATCGTCACACGTGCTCCTGAAACCTTGAATGACGCGTTTATGAAGGAAGTGGAAGAAATCGGTATTCCTATTTTGGGGATTGTGCCTGATGATGCGCTATTATTGGACTATGATATGGAACAGAAATCACTGATGGATCTTCCTGAGGAGGCATCTTCGGTTATGGCCATTAAAACAATGATGGACAAGATCATGCCTGTTTGATTTAATATTTAGATGGCCTTTTGGAATCCCTGTGATTTTAAAGGGCCTGTTTTAATACGTTTCATCCCGTGTGATTTTTTGATAGAATCATTCATGTGAGAGATGTCCACCGACGTGCGCGGGATCAAAGAAAACTCCGCAGTCTATGGATTTGAGCAAATCGATTCCGATCTCGAAGGAACTAAATCCCAACAAACGGATGCACTGGACGCTCATTCTTCGTGCCAGTGATACGTGGTGTTATACCGCAAAGATAAATCATTTTAAAAAGGGGCATGCCATGAACACAAACGTAACGACCTCAACGTTGGCTAAAATGAAAAAAGACAATGTCAAGATTACAGCCATGACAGCTTATGATTCACCCTTTGCAAAAATGTTTGATGAATCCGGGATCGACATGATTCTTGTTGGAGATTCCCTGGGGATGGTTATTCAGGGAGGCTCAAGCACACTTCATGTGACCATGGATGAAATGCTGTATCATACAAAGATTGTTTCAAGGGCCTGTAAACGGGCCATGGTCATCGGGGATATGCCGTTTTTGTCCTATCAGGTGAGTGTGGAAGAGGCTGTTAAAAATGCCGGGCGTTTTCTTAAAGAAGCCGGGGCAACCGCCGTGAAACTAGAGGGTGGTGCATCTGTGTGTGATCGGATTAAGGCCATTGCCACATCGGGTATTCCGGTCCAGGCCCATATCGGTCTGACGCCCCAGTCAGTTCATCAGATGGGGGGGTTCAAGGTCCAGCGTGATGAAGAGCGCCTGATGAATGATGCAAAGGCCGTTCAGGAAGCCGGAGCTTTTTCAGTTGTTTTGGAAGGAATCCCATCATCCATTGCCAAAGCCATTACACAGGCGCTTATCATTCCCACCATCGGCATTGGCGCCGGAGTGGATTGTGACGGCCAGATTCTGGTCATGCATGACATGCTGGGTATCAATTCCGGTCATATCCCAAAATTTGTCAAGAAATACGCTCATCTGGGTGATGAAGCTCGAAAAGGAATCAAGACGTTCATATCCGAGGTTCAGTCCGGTGCGTTTCCTGGTTCAGAGCACTGTTATTGATGTTACCAGGGGCTTTTATCTGTGTATTTAAAAGCCCCTGTACCGTTTAAGCCTTATATTTTACTTATAAAGTGTTTGATCGCCCCATTGATTTCGTCTGATTTTTCCATGGGAGAAAAATGACCTGCATTGGGGATGTGGACATGGGTTGCCTGTTTGATATTTTGGGCAAGCCAGAATCCGTATTTGGGCGGGGTGGACAGGTCATGCTCTGCAGAACAGACCAGAACAGGACATGTGATGTCTCCGATTTTTTCCATGACATCAAATGTATTGCAGGCTGTGAAGTCCATCAATGCCGTTTGCTTATCACTTGTAGATGCCACGTCATGGATTTTTTTTTCGAATGGGTCCATGGCTGTATCGGGTGATAAAGAATATGTGGGCATGGTCCGAATAAATGAGGTAAAATCAGTTTTTACGGATTCCAATATCATGGGATGGACTTTCAGTCGTGCTCCTGTATTGATCAGAATTCCAGCCTTGAAACGGTGCGGATGATCAATGATAAGGTCCAGGACAATGCCACCGCCCATGCTCATTCCACACAAGATCACATCCTGTTGGTTCATTCCTGCCATTTTAATGAAATCACATATCGCCTCTGCATAATCATGGATACTGCTTTTCCCGGGGCCGTCGCTGCCCCCGTGGCCTGGAAGATCAATGGACACAGGATTTGTCTCATGTTGAAGCCCGTCCATCTGGGCTTGCCAGAACCCCTTGGACAAGGTTGCTCCATGGATGAAGAGAAGGGTTGTTTTTTTTGGGGTTAGCGGCCAGGAATGGGTATTGAATTCAATGGGTCCAATTTTCATGGTTTTCATGGATAGGGTTTTCCTTTTCTAATGAACGTATGTCTGCAAATTCAAATATTCATCTTGAGAAAAGATCGTTAAACATGTATTTAGTTTAAATTAAATGATATGTCTATAAGAATAGACCATAGGGGGTTGGTGCTGGATTATTGCTTGTCTGTAAGGAAGGAACATCAGGAAATTTGAAACGTCATATACTTAATAAACGGGTCATGGCTGATCTGAAAAAACGATCATCCATCGGAATCGTTTTCTACATGATCATTTCATTTATTCTGTTTTTCGATGGGGGTTATTTTAGTCGTAATTTTTATTTCTCACTGACGTTCTTGCTGCTTCTCAACGGAATCTGTCTAATCCGCCTGTTACACCTGGCATTTTTTGCACGCCTGGATGATTATAATGAAACACTCAACAACGGTATTTTCATTGCAACGGTTATTGTGACATCAATGATCTGGGGGGGGGGCTTTGCTTATTTCATGGTCCAGAACGATGAATTCAACGCGAAGCTTCTTATGGCCATCTGCACGGCCGGTTTGTGTTCTGGAGGTGTGGTCGCATTTATCCCTGAGAGACGCTTGTCCGTTGTCTTTAATATTTTGATGACCTTTCCTGCATGCCTACTCATGCTGATTAAAGGAATCAATTATCACATGTCCGTGATGATTATTCTGTTTTCTGGCTATCTGGTCATGCTGACAGTCAGGGGTAACAGGGAATACTGGGATGCCCTGGAAAATGAGAATAAACTTAAGGACAAAACCATAGAGTTGAAACTGTTAAGCCATACCGATGCCCTCACCGGAATATATAATCGGCGTTTCTTTAATGAAATTTTTGACTTTGAATGGAAGCGGGCCCTTCGTGATCAAGCCCTTCTGACCATTGCCATCTGTGATATTGATTATTTTAAACGAATCAACGATACCTTCGGTCATATTGCCGGAGATGAATATTTGAAACAAATAGCTGAAATTCTAAGAAATACATTTAAGAGGGATACGGACATCGTTGCACGGTACGGGGGGGAGGAATTCGTTATTCTCCTATGGGGAGTTTCCCTTGAGAAGGTCATCCAAATGGTTGAACATGTCAGACAAAAAATTGAGGATTGTCGAGTGGACTATAAAGGCGCGTTCATGTCCACCACCATGTGTTTCGGGATTTCAGCCTGTGTCCCGGATAATGTGGATTCTCCCAGTATGCTGATCACCAGGGCAGACAAGGCCCTTTACACGGCAAAAAATCTGGGTAGAAACCGTGTTGAGGTGGGACGTAAATAAAAAAACAATCACAGTATTTTGATTATAAAAATAGGATTGAATTAAGAACCCGGCCATAGAGCCGGGTTCTTTGTTTTTATTTAGGCTTGTTTTTCGCAGGCCATGATGGTGTGCTTGCACAAAACAGATGTTGTGACAGAACCAACACCCGCAGGAACTGGAGAAATTCTGGCCACGATGGGTTCAACCGCTTCGTAGTCAACGTCACCACAGTATTTCCCGGGATTTTGAGGATCTGCGTTGATGCCCACATCAATAAAGGTCTGGCCGGGAGATGCTGCATTGGCCTTGACCAGTCTGGGGAAACCGGCTGCTGCAACAATGACTTCAGCTTTTTTGCAGGTGTCCGGGGTGGTTTTGTCTGTTGAATGGCTGGCCACGTCCATGCTTTTTGCACCCAGTTTTAATTCATCCACACATAAGGTGCCTTTGGTGTCCAGATAAATGGTCGTTACCTCGGCACCAGCTTTGAGTAGGAGGTACGATACGGGTTTACCCACAACAGGACCCTGTCCAATCACCACGCATTTTTTCCCTTTCACGGGGACATTGTAATGGGCAAGCATATCCATGCAGGCCGTGGGAGTGCATGGTGGGAAACCCGTTGTTTTCCCGGCGAAAAGGGCATCAGCACTCAAGGGGCTCAAACAATCCACGTCTTTTTCAACCGGGATGAGCTTTTTCATTTTTTCGTTATCCAGGTGAGCGGGAAGGGGAGCAAACATGAGAATACCATGAATATCTTTTCGTTCTCCCACTGTTTTTATGGCCTTTGAAAGGTCTGTTTCGTTGATTTTTTCAGGATGTTCAAATACTTCAAATTCCATGCCGATGGATGTGCATGTTTTTTTTGCGCCACCTTCATAAAAAAGATCATCGGGACGGGCACCGACACGAATGATGCCGAGTTTGGGTGTTTTACCTTTAGCTTTTAGTGCCTCAACACGTTTTGCCAGGTCATCTTTCATAGCATCTGCAACAGGTTTTCCGGTAAGTCTTTCAGCCATGGTTTTTATCCTTTCATGCTTATTTGTTTAATTTTTCAAGAACAAGTTTCAGGGTGTCATCTGCGATTTTTGAACCCTCGTCAAGGAGTTGGTTCATCTCGGTTCTGACTGTGGTGACAAAGGCCTGATCTTTGATTGAGTTGATATTGATGATGACATTCAACCGGGCTGAAATCAGGGCGGCTTTTAAAAAAGCCACACCGCATCCCACATCGGAAATGGCGATGAGAGTTCCGATCTGACCCATGCGTTGGTGGATTTTGATGCCTTCAAAGGATTTTCTCATGATGTCAAGGGGAACACCACAGGCGTTTTTACTGCATTTTTCTAAGGTTTCTTCTTTGAATTTTGCTTGTTCGGGGGTGTCTTTGGGCAGACCGTAGGCCTTGGAAAGGGGTTCAAACTCCTCAGCATCCTTGTCCACCAGGATATTTAGTTCGTTAATAACCTTGGAACCCTGGTCGATTAGTGCTTTGACCTCGTCTTCAACATCGGCGTATTTTTTTTTACCAACAGTCAGGTTTCCAACCATATTGGAAAGGGCCATCCCAATGGAACCGCCCAGGGCAGCAGCGCCGCCACCACCAGGAACAGGTGCTTTTGATGCCAGAACATCAACAAAATCTTTGCAGCTTTTGACTATCATTGACATACGATAACGTCCTCCTTCGTCTTTAAAATATGTTTTGTCAGAAACAGGGTAATGAAAATATATGATAAAAATCAATTATTACAGCATGATATAATTTATGATCCCATGGATTTTAAACATGAAGATATCCTGCCAAACCATGACGGATCAAATTGAATTCAATGCTTTTCCTGTTGCTGTGGTAAATGAGATTGAGCTTAATATTGCATAAACATATTCATATATACAGGCGACCCCTTATTTGTCAAAATATTTTGATAAATATTATTTTAATGAGAAAATTGCTTATGATTCTTGGCGTGGGTCAGATGGGGGTAGCCTGAATTGACTCTATTCGTTTCAAAATAGGCGGGTGAGAGTAATTCAGAAGGACAAAGAGGGGATGGGGGTAGAGATTGCCCAGGCTATGAACGGAAAGCTTTATCAGGGCATTTTTTAATGACTGATTGTCCTTGCCTGTTTTAACCGCGAATCGGTCGGCTTCAAATTCATTTTTTCTGGAGTACATATTCATCAGAATACCGGTCATAAGATCCACAGGAGTAAATAACAATGAGAAAAAAATCAGTCCGGCATAAACAGACATGTGGGTCATGTAAAAGGCTTCAAATAATCCTTTTTGTGTCAGACAAAGTGAGAGAATGTAAAACATCACACCCGTCTGGATAATGCCTATGGCTAAGGATTTTATGATGTGCTTCAAGGTGTAGTGGCCCATTTCATGGGCAAGAATACTGACCAATTCAGGGACGGTGTGCTGGTTGATCAGTGTATCGTAAAGAACGATGCGTTTGTTTTTTCCTAAACCCGTGAAAAATGCATTGGATTTGTTTGATCGTTTCGAACCGTCCATGGTGAACACCTGGGTCAGGGGGAAGTCAATGGATCGGGCATAATTCATGATGGCGACTTTTAACTCTCCCTCCTCAATGGGGGTAAAACGATTGAACAAGGGCATGATAAGAGTCGGGATAATATAGTTCAATAAAAGCATGAACAAAACAACGGTTATCCAGCAGTAAAGCCATGCATGGGGGCCTGCATATTCAAAAAAAACAAGAACGAGGCCCAGCAGGGGGACTCCCAAAGCCACGGACAGAACAATACCTTTAATCATATCCGTGATGAAGATTTTGGCGGTGGTCTTGTTGAATCCGAATTTCTCTTCAATAACAAAGGTGTTGTAAATGGAAAATGGCAGCGACACAATGGATTTGAGCACAATAAGAGCACCCATGAACAAAATTCCGGTGAACACCGAACCCAGTCCCAACTGGCGTATCACGTGGTCAAGGCTCTGAAATCCTTTTGAAAACCAGAAAACAAGGAGAATCCCGAGGCTGAAGGTTGAGCTGAACCACCCGAAGCGTGTGGTGACGCCAAGGTATTCTTGGGATTTTTTATACCGCTCCCCATCGTAATGATGTTCAAAGACCTCGGGTAAGGTATCTCTGAGCATCCCGAGGTTCAAAATATCTGCCCATAAATTCAGGGCATAAACAATAAGAATAGCTGAAAGGATGAAAATTGCGTAAGTATTCACGTCATTCACGTCCTTTCGTTAATTCAAGAGCCTTATATAATCGATCATGGCCCGTTCACTTTCATTGAGGACCACATCGTTTTCAGCATTGTTTTTTGTGATCATATCGTCATCTTCATCGGCCGATTCTTTTTCCTGCTCTTTTTTTAAAGCCTCGTAATTCTCATAGGGTTTTTTGCCCTTGGAAATTCGTAAGGTGTTCTCAAGATTGAGGGCCCATTGGTGGGCTTGTTCCTGCTCGACCAGACGTTCTTTTTCATTCAGTGAAATCAGGGTCTTTTTTTGAAGTTCCTTGAAGTGGTTGTTGTATTCTATTAAATATTTGTAATCGGGCGAATCTTTGACGCGTTTTTCATGGGCGGCCTCGACTTTTGCAGCAAGAGCATCCAGGTCTATGTCCATAAAGGGTTTGAACCGTACAGGATTTGTTTTATCCCAGGGCAGGGCTTCTTCAAGGGCACTTTCACCGATGTCGTCGGGGTTGTACAATGATGGAAATAAAATATCCGGTATGATTCCTTTGTGTTGTGTGCTTTCTCCAAGAATCCGATAGAATTTGGCAACAGTGAGTTTAATCTGTCCTTTATTGAGATCCAGAAGAGACTGGACGGTTCCCTTGCCAAAGGTCTGTGAACCCATGATGATCCCACGTTTCTGGTCTCTGATGGCTCCGGCGAAAATTTCCGAGGCTGAGGCGCTCATGCGGTTCACCAGGACAGCAAGTGGGCCGTCATAAGCAATGTCCGGGTTGTCGTCCGGGTATACGGAAAAGTTGTTTTTTGATGAACGGACAATGACGGTTGGGCCTGTTTTGATAAAAAGGCCGGTCAGGCTGGTGGCTTCATGAAGGGCACCGCCTCCGTTTTCACGAAGGTCAACGATGATGCCATCAACGTTTTCTTTTTTGCATTCCTTTAAAAGGACTTCAACATCCCGGGTGGTGCTTTTATAATCAGGAGCCCCGGACTGATATGCATTAAAATCAATATAAAATGCAGGGATGGTTATAACACCGATTTTATAGGTTTTATTCATATCCGTGACAGAGATGATATTCTTTTTCGCGGCTTGTTCTTCAAGTTTTACCGTATTTCGAGTAATTCGTATGGTCTTTGTTAAATGATCGTCCGTGGCGGTTGATGGAATGATTTTAAGTTGAACCACCGTATCCTTGGGTCCACGGATCAGCTGGACCACGTCGTCGAGCCGCCAGCCGATCACATCCAGAAGCTCACCGTCATTTCCCTGCCCCACACCGATGATCCGATCACCTGCCTTGAGAAGATTGGATTTATCGGCAGGGCCTGCGGGGACAAGACGCAGTACTTTTGTATATTCATTTTCTGTCTGTAGAAGCGCGCCGATGCCTTCCAGGGAAAGGCTCATGCGGATATTGAAATCCTCTGATGCCCGGGGGGAGAAGTATTGCGTGTGTGGATCATACATACGGGTGAACGAATTCATATATATTCTGAAAACATCTTCACTTTTCAGCTGTCCTGCACGGTTTAACTGATTTTTATATCTTTTTTCAAGGAGTTCCTTAATGTCACCTTCGGGTTTTTCGGACAATTTCAGGTTAAGAATGTCATTCTTCAAGCGTTTTCGCCAGATATCGTTAAGCTGAGCCGTAGTGGATACCCAAGGGAGGTTTTTTCGTTCCGTTTCATAGGATTCATTGATGGTGAAATCCACCGTGTCAAAGCAGCAATTCAACTGGTTGATCATAAATATCAAACGCTCGACCATACGTTTCTGGTAGATGTTGAATATGTCGTAGGCCGGAGCCAAATCACCTTTTTTCAATGTATTGTCAAGCTGATATTTGTAAGCCTCAAACTCTTTTATATCTTTTTCAAGAAAATAAATTTTTGATCCGTCAAGGTCTTCAAGATAATTGTCGAGTAATCCGCTTGAAAAATTGTCGTTCATGTCGATACTTCTAAAATGACGGTGCTTGATGTTCTTCACGATGTTTATGCTTGTTGCCTCATGGATTTTCTCAGGGGCCAGGGGTTTGTAATAGTCTGAGACTTTGAATATATTCTCTCTTTTTTCAGATACCGTGCTGGTTTTTTCAGCAAACGACGTATGGGGAAAAGATAAAAATACGGTTAAGAGAAGCCCCACAAACACTTTCAGAATTTTCATGAACATCTCCTTGACAGGATAGACTCAAACCATTGATATATGATTGACTTGAAAGGCTATACTATACATTGCAGCCCCATTCAAATCATTTATATGAATTGAGATTTTTTTGAATTTTATGATCAGGCCATATGGATTTTCCGAATATGCCTGCACTAATTATTTCCGGGGGAAAATGTCATTGATGTCCACATGACGTATCTTGTTAATGCAGTCTTTCAAAGCGTCTACATCGGTTTTTCCAGTTCCCTGATATTCTGGTTTTGCAATAACCAGAACCATGCTGGGCACGGCGACGAATTGATCGGCAAGCTTACCGTGCATGGATTCATGGACATCAATATGAATGGAACGTCCTGAACACATCCAGTGATACCGAGTCACCCTGGTTAAAACGTCATTCTGATTTAATTCAAACATATAACCTCCGTTTAGAATTCTAATTTTATAACAAATATTCAAGCGAAAGTGTAGAAAATAACGTGTCTGGTCTTAATAAATAATAAATGCGATTGGCTGTAAAACTAATTATTTAAGAATGGAAATGGCATATACTTGCTTGTCTTTTAAGGTTAATATACTTAAATAATTAATATTATTGATATCGTCAGGGATTATTCTCCCTATTTTTCTTGTAGGTGGATTCCCTTTTTCCTTGGGGTAATCTCCCATGAATTTAAAGGAATCGTCTCATATACACACCCTGGTTTTTCTTTTACTATGTTTTCGATGAACGTTGTTTTATCCTGGTGAACCGAAATCACATTATCATCATTACATCATTATGATTCAGGAAAAGGGGGGCATGTATGCCGACATTAGAGGAAAGAATGGTTGAAAATATTGATGACTTGGAAGCAAGACTGATTGAACGTGAGGAATTCCTTGATATCACACCGCAAATGTCAGAATACATTGAAATGATGGAAAAATACCTGTTGAAGCTTGAAGAACGGGTTGTTAAAATAGAAAAACAGATGCGGGAAGAATATATCCCGATTCATATTACGGCCAACTGATTGAACCACCCTGTTATAAAAATGTAAGGGCTTTTTTATGACAGGGTGATTATTTCAAAAACCAGATCGGTCTGATCATTATTGTTAATTAACGGAGCTGCAAAAACACTTGCTTCAATCTCCTCACCTTTCTTAGTGAACACAATAAGATCCTTTATCTGACTTATTTTTTGTTTAAACGCAAGAGTTGCAGGGCATGATTCAGGTTTGATACTTCCCCGTTTGTAAATCCCCCAGCTTTTTTTGCCTTCCATATTCCCAAAAATCTTTTTGTGGGCATCACTGGTACTCAGGATAAGTCCGTTCCGGGTATGGAGCGATACGATGCCTGAAACCAGCCCTGTGTCCATGGCGGGTGATTTGCTTTGGTTTTCGGAAAGGCTGGAGATGATTTGTTTGGCAATGGAGACCCGCTCTGTTGAGATCATGGACGAAGACATATCACCGGTTGCCGGAGAAAGTCTTTTTTTGATGGCGATTTTTCTTTCCGCCCGATCAAGGGCCACTTCAAGTGATATGCTTGTGACCGGTTTCATGATGAAATCCGAGGCTTCATATCGAAGGCTGGTCACCCCCAAATTCATACAGTCCGTCCCTGCAATAGTGATTACTTCAGTCTGGGGAGACTGTTTTTTGACTTTGCATAAAAATTCAATGCCATCCATATCCGGAACATTGATGTCGAAAATGACCAAGGGAGGATTTGATTCCTGGATTATCCTCAAAGCATCTTCGCCGTTTGCCGCCATCAGAACATCGTAATCTCGTGAGAGGGAGATATTCAGTAATTCAGATATTCCCTCTGTGTTTTCAAGAACAAGTATTTTAGTGGACATGGTCTTATCTGCCTGAATAGTTAATGGTTTTTTTGATGATTATCATTTGTATCATAAATTAAATACCACCTGAGGTAAATAAAAAAAGATAATATATATCAGGTGTCCATCATTAGGACATGGGTTTGATCCTGACGGCGCAGACCTTGAATTCAGGAATTTTCGCAATAGGATCAAGGGAGCCGTGTGTCAGTCTGTTTGCGGCTGCTTCGGCAAAGTGGAAGGGGATAAACACGGTTCCTTCCACAGCCATATCCGAGATAGATACCCTGGCATTGATTTCACCCCGGCGGGAC
>JAHIRD010000175.1 GCA_018818835.1 Pseudomonadota bacterium
AATGGCTAGCATTGATGATAAAACCCAAAAAGAACAAGTAAAGCGGATAAAGCCTTTTAAACTTGATTATTACTCTGTGGCGCGCGCTAGTGGCGGATGAGAGATAAGTCATGAGCATTGAAGTGCGAAGCGATGATGTGGTAGTTATCTGCGGGAAACGCCGAAGCGGAAAAAGCCACTTCATGAAGGAGCTGATTAAAGGTTTCAAACGTAGAATCATTTATGACTTGAATTGGGAACATGAAGACTTAGGATTGGTTGTCAGATCAACAAAAGTTCTAAGGGAAGGATGGAAAAGCGGCATAAACCATGTTGTTTATCAACCGATTAATACAGACGAATCAGACTTTGAAAAATTCATCGAAACCGTTTGGACTTTTCATGACGTTTGCCTCATCATTGAGGAACTAGAAAAATATGCGAAGCCTCATCACATGCCACGCGCGCTTAAGCACCTCGTAGATGTTGGCAGACACCACGGAATCGGGTTGGTTTGCACAGCTAGACGGATTAGCATGTTAAGCGCGGACATACCTTTCAACGCAGACCACATCTTTGTGTTTAAAGTGCATAGACCGCAAGACTTGGACTTATTGAGGCAATGGGTGGGCGATGAAATCTATAAAATCAGAGATGCGCCTGAATACAGTTTTGTACACTACGATGACCGCGCGGGAACGACCTGTCTTATGCAAAAAATCTAGGGAAATGTGGCGGGATGACCTTAACCAGATCGGGCGAAGCTCTATGACATAAATATGTCATCTCCACGTGCGCGTCCTTTCGCCTGAACTATGCTTAGAGCTTCGCTATTGTTGGAAGTTGTCCCGTCACACCCTAAAAGGTGAAATGTTTGGGTTTCAGGGAGAACATGAAGGTGCAAACTAGCAACGCGGAAATGTTGCTTGCGATTATGCTTGAAGATCGAAACATCACGGGATGGTTGACGGACGAAAGACTCTGCCTGGAATCCACTGTCCCAGACTTTTATTTTCCCACTCATAAACTATGCGTTTACCTTGATGGTCCGCCGCATAAGAGCTGCAAAAGGCAAGATCGGGACGACAAAATCACGAGTTTGCTTGAGCAACGCGGCTACAAAGTGTTGAGGTACCCATATGGAAAGAGGATTACGGTTAGTTTGCTGGAAGAAATCTTCGCGGACATAAAGAACATAGTCAAGCTATATCCCTAAACTTTTTTTATTTTTGTAAGCATACTTGAGCATACTCCTTAAATTTTAGTATGCCTATTATATGCCTACAAGATAGGAGAATGAAAATTGAGCACTAAAACCGAACCAGCTTCTAAACTTGGCAAACCAGCACTTTTAAGCATACTAACAAAGGTCATTGCTATCGTTGTTGGCTTAATAATCGGAAAATACCTTCGGGACTACATGAAAACACCCGATAGCTTAGGATACGCCACTTGGAGTACGCCTGTAATAAAAACCACGCCAGACGCACAAGGCAAAATGTTTTGGATGGACATAGGAGACGTTACAATCATAGTTCTAGGCATAGTCTTAGCCGTTTTCGGACCAAAAATCCATTTGCTAGTTAGATACGTGGGCATAGGCTTGGCAGCTTACAACATTCAAAGGCCAGTAACGGACATGCTTTAAGCGGTGAGGATTTTGGAGACTAAAACCATGTTGATAGTAATCGTTGGTTTCGTCATCGCTATTCTTGCAGTAGCGTTTAACCGAAGTAAACTTCAGGTTCAAATCAGCCCGGGTAACGGGACCCCTCAAACCCAGAGTCAAACACTTGACACGGGAGGTGCATACTAAAAATGCCAGTTCAAAGTGGACCTAGCGAAGTTGTTAAGAAACTTGTTGCTCAGATGGGCGGCCACATTTGGTCAACTGTGACCGATGTTGTCGCGGGTGGCGCAGCCGTTGCTGAAACAGTGATAGATGCCCACGTGATTGTTCCAGACGCAGCGCGTATGTTGCTTGGATGGCGACCGTTCGAGGCAGTGACGGCCCAGGCCGTAGCTGAGTCTGTCGTTTCAGTTTTCAGGCTTGCAGGCGCAAACTACAAGTTCCAGCCGCAAGAAGTGATATGTGGATGCGTAGCCGATAGTTTCTTGGCTACAGGAAGCAACTTGGTAGCACCATCGGAATATTTCGATGTTTTCGCACCGTTCA
>JAHIRD010000174.1 GCA_018818835.1 Pseudomonadota bacterium
ACCTTCATAAGGTATCCGCCTATGTATTCAGTGTAGGCTGGGGGAATAGCTTGAGTGAGTTCACTCCTAAGCATCCAGTCTATTCCCATAGCTAGACGCCACTGTTCACGAGTACCTTTCGACACGTTGCGAAAAACTGTACCCCATGACTTCCACCGTCCAGACCCACCAGCAACGGAGAAGTATTCACCATCGCCTATTTTCCCGTGATGCTTATGGTGCTCCGGTATCTGAATTACAAAGGTTGACTCAAAGAGCCTATGCCGAAACACTCCCAGACCGAACATCGTACCACATAGTGTTATCGGTTTCACCAAGAACTTTGCTGCCGGCGGGACATTCTCAATAACGAAAGGCTTATCGTTAAGGCAAAGTCGGAAACGAGTAGCCGCTATCAGGTCTGGATATATCGCACCTCTATTACGATGCACGACAGAAGCTAGCGAATAGAGTTGACACGGTGGACTAGCGTGGTAAGCATCATAGCCCTCAAGCGGAAACGTCAAGGCATCTGCCTGGTGGAACTCATCACCACAGTAATGAGGCTGAGGCTTATTGTCTACACCTACAACATAGAATCCCGCCCTCTGGTATCCTTTCGCAGCACCACCGGCTCCACAGAATAAATCAAGCAATCTTGGTTTCATACAGCAATCCCTCTACGGCGGTTAGTCTTCCCCGTCCTGCCTTCCCACAACCCTATCACTTCCCTAGCATAGTGCATCAGGTCAAACTCCGTAGTCACATTATCAAGCATAAATCTAAGGTAAGCCCTATCATTGTCCTGAAACTGTCCGTTCTTCTCTAGTTCTATTAAGACTCCTAAAATATCAGGTTGTTTGCACATCTGCATAGCCTTATAGATTCGTGCATTGTCAGCATTGAGAAAATGGCTAGGCTTTACTAGGTTAAAACAACTACTTAGAACGTCCTCGTATTGTTGGATGCCACCCTCCACGTAACAAGATGCCAGCATAATACTACCCAGGAGAAACTCTTCAGCATAGTGCGTGATAAGTAGAGTCCGGCTCATAGTGTAATCCCCAAGTTCTTCAGCAGCTCCCTAACTTCATTCTCAATAGCTAGTTTAGCTTCAGGGATGTGTATATCCATTCCGTACATAGCAAACGGAGATAGTATCCCATTGAGGTGCATCCTGAATAGTCCCCATGCCTTGTCTTTATTCATGCTTTACTCTCAGGAATACTTAGCTAGTTCCTCTTGGACTTTCTCGTATTCCTCTCCTGCTGCTAGATAGCGTTCATACAACTCATCGGGGATTTCTACTATCCAAGTATGACGACTCACATCTGTATCTATACTATACACCGGCCAAACTTGATCCTCGTTAATGTAAACTTTCATCTCTTCACACAGTTTTCATCGCCTATCTGTTGGACTACTTCTAGCATGTATTCAAGGACGGTGGGTAATAGCAGCTCAATAACTTCTTCCTCGTGCAGCATTATCAACGCTGCAATATGTTCTAAGTTCCGAATAGTCTTCAGTTGCTCCGGTAGCCACTTATTCATAGTTGCTCCTCCAAATAAATTACACGTCTCATAAATTAAACATCTCTCTGATAACGTCTTTGAGCTCCTCTATAGCTTTAATATCTTGCTCGTGGCGAACTATGGCACTATCCCAAAACCTATCCCATGCTGCCGTATATTCAAATATAGAAGGGAGCCTAGTTTTAAGGTCAAACTTAATTTCCCCCGCTACCTTTATTTCTCTTAGATGACGGTCCCATTCCCTATCCAGGAAGTCTAAGAAAGCATCAGCTTCACGTTCGGTAAGAGTATCAATCTTTACTTTGTGCTCTTCGTCGAAATCCATGTTTCCTCCAGGAATTCATACCACAGTACAAGTCCACTCTCCGACATACTCAGTGTCATATAATGGTACTTACCATGCATAGCCCACTTTTTGAAGATAGGGAACAATTTATGGATTTCCTCTGGCTTCATTATATGTCCAAGTAGATTTTGTCTAGGGAAATAATCTTGCGGTCCCTTACTCGTAATATCAAGAACCCAATCTCTACAGGGTCGTACTCAAACCGTTCTGCATACCCTGATATTCCTTCACCGTAAAGTCTCAGGAATGACCCAGAGTTCCCATACCACCTGGCATCAGGATGAATGTAATCTTCGGTTTGTCCAGACTTAGTGTAGTTCTGATTGATTTTCTTACCGTCATCAGTCAGGTATAGCTCGGTCTCAGGCTTGCAGACTAGCAGTTTATGAGTGTGTCCCTTTATCATCACCGCACAATCACCAGCCTTGAACTTCAGATGTCGCTTGAGAATCAACTGCTTATTCACCTCACGCCTCTTGGGGTCATCGGCAGTAGAAGTGATAGACTTGAACCCATGCGTAGAAAATACCTTATACATTAGAGTTCCATCCTTGCTCTTGATAGTAACTTTGGCAGTTGTAGTCCCATAGTCCACACCCAAGGATCTGCACATCTCCCACGCTATGTCTCCAAATCTCCAGAGATGCCGGTCGTGGTTCCCGTCTAGCATATAGAGCAACTGTTCTCTAATAGGCTCCCTGATTCTGATAGCATCTTGCATCTGGACCAGAGGGCGAGCTTCAGTTAACTGCTCAATACTATACCTCTTGTCATCCACCATAATGGCTTCGATGGAATCCCCCCCATCCCCACCATAGTTATTACCGCACCCCTCATACTCTGATGCCATCATATGGCACATCTTGTCCCAACCCCTCTGGGAACTCAGGATCGACCCCTCGTGTTTATCACTGAAGAAAAAGAAATTGTGGGAATCTGGCAGCGCGTAGCTTAGTAGTTGCATTTTTCCTCCTTTGTCTCATGCTATCCTTATTTACGCAGGTAGTACATTCTGCCCTTTCATGCTC
>JAHIRD010000313.1 GCA_018818835.1 Pseudomonadota bacterium
AATTCTGTGGATCTATGGATGTAGGAGATAGAACAACAGGATTTACTCCTGCTATTCCAGAATAACTATAATAAGCAAAGGTCTTTAGAGGCTCTCCTCTCCCTCCTACGCCAAAATAAACCAGTGCTAGGATTACAATGACCAGTGATGTTACCATCAAGCCCTCCAGGGACAGCTTGTTAGTAGTTCTTATCCAAGGTATTATCTTTATAATTGCTAGGAGTACTATACCTATTGCCAGGTATAGAATAAGGAGGAAGCCTATAGTGTAATATGTAACTGCCATACCCACTCCGCCTAAAATGGCCAGGACTACCTTTCTCCTACCACTAAAATTAGAGGTCGTTAGGAAGACCATAAGAGCAAGAAAGGGACCTGCTAACTGTAACTTACTTATACTTACTGCCTCAAGAGACCACACTGGCATACTCAAGAAGAAGAAAGATGCCAAGAAAGCCCCTTTCTCATCCAGTACCTTTTTAAAGGCCAGGTATAATATTACAGGAGTAAGTGCAAAGATTGCCGGATATATTACTTTAAATACCCATACTCCGTCTATATGTAATAACTTACTCAAGAAAGGTGCTAATACTGTTATACCTAGAGCACTATTATAATTATGGGGGATATTTACATCCCATCCATTATAGGCTAGTCTGAAGTAATAGTACTCTTGGTGTATATCTGTACCTATCATATAGGGAGAGTACAGAGTTGTCTGGTATAGAAGAGATACTCCTATTACTCCCAGCAGAATTGGATAGGTCCTTTTGTCCAGCTTACCAAATCCTACTAAGCCAACTCCTACACATATTACCAGTACCATAGCTAGAAGAGAGGGTATATTTTGGGTTAATGCCCCTCCTATAGAAAGGCCCAGTATTAAAACTGGTAAAGAATAACTATATAATTTTTTTATTAGTAAGACCATCCCAAACTCCTTTATAGAGAAACTTAAGCAACCAGGGCTTTCTAACCCATAAAGCGTAATACGCTGTAGCTAGAGGTAGATGCATGCTAAAGAAAAAGAAGAGGAAAGAAAGATACTGTAGTTTAGTTGTATGCAGTCTTTCTAGATAGAACCTCAGTCTTGGTCCGTGATACTGGAGATGCCCATCCAGAGCAGTTGCGGATCTATACTTATGCCAGGCCCGTGCCTTATGGGAGTATACTATTTTGAAACCTCCTTTCTTAACTCTAATGGAGTAATCTACGTCATCCCATCCAAAGAAGAATATAGGATTAAATAGTCCTATCTTTTCTACTACTCTTTTATCTATGAGCTCACACCAACCTGCTATTATGTCTGACTCCCTATCTTCTGTATACTGTCCATGGTCATATATCTTATATCCTAACACTCTTAAGATCCCACTGGTTACACCTAGTACATCTCCTATCCAGGGGGAAAATTTATGCCCCACGAATTGTATTCTGTTTGGTTCGTCATACCAGTACACCTTAGCTCCTACTATTCCTACTCCAGAGTAGGTTTGGGCAGTATTTACCATCTCTTTAAGACAATCAGGAGCCACTACAGCATCATTGTTAAGAGACATTAGATAATCTGGCTTGTAGTTCTCTAAGGCAAACTCCATCCCCTGGATATTAGCTCCTACTGCTCCCATATTCTTCTCATTCTCAATAACATGGATATAGTTTCCAAACATCTCCTTAAGGACCTTTGCCTCATTATTCCTAGAGCCATTATCCACAACTACAATGTTATAGTTAATGTAGTCCAAATCCTTAAGGGAGGTAAGACACTCTATAGTATCCTCCAGTCCATTCCAATTAGGAAACACAATAGTTACTTTCGGTTCCACTACTTACTCCTTATAGCTAGTATATTCATACCTACCTCTCTTCCCCAGAGCTTCTTTATTAGAAAAGGAGTTATGGGTAGTGTAGAATTCTGGAACTCATTTATGTGCCAAAGTTCAAAGCCCTTACTAGCTAACTTTACTAAATACTCAACTGAGCCCATATCAGGTAGATATTCCACTACTAAGGCCATACTAGTATTCTTATCTAAAATACCCCTCATACCTTCCAGAACCTTAGCCTCCCCTCCCTCCACGTCTATCTTTGCAAAGTCTACCTTCTGCCTACTACCCAACCAGTAGTCTAGGGAAGATACTGGAACATCTTGGGTAGAAAAAATCTTACCTTTTCTTTCTAGTGAGTGACCCCCAAAGTTTATCTTGTCTACATAGAGTTCGGTTCTTCCTCTTGTATTAGATACTGCCAGTTTCTCAGGAATAACATTCTTACATTTATTGAGCTCTAGATTTTTTTGGAGGAGTGAGAAGTTGGCCTCGTCTGGCTCGAAGGCATATACTCTTCCATATTCTTCAACTGCTTTAGACATAATTACTGTAAAGTAGCCTATATTGGCTCCTATGTCTACACAAATCATACCAGGCTCTATCATCCTTCTTAGCACATGGGTCATCTGCGAATGGTAAGTATGTTTCTTCCTAA
>JAHIRD010000135.1 GCA_018818835.1 Pseudomonadota bacterium
CCCAACTTAAGGATTCTGTCCTATGAACTTTACACCAACAGTTTTGAACTGCCCACAGCCGAGCCCATTGCCGATGTTGTGCCCGAGCAGTACGACCTCAGTTTGAATCTGGAGGTCGAGTCCATGGCCAAGGATACCACCCTGCCCGTGGACATCACCTTTGATCTGGTCATCGGAGGAACCACCTATCCCATGACCTTTTCTGAGCCCAATGAATACAACCTGCTCCGGAAAAAGGACAAACAGACCTATGAGGTCACATGCCGGTCCGAGGACAGGGACGGCTATCCTGCAGGCGACCATTGCGCGTCCCTGTATCGTCAGGAACAAACCGGTAAAACCTACAGCCTGCTCATGAATGCTGACGCCTACAATGCATTAAAAGATATGACCACGGACACGGTGTGTTCCCTGGTGGTTAAAATGGACCCGGACCTGACTGTTGAGGAGTACAACGACAACCTGGCCGACAACACCGTGACCCTTACGGTGATGTTTTTGGCACCGGAACCTGAGTCCAAATCATCGAAAATGAGCGTTCAACCGGGATACACAGAAAAAAACATTTTTAATAAAAAAGGCGGACAATCATTCGGCAATGATGACTTCGGGATCGGTTATGAAATTGGCCCAAAAATGGATTACAGGTATGTCATGTCTGACGGATATGAATCGCCTTATGCCGTTAACTTTGAAGGTACCGGCAAAGTCACGGGGAAAATTTTCAGCATTGACGTCACACCCCTCGAAGTGGGGCCGAAATTCGATTTTGATTTCAGCACCGGAGGCTTGGAACAATCCTATTTTGATTACGGGCTGTGGACCTTCGGGCTTCGGATTTGGGGCCAAAAATACACCATGCCCAGCGATTTCAGAACGAAAGGTTATGTCATTCTCTGGGAGAGTAAAGACGAAGAAGGCAATGAAAAATACGCCAAACGAAAGGAATATACAAAAAAGAGAACCTTTATACTCGGAGTGGTTCCTGTCACGGTGGAGGGCGGTATTGTGGGTGAAATCGGCATCCGGGGAGCCATTATATTTGAAACGGGCAACACGTTGTCCTTGGAAGCGGGACCCTATGCATCCCTCACGGGCATGCTTGAAGGCAGCCTGGGTGTGTCCGGATTCAATGTGGGAGTCGGGGTCGAGTTGACTCTCATCGATATCGGTCTGAAGTTCAATCCCAACCTGATGATAAAACCCGAGGTTCCCATCGCAATTCTTGAGTTGAAGGTTCCCATCACCATTTCAACCTTGAACGGCAGCGCCTACGTGTTTGCCCGGGCTTTATTCTGGGATGAAAAATACGAAATCATCTCATGGCCCGGTTACACATACGAAATCAATTTCTTTCCTCTCTGGTACAAGGGCTATGGCGCCACCGATCTTTATAATGTGAGTTATTATCCCTCCGTCGATTTTACCGGTACGCCCGTTGCCGGAGGACGGGACGGATTCCTGTCCAGTGACTGGGAGTATGGCGGCCCCCCCGAACTGAACGGACAGGTGGATTATTTTTCCGCCATCTATGAAGGATACTTTGAATTTTCCGGAACGGACGAATACATCTGGGGAGACTCCAGCGCGGCTTATGGCAGTACGTACACCTTTTATGCGAACAGCGACGATTATCTGACTGTCAAGCTGGACGACGAGGATATTCTGACCAATAACTTCGGCCAGACCCAGTTTACGTCGGCCATCCCGTCCGGTTTCCATAAACTTACCGTGAATTACAAGGAACTTCACTCACCGGCCTTTGTGGAACTTTACTGGGCATCGCCAAACCAGTTCGCCACCTTCTACTACAACAACATGGACTTTTCCGGAGATCCGGTCCTGTTTGAAACCAATGATAAAATCGATGAAAAATGGGGATCATCAAGTCCGAAACCCGGCGTGGTGAACGCGGATTATTTCAGCGTCCGATATGAAGGGGATTTCACCTTCCCCGTTTCAACGGACTATCTATTCAACGGCTATGGAGATGACCAGGTGCGTATCTACGTAGACAATGAGCTGATCCTTGACAACAACGGTCACTGGTGGGAATCGTTCTCAGTGTCCAAATCTATGACGGCCGGAACCCACCATGTCAAGGTCGAATATATGGAATCCTGGGGAGGAGCCGCTGTCAAGGTTAATTGGGCTCCCAAGGACACCTTTGTGGGTGTCTATTACAACAACCGCACCTTTTCCGGTTCACCGGTTCGAATCAGTAACGATGGCGGTTACCTCAAGGCTGATCCGGGATTGTGGGAACATTATTTCAAGACAAATTTCGGTTTTGGCAGGCCTGCGAATGATGCCAATGTGGCCAGCGATAACTTTTCCGCCCGGTGGCAAGGCGCTTTTTATTTCGACGGTGGAACATACGAATTTGTCACAGCCAATGATGATGAAATGTCCGTATGGATTGATGATACCTTGGTCGGGTCCTACACAGCCTGGGGCCTGGCCCATCTTGAAACCATGGATGTCTCTCCGGGATGGCATATCATCCGTATTAATTACGTGGAATACGCAGGAAATACCATGGCCTCGCTCAAATGGGGGAAAAAGCAAAAAAATATCGTCACCGAATCCTACGGACGAAGTTTTGATGAGTTCGGCAACATGATCTGCAATGCCATCAACCGCCGCACCACGATGGACTCTAACTGGGGCGGTGGAGCCCCTGAGGGTGAATGGCCTCTCGGGGGAAATGATTATCAGGTGACCTGGGAAGGGGATTTTGATTTCGACGGGGCTCCCTACCGATTCAAGTCCGGAGGCGATGATGTGGTCAAGGTCTACCTGGATAACGTCAAAGTCGTCGAGGCGGCCTGGCAAGATTGGAATACCCATGATTACAGTATGATTCCCATGAATCAAGGGACCCATCATGTCAAAGTCGTGATCACTGAATATGGCGGCGGATGCTGGGCCAAGGTGGCATGGGAAAAGCTCGAACCTGAAAAATTTTATGCCCAGAAATTTGAATGTGGGGCCTGTGATGTGGGATATTCTTTCGATACGGTCGGGAAAATCGTTGATTACGATTGGGGAGGCGGATCCTACGCCGGCAACACGGATAATTACCTGATCGTCTTTAACGGTGTTTTCAATTTTGATTCCGATGGCACCTATCGTTTTTTCGGATCCGTGGATGATGATCTCCATGTGTACATCGATAATGTCCATGTTCATCATCGTGGAAGTTGGGGAACATACTCGTTCAAACAAACCTTGAAAAAAGGCTACCACTCAATTAAACTCCGCTACTCGGAAGGCGGGGGGAACAGCCATGTAAAATTCCAGTGGGTGAAAGAATAAATCGTCTGTGGGTTTGGGTCCGGGATTATTTACGAACCCAGACCCACAGCTATTGACATCAGCTATGTTTACACGCAAAATAACAGTTATGGAATTCATGGGTAGGACTTCGTGTCTGTCCGTCTAACGTGTCCGCAACACCGTTCATAATCTGCACACATTCGATGATATAAGGATGATACCGAACATGAAAAAACGAACATTTATCACCGTTGTTTCCGGACTTGTGACCGTCACCCTGTTTATCTGGATTTTCAGTTATCTTGGGATATTCAAAACAAACGGGTTAACGGGTCCGGCACCTGAAAAAAACATCCATGAAGAGGAACCGGTTCCGTCACCCCCCCTTCAGGATGATCTGACGTTGACCTTTTCCCCGGACCAGGGAGAAATCCTATCCTATCATGTGGCCATGTCGTCTGATGCGGAGCTTCCTTCAGCTCTTTTTTCGGTGGATGATTCAAAGGCCCCTCCAGCACAGGCTGACCCAGCCACCCATCTTATTTTAAAAACATCCGGTGACCTTTTTCTGAAATATTATCATCCGGATCAACCCGGGCATGATATCAACGTAGCCGGGGTTATCGAGGGACTGAGTCTGACGCTGAACGACAAGGTCCCCAACTATACCAAAGGAATGTCGTATCCCTTTGCCTTTGAGATGGATACCAAGGGCTATCTGAACGATTTCACCTTCACGGCCGGGGTCCCTGATGAGGCTCAGCTTCTGATCAAAACCGTCCTCTATGCCATGCAGACCGTGTATCCCAAGGACCGCAAACGCACATGGCAGACCCGGGAGATCGACGCCACCGGACAGTATCAGGCCGACTACCACATTGCGGAACAGAAAAATACAAAAAACGGTTTTTCACTGACAAAAACCAAGCGGGCCTACCTGATGCTCCATGGCGATTCGTCCCAGATGGCCGAAGGCCTTGCACCCTCCGAAGTGAGAATTGAAACAAGCCGTATTGAAACCCTGATCCCGTCCAAAGGGGCCTGGATTGTTTCCACGGATCAGAATGAAACCTCGGACATCATGTCCGGTACAAAAAAACTGGGCCGGAGCATCACCCACTTCTCAGCCGTGCGTCAGGACAAACAGCCCTCCGTGGCCTTTGCCGGTCAGTATACGGATGTGCTCACAGCCCTTCAATCATCCGCCTGGCTCAAGGAAAAATACACCGTCACCGATCCGGGATTGAACGCCCTGAGTGCCAATCTGGATTTGGATGCCGCTCTTAAGGCCTTCCTGCTTATGCATTCCTCCCAGACCACGGCCGAGCGGCAACAGGCGGAAAAATTCATGATCAACTATCTTCGGCAGCATCCCCAGGCCTGCTACGATTTGATTGGGCTTCTGGATAAGGATGCAAAAAAAGAACGATTCAGTCACGAGGATCAGCTCGAACTTTGGTACCTGATCACCAAAACCGGTCATGAAGACGCCCAGAAGTCCGTGCTTGAGGCGATAAAAAATCAAAATTACAGCAACCTGACTCACATTCGGGCCCTGGCCTACATCAACGATTTTGAATATCCCGAACCCTTTGTGGTCGAAGGCTTGTGGAGTTTTTACAACGATTTGGACCTGGTAAGCGGCGATGAAAAATCCAGGGAGCTTGGAACCATGGCCCTTTATGCCATCGGCACCATGGGCAGTGATGAAAAACTGAACCAGTCCCTCAAGCCCGAGATTGGAAAAGGTCTCACGGACTCCCTTCAAAAAGCCCAGGACCCTGAGATTCAAACGCTGACCCTCCAAGCCATTGGAAACTATGGCGGCACCGACGTACTCAGCCAGGTCGACCCCTTTTTCACCAGCGACAGCGAGCGGGTCCGCGTGGCCGCCTACGAAGCCATTCGCCGGATGCAGGGTGACGAAGCCTTCGACACCTTTAAAAAACATTATTCCTCGGAATCGTCCCAGAAGGTCCGAACGTCCGCCCTTAAGATCCTTGAGTCCATGCCCGTCACCCAGACAAGCATCACCTGGGCCGGACAAGAGGCACTCAAGGTCGACAACAGCGCGGACCAGGAATCCCTGGTCAAGGTTCTGGGGCAAAATCTGAAAGACTACCCCCAGTCCGAGCAGGCCCTGCGCCAGCTTCTGGATAAAAAACCGTCAAACATCGTCAAGAAAACCGTGTACCGCTACATCACTCCCTGATTTGGTTGAAGGGGATAAAGCCATGGGACGGACCCGTGTGTCCGCACTGATGGTATCACGACAGCACACGATCGACAATGATGTGAAGCTTCAATTGAATGCCCACCTTCGAGAATTGAAACGAATCTGCCGGATGAAAAAACTATTTTAGTTTCAACGAAACATTCCGATATTATAAAAATTAACCATGACGTGTTTGCGTCAACTGTGCCCGACTGGTGAGTATCGCATAAAGCGTTTTGTCAGAGCGGGCCATTTTTATGTGGTATTGCAACGCATCGTATTCATGTATTTTACTGCTCGCCCATGGTTTGCCCGGTGGCCGTCACGATACGGAGATGCCTGGTTTTTTTCATACTATTATTATCCGGTTTTTTTATTCAAGAAATAATTTGGGGGGAATTATGAGGGGATATCTATCATTGGGCTTGTTGGCCACTGTATTTGCATCGTTTATCCATTTGACCGGATGCAGTGGGGGCGGAGGCAGCGCTCCTCCCCCGGCAACAGTGATTGTATCGGGAGCTGTCAATGACCAGGATATTCCCGGTGCCACCGTGTCCCTGAAAAGCCTTGTCGGTGATGAAACCCTGGCAAGCACCACCTGTGAGGCTGACGGCACTTACCTCTTGAATGTGACGCGAGGCGATATTGAGACTGCCGACTACCTGTTGACGGCAACCCACCCGGTCAATGGGCGCAGCCTCCGATCCCTTGTGGCCGGAGCCGATATCAAGGCCACGGCCACGTTGTTTTCCTCCCGGCTCACCGTAATCAGCGCCTATACCGAAGCTGCCTTTCTTGATTCAAAAACCCGGAACAGCTCGGACAGTCCCTTATCCTTCTTGAACCAGTCCATCCGGATCACCGATACAAAATTCCCCCTGTCCACGGGGGTTGATTCCGTGGATGCCCTGGCGAATTGGATCAAGGGACGGTTCACGGCAGCATCCGGGGAATCCGGCACCCTTTACACACTCAACCTGATCGCTGAAATTCTTGGAACCCACTGGCCGGTATTTTTTGTGAACGGTTCCGATGTTTCCATCACCGTGGCCCCGGAACTGATTGAAGGGGGGGCTGTCCTTTCCGTGGTGTCCTTTGACGGCGCGGACAGCGTGACCGTGGATGGCGGCACCGTGACCGTCACACCGGCTGTCGCCGGGAGTCAGGGACAGGTTGTATTGCAGATATCCCTGGGGGAAACAGATAAAACCGTGACCCTGCCCATTAACACCGCAGGTACATCCGCCTCAACCCAACAGACTCTCCAAGCCTTTGATAACACAATTATATCCTTCGGGAACCTGATTCTTCAACCCGACCGTCTGTCGTTTACCCGGAATACGGATCTGACGCTGACCGAGCTGGACCTGAGTGCCCTTGCCGACACGTCCATGGGGGACATCACCCTGGTGGCAGCCTTTGACGTCCACGTCTCCATTGAGCCCAGCGCTCCGGTGACCCTGATTTATCAGGCCGAAGGGGACCAGGACCCCGACAAAACAGTACTGATTCACATCAATTCCGCCACCAAAAGGGAAACCTATGTGTATCCGGACAGCTACGATGCGGTCACCCACCGGTTCATCTTCACCCTTTCCAGTTTTTCACCGATCCTCATCGGGACTCTGGCCTATACCCCTGCATACACGATGGGCTCCACCATCACAGCCACGGATCTGTCCGGTAACAGCGCCAAGGTGTTCGGATTCATCCGTAACCTGTCAGATACCCTGGGCGATGAAGCCCGTCTCGAAGCCCTTGGAACCGTCAGCGGTAACGAGGACAAAATCATTGATTATCTGACCCGTCTTTCAAGCAAGGCCCTGGCCTCGTTCATGGCACTTCCGGTCAGTGATGCCAGTGGCCTAAACCGCTTGAAGGACATCACGTTCAAACCCCAGTGGCTCAGCCTGTCCACGGTCAGAGCCTATGACGAATACTGGCGGCTCCGGACCCGTCTTATGCAGGCCCTGTACCGGGTGACCAATACGCGTATCAACGGCATCGGCCGAACCCTGCTCAATGAATACAACACGGCCCATGGGGTGGAGCTTGAAACGGACATCAGTCCTGCCATTCTGGGCCAGGCCGATGCGGACGGATATTATTACCTGTCCATGATGGCCTACCGTGTCCTGAGACGCGGCCTTCAGCCTGCCGATGCGTTTTTTGAAAACACCATGGAGACCATCACGTCCGAGGGGCTGGACGAATCGGCGTTTCTCACCCGGTATGAAGCCATGGCCGAATGGTTGCAAGGCTATATCGCTTATAAGCTGTTCGTCTCCCCCAAGGTGTACGAATCGACCCGTGTTGCCACCGATCAAGGCGTTCTTGTTTTATCCGCACGGAGTTTTTTCAGTGATTCGTCCCGGGCGGCGTATGCCGGACTCTGGCTGGGGGGCTCTTATCCTTATGCATCGGACAACGATGTCACCGGGGCGGCTGAAGGATTTGCCGGAATCAACGATACCTTGAACGATCTTTCGGTGTTTCAGAGTGATCTTGCAACCATCAGGACCAAGGTTCAAAACGACAGCCAGTATCCTCTGGGATCAGCCCTGAACGGGCGAAACTGGGTCGACAGGGGAGCTTATTATATCCCCCCTGAAATCAATGATGAAATCACCAATCTCACCAACTGGTTGGCCTATCTCAGGAGCCTGTTGCCCGAGGTCTCCACCTGGTATCGTGACTCGGACGGTGACGGCTACGGAGACCCGGAAACATCCACGGAAGCATCCTTGAGGCCGGACGGCTATGTGGCCGACAACACCGATCCCAACGACGCCAATGCCACCATCTATCCAGATTCCCGTGAAATCTGCGGCGATTCCGTTGACAACGACCTGAACGGACTGATTGATGAAGGGTGCAGCAGCCATTACAAGGGCACCGAGACCACCGTTCCCCTTCAGCGCAAAAGCAACAACCAGTTTTTGATCCCCGTGGACGTGGGCAATCAGACCCTGAACCTTCTGGTGGATACCGGCTCGGACGCCCTTTTGGTGTTTGCAGACAAACTGGCCGTGGATACAACGGTCCTGGTGTCGGCCACCCCCTTTACCAAGAGTTATGCCAGCACCACGCGTTCCGGATTCCTGGCCCAGGCTGCCGTGCAGATCGGGGCCTACTCGGATCCGGACATGACCATCATGGTGGTGACCTCTCCCACGTCGGATAACGATCCATCCCTGACCGCCAAACAAGCCGACGGCATTATCGGCCTTAGGCGCACCCAGGGCATGTCCATCAGCAACGGCACGGCCTATCCCGATGCGCCGCTCAACACACTGGAGCCCACCATCAATATTTTTGAACTGAACCTGCCACCCACGGGGCCGGCTTCGATTTCCTTCGGCCACATGACCACCCTGGACCGGGCCAAACCCCAGTATGTGTTCAAGGCCAAGACCTACACGTTCCTGGACCCCGAGCATCCTGCCGATGCCAGCTACGCCGATCTCCAGGTGCCCTTCCGGGCCAAAAGCAAATACGGCGAAGCCAACACCGGCGAACTGGATGTTCTTTTAGACAGCGGCGCGGTGAGCAAACTGGTGCTCGACACCGAGGTGGCCAAGTCATTGGGCTACGATTCGTTCACCAACACCTGGAACCTTAACGACGATGACGAAATCGAGTTCAATTTGGTAGGAGCCGGTGACACCATCACGATTTATCCCAAGTTCAAGGTCTCAGAAATCAGCGTGGCGCCCTTGAGTCAGTTGGGCGTGACCTACGAGGCCGTACTGGGTATCGACAGGTGGCAGCATTACGTGGTGGGATTTTCCTACCTGGATTACCAGAGCGGCGGACCGGACGGCACCATCCTCATGCTGTTCCGGCCCAACATGGCGGAAGCTTACAGACAGAAGAAGCCCGGTGATCCGCTTAACTACGAAGACCTGACCGGACTCAACTCCCTGGGCGACGATCGGTTCCCCACAGCCGACGAGACCGGTGACCTGATCGCCTTCCAGTCCAACCGGCCAGGCGGCATGGGCGGCTGGGACATCTATCTGTGGCGGAAAGGGGAGGGCCTCCTCACCTATCCCAACCTGAACAGTACGGGCGACGATGCCGATCCGTCCCTTTCGGGTGACGGACGTTATCTGGTGTTTTATTCCAACCGCGACGGGGGCGTTGGCGGCTGGGATATCTATCTGTATGATATTGAAAACCGAGTCTTTGTCGACACACCGGGCCTCAACTCCACGGCACTGGACCGGACACCCACCCTCAGTACCGACGGCAGGTACATCGCGTTCCGTTCCGAAAGGGATGGCGGTGAAGGCGGCTCGGATATCTATTTGTACGACCGGCAGACCGAATCGTTGGTCGCCCTGCCCGGGCTCAATACCGCTGATGGGGAATTCGATCCTGTCCTCAATCAAGACGGCAGCCTCATCGCCTTTGACCGGGACACCTATGTTGACGATGCCTATGATTCCAGCGTCTATCTTTACAATGTCGCCACCCACACTCTGGACACCTTGTCCGACATCAACGGGGAGTCCTGGGACATGGATGCGGTGGTAAGCCCCACCGGCACCTATCTGACCTGCCACACCAATCGCCACAACCCGGCCATGGAACTCTATGACCGGAACTTCCTGATTTACAACCGTGAGACCGCCCGCTTCGAGCTGCTCTCCGGCCTCAATACCGATTTCGACGAGGAAGGCCTCTGCTTTACCGGCAATGAACAAAGCATTCTGTTCCATTCCAGCCGCCCCGGCGGCATGGGCGGCTCGGATATCTATGTCTACAATCTTGCGGCAGAAACAAACGCTGCGGTTGAAGAAAGCGACGAGGATCTGCCCGGACAAACCATCCCTGTGATCCGTGATGAGGAGTCGGGGGCCGACACCCTGACTGTGACCACCGGCGACGGCACTGATCTGATTCTGCTTCTGGACACGGGTGTGTCCGGCATCCTTCTGTTCGCGGATCGTGCACCAACCGGCAACCGCTGCAACGGACCGGTTTCTGTCAACCTGCCCTATGGAACCCTCAACGCTTCCGAGCAGATCTGCCTGGCTGTCACCGTGGGCGGAGAGACCGCCGAAACAGAAATACCCGTCATTGGAAGCCAGAGCGAATACAACACCCTGGTCCATCGCTCCGACCTGCCCGCCGTGGACGGGGTCATTGGGTTCCGGGGCAATTTCCAGAACGAATTCGACCCCAAGATGCTGTTTATCGAGTACAGCTTCATTGACAGTGAACCCGGCCTGACCATCGGCACGACTCCCATGACCTCCCTGGCGCGAGGCCAGGGCGAATACGTGTTCGACACCTGGCTGGACGGGGTGATCGACCCGATAGACCCCGTAAACAAGAGCTACACCAACATGGACCTGACCTTCATCGCCCGGTCCAACACGGGAGAAGAAAGCGAAGACGGCAACCTGGCCATGCTCAGCACCATGTTGAAGGATGCTCTGATTCTGGACTTTGAAACGGCCCGAAGTCTGGGTTATTCGGAAATCACCGGCTGGGGCGTGACCTCCGAGGTCAGCCTGTTCTTTGCCAACGATGTTTACATCCTCCCGGTCGAGATGGGGGCCTATGCGGTCGAAAAAATCGTTGTTGCCGATCTTTCGGAACAGCACTGCCAGGCGGTGCTTTCTGCCGACCGCTGGATGGACAGCTTTATCGTGGGATTCGCCACCATCGATTACCAGTTCGGCGGTCCCTGGGGAACGGTGTCCCTGCTTCACGTGAAGGACCTTCCGGCACTTCAGGGTGACACCCTGTCCAAGGGCCGAAACTATATTTCCCTGCCGGGCCTCAACAGCGCAAGTGACGATGATTATCCCACAGTCAGCATCGACGGCCAGACCATCGCCTTCCAGAGTTCGCGGAACGGTGACAAGGATATTTTTGTTTACAAAATCGGCCAGGGGCTTGTGTATCTTCCCGGCCTGAACAGCGGGGGCGACGACGAGCATCCATGCATCAGCGGGGACGGTCGACTGGTGGTCTTCCATTCGAATCGGTCCGGCACCTCAGATGTTTATCTATACGATATCGAGGCCGGTGACTTCATCGACCTGCCCGGCCTCAACACCGAATACGAGGAACGGCAGCCCAGCATCAGCGCCGATGGCGCCATGCTCGCGTTTCGCAGTCAGCGGCCGGACAGCGTGGGTGGGAGCTGGGATATCTATTTGTACAGTGTCACCAACCTGGCCATGGCCGACATCAACGGGGCCTGGGTTAACACCGAGGCGGACGAAGAGGCGCCTGTCCTTTCCCAGGATGCCACTCTACTCTCGTTTGTGGCCTATGACCGGCCGGATTCTTTTGGCGACTCCGACGTGTTCGTGTATGACCTGCTCAGGGGCGAGCTTCTCGATCTCCCGGAGGGAACAAACGAAACCTACTGGAACGACGGAGTGATTGGCGTGGACGGTAAATTCGTTTTGTGCACCTACTACGAGGATACCACCGACTATATCAAACTCATGGAACTCAGTTCGGGCGAGTTTATCTACCTGCCCGGCCTGAATACTCCATACAATGACTGGGGCCTCCAGGCCACACCCAACGCCCAGTACATCGTGTTCGAATCCGACCGCCCCGGCGGCGAGGGCGGCTGGGACATCTATGTGTATCAGAGAGACGAAACCGACACCAACACCTACACGGTGACCACCGCCTACAACCAGAGCGGATATGTGACCGATGCCGATGGCAACCGGGTTGCGGACGAGGAAATCCGCGCCTACGACAAGACCGGCACCCTGATCGGCGCTACCACAACCGACGGGGACGGAAACTTTACCCTCACGGTTCCCCAAGGGTCCCAGCTGGGCATCACCTTTGAATCGGTCACCGCCGATCTTTCCATTATCACCGATGATGTGGGAGACGATACCTACGTGCCGGATTTTGAAGCGGGGAACCTGAAGTTCACCGAGGTCTGGATCGAAGACACGGCCCAGGCTGGCATGACCTCCTCCATTCATTTCGATATCGAGGCCACGGTGCCCAAGTACAATACCTATGTCACGGTTTACCTTAAAGCCGGGAATCCGGGAGACATTGTTGTGGATGACGCTTTTGTTCCTGATTACGAACTGACCTCCCTGCTCATTGATAAACTGGGATTCCGGGGCACAGCTACGGACCCGGTGGTCAAGGAGCAAAAAGATATGACCACATCGGTGACCTATTATCCGGACACCGACAACAAAAAAGCCTATGTGGAGCACACGTTCATCGTGCCCCAGGGCATTGCCGATGGCATTTACACGGCCGTGTTCGCCATCAACACCTACGATGTATCTCGTGAAGACGACGCCCTCCAGGGAGAATCCGACGAGGATCTGGCCGACAACTACATGGTGGCTTCAGCATCCACCATTATCGGAAACCCGACCCTGCCCAACGTTCGGATTCTGTCGTATGAACTCTACACCAACAGCTTTGACCTGCCTGCGGAATCTCCGGATCCCGATGTGGTTCCCGAGCAGTACGATCTCAGCTTGAATCTGGAAGTCGAGTCCATGGGCCAGGACGTGACTGATCCTGTGGACATCACTTTTGAACTGGCCATCGGAGGCACCTCCTATCCCATGACCTTTGCAGAGCCCAACGAGTCCAACGTGCTTCGGAAAAAGGACAAGCAGACCTACGAGGTCACCTGCCGGCCCGAAGAACGCGAAGGCTATCCTGAAGGCGACCGTTGCGCATCCCTGTTTCGTCAGGAGCAAACCGGCAAGACCTATAGTTTGTTCATGAGCGCCGCAGCCTATGACGCCTTGAACAGCATGACCGAAGACACCCTGGCCTATCTGACGATTAAAATGGATCCCGATCTGATCATCGAGGAGTACAACGACAACAAGGCAGATAACACGGTGACCCTTCCGGTGATGTTTCTGGCACCGGAATCAGAGGCCAAGAGCTCGAAAATGATCAACCAGCCAGGATCCACCGCAGGGAATCTGTTCAATTTAAAGGGCGGTAATTTTTACGGTAACGATGATTTCGGGATTGGATATGAAATCGGACCGAAAATGGATTACAGGCAGATCACCTATGACGGGTTCAACATGCCCTATGCCGTGAATTTTAACGGTACGGCAAGTTTCAATGCCACACTTTTCGGGATGTCTGTGACACCGTTAGAAGCCGGTCCGAAATTCGATTTCGACTTCAGCAACGGAGGCCTTGAACAGTCCTACCTGGAATACGGCGTATGGGCGTTCGGCCTCCGAATCTGGGGTCCAAGAGTCATGATGCCCAGCGATTTCAGAGCAAAGGGCAGCTTTACCATCTGGGATACGAAGGATGATAACGGCAATGAAATGTACGCCAAGCGAAAGGAAAAGAAAAAATCCAAAACATTTATGGTCGGCCCGGTCCCTGTCACCGTTGAAGGAGGCATCGTTGGTGAAATCGGCATCCGTGGATCGCTCAACTTTCTGGTGGGTAACAAGCTCTCCATGGAAGCCGGACCTTTTCTCTCGTTGTATGGATTTCTTGAAGGTGGAGTCGGCGTGCCCGGTTTCAAGGTGGGCATCGGTATTGAACTTGTTCTCATGGATGTTGCACTCAAGTTCAACCCCAGTCTGATGGTCAGGCCGGAAGTGCCCATCGCGATTTTTGAACTCAAGGTGCCCATCACGCTAAATACCATGAGCGGAAGTGCCTACCTGTTCGCCAGGGCTTTTTTGTGGTCGTACAAGTATTATATCATCGGCTGGAGCGGCTACACCTATGAAATCAACCTGTTTCCCCTGTGGTACAAGGGATATGGCGCCACGGATTTGTACAATGTGAGTTATTATCCCTCAAACAATTATACGGGCACCTCTGTGGCCGGATCACGGGAAGGCATTCTGGCCCACGACTGGGGAGCCGGAGGGCCTTCGGAACTGGGAGGCCGGACAGACAATTTCTCTGCGGTCTACAGTGGCTTCTTTGAATTTTCAGCTGTGGATAAATACATCTGGGGGAATACCAACGCGGGCTTTGGCAGTAATTACACGTTCTATGTGATCAGCGACGATAGTCTAACCATCACGGTGGATGATAGTCCCATCCTTTCCAATTTCTTCGGTACGACTCAGTTCACGGAATCCATTACTGCCGGCTTCCACGAACTCAAGGTGAATTTTGCTGAATACGGAGGTCTGGCCAGAGCGCAGGTTTACTGGACCGCGCCCAATCAGTTTGCCACATTCTACTATAATAATACGACCCTCACCGGTGATCCGGTGCTGTTCGAAACAACGAACGAGATCAATGAACGCTGGGGCGGGGAAAGCCCCAAACCGGGAATCGTCAATGCCGACAACTTTAGTGTCAAATACGAAGGCGATTTCACCTTTCCGGTGACGGGAGACTATTTGTTCACGGCCCTTGCCGATGATGTGGTCCGGATCTATGTGGATAATGCGATTGTACTCAATAACAATTCGGTCTGGTATGAACCGGCCTCATCCACCGTCGCTGTGACCGCCGGAATCCACAAGGTCCGTGTGGAATATGTCGAGTATGGCGGAGCCGCCAATATCCGCGTGGGCTGGGCACCTAAGAACACCTATGCGGCGGTCTACTACAACACCCGAGTCCCAGCGGGTAATCCTGCACTGATAAGGGACGACGGCGGGTTCATCAGTGCCACCCCCGGCTTGTGGGACCATGTGTTCCTGGCCAATTTCGGTAACGACAGGCCCGCAACCCAGGTGGCCTATGACAATTTCTCGGTGATCTGGGAAGGCGCCTTCTATTTTGACGGCGGTGACTACGATTTCGTCATGACCCGTGATGACGAGATGACGGTATGGGTGGACGACATGCTGATCGGCTCCTACACCAACGTCAGGGCCGATCTGGTCACCAAGAAGATTGCCCAGGGGTGGCATATTGTGCGAATATCTTATGTGGATCACGATTGGAGAGCCCTGGCCTCGCTCAAATGGGGGAAAAAGAAAAAAAATATCGTCACCGAGTACTTCTGTGACCATTGGAAGACGCCGTTTGCTATTAACCGCAGAAACGACATGGTTGCCAACTGGGGCCATGGCGCGCCTCCGGGTGAATTTGCCCTTTGGGGGGATGACTATCACGTGATCTGGGAAGGCGACTTTGATTTTGATGGTGCACCCTACAGATTCAAAGCCGGAGCAGACGATGTCATGACCCTGTGGCTGGACAACATCCGGCTTCTCGACGCTGCCTGGCGCGATTGGGAAACCTATGATTACGAAGTCCTTCCCATGAACAAGGGGACGCACCATATCAAGGTAGTCTTTTTTGAAAACCATGGCGGGGCCTGGGCCCATGTCAGCTGGCAGAAAATCGACCCCGAAGAATTCATCGGTTTGAAATTTGACTCAGGAAATACCGATTATGCCCTGGCTATCGATACCAACGCCAGCAACTTCAACTATGACTGGTCACTTGGCTCTCCGGGTGGAACCGTGGACCATTTCCTGATCAAATGGCTGGGAGTCTTCACCTTCCCAACCGATGGGACGTACCGTTTTTATGGAACATCCGATGACGACATCTACTTCTATATTGATAACGAGTTTGTCTATAGCCGGGGCTGTTGCGGCGGATATTCCTTCGAAAAATACATGAAGGCGGGCCAGCATTCCATCCATGCCGACTACTGGGAACACTCCGGAGGGGCTTCGGTGGGAATTAATTGGGAAAGACAATAGGCTTTTAACGGTCATGGGCCTTCGTGAAAACCAAGGCCCATGATCCTGCTTATTTGCCAGTGTTTCTTGGGGACATTTTCTCAGAAAACAGCGTATTTATGTCAACGCCAAGCGTTTCACCATCGCATGTTTAATTCGTAATTCTCAAAACCGACTGAACAAATTTCAGCTTTTTCAATGATGTAATCACACGGCGTAAATGATCCTTGTCCTGAACACCTATGGTAAACTGACTATCGTACATCTGGTCATCGCGCACGTGGGTATTTGCAGTCATGATATTAGCGCCGTTTTTACTGATGTTTGTGGTGATCTCTGCCAGAAGACCCATCTGATCTTGGGACCGGACAAGAATTTCAACGGGGAAGGTGTCTTTCTGCTGGGTGTCCCAGACCACGGAAACGTTTCTCTCGGGGTTCATGTTCAGGGCATTGGGACACCCTGCTCTGTGAATGGTCACCCCCTGCCCCTGGGTGATGTAGCCCACAATGGGGTCCCCCGGAACAGGCTGACAACATTTGCCGAACTTGATCAACACATCATCAATGCCCCTTACAATCACACCATCGGTGGTTTTTTTCTTTTTAGACCGGCCCATCAGGCGGTTGATGATGGATTCGTCTTTTTCTTTTTCCGGCTCCTTGAATTTGTGAACAAGCTGGGTGGGGGTGAGCTTTCCATAACCCACATTGATGATCAGTTCATCCACCGTTTTCAGGCCAAAGGCCTTTGCGGCGTCTTCCATTTCAGGGCTTGTGTAAAGTTTATTGAAATTCAGGCTTTGCCGTCTGAATGCTTTTTCGCACAGTTCTTTACCCAGGGAAAGACTCCGTTCGTGTTCCTGGGACTTGATCCAGTGCCTGATCCTGGATCTGGCCCTGACGGTTTTGACATGGGACAACCAGTCCTGGCTGGGTGTATGGCCCTTGGTGATAATGACCTCCACCGTGTCCCCGGTTTTCAGGTCATAGGTCAGGGGCACCAGCTTACCGTTGACCTTGGCCCCGGTGCACTGGTTGCCGATTTCCGTATGAATGGCATAGGCGAAATCAAGGGGGGTGGCTCCCTTGGGCAAGGACTTGACGTCCCCCTTGGGCGTAAACACATAGACCTCATCCGGGAAAAGATCAATACGCACATTTTCCATGAACTCTTCGGGTGTATTGGAATTGGCCTGGTTTTCTACAAGATTTTGAATCCAGGAATAGGTTTCTCCGGCATTCTGATCATAAGACTTGCCCTCCTTGTACGACCAGTGGGCCGCAATTCCGGATTTAGCCACCTTGTCCATATCATGGGTCCGGATCTGGATTTCGATACGCTCCCCGTCCGGGCCGATCACGGTGGTATGGAGACTCTGGTAACGGTTGGGCTTGGGAACGCCGATGTAATCCTTGAATTTCTTGGGAATGGGCTGCCAGGTATTATGAACAACTCCCAGAGCTGTATAGCATTCGGGAATGGTGCCAAGAATGATCCTGAAAGCGATGATATCGTAGACCTCCTCGAAGCTCAGTCCTTGCTTGACCATTTTGGTATAGATACTGTAAAACTGCTTGTACCGGCCCAGAACCTCCCCATTGATCCCCGCCTCCTTGATTTTCTCAAGGATGGTGTTGCGGATACGATCAACGGACTTTTCACGTTCGTCCTGATCCTTGGACACCATGGTTTTGATGCGTTCATAGTCCTCGGGCTGAAGATATTTGAAGGAGGTGTCTTCCAGTTCTTTCTTGATCCAGTAGATCCCGAGCCGTGATGCAATGGGAACATAAATGTCAAAGGTTTCCTGGGCAATATCCAGTTTCTTCTGTTCTTTTTTATGAAAATGCAGGGTCCGCATATTGTGAACACGGTCGGCCAGCTTGATCAAAACCACACGGATATCATCGGCCATGGCCAGAATCATCTTCCGTATACTTTCGGCCTGGCGTTCTTCGGAGCGTTGAAAGGTCAGCTTGCTCAGCTTGGTCACCCCTGAAACAATGTGCTGAATATTGGCCCCGAACATGTTTTTGATTTCTTCATCCGTGGCGTGGGTATCTTCAATCACGTCATGAAGGAGGCCTGCTGCAATACTTTCCACATCCAGTTTCAATTCGGTGAGGATGCCAGCGACTTCCAGGGGGTGTGTCAGATAGGGCTCTCCTGACAAACGGATCTGTCCGTCATGAACCCGGGCTGAATAAATATATGCCCGTTCCACCACATCCAGTTCCGCCTCAGGATTATAATCAAGAATCCTATCAAGAATATCGTTAATTCGAATCATCTATGTGTTCCTGAACCAAGGCCTTGGGGTTGTTATTTCAAACAGAATGAACACCCCATTATACCATGAATATTTCAATCCACCTATGGATTTTAATCAATAGGATTTCGCAAACACCACCCGCCTGGCACTTGGTTTTCCACAATACACACAGGCCCCATCCTCTTTGGGCGCATCCATGGGGATGCAACGTATGGTTACGCTCAGATCACTTTTGATATCTTTTTCACAATCGGCTGAGCCGCACCAGTGGGACATGGCAAAGCCCCCATGGATTTCAGGTTTTTCTTTGTTTGCAGGGGTAAAAAACGCATAAAAATCATCACGGGTGTCCATGGGAACCGTGTTGGCAAGGAGATGGGACTGTGCCCTCTCGAACAGGTTATTCTGGATTTCATCAAGAATCCCTGTGATTTTTGACAAGAAATCATCCCGTTTCAAGGACGTTTTTTCCCGATGTGGCAGATCACGCCGGGCAACAAAAACCGAATTCTGCTCAATATCCCTGGGCCCGATTTCAACGCGTAAGGGAATGCCTTTTTTGATCCAGTCCCAGCCTCTGGCACCACCGATGTCCCTGGCATCGATTTCCACGGTCACAGGCCGCCCGTAATAGGTTATAGCCTTGAGATCACTGGCCAGGTCCTTTGTAAAAGCCATGACCTTTTCATGCTCTTCGGGCTTTCGAGAAATGGGCAGGAGAACCACATGGGCCGAGGCCACCCTGGGCGGCATGATGATACCGTCATCGTCTCCGTGGGACATGATTACCCCGCCGATCAGACGGGTGGATACGCCCCAGGAGGTTGTCCAGGCAAATTCTTCGCTTTCCCCCTGGGTTTGGAATTTAATATTGGAGCCCTTGGCAAAATTCTGGCCCAGAAAATGGGAGGTTCCGGCCTGGAGGGCTTTCCTGTCCTGCATCATGGCTTCGATGCACAGGGTGTCCACGGCTCCGGGAAAACGTTCCGACGGGGATTTCGTGCCTTTGATCACCGGCATGGCCAGGTACTCCTGGGCAAAGCGGGCATAAACCTCCAGCATCATCCGGGTTCGCTCTTCGGCTTCCTCCCGGCTGGCATGGGCCGTGTGCCCTTCCTGCCAGAGGAATTCACTGGTTCGCAGAAAGGTCCGGGTCCGCATTTCCCACCGGACCACATTGGCCCACTGGTTTATAAGCACGGGAAGGTCCCTGTAACTGCTGATCCATTTGGAAAAGGAATCTCCGATAATGGTTTCCGAGGTCGGCCGGACAATCAGGGGTTCTGCCAGGGGGCCCGCGGGTACAAGTCCACCATTGGGACCTGCTTCAAGTTTATGATGGGTCACCACCGCACATTCCTTGGCAAATCCTTCCACATGCTCGGCTTCTTTTTCAAAAAAACTCAAGGGAATGAACAGAGGAAAATAGGCGTTTTTAACATCTGTTTCCTTGAACATGCCATCAAGAACCCGGCTGATATTTTCCCAGAGGGCATAGCCCCAGGGTTTGATGACCATGCATCCCCGGACAGGCGAATTTTCAGCCATTTCAGAGGCTTTGACCACCTGCTGGTACCACTGGGGGTAGTCCTCTTCACGGGTGGGTTCAATTGCGGTTTTAACCTGTTTTGTCATAAGATTCCCTTTCTATGATTTTTTTCAAATGATGCAATTTCGTTAAGCAGCACGTCCACCAGTTCAGACTCATGGAATTTTTTGATCACCTGCCCTTTGGAAAAAAGAATGCCGATGCCCTTGCCTCCGGCAACGCCGATGTCAGCCTCCCTGGCCTCTCCCGGTCCGTTGACCACACAGCCCATGATGGCAATTTTTATGGGAACCCTGCTGTTTTTAAGGGCATCTTCCACCTTTTCCACAATGGAAAAAAGATCAATGCTGCACCGGCCGCAGGTGGGGCAGGATATAATTTCCGGACCACGCCTCCTCAGGTTCAGGGCACTTAAAATCTCATAGGCCACCCTTATTTCATCCACGGGGTCTCGGGTGAGGGACACGCGGATGGTGTCACCGATGCCCTCGGAAAGAAGCATGCCGATGCCCAGAGAGGATTTGACGATGCCCGGATAAAGGGAGCCTGCTTCGGTGACGCCCACATGAAGTGGAAAGTCCACTTTTGAAGACAAAAGCCGGTAGGCAGTCAAGGTCCGATAGACATCCGATGCTTTGAGGGAAATCTTGATATTGTGGAAATCCAGATCCGTCAGAAGCTCGATATGACGCATGCCGCTTTCCACCATGGCTTCCGGAGTGACGCCGTTGTACTTGTCCAGAATATCCTGTTCCAGGGATCCGGAGTTAACTCCGATCCGTATGGGAAGCCCATAGTCTTTGGCACAGTCCACAACCTCCTTGATCCGGTCCTTGCTTCCTATGTTACCGGGATTGATTCGAAGGCCGTCAGCCCCTGACTGGGCCGCAAGAATGGCAAGTTTGTAGTCAAAGTGGATATCGGCGATCAGGGGAATGTGGATGCCTTTTTTGATGGCCGTGATGGCCCTTGCCGCCTCGAGACTGGGTACGGCGACCCGCACGATTTCACATCCCGCTTCCTCAAGGTCGTTGATCTGATGAACCGTTTTGAGAATGTCTTCGGTGCGGGTATTGGTCATGGACTGGACCGAAATGGGTGCCATACCGCCCACCGGGACATCGCCCACGCGGATCTGCCGGGTCATTTTTCGATTTTGTAAAAATGGCATGGAGTGTCGCTCTTTCTCTAACGGCTCGGTCAAGAGCCTTTGATTGATTCGATAGCTGCACGTCTCCTTTACGTTTTCATCGGGCGAAATATCTTTTGCCAAAACGGAAAGGACATGACAGAATATCAGACCGGTTTATATTGTTCAAGGTGAAATAATTCACAAAAATTTTGGATGGCAAAAGCAAAAAATATGTCACGATTTAAAAACAAACTACCGATGGATTTCATCCCCGACAAAACTATCTGCATACAGATCAGAACACGTCTGAACTCGGGGAAATTGCCCTGTGCCACCGCATTCCGGTTGGCCGAAGAATTGGGAATAAACGAAAATGAATTGGGTTATTACGCGGATCATCTGGATATCCGGCTGGAAAAATGCCAGATCGGCCTGTTTGGCCATGATAAAAACACCAAGCTGATCAAACACCTGGATGTTCTGGATAATGCCCTGGAACAAGCTGTTCTTACCGCAGCGACAAACGGTGTAATCCGTTGTGAGCAGGTCTTTGACATGGCCAAACGCTTTGGCTTGAGCCTTGTCATGGTAGGCAGTGCCTGCGAAACCCTGGGCATTAAGATCAAACACTGCCGTTTCGGTGCCTTTTGACAACGGGTTTTACCATGGCATACCTGAAGGCCATGAAAAAAACGATTAAATAGTGTCCATCCAGAAATGGTAGATCGTCCCTTTGGACGCTCAAGAACACGGAGAAGGGCTGAAAGCATGCCTCCAGCGGCCAGATTTAAGAAATCCGGATTGGTCTTTGCCAAGGCTTCGCCCCGATACGCGAATGGGTTAGATAAGAACGGGCAAGAATCAAGCTTACCCGTGAGGCGGTCATTCTTGACTCATCACAAAATGCATGTTTGGAGCCCCCGGCAGGGATAATCGTTTGCCCTTCTTCGTGCTCTTCGTGTCTTCGTGGTTAAACCGTTTTTTCTTTTTTTAAACCACCCGTTCGCCTAGCTCACTGAAGGACACGAAGAGCACGAAGAGCACGAAGAAAAAACTTTTATTTACTTGTTTTTAGCCCTTCTCCGTGTTCTTTGTGCCTCCGTGGTAAACCTGCTTTTTGGTTGCGGCTATGCCGTACTCTGTCATTGGCGGCTTTTTGGAATAATTTGACCCAAAAATCTAATGGAGGATGAATGAGGAAAACCCTATTTCTATATTCAGGCGAGGGAACCAGCCACCTGGAAAGTTCGTTCAAGTTGATTCAACACTCGTCCCTGTGGTCGGCAATTCAGAGTATTTTAAAATCAAAACTCAATCTCAATCTGGAAGATATCTGGGAACATCATATCGGCAGACATACCTGCCCCCACAGCCCCTTATTAACCCTGGTCACTCAGATCTGTTTATCCGATCTTTGGATTCACTGGGGCTATAAACCCCATGTGGTCATGGGCCACAGTACCGGTGAGTTGGCCGCATCGTACCAGGCAGGATTTTACACCCTGGAAGAGGTTCTCCTGCTGGCAGCTAAAATTGGCGATGCGGCATCCAATCTCACCGGCTGCATGCTGCATGGTTTTTTGGGCGAGCAGGAGATCCGGCAGTTGACCGTGAATGTTTCGTCAAAAAATTTTACAGATCAATCAAACACTCATGTCACACTCAGCGGGTATGAGGATGAGCTGGGGGCATTTGAGCAAGATCATAAAACGTTTATAAAAATGAAACCGCCCCATCCCTGGCATCATAAAGATTATAATAAATTTTCAGGGCCACTGAATCATATTCATTCTAATAAGAGCTCTGAGGTAGAATTTGTTTCAGGAATCACAGGGGGATTCGAACAAAGGCTTTCAGAGAATTATTGGGCGGACTGGTTGACAAGGCCCGTTGATTTTATACGTTCCATGCAGTCGATTCATGAAAGATACGGGGAACATAACCTTGATATCATAGAAATCGGCTTTCACCCGGTTCTTGATCGATGTTGCGACATATTTAAGACGTTTACGTATGTGCCTTCCATGTTCAGGGGTGAAGATGAGATCCCATGGATATTGAACCAGAGACGCAAGCTTGACCCTGATGTATTCGCAGAAGCATTGAGTGATGCTGTTTCTATATTCAGACCCCGTCTGGATTTTGACGAATCTCTTGCATACCAGGGTTTGACATCAATCAAGTTTGTGGAACTATCAGGCCTGATTCAACGGTTCTTTCCATCCTTATCACCCCAGGATTTTTACCGGTATAAAACCATAAGACAGCTGATCCAGGGCTTTGGGATTGACAGGAACCGTGATGTTTCTGAACGGCTGACCCCAAGAAAAAATGAAGTGGTCATCTGTGGCATGAGCTGCACCTTTCCGTCATCTGTGGAAAACCCGTCCCAATTCTGGGAAGCCCTGATCCTTAAAGAAGATCAGATCACCAGGAACCCTGGGCGGGGAGAATTCGAAGCCGGGTTCCTAAATGACGATATTTCCCGGTTTGATCACAGCTACTTTAAAATTTCCAACGCTGAAGCCAGCACCATGGACCCCCAGCAAATTCTGGCCCTGGAACTCACCGAGCTTTTATGGAAAGATGCAGGGCTTGATCCCTCAGCCATGGACAGAAAACGGATTGGGGTCTACCTCGGCGTATGGAACCAGGAATACACCGGAGACAACCGGTCCGTGTACTTCCCCACCGGGACAAATCCCAGTATAATTGCATCCAGAATAAGCTACCACTATGATTTAAGGGGGCCAAGCTGGGTGACCAATACGGCCTGTTCCTCGTCTCTTGTGGCCGTGCATTACGCAGCCAAAGACATTGAAGACGGACGGGTGGATTTTGCCATTGCCGGCGGCGTCAATATGATTCTGGGAACTAAGTTTACAGATATCATGAAAAATTCCGGTTTTTTATCCAAGGACAACCGATGTAAAACCTTTGACAATGCAGCTGACGGGTATGTCCGGGCAGAAGGCGGCGGTTTGATTTTGCTTGGGAATAAACATCTGGCAGCCCAATACTACGGGGAACTGATAGGCTCTGCAATCAATCAAAACGGCGGCCGGTCCCAGGTGATTACAGCGCCCCATCCCGAAGCCCAGGAAGAGTTGATCATGGATGCCTGTCAGGACGCAGGAATCGACCCCGCAGATATTGCCTATGTGGAATGCCACGGAACCGGAACCAAAATTGGAGACCCCATAGAAATAACAGCCCTTCAGAACACCATTGCCAGAAACAGGAAAACCCCGTGCTACCTGGGGTCAGTCAAGTCAAATGTCGGTCATCTGGAATCTGCGGCCGGCATTGCCGGGATCATCAAGTCCCTGTTGATCCTCAACCATGGCAGCATCCCCCCCAATCTTCATTTTGTCACCCCCAATCAGTATATCGATTTTGAGTCATTCAATTTAAAAGTCGTTTCCCAGCAGACCGATCTAAGCAAACAGGCAATTATCGGTATCAGCAGCTTTGGCTTTGGCGGGGCCAATGCCCATATCATTATCAAAGGGGCAGATGAACCCCATAGAAAAAAGATCCAAACCATAGAGAGCCCCTTTGATAAAAAACGCGCATCCCCCCTTCAAGCCGAGCTCACGCCCGACAAAACAGATGAACCCGTTGCGGATAATGAGGCAACCGGCCATCGTCAGACAGATGATGTGGCTGCCTTTGTTATGCAATTGTTCTTGAATTTAACCGACGCCCAAACCATAGACCCCCAGACAGAGCTATTTGAACAGGGACTGGATTCCATGAGCGCCGCTGAATTGATCAACCTGTTGGAAACAGAATACGCCATTGATCTTGATCCGGATCTGCTTTTTGATTTTCCTCTTATGGATCAGTTTGTTCAGGCCGTGGAAGATAAACGACGGGAGTCGGACAAGGCCGGTGATAAAATATCTCGGAGCGATGTTGCGGAAAAAGTAAAACACCTGTTTACCTATTTAACCTCCATTGAGTCCATTGACCCGGACATCGAACTGACCGAGCAGGGTTTGAATTCCCTGAGTGTGACCGAGCTTATTTCCCAGCTGGAATCCGAGTATGGACTATCCATTGATCCGGATATTATTTTTGACTATCCCCTTTTTGATCAACTGGTCAGCAAACTTTATTCCATGCTATAATTTCCGACTTGCAATTTCAGCACCCTGAACCAGTGATTTCAATTTTAACCAGGCCACCTCGCCGGATACGCTCATGGCCGATGCCGTGGACGCGAATCCGCAGTCTGTTGATCCAATGACCCGTTCCGGGCCAAGAATCGCCGCAAAATTTAGAATCCTCTGGGCCACAAGATCGGGGTGTTCGATGTTGTTTGTGGTCGTATCAATGACACCGGGCATGAGGATCTTGTCTTCGGGGAAATTAAGATCCTTGAAGACCTCCCATTCATGCCCATGTCGGTGGTTACTTGATTCAATGGATATATATCTGGCAGGCACCTCCATGATGTGTTTGACAATTTTATGCAAATCAATATCGCAGTGGTGGGTGCCAGGATAATTGCCCCAGCAGATATGGGCCCGGCATGTGTTATAATCAACATCGGCGAGGGATTGTTTCAATACGCGGATGTTGGTCTCCATAATGGCCAGAAACTGGTCATCGGTCAGGTGCTTAAACCGGGTGTGTCTTCCCATGGCCAGATCCGGGCAGTCAATCTGAAGATGAACACCAAAGCTGCTGATAATATCGTACTCCTTTTTGAGAATACCGCCCAGCTTTTCCATGTATGTTTCATAATTCGGATAATATTTGTTTTCAAGAAACAATGCCACAGTCCCCGGTGAGGGAGCCGTGAAAAAAAGCTCAGAACCGGAGTCGCCTCCCGCTTCTTGGAGGGTTCCGAACAAATCCGTCACCATCTCAAGTTCATGGCGCAATGTCTCCTCACCCTGGTAAGCCAGCTCACCGGAGCAGGCCGGAAGAGACACCGGTGCTTTGGGATTGAGGGTGATCAAGCCATTTCTGCCACCAAATCGTCTCGAAAATTCAGGCAGTTCTTCCAGGTCCTTAGGTATGGGGGCGATCCCAGTTTCAAAAAAACCGGATATCCTGTTGATGGTGGAATGGATATAATCGGTCCTGGGCAATTCTCCGTTGTTGATATACGTGATACCCAAGCCCATCTGCTGTTTGAGTATCTCCCTCAAATACCCCCTTAAGTCCTCATCCGTGATCGGCTGATTTTTTATTTTTTTTGTAGTCATGTCCTGGGGCCGGGGTAAGGAACCCACGTGCGTCGTTTTGATTTTCATAGGGAAAACCCCCTTATATTAGGGTGATGATGCTATTTATGGATGGGCACTATTTACAATTTCAAGAACATGTACTAATTATATAAGACGTCTTTAAATAAAATCTCTTCTCAAACGTATCACCCCCGGATCCTGGGGTATGACTCTTTTAAGGCCCGTTTGGCGGCAGGAGAAATCATCCTCTCCAATCCGTGTAACGCTCACTGTAAACATGGAGATTCAGTTATGACGTATTTCTCGGAAAATAAACAAATACCTGATATACGAGTGGCCGATTTTTCCGGCTTAACCATGTCCTTTCCTTATAATTTAAAATTCAAAACAGATAATGTCCAGAAGATTGTCACGGAAATCAGACGATACACGGATCTGCCCTATGTCTATGTGTGTTCAATGGAGCAGATAGGGTTCATCACCGATATCCTCGCCCTATTGAAATCACAGCGTTCATCCTGTTATCCTTATGCCCTGTTTGTCGCAAGCGAGGAGGCAGTTGGCCTGGATGACGTGAAAATGGGTCATCCGGATGTGGATATCATCATTTGCAAAACAAAGGATACAGATTCAATCCGGAAAAAAATCGTCGCCTATGCTGAAAAACGATGTGTCTTTGACTACGATTCATTGAAAATTACCAGCAACACCCTGCCTGAATCTGTCGATGTCCTTATTGTCGGTGCCGGCATCACAGGCTTGTATGCCGCAAAAACCCTGGCTGATAAACATATTTCCGTCTGTGTTGTGGATAAGCGTGATCATGTGGGCGGGATATGGGCCATGTATGCCAATGCCACATCCCAGGTAAACACATCCGAGCCGGCATACCGCCTGATTGAGAACAAGACCCGGGCGAACAGGGACCATTCCTATACACGGGAAATTCTTGAAGACATTCTACACATATCCACATCCGTGTCCCGGAACCTGTTTCTGGGTACCCAGGCTGAGCAGATTGAAAAAACAAATGGCACCTATCTCACCAGGGTCAAACACGGACATAACCCTGTTACCATAAAATCCAAAGGCGTCATTTTAGCGATAAATGATCGTGTGGGTGAACCCAGGCTGGTTCAGTGGAACAATCAAAACAGCTTCAAAGGGGAGGTCATATCAGGGATATCCAATGGGGCAGGCACATACGACTGGACAAATAAGCGTGTGGTGGTCATCGGCATGGGCGCCTTTGCCGTGGAAAATGTCAGGACGGCCCTGGAACATGGCGCTAAACACGTTACCGTCGTATGCCGACGGCATGGTACCGTCTGCCCGAAGATCATCGATTATTTGAATTTTGCCTCTCCCTATGATGAGCATTTCCAGCATGATAAAAAAAGCAACATGCGAAACATGCTCCTTTGGAAAAAACTGTATGATTTAAGCGGTGCCACCCAGCCCGAATGCTGGATGGGAAAAATCAAACACACCGGCCATACGATCAGTGTATCCGATATCTGGTTCATCGCTCACTATTTAAAGAAAATAACCACCGTAACCGGTGCTGTGACAGATATGGATGAAACAGGTGTCATGATCAACGGAAACCAACACATTAATGCGGACATTGTGGTGAACTGTGTGGGATTTCATCGAAATGCCTCCATTGTCAAAGAGCTCTGCGATTATTATGACATCTATAATGCCAATTACCTGGACAAGGATTTCATGTATCTGGCCGATGCCTTTATCGATGACGATGTGTTCAACTCGTTTTTCGGGTCAAGTGTCCTGGAAATGACCAAATTTTATATGAATGTTTATGCCCGTTTTTTTGATAACCCGGACTTTGAAGACATGATACGCAAGGACGGCATTGAACAAATTGACATCGAAAACCGGAGTTGGTCACATTATATCACAGGTGCAACCGCATTAATCCAAGCCTATCCGGATCTTCGTGACATAGCTGCGGATCAGGTGGCAAAAAGATCAGAAATATTTAATAAAAACTATGATTTGGAATCTTATATCGCTGCAAACAAACGGGAATGGATCGATACCCATTCCCTACTTTCCGGTAAAACCATGAACGAAGACGAGTGCCTGCCCTATATGTTTGAAAAGTTGATAAAAAAAGGGGTATAACTGCAAGTTCATGATTTATAACCACCCGTTCGCGTGGCTCACTGAAGAACACAGCGCGGCAAAGCCACAACCAAAAAGCCTCGTCTCTCACGGAGGCACAAAGAACACGGAGAAGGGCAAATAATAAGGCGGTCCTTAAAGCATCAGATTCATGTTCGGGCTTTTTGAAAGTTCAGGGGGAAGCTCATAGAGTTTCCGGATATTTTCCCGAACCTGATCCGGATGGTCCGCTTTGATCAGACGGGTCCATATGGCATGGCCGTATGTGTAGTTGGCCGCATAGTAGATGGCGCTTTTTTTAAACAGCCTCAGGGCTGTTTTTGCTTCGAAATGTGACTCCAGGCAATCGATGAAATCAAAAAGATGTCTCTGGTATAATGCCTCATCGGGCACAAACCCCTTGGTGATCACAGAGAAAATCCAGGGTTTCACTACGGCGATCCGGCCCAGGGCCACACCGTCGCAATGGGTCATGTCGATCATTTTCCTGCAATCCTCCTGATCAAACACATTGCCGTTGCCAAACACAGGAATGGACACGGCCTCCTTGACCAGGCGGATGTGATCCCAGCGGGGAGCACGGCCCCGTCGGTCCGGGGCCACCCTGGGATGAAAAGTCAGGGCATCGGCTCCTGCATTTTCAAATCCTTTGGCCAGGGCAACAGCAGGTCCGGGATCCGGGCTCCATCCGGTTCGAAATTTTGCAAAAACAGGTATGGATACAGCTTTTCTCACGGCATCGACAATGGCAAGGGCCTGGTCCGGGTCTTTTAAAAGAGCTGCCCCGCAGTTCTTTTTGCAGATGGCAGACACCGAACATCCGAAATTGATATCCACCCCAAAAAACCCTTCCTGCTCAATGCGAACAGCCGCCTTTGCCATGATCCCGGGTTCGGATCCGAACAACTGGCAGACCAGTTTATTCAGCTCTTCATCCCGCCATTTGAAGGTCATGGACATCTGGCGGTTTTCATGGGGAACAAGCCGGGCATTGCACATCTCCATAAACATGAGACCGCATCCGCCATAACGCGCAATCATCTCTCTGTGGGCCACATTGCCTAAAACCGCCATGGGTGCAAGGGTCAGCCTGTTTTCTATGGTTCTGTTCCCGATGGTCAGGGGCTGATTGAGATAATCATGTACATTCACTGTGGGGCTTGTTCTTTCCATGCTTTTCCTGATTTGTGGGTCATCATTGATAAACTCTTAAAAAGTTGACGGATGACCATGAAAAAATTCGAATACTATCCCCTTGGGACCAAATCAGGCAAGAAGAATCTGACAAATATTAAGGGTATTTATTCCAGATCTGATTGATAGGCACGCGTTGCTTTGCCCCATCATAGGATGGGGTGAAAATTTTGCGGGGTTTCTTGGGCTTTGACGTATCCTTACACATCAATCCCCACAACCCATTTGCTTGTCGGGGCGAAGCCTTGGGGAAGCTGGCCCTCGGAGAGCTGCCGGAGGCATTTTTCTTCGTGCTCTTCGTGTTCTTCAGGAAGCGAAGCGACCGGGTGGTGGATATAAAGCTGGAAGTCTGGGAACGTGTAGATTTACCCCGTGAACGCATACATATGCGGCACTTAACTGATTGCCTTCTCAGGCCCCCTGTATTATAGTAACTTTTGTTTTTTATTTTTGATCTGAGCTCAACACATACATTATTAAGGATACTCTTATGAACGATCATACATTTTATCTGGTAGAAAAAAAAGCACCTTTAGCCTGGGTCTGGCTGAACCGTCCGGAAAAGAAAAATGCCATGAACCCGCCTGCCTGGAAGGAGCTTCCCGCCATTTTTGAGGATTTGAGCAATGACCCGGATATTCGTGTGGTGATCATTGCCGGTAAGGGCCCCAGTTTTTCTGCAGGCATTGATCTCATGAGCATGATCGGTGAACTCCCGGAGCTCATGGACAATGAGCAAAAGGGCGGGGTCAAATGGCAACTGCTCAAAAAGATTTATCCCCTCCAGGACACCATGACCTGCATCGAGAAATGCCGCAAGCCCGTTATCGCTGCCGTGCATGGCCATTGCATCGGAGCCGGTCTTGACATGATCACGGCCTGTGATATACGCCTGTGTTCCAAAGATGCCACCTTTTCCCTTCGGGAAGCGGCCGTGGGATTTGTTGCGGACGTGGGGGTTCTCCAGCGGATTCCCCTGATTGTTGGCCAGGGCATTGCCCGTGAGCTGGCGTATACAGCCAAAAATATTTCGGCTGAAAGAGCCAAAAATATCCTGCTTGTCAACGAGGTCTACGATGATGTGGACAGCCTTTTGGCTGAAGCTGAAAAAATGGCCATTGAAATTGCCGAAAATTCGCCCCTGGCAGTCCAGGCATCCAAGGATGTTTTGAACTATGGCGTGGGTAAATCCGTGGATGATGGCCTGAAATATGTGGCGGTCATGAGTTCCAATATCATCCCCTCCCACGATCTCATGGAAGCGGTCACGGCCTTTACCCAGAAAAGAAAACCTCAATTTACAGGGAAGTAAACGCCAGACATGAAGGTTTATTTAGAAAGCCTGGGTTGCGCAAGGAATCTGGTGGACAGCGAGAACATATTGGGTCAACTGGTCAAGGACCACTGGGACATTGTCCTGCTGCCCGAAGAGGCTGATCTTATCGTGGTCAATACCTGCAGTTTCATTGCATCGGCTGCGGACGAGTCCATTGACACCATCCTTGCACTGGCTGAACACAAGAAAAACGGAACCTGCAAAAAACTGGTGGTGGCGGGTTGTCTGCCCGAGCGGTATGGCAAGGACATTGCCAAAGCTCTTCCAGAGGTTGACCTGTTTCTGGGAACGGCGGCCGGGCTAAAAATCGAAGAACAATTAAATGTGATTGGGGATAGGGTCACGGATAAATGCGTCTTTCCTGATCCCAATTCCGTATCACCGGAAAAATCAGACCTCCCCCGAGTGCGTACCCAATCCCACATGGCCTATATCAAAATTGCTGAAGGCTGCAGCCGCCATTGCAGTTACTGCATCATCCCCAAACTAAGGGGGCAATTCAGGAGCCGTTCTGAAAACGATATCCTCATTGAAGCCCGGGCCCTTATCGAGCAAGGAACCCGGGAATTGATTCTGGTGGCCGAGAGTACAACGGATTACGGCAGGGATCTTGACCCGCCCCTGGGACTTGAATCGGTTCTTGAGAAGCTCTCGGCATTGCCGGGAAATTTCAGAATACGTCTTCTTTATGCGTTTCCGGATACACTTTCCGATGCCATCATAGAGGCTGTGGGATGTCTGGACAAGGTCTGTTGCTATTTTGATGTCCCCATTCAGCATGGGGTTGATTCCGTCTTGAAAAAAATGGGACGGCACTACACCCGGGAAGATCTTAGGCTCTTGTTTGAACGCATCCGGAACAGGTTTCCCCATGCGGCCCTTCGGACCACATTGATTACCGGATTTCCGGGGGAAAGCGACAAAGACTTCAAGGACCTCATGGCCTTTGTGGAAGATATTCGTTTTGACCACCTTGGGGTGTTCACCTATTCGGACTCGGATGATCTGCCGTCACACAATCTTACCGGTCATGTTTCAGCCAAGCGTTCCGACACGCGAAAAGATCATATCATGGAGGCCCAGGCCGCCATTTCCCATGAAATCAACCTGGCCCACGTGGGTCAGACCTACAGGGTTCTCATCGAAGAAAACCCGGAAGAGGGGCTTTATCTGGGGCGGACCGATTTTCAAGCCCCGGATGTGGATGGGCTGACCTTTGTTTATGGTGACAAACTCACCCTAGGTGAATTTGCCCTGGTCACCATCACAGATGCCCACGAATATGACCTTTCAGGAGACGCCCTATGACTGACCTGAAAGATCGCATTAAATCCCTTGTCGGAGAGGATCTTCGTAGCATAGAAGAGGCTTTGGAGAAAAATCTGAACCCCTATTATGATCTTGTGTCAGCCATTGCAGGACATATTCTTTTTGCCGGGGGGAAACGACTGAGACCCCTTCTGATGGTTCTTTCCTCACGTATTTGTGGGTATAAAGGGAATTACGATAAAACCTTTTCCGTTCTATTTGAATATCTCCACGCCGCCACACTGATCCATGATGATCTGGTGGATGGGGCTGACAAGCGCCGAGGCAAACCGGCCGCCCATACCACTTATGGCAATCCCCAGGCTGTACTTACAGGGGATTTTCTTCTGGCACGGGCCCTGTCTCTGGCAGCAAGGACCGGTTTACCCAAGGTCATTTCCATCATTGCCGGCATCACGGAGGATATGTCCCAGGGGGAAATACAACAGCTCGAAAACAAAGGCCGTCTGGATCTCAGCGAAGCGGAATACATGGATGTCATTTTTCGTAAAACAGCGGTGCTTATCCGTGGTGCCTGCCAGTCCGGTGCACTGATCGCCGGTGCCAATCCGGAGCAGGAACAGGCCCTTGCCTCTTACGGACAGGCCATGGGTATTGCCTTTCAGATGGCCGATGATCTTCTGGATTACACGGCCGATTCGATGTCCCTGGGCAAGGACATCGGGGCAGATCTTCGGGAAGGAAAGTTAACCCTGCCCATTATCCATGCTCTCTTTCAGGCAAACGACGACGATCGCCTCTGGATGGAGACACTGATCCGCAAACAAAGCTTTGATGACGAAGAATTCCGTCGTTTCACAACCATGATCGATCACTATGGCGGACTTTCTTATACCCGGAGCCTGGCGGTTGAGCACGTCCGACGTGCAAAACAATCCCTTTGCATATTCCCTGAATCAGAAACACGACAGATTTTAGATATGCTGGCAGACTATGCTCTGGTCAGAAAAGCATAATATCGTCTATGTACACTATCATTATAATGCATCTCATTGTCCATGCCTTAAATTTCGGCGCTCTGGAATTCATGGATAAACACGAATCAGGAGGCAATAAGCCATGACCTTTATTTCAACCCACATCAAAATGACCTGTCTTTGTTTAATCGTATTGATGTTTACATCGCATCGATTCCCTGCCATGGCCGGTGAGGTGAAAGCCATCCGTGTGATCCGTGTTCTGGGCACCGGAGATATCTATAACGAAGACACATCCAGCGCCAAGGACAAGGCCATTTCCAATGCCCTGGTTTCTGCACTGGGAGCTGTTTTGATTGAGGATATTCCCAATAAAATTGTGATCGCAAATTTTCAGGCCGTCAACACGATGATCCACGCAAGTACGGACAGCTTTATTCAGGGTTACAAAGTGCTTGCCGAAGCCCGAATGGGAAAAAAATACAAGGTCATGATCGAGGCCACCGTGTCCACGGCTAAAATTCGCTCCAGCCTGGTTCAGTCTGGTATTGTGCTGGATCCTGCCAATAAATATAAAATCCTTCTTTTGATCTCTGAAAATAATCTTGAGGATCTGGCTCCCCAGTTCTGGTGGGGCAAAGGCAAGTCCTATGTCAAAACAATATCGGATTCCACCATCAGCCAGGTGATGCGGAATAAAGGATTTGAGGTAATCAAGCACCGGCTGATCCATAAAGAGCTTATGAAGACCCAGATGGATGAAAACAATCTGAGTGACGTTCTTTCAAGGGATCTGGCTCTTGCCATCGGCCGTTCTTTTGAGGCTGATATCATTATCACAGGATCGGCCACCGCAGAGCAGGCCCTGAACACCATGGGAGAAGATCGCGCATACACAGGTTCGCTCTCCCTTGCCATCTACAAGACAGACAGTGGTGAACGCATCGGATCCGTCATACAGAAAGCGGTAAAAGTGAATACTGATGAAGCCACTGGAAGCCGGGAAGCCCTTAGCGAAGCTGCCGGACTTGCCGGGAATGATCTGGCCGCAACCATCAACATGGCCATGAAGGTCGAAGAGAACAAGCCCACCATGATTGAAGTGGAGATCGAAGGGACTGATTTTTTTATCAATTACACCAAGCTTAGCCAGAAAATCAGCACCCTTCCCGGCGTAAAACGTGTCAAGCAACGGGAAAAACAGAAAGCTTCCGCCATTATTATCATCGACTTTATCGGGAATGGAAAAAGTCTGGCCAAAGCATTGATGGCTGAAACCTTTGAGAACTTCGGACTAAACATATCTGAAGTGTCCCGGAATCATTTGCGGCTTGAAATGGTTCCGCTGAGCAGTAATATATTTGTCCGTTAGTCATTTTCCTTGACAGGTCCTGCCCTGTTTGCTATTTGTTTTTCTACATTTTTTAGGCGCGTAGCTCAGTTGGTAGAGCGCTACCCCGACACGGTAGAAGTCATCAGTTCGAGTCTGATCGTGCCTACCATAAATAAATAAAGAGGGCCTGGGATTTAATCATCACAGGCCCTTTTTTTATTCTTCGTGTTTCCTTATCCATAGGGGCAACGTTATCCCACCGTACGTGTTCGATTATGCCAAAAACAAGACTGCCCCCTGAATTGTCCTGGGCATTTCAGGTCATTTTTAGATACTCCCGGAATATGGCCAGACAAACGAAAACAAACTCAATTAAATGGAATCATGATTTTTCGAAATAGTGTTCCTAAGCCTCTGGGGACAGTTTATTGAAATGTTCGAAAAACCATTTGTTGGGTTGTCTTCTGAGTTAATCAATGCTGTTTTCCCCCAAATTAAATGGCACGTGATTCCCCCCAATTAACTCAGAATGACAACCCATTTTTTATGGTTTTTTCAGTGGATATTTGAATGTTTGATGGGACTTATGAGACCCATGGGACCTATGAATACGGGTTGGGAAAATTCGTCTAATCACTATCCTTACGGTAGAGTCTTCGGTAGTTGTTGGGTGTGGTCTGCATGAATTTTGGAAATATTCTGTTGAATGTTCGAACGCTTTCAAATCCCACATCAAATGCAATGTCAATGATATTGGTATCCTCTTCCCGGAGCCTCCGGGCCGCTTCATTCACACGGAGTTCATAAATGTAATCGCCCAGTTTGTGGCCGGTGTATTTCTTGAACTGCTTGCCAAGACTGTCCGGATGCACCCCCACGGAATTGGCCAGATCTTCCCGTGAAATATCGTCCAGATAATTATCATTGATATATTTTATGACATTTTTAAGTTTTTCCTCGGCCAGGTTGGAAATGGACACGGCGGGACGTTTATTCAGGGTTTTTTCAAGCTTTTCACTCAACATGCTGTTTTCAATTATGAAATTCTCAAGGGATTCATTGAGATTTTCCACTTCGTCGGTCACATCGATGAACCGGGTGACCAGAATAAGGGCGGTACCTGTGTAGAGCAGAATGGCCCCCACATGAAAAATCATGATCGTGGGCTCATAGCTGAAAATACGCATGGGATAACCGGAGAATTTGGAAAAATAGACAAATCCATCATGAATGGCGCACAAAACCACCGTGACGCCAAAAAAGCTGAAGGTTTTGGCATAGGGGCTCTTTTTAACCAGTGCAGACACATGACAGGAAAAATTATAAAAACCAACACTCACCGCCGAAATGATTAAAATAATGCCATGGAGCCGCACCTGAGACTTGTCGGTGAAAAAGACACCGATAAAAATGACAAGTGCCAGATAGAACCAGAGTATTCTCTCTACCCAGACGCGTTCAAGATTATAAATGCGGTGAAGAAAAATGGGGTGCGCCACATTCAGGGCGACCCAGGCAAAGCCCAAAATAGTGAACCTCATCTTATTGTCCACAAAGATGGGCCAGTAATTACATAGCTCCAGAACAACAGGCAAGCCAAAACACAGTTGCAGGCAATAAAATAGATACTCTCCGTTTTCCGTTCTCTTAAGATAGAAAAACAGGAAAATCATCAATAAAGCGCAACCCATGGCAATGGTGATATAGCCCATGGTGATCTGGGTGAATGTCAGGGCCACGCTGTAACGGGACCATCCATCCAGGTTTGAAATAAACATGCGCCCCAGAACCTCACCGATTCCAAAATAGGAGACCCGGATGGCAATGGTGTTTTCCTGTTCAAAATGAATGATCCCTTCAGGAATCAGATAGTTCCGTGGATGATTCCACATGGAAAATTCATGGGGGGGGAATTGACCCATCCCGCCTATGCGCACACCATTGAAGTAGACCTCATCGGCATTCCCGATCCGCCCCAGGCAAATTCCCAGGTTCCCCTTTACCATATCGGGTCCCAGAACAACTTTTTTCCGAAGCCAGCACGCGCCCTCAACGGAATTTATATTCAGAGCCTTGAGAATAAAGTTTCCGGGCAATGTAAATGACTCCCAGTCTGCGTCGTTGAATTCGGCATTCTTGAAGATACCCTGATCATCCAGTGATATTTTCCACTGGCCCTCAAGGTCAACGCGGGGGTCGGGAAGAGTCATTTTCAAATAGGGGAATGAAAAAAGCAGGGCCAGGGCGAGAATGGAACCCACAACAAAGGAAATCTTCACGGCGTAAACAACTGTTTCCCGATCAAATGTTTCAAGCCATTTGTTAGGCATCATACCACTCAAAACCTCGTCAATAATAGATGAGAACCACAGAATTCGTCTGAACTAACATATACAAATTATAAAAAAAAGATCAAGACTCTTTATGAAAAATTTATCTGGCGATGCACGTTGATCCTCTGAAAAATATCTTTTCAGAAGACATACCAGTGGGAACATTGATCGTTAAGGCACTAAATAAAACGCATGAGGAGCAAAAACAAGTAAAATCACGAATGTGAATTTTATATCAAAAATGGAGACAATGACGCTGAGAAACAAGGCCGACAGAGGTGTCGGCCCTTTGAATTCAATGGGATAATCGAAATCGAAGGAACTATATCCCATCAAACGGATGCACTTGACGCTCATTCTTCGCGACAGTGATCCTTGGCGATTAACGCAACTTATATACCGGCGTCGATAAATGCCTTTGCCCGTTTCAAACGGTCCAAGGCCAGAGCCTTTCCAAGAACACCCATCATTTCGAACATTCCCGGACTGACATTTTTTCCGGAAAGGGCCACACGGACCGGATTGGCCACCTTGCCAAAGCCAATCCCCATATCATCCATAACGCCTTTGAAGGCATGCTCAAGATCGGCTTCCGCAAAGGATTCCAAGGGTTCCAATGCCTGGATAAGTCGGCCGAGGATATCGGAGGCAGGGGATTGAAAGCATTTTTGTACCGCTTTTTCATCATAAGAAGCAATATCCGTGAAGTAGAATTCCGCTCCTTCGGCCATCTCAACCAGAGTCTTACTTCGGGGAAGAAGTGTGCCAATGGCTTTCTCAAGGGTGTCAAGGTCCTGGGGATCATACCCTCTCTGGTTCATGAACGGCCGCAGCGGTTTTATAAGATCCCTGGGGTTTGATGCTTTGATGTGTTCCCCATTCAAGGCCAGAAGTTTGTTCTGGTCAAAAACGCCTGCAGAACGTCCGATATTTTTCAGATTGAATTTTTCAATCAATTCATTTCGTGTAAAAAATTCCTGATCCCCGAAGGACCAACCCAGGCGCACCAGATAGTTGAGCATGGCATCGGGCAGAATACCCATATCCCGGAATTCGGAAACGGACATGGCTCCATGGCGTTTGCTCAGGCGTGCTTTGTCACTGCCCAGAACCATGGGGAGATGGCCATAAACCGGAAGGTCAATGCCCAGGGCCTGATAAATCATCATCTGTTTCGGGGTGTTGTTTACATGATCATCCCCCCTTAGAACCACATTCACACCCATGGTGATGTCATCCACAGCCACAGCCAGGTTGTAGGTTGGTGATCCGTCACTGCGCTGGATAATGTAATCATCCAACTCCGAATTCTGAAAAACAATGGTCCCCTTGACCACATCCTCAATCACGGTGGTCCCTGAAGGAGGCGCTTTTAAACGAACCACTGCGTGATCACTGGGCGGAAGGTTCTTATCACGGCATCGACCGTCGTAACGGGGCTTTCCCCCTTCGGCCTTGGCCTTTTCCCGCATGGCATCAATTTCTTCAGGGGTACAGGTACAGTAATAGGCATGGCCCAGATCCACCAGGTTTTGAATATATTCTTTGTACAGATCATAGCGTTTGGTCTGAAAATAAGGGCCATCATCCCAATCAATTTCCAGCCATTTCAGGGATTCGAAGATGGCATCCACGGATTCCTGGGTTGATCGTACCGCATCGGTATCCTCGATTCGTAAAATAAATTTCCCCCCAGTGTTCCGGGCATAAAGCCAGTTGAAAAGGGCCGTCCGTGCCCCCCCGACATGGAGGTAGCCTGTGGGACTGGGAGGGAAGCGAGTGATAATCTGATCCATGGTGATTTTACCTTTCATTTTTCGTTTTTTTTAACATCAAAAGGGCGCGTTTTCAAAAAAGATAATGAATTTTAAGCTCAATTTTCCGGACCTTAAACACGCCAACATCCCTTTCGAATGTCGGTCTCAAATACCATATCGGGTTATGAATCACAAGAGAACAAAATACAAACCTGTGAATATTCTTGACATTCATTTTTAAATAAAATAAATAAGTACGGTTAATACTACTATTTGAACGTATTAAAATTATTAGAAATTTAGAATAGTTAGGAGATATTTCATGCCAGTACCAAAGAGGAAGACATCCAAATCAGTTGGCCGAAAGAGACGAACCCACCAGAAAACGAGCGCACCCAACGTGTCCACGTGCTCTGAGTGCGGGGAACCCAAAGAGATGCATCGTGCCTGCAAGGCATGCGGCACTTATAAAGGACGAAAAGTAATCCAGATCGACGAAGATTAGAAACGGAACGCTACTGTTTTGTCAAGGTCTCGCTTAATGCCTTTCGTTTCAGGGTGATAGCGATGGCCCATTCTCTGTCTTTATCATACAAAGATGGCAACAGGAAAACAGATGCCGGATCAGGTCGAGCGAACTGTTGTTGTAACCGGGGGGTCACGAGGAATCGGGAAAGCCGTGTGTCTTGCTTTTGCCGATCCTCATACATCGATATGGTTTAATTATTCTTCGGATGTCAGCGCAGCTGTTGAAACAGAAAAAATTCTTAGAGAAAAAGGTGCCCGGGCCCATGGGGTAAAGGTTGATGTCAGGTCCGAGGATCAGGTCAAAGCCTTTTTTAAAACCCTTGTGGCTGAATATGGGCGCTTGGATGTTCTGGTCAACAACGCGGGTATTACCCGTGACAACCTTCTTGTTCGTATGAAGGAAGCGGACTGGGATGGGGTGATGGACATCAACCTGAAAGGCGCGTTTCTGTGTTCCAAGGTTGCAGCCAGGACCATGATACAGCAGCATTCCGGAAGAATAATTAACATCACATCCCTTGTTGGGGTCACAGGCAATGCGGGGCAGTCCAATTACGTGGCTGCCAAGGCCGGTTTGATCGGCCTGACAAAAGCCCTTGCCCGGGAGCTTGCTCAAAGGAATATCACAGTGAATGCCGTTGCACCGGGGTTTATCGATACCGGGATGACCGGAATTCTGGATGAGACGGCCCGAGAACATATCCTTTCACAGATTCCCCTGGGGCGTGCGGGTTCCGCAGCTGAGGTGGCTGGAGTCGTGGAATTTTTGGCGTCGGACAAAGCAGCATACATGACCGGGCAAGTTATCCATGTCAGCGGTGGCATGTACATATAACATTGAAGGAGATCGTCCATGTCTATTGAAGACAAAATTAAGAAAATTATCGCCGAAAAATTAAAAGTCGGCATTGAAGATGTTGTACCTGAGGCCCATTTCATCAAGGATCTCGGTGCCAACTCCCTGGACATTGTGGAACTTATCATGTCCATGGAAGATATGTTCGATATTGAAATCGAAGATGATCAGGCTGAAAAACTCATGACCGTTAAAGATGTTCTGGATTTTATCGAAACACGGGCCTGATTCGGCCGTGGGTTGCGGGACATAGATATTTTTTTCAGGGTGGGGCTTTCCCGCCCTGTGTTTTATTGGCAGACCGGACACATGTCTTTATGCCGAATTGGAGAGTACCCATGGCAGACAATAACCCTGAAACAGACAGCCCCATTATCATCGGATGTGATCATGCCGCCTATGCCCTCAAGGATAAGGTGGTGGAATACCTCCAAAGTATAGGACGTTCTGTGGAGGACGTGGGGACCCATGGTCCTTCCTCGGTTAATTATACCGATTACGGCATGAAGGTTGCCTCGGCAATATCCTCTGGAAAAAATAAATGCGGTATTCTGATTTGCGGCACTGGCCTTGGCATGTCCATGATTGCCAATCGCTATCCCAATGTTCGGGCGGCACTTTGCAGCGAATCATTTTCAGCCCGGATGAGCCGGCTCCATAATAACGCAAATATCCTTGTCATGGGTGCCAGAGTGATCGGTGAGTCCCTGGCCCTTGATATGGTAAGGATCTGGCTTGAAACACCCTTTGAGGGAGGGCGGCACCTTGAACGAATTCAGATGTTTGAAACCCTTTGATCCTATTCGTTCAAAACGTGTTTATACCCTTTACATCATGAACCAAAAGGCATAAGAGATCATCCAAAAAAGGAATAAACCACTCGGGTTGTTTATTCTTCGTTTTTGGTGATCCGTAAAATCATATTTTTAAGGAATATCATAGTGAATTCAGAACATATCAGAAAAGTTGACCCTGAAATAGCGGCGGCAATAGACGGTGAAATTGCGCGACAACAGAACAACCTCGAACTGATTGCATCGGAAAATGTCATCAGCCCGGCTGTCATGGAAGCCATGGGGTCTGTCCTTTCAAACAAATATGCAGAAGGATATCCGGGCAAACGGTTTTATGGCGGCTGCCATTTTGTGGATGACGTTGAAACCATTGCCATTCAAAGGGCCAATGAGGTTTACGGGTCGGTCTATGCCAATGTGCAGGCCCATTCGGGTTCCCAGGCGAACATGGCAGCCCTTTTCGGATTTCTTGAACCTGGCGACACCGTGCTGGGAATGGACCTGAACCATGGCGGGCACCTGACCCATGGAAGTCCTGCCAATTTTTCAGGGAAACTATTCAATTTCAAACACTATGGCGTGAACCCCGATACAAAAATGATCGATTTTGATATCGTGCGTGCCCTGGCCGAAGAACACAAACCCAAAATGATTGTTGTGGGGGCCAGTTCTTATCCCCGTATTCTTGATTTTAAATCATTTTCAGAGATTGCCAAATCCGTGGATGCCCTTTTGATGGTGGATATGGCCCACATTGCGGGTCTGATTGCAGGGGGTGCACACCCCAATCCCGTGCCCTATGCAGATATTGTCACCACCACCACCCATAAAACCCTGAGGGGGCCAAGGGGCGGTCTGATCGTTTCAGGGCGTGACCTGACATCCATCATGAACAAACAGATTTTTCCCGGAATCCAGGGTGGCCCTCTGATGCATGTGATTGCGGCCAAGGCCATTGCCCTCAAAGAAGCCTCAACACCTGAATTCAAAGTCTATCAGGCCAATATTGTCAAGAATGCCAAAACCCTGTCCCTGGCCCTGATGGACAAAGGCTTTGAACTTGTTTCCGGCGGAACGGACAACCACCTGATGCTTATTGACCTGTCCAACCGGAGAATCACCGGAAAAGAAGCCGAAACCGTGCTGGACCTTGCGGGAATCACAGCGAACAAAAACGTGATCCCCTATGACAAGAGAGGCCCTGTGACCACCAGCGGTGTGCGTGTGGGAACCCCGGTTCTCACCACCCGGGGTATGGGTGAAAATGAAATGCATCTGGTGGCGGATCTGATCCACGACACAATCAAATTCAGAGACAAGCCCGAAACCATTTCAAAAATCAGGGAAAAAGTCCGTGAACTCTGTGCGGCATTCCCGCTTTTCACCGACATGAAAGGATAAGCCATGACCCAAAAAGCCGAACGTCCGTCCTTTATCACCTATTTCATGGATATTACGGAATTGGTTGCCAAGCGCTCCACATGTACCCGGCGGGCTGTGGGGGCTGTGTTGGTCAAGGACAAACGGCTTTTGTCAACAGGTTACAACGGCGCTCCGTCCGGAATTACCCATTGTTCCGAAACCGGGTGCCTTCGGGAAAAGATGAATGTGCCCTCCGGGGAGCGGCATGAACTCTGCCGGGGTATCCATGCAGAACAGAACGCAATCATCCAGGCGGCTTATTACGGGGTATCCATCAAAGGGTCTACCCTTTTCTGTACCAATCTCCCTTGCTCTATCTGTGCCAAAATGCTGATCAACTCAGGCATTAAAACCATATATTACAAATCCGGCTACGCCGATCCTCTGTCCAGTGAAATGATGAAGGAAGCCGGACTTGAGGTGATCAGAGTTAACGATTAATCAGGGGGAATGCCATGAAATGTCCATACTGTTCAGAGCTTGATAACAAGGTGATTGATTCCAGACTCAGTAAAGACGGGCATGTGATAAGACGGCGCCGGGAATGTCTTGATTGTGCCCAGCGTTTCACAACCTATGAGCATGTTGAAAAAATATCCGTCATGATCGTCAAAAAAGACGGACGGCGGGAGGAGTTCAACAGAGATAAGGTCAAGGCAGGTATTTTCAGGGCCTGTGAAAAACTGGATATCAGCGTTAACGTGATTGAAGAATTTCTGGATGATCTGGAAAAGGATTTGAGGGAGACCGGTGAAAAAGAGATTTCCTCCCAGGTGATCGGAGAGCGGGTGATGAAAAAACTGCACAAGCTCAACGACATAGCCTATGTCCGTTTTGCCTCGGTCTACAGGGAATTCAAAGATGTCAACGACTTCGTGCAGGAGCTTAAAAGTCTTCTGACCACCAAATAAATTCAGAAGAACCGGAGTCCCCATGGATGACACATTTTATATGGAGATGGCCCTTTCTCTGGCTGAAAAGGGAAAAGGATTCACATCACCCAACCCCATGGTCGGAGCTGTTGTGGTCAAGGACGGCACCATTGTGGGCAAGGGCTTTCATGAAGTTTACGGAGGCCCCCACGCCGAGGTCCACGCCATTGACCATGCCGGTTCCCAGGCCCGGGGAGCCACCTTGTATGTCACACTGGAACCCTGCAATCATACCGGAAAAACCCCGCCCTGCACCCATAAGATTCTCGAAGCCGGCATCACTGAGGTCGTCATGGCCATGGCCGATCCCAATCCCTTAGCCTCCGGAGGTGCAGATTTTTTACGGCAGAAGGGTGTCCGGGTACGGCAAGGGGTGTGTGAGGATCAGTCACGTCGACTCAACGAAATTTTTATCACCTATGCCACCACAAAAAAACCCTTTGTCATTCTGAAATACGCATCCACCCTTGATGGCCGCATCGCAACCCGCACGGGGGATTCTAAATGGATATCCGGTCCGGTGTCCCGGGCCTACACCCACGAGATCCGTCATCTGGTGGACGGGATCATGGTGGGCATGGGAACGATTCTGGCCGATGACCCCAGCCTGACCACCCGCATCGCGGGTTTTAAAGGCAGAGACCCCAGGCGTATCATCCTGGATACGGGTCTTCGAATTCCGGAAAACGCCAAGATCTTGCACCTTGAATCCGATTCTGATACGATACTCGTTTCCGGTCTTCAAGCCCAGGAGGACCCGCATCGCCTGGACAAGAAGAGACGCCTTGAGAAAAGGGGTGTCACGGTTCTTGAGGTCCCCATGAAAAACGGGCTGATCGACCTGGATAAGCTGATGGGCATTCTGGGGTCCATGGGTATTTCCAGTCTGTTGATCGAGGGGGGCAGTCGGGTCCTGTCCGAGGCACTTCAGGCAGGCATTGTGAACAAAGTCATGTTGTTTTACGCACCAAAACTTCTGGGCGGAGATGACGGAGCTCCGGTTTGCAAAGGAAAAGGCCCGGAAATGATGAAAGATGCCATCGGTCTTGAGCATATGACGTTTCGCCCCATGGGTGAAGATCTTATGATTGAGGCCTATGTGACACCGTCCGTATCCAAGGACACAGTGTATTGACCAGTGAGGGGGCTTAGTAGAAAACGATGTTTACAGGTATCATAGAAGGTTTCGGAACATTTCGATCCATCCGTCCAGCCGGGCTGGGTACCCGTTTTGCAATCGAATCGGATTTCCCACTGGACCAGACGAAAATCGGAGACAGCATCGCCGTCAATGGTGCCTGTCTGACCGCTGTGACATTGAACGGCCGGCGGTTCGAGGTGGACGTGGCTCCTGAAACACTCGCCAAAACAACCTTTTCCCAGGCACGTGTGGGCGACCGGGTTAATCTGGAACGTGCCTTAAGACTATCGGACAGACTGGACGGCCATCTTGTGTCCGGACACATAGACGGAACAGGCGTCATGACCGCCAAAGAGACCTTGAGCAATGCCGTCATCGTTACAGTCAGCCTGCCGCCCGAACTTCTCCGTTACATGATTCTTAAAGGGTCTGTTGCCATTGACGGAATCAGTCTTACTATAAACAAACTGAATACGGATTCCATTGAGTTGAGCATCATTCCGCATACAGCCAAGATAACCAGCATCGGTTTTAAAAAACCCGGGGACAGAGTGAACATCGAAACCGATGTGATCGGTAAATATGTTGAAATATTCGTGACCGGAAAAAACCAGGGTCCAGGTAGGTCAGATTCCAAGGGATCGATATCGGGCCTGGATAAATCATTTTTATTAAAAACAGGGTTTCTCTGATCAGTCTGATCAGCAGGAGTTCGTGTTTGTCTGCCGGATATACCGGCACGTTAAAGGATTAAAGGAGTTTGCACGTCATGCCAATTATAACCATAGAACAGGCGATCAAAGACATCAAAGAAGGACGCATGGTGATCCTTGTGGATGATGAAGACAGGGAGAACGAAGGGGATCTGACCATGGCGGCCGAAGCCGTGACACCCGATGCCATCAATTTCATGGCCCGATTCGGCAGGGGCCTGATCTGCCTGCCCATGTCCGGCGATATGTGTGATGCCCTTGACCTGCCCATGATGGTCAGCGATAACACATCCCAGTTCGGAACCGGTTTCACCGTATCCATCGAAGCCAAAAAAGGTGTCACCACCGGTATTTCCGCCGCTGACCGTTCCACCACCATCCATGCCGCCATTGCTGACAACGCCAAACCCTCGGATCTGGCACGGCCTGGGCATATCTTTCCTTTACGGGCACGAAGCGGCGGTGTCATGGTTCGTGTGGGACAGACCGAAGGCTCCGTGGATCTGGCACGCCTGGCCGGATTGAAACCGGCTGCTGTGATCTGTGAAGTCATGGATGATGACGGCACCATGGCCCGCATTCCTTCCCTGGAAAAATTCAGCGAAACCCACAACATCGGCATCTGCACCGTGGCTGATCTTGTGGAATACCGCATGAAAAAAGAATCCTTTGTCCGTGTGGCTGCCGAGACTGTCATTCCCACCAAATTCGGAGGGGATGTCCGGGTTATTGCCTATGAAAACGATCTTGACAATCTCACCCATGTTGCCCTTGTCAAAGGTGAAATTGATCCTGAAAAACCCATCCTGGTCAGGGTTCATTCCGAATGCATGACCGGTGATATTTTCGGCTCGTTGAAATGCGATTGCAGGGACCAGCTTCACAAAGCCCTGGAGATGATCGACAAAGAGGGCTCGGGCGTACTTCTCTATCTCCGTCAGGAAGGACGGGGTATCGGCCTTGTCAACAAGCTCAAGGCCTATGAACTCCAGCGCCAGGGCTATGACACGGTGGAAGCCAATGAAAAGCTTGGTTTTGATGCCGACATGAGGGATTACGGTGTGGGTGCCCAGATGCTTGTGGACCTGGGTGTTAAAAAAATGCGGCTGATGACCAACAACCCGAAAAAAATGATCGGGCTTGAAGGTTACGGACTTTCTGTGGTCGAACAATGCCCCATCGAAGTTGCGACCAACAAGCATAATATCGGTTATCTTGAATGCAAGAGATTGAAAATGGGTCACCTTTTAAAAGTTGAAAAAACCAAATAAAGGCCCTTTTTAGTTTTTGTTAATCCTGAAAAAAGAGGAAACGTTATGCCCAATATCATTGAGGCCTCCCTGAATGCCCAAGGGAAAAAATTTGCCATTGTTGTCAGCCGTTTTAACGACTTTATTACGGATCGACTTACCGGTGGGGCGGTTGATGCCCTTGTCCGGAGCGGAGCGGCCGATACAAACATCGACATTATCAAGGTGCCCGGGGCCTTTGAAATTCCCCTTCTGGCAAAAAAAGCAGCCGTATCGAACAAATACGATGCTGTGATCTGTCTGGGAGCAGTGATCCGTGGGGCTACCCCCCATTTTGATTACGTGTGTTCCGAAGTCACCAAGGGCGTGGCCATGGTCAGCATGGAATCGTCTATTCCCGTCATTTACGGTGTGGTAACCACGGATACCATCGAACAAGCCATTGAACGAGCCGGAACAAAGGCTGGGAACAAGGGCTGGGATGCTGCAATTTCAGCCATTGAAATGGCAAACCTGATGGCACTTGTTTAAGTAAGGGAGTCACGATTTATGGGATATCGGCGCAGTTCTCGTGAACTAGCCATGCAGGCTCTTTACTATATTGATATGGGAAAAAATGATCAGGAACGTGCATTTCGTCTTTTCTGCATCAATTTCGAGCCCTCGGATGATGTTATGCCTTTTTTTCAGCAGCTGGTCAAAGGCACCCTGGAACACAGAGACAAAATCGACAGGAAGATTGAAACCTTTTCCAGCAACTGGAAATTGTCCCGGATGTCCGGGGTTGATCGAAACGTGATTCGTATTGCCGTGTATGAACTGATGTTCTGCCACGACATACCCTCAAAGGTCTCCATCAACGAGGCCATTGATATCGGAAAAAAATACGGCACCGCTGATTCCGGAGCCTTCATCAACGGAATCCTCGACGCCATATCCATTGATATTGATAAAGCGGTTTTAAGTTAACACGGAACCAGACAGGAGGCTCTTGTGATTGTAAAGGTACTCGTCGTTGGACCCATCGGTGCAAATTGTATCATTCTTGGATGTGAAAAAACCCGAAAAGCCGTTGTTGTGGACCCGGGAGATGAAGGAGACGTGATTCTTTCGGTCCTGGCCAAGGACAAACTGACTGTTGAGCACATCATTAACACCCATGGGCATTTCGACCATGTGGGGGCCAATAAACGGCTCAAAGAGGTGACAGGTGCGGATATCCTCATCCATGCCAAGGACGCCCCCATGCTGGGTCATCTCAAGGAAATGGCCATGGCATTCGGCATGAGAATGGAAAACTCTCCCCCGGCTGACAAGCTCCTTTCAGATGGAGACATAATAAACTTTGGCGAGGCCAAACTAAAGGTTCTGCATACCCCCGGACATTCCGAAGGCGGTATCTCCCTTCTGGCCGATGATTTTGTCATCGCCGGAGATACGCTTTTCCAGGGATCCATCGGCAGAACCGATCTCCCCGGAGGCGATTACAAAACCCTGATAAAAAGTATCAAAACCAAACTTTTAAGCCTGGGTGATAACATAAAGGTCTACACCGGCCATGGACCGTCCACCCTCATTGGCGGGGAGAAACGGTTCAATCCGTTTTTACAATAGTGATACGGGACATATAGGTCCTATGTTGACCTATATGTCCTATTACCATCCATCTATCGACTTATTACAAGCTCATCAACCTTCATTCCCTATAAAAATATTAATCTTCATTTTTACTTAGAGCATCTCTAAATTGGGCATTAATCCTGCCGGCCGAAACCGCCATCACGATGGATTGAGCCGCTCCAATTTCCTCATCAGTAATCCCCTCTTCCTTAGCCACGCTAAGGTATTGAGGCCTGGAATTACGAATTTGAGAACAACACCCACAACGACGATTTCAAGGCCTTCACCGAATACGTCACAGAATAAAATTGGGGACAGGCAAAAAAATGTTACTGGAAGTTAATGCATAAACAAATGACTTTCTAAAATTATTTGTTTTTCTTCGTGCTCTTCGTGTCCTTCAGTGAAGCGTAGCGAACGGGTGGTGGATAAAAGTTTCAATCCCAGGCCCAAGATTGGCGCGAGTATGTTGGGGACCGTGTTTACGGATATGTATGTGCACTGTGGCCTCATGAGGCATTGTTGAATGCCGGGATCTGTGGTCATAAACATTAGGTTGCATTAAACGGCGGTCATGAGCATCCGGTAACAGCGCAAACAGCGGGATGCTTCCATTCGGGCCTGAACCGGGGAAAACCCTTTTTCCACTTCCCCGAAATCCTGAATCCGTGTGTCCGGATCGATGATCTCGGGTTCCATACGTGTGGAGATTCCCGGAAAAAGAAACGGCTCATCGTCTTCAAACATCTGGCCCGAGGTAACCAGAGTTTCCAGGACATCCTTGGGCTGGGGGGTGCATTGGCCCGTTTGAAGATACTGGTCGATAAACCGGGCGGCGTTTTTTCCGGCGGCAAGGGAGGCAATGAGGGTGGCCGGTCCCGTGACACAGTCCCCTCCGCCGAAAATGAGCTTTTTACCGGTTTGGAACGTGGTCTCATCCACCACCAGGGTTTTCCATGCTGTCAATACGTCTTCATCCGATACAATACGGTCCACCACGCATTTCTGTCCCACGGCCGGTATAATGGCATCACAGTCCATGACATAGTCCGAATCCGGGACGGGAACCGGTCGTCGACGCCCGCTTGCATCCGGTTCTCCCAGCTCCATCCGGCGGCACATGAGTCCGGTGACCCGTCCGTCTTTGGCCAGGATCTCCACCGGAGCCACCAGAAAATGAAACACAACGCCTTCTTCTTTGGCTTCCTCGATTTCATGATGATCCGCGGGCATTTCGGCTTCTGTTCGCCGATACAGAAGATTCACATCCTTAAAACCCAGTCGAAGGAGTGAGCGAACGCAGTCCATGGCCACATTTCCGCCGCCGATTACCACGGCCCGTCGGCCATCCAGGGGTTTTTGGCCCCGGGCGGCCTGGGCCAGAAAATGAACGCCCGGCATAAATCCCATATAACCTTTATCCTCACCTTCACATCGCATGGGAGATGATTCAGGCGCGCCCATGGCAAGAAAAACAGCCCGATACCCTTGGTCGGAAAGATCATCCACGGTGATATCCCTGCCCACATGGACACCATAGCGAATTTCCGCACCCAGGTGTTCGATGATCCCCACTTCATGAGCAATCACATCCTTGGGCAGCCGGTAAGAGGGAATACCGTATGCCGCCATGCCTCCCGGTCCTTCCTGGGCTTCGAACACCGTGCTTGGATAGCCGAGCCGTCCCAGATAATATGAACAGGACAGACCGGCAGGACCTCCACCCACAATGGCGATTTTTTCGGCTTGAGGATGTGGCATGGGTTCTTCAGATCTCATGCCGTGAAATTGCTCCTGATCGGATAAAAACCGCTTGATGGCGCGTATGGCTAAGGGGGAGTCCAGATCTTTACGCCTGCAGTTCTCCTCGCAGGGGCGCACACAGACCCGTCCGATGGTGCCCGGCATGGGGCAGCCCTGCCTGACCACGGCCATGGCTTCGGGCCAGTGGCCCATGCGGACATGTTCCAGATACGCCGGGATATCCACATGGGAGGGGCAGGCGTTGATACAGGGCGCCGTCACCATGCTATTATAGCGGCCGGGTTCTACGAAACGCTGTCTGTGAATCACCTCGATGAAATCATCGTTGAAACAATCGAGAAGATCCAAGACGGGCTTGGCCAGGCCGAGTCCGATATTACAGCGTGACGTCAGGCTGATGATGGTCACCAGAGACCGGATGGTCTCGATATCCTCCTCGGAGCCTTCACACCGGCACATGGCGCCCATGATTCGAGTCAACTGGTGTGTGCCCTCTCTGCAGGGTGTGCATTGTCCGCAACTTTCGGCCGCCACGCGATCAAGGTAAGCCTTGAGCATGGCCACGGCATCCACATTGCGATCCCAGATCATGATTCCTTTCCAACCCATCAGGGCTTTGGGCTCCTGGCCCGGAAACTGTTTGCCCATGACCTGATTCGCCACCTCAGCAAAGGTCTCGCCGTTTGTCCATGTATTGATCTCTGGTAAATTCATATATCCTATTCCATTTTTTCCATTAAAAAATATCTGTGTCATGCAGCCGGATGTTCTCGAAAAAAAGCTCACGGCCGCTATAAAATAAAATCAAACCTTGTCAAACCGAAATCGTTGGCCAATCACCTTTTATCATTCTCTCATCATTGCCGGTTTTGATGGAATAGATTAAGATGTGAACAGTGAAACCCTCACACGTCACACGTAAAGCAGACGAAAGGAAATGTTCATGGCTTACAACGACAATGATCATGTCACCACAGGCTGGGAAAGCCTTGACACCATCATCGACCACCTCCGACAGGGAGACAACGTGGTCTGGCAGGTCGACAACATCGACGACTACCAGCGCATGGTTATTCCGTTTGTGAGCAGTGCCACGGCCAGAAACGAGCGTGTGGTTTACATCCGGTTCGGTCGTCATACGGCGCTGCTGGAGGAACGGGCGAACGTCACCGTCTACCGGTTGAAGACCGAGGACAGCTTTGAATCCTTTTCGGCCGAAATCCACCGCATCATCACCCGTGAGGGTCGGGATGTGCTCTATGTGTTCGACTCCCTGTCGGACCTTCTCCATGTCTGGGCCACGGACCTGATGATCGGGGACTTTTTTTTCATCACCTGCCCCTACCTGTTTCAGTTGAACACCATCGCCTACTTCGCCCTTCTCAGAAACAACCACTCGTTCAAATCCATCGCGAGAATTCGGGAAACCACCCAGGTTTTGATCGATATCCACAATGTGGAAGGGAAGCTGTGCATCCATCCTCTCAAGGTCCAGCACCGGTATTCCTCCACGATGTTTTTTCCCCATATCAAGGAAAAGGACCGGCTTGTCCCGGTGATCGACAGCGTGGATGCGACCCAGCTTTTTTCCCATCTGTCCCGCCATGGCGGAACCGGCGCCCAACGGCAACTGGACTACTGGGACCGTTTGTTCATGGAGGCGCGGCAGCTTCTCGAATCCGATGCGGGTGAGGAAGAGAGAAAGGATATGGTTTACCGGTTGAGCCGACTGATGCTGACCCGTGACAAACGGCTCCTTGCCATGATCCGAGACTACTTTACTCTGGAGGACCTGCTTGGAATCAAGGAACGCCTTATTGGGACGGGGTTCATCGGCGGGAAATCCGTGGGCATGCTTCTGGCCAGGAAAATTTTGATGAATGAGCGGTCCCGTGATTGGCAAAATGTTTTGGAACACCACGATTCGTTTTATATCGGATCGGATGTGTTTTATTCCTTTATGGTCCAAAATGGCTGGTGGCAGACCTTTATGGCCCATAAAACCAGGGAGGGGTATTTCCCCAAGGCCCTTGAACTCAAAGAAAAAATGGAGTCCGGCGTCTTTCCAGGAGAAATCGTGGAACGTTTCAAGCTGATGCTGGAGTACTTCGGTCAGTCGCCCATTATCGTTCGTTCCAGCAGTCTTTTGGAAGACGCCTTTGGCGGGGCCTTTGCCGGAAAATACGACAGCTACTTCTGTGTGAATCAGGAAAACCCGGAAAAACGCTACGAGTATTTCGAAAAAGCCGTGTTGAAGATTTTCGCCTGCACCATGAGCGAGGATGCTCTTTCCTACCGCTTGCAACGGGGACTGGCAGAAACGGATGAACAGATGGCGCTGCTTGTCATGCGCGTCTCCGGATCGCACCGGCCCTACGGATTTTTCCCTGATCTTGCCGGGGTGGGGCTCTCCAGAAACCCCTTTGTGTGGAAAAAAGGCATGAATCCGAAAGAAGGGATGCTCCGCCTCGTTTTCGGACTGGGGACACGTGCAGTCAACCGGGTTGAAAACGATTACCCGAGAATCGTCGCCTTGGATGATCCCCTTGCAAAACCTCTTTTCGGTCTGAACGATATCCGGAAATTCTCCCAACACAAGGTGGATCTTCTGAACCTTGAGGACAACCGGGCCGAGACCGTTCTTCTTTCGGATCTTCTCGAAAAAGAGACACCCAGGAACTTTGATCTTTTGGGCATAAGAGATACAGAGGCGATCCAGACCATGGCGGATCTGGGGCGACCCGTCAAAGACTACCGAATTCTTACCCTGGACCCTTTTCTCTCCCAAACCCCTTTTGTGGGCATGATGAAAGCGATGCTCGCAACCCTTGAGCGTACATACGATAATTCGGTTGAAGTCGAATTCACGGTAAATTTTGATCAAAAGGATGATCTTCATATCAATTTGCTTCAATGTAGGCCCATTAAAACCATTGGGCTGTCTCCGGATGAACCGTCCATGGACAGGTCGACAATCTCCAAAACCATTCTTAAGATGGAGGGGAATTCCATGGGGGATTCCATTTCAAAACATATTTCCCGAATCATTTTTATCGACCCCGAGCACTATTCCGGTTTGTCCGTTCAGGACAAATACGCCATTGCACGGCTGGTGGGTAGGCTCAACAAAACCATCACGAGCCGTGATAAGCAGCCCACGCTTCTGATGGGTCCTGGACGATGGGGAACCCACACCCCCGCCATGGGCATTCCCGTCACATTTTCCGAAATCAGCCAGGTGACCGCCCTCGCGGAAATCAGCCATCAGACCGGCAGCCTGATCCCCGATCTGTCGTTCGGCACCCATTTTTTCCATGACCTTGTGGAAACGGGGATTGTCTATCTGGCGATTTACCCTGAAAACAAGGAGGTGGAATGTGATCTCGACTGGATTCGGTCCCGTCCCAACATCCTTACGACTCTTGTTCCCGAGGCCGAGCGGTTTGAACAGGTCGTCCGGGTCGCGGATACCAAAAACGACAGATTGAGAATCCAATCCGATGTGGAAAATCAGACCGTCCTCTGTTATCTGTCCTCATGATCCATGATGTGCGTGTGACCATAAAGGCACGGCAAGCCGTGCCTTTATAACCTGTTTGGCAACCTTTTCAAAAGAGCCTGCCCCAGCGAAGTGAGGGGTTGGCCCCCGGCAGGGCTGCCGGGGGCAACGCCGCACAACAACCTTATTAGATCACCCCGTAAGCCATCATGGCCTTGGCGACTTTGACAAATCCCGCAATATTGGCGCCGGCCACGTAGTCCCCTTTTTTGCCGTAGGATTCAGCGGCGTCCAGGCAGGATTTGTGAATGCCTTTCATGATGGTAAGCAGCTTGCTGTCCACGTCTTCCCTGGACCAGGACAGCTTGGAGCTGTTCTGGCTCATCTCAAGACCGGATGTGGCCACACCGCCCGCATTGGCTGCTTTTCCGGGGCCGAAAAGGAAGTTGTTTGCCTGAAATACCCGCACCGCATCGGGAGACGACGGCATGTTGGCGCCTTCGGCAACGCAGATGCAGCCGTTGTTGGCGAGACCTTCGGCGAGGCTTCCATCGATTTCATTCTGGGTGGCACAAGGAAGGGCCACGTCCACCTTAATGCCCTGCTCCTTGATCACATCCCATACGTTTTTATCCGGGTAACAGACGGCGGTTTTGTAAATGTCTGCGTACTCGCTCACCCGGCCTCTTCTGAGGTTTTTCAGCTCCATGAGGTAACGGCATTTGTCGTTTCCGATGCCGGCCTCGTCGATGATCGTGGCACCCGAATCGCAGATGGAAATCACTGTGCCTCCCAATTGATTGACTTTTTCAATGGCGAACTGGGCCACGTTGCCCGCGCCGCTCACGGCCACGCGTTTGCCTTTGAAGTCAAGCCCTCGGGTGGCCAGCATTTCCGCCGCGAAATACACGGCGCCGTACCCTGTGGCTTCGGGGCGGATCAGGCTTCCGCCGTATTCGAGGCCTTTTCCCGTGAGTACGCCGGTGTGTTCATTTTTTATTTTTTTGTAGTACCCGAACATGTATCCGATTTCGCGGCCACCCACACCGATATCACCGGCGGGAACGTCTGTTTCGGCTCCGATGTGCCGGTACAACTCCCGCATGAAGGCCTGGCAGAAACGCATGACTTCCTCGTCGGATTTGCCTTTGGGATCGAAATCCGATCCGCCTTTACCCCCGCCCATGGCCAGCGTGGTCAGGGAATTTTTAAAAATCTGCTCAAACCCTAAAAATTTGATGATGCTGAGGTTCACAGACGGATGGAAGCGGAGACCGCCTTTGAATGGTCCGATGGCGTTATTGAACTGAACCCTGAAACCCCGGTTCACCTGGACGTTGTTTTTGTCATCCTGCCAGGGCACGCGAAACATGATGGTCCTTTCCGGCTCCACAATGCGCTCATAAATGTTGTGTTTGACAAACTCAGGGTGGCGCTGGACCGTGGGCTCCAGGGTCTCCATGACCTCTTCGACGGCCTGGTGGAACTCGTGCTGCTCGGGATCCATATGTTTAACTTTTTCGCTAACGCTTTTTGTGACAGACATTCCTTGGTCTCCTTGGTGTGATAGGGTTGATATGTCATTAGATTAAAAGGCGGTGCCAGATTCGGGCCTGGCTTAGTTGCATGTGCTTTTGTAAAAGTGGAAATCCTCTTTGCCGATGCCGTCGATCCCCAGAAATTCGTTCTTCAGCTCAGCCAGAGTGTCAAAACCCGCGCCGAAAAACGGCAATTTGGAAAAATAGGGTCTTTGGCTTTGTTGGTTGGCCACCACGGCAAAATGACGGGGGTAAAGGGGATCACCCACCACAAGGAGGTAGGTGACGGCATTCGCGGTGATGTGGTAGCCAAGAGGTATGTCGTCTTGGGATATTTCCGTGAAATGTTCGTAAAGAATACGTGCGGCACCTTCCTGGTCCACATCGCCAAAGGACAGAAAATCCGGGCAATCAAACGGACCACCGTCCGTTATGCCAAGCGTGTAAAGGACTACACTGAAACTGCTGAACTGTTCGTAAACCGGATGATTTCGATGGCACATGGACATGATTTCCTCCATGCGTTCTAAGATTCCGAGACGTTTACGATTCATGACAAGGCCCATATGGACCAGGTCGAGAGTGGTTGAAAAAAAGGTGCCAATTTCATATATGGAATGTTGTTTCATAACATTGAACCTCACTTTGTTTGAGATTACGTGACATACATTCAAAAAATGCCCCTGCTCGATCCGACGTTCTCTCCATGTTCAAAACGCGTGCCATAAAAAACAAGGAGATGCGATGTCTTTTAACAGCTTGATTTGTTTAAATAAATATGCAGCAAACCCATTCGAAACGAGTTGTGGGATAAGAGGGAAAGATTAAAAAAAGAACAGATGATGAAGGGGTGTATTCGGGGAAGGGATTACAACAGACTGAATTTTAATTGGGAATGCTTATTTTTTCTCGGATGCTCAAAATATGAACAGCTTGAATGGATTTTGATCAATCGAAAGATGGGGCAAGATCGTCAAGGCTTTTTTTGAGCCTCTGACGAAGGGTATTCCGGCTGATGCCGAGCATCTTTGCCGCTTTGACCTGATTCCCGTCACAGGAGTCCAGTGCTTTCTGAATCAATCGCATTTCCACCAGATCCATGATGTTGGCGTGGATATCCTGTTCAAAGAAGCGGCAGATATCCGGAAAGACTCGGTCTATCTTATTTTGCAGTCGCTCGACCAGTTGTTCACGGGTTAAGGTCTTGCCATTGTCCCGGTCATTTCCGTCACCAATCATGAGATTGTTTTCGTGGATAACATCACCGGGACTTAAAAGCACGGCCCTTCGGATGCAGTTTTCCAGTTCCCGGACGTTGCCGGGCCATGAATAGGTGGTGAGTGTGTCCAAGGCGGCCCGGGACAGACAGGCGGTGCTTTGTTTGTATTCGTCGCTGAAGCGGGCCAGAAAATAATCACACAGATCGGGGATGTCTTTTTTTCGTTCCCTTAACGGCGGAAGATCAATGGAAATGACTTTGAGCCGCCAGTAGAGATCCTCCCTGAAATGGGCGGCTTGGATTTCCTCGTCTAATTTTTTGTTGGTGGCTGCGATGATTCGGACATCCACCTTTATGGTTTCGCTTCCCCCAACCCGCTCGATTTCCCCTTCCTGGAGCGCCCGCAGGATTTTTCCCTGGAGGGAGGGTAGAAGTTCGCTGATCTCGTCTAAAAAAAGAGTTCCTTTGTCGCAGCGTTCCATTTTCCCGATAACGGTTCTGTTGGCCCCTGTAAACGCGCCCTGTTCATGGCCGAACAATTCGCTTTCAAAAAGATTTTCAGGAATGGCGGCACAGTTCACGGCGATAAAGGGATTGTCCTTCCTCCGGCTGTGGTGGTAGATGGCCCGTGCGACAAGTTCCTTGCCTGTGCCGCTTTCACCCGTGATCAGGACAGAGATGTCTTTTTCCGCAATTTGTCCGATGAGTTTGAATATATCCTTCATCTTCTTGCTGTTGCCGATAAGGCGGGTTTCGTTTTTCGAAGCCTTGTCCGTTGACGGCTGGGCTGGAAGATGGACAATTTCATTCATCTGGCGATTGACCACAAGGGCCTCGTCCACGATGCGTGACAAGTCGCTGCTGTCAAAGGGTTTGGTCAGGTAATCGTAGGCGCCCCGTTTCATGGTTTCAATGGCAAGGTCAGTGGTGCCATAGGCTGACATAACAATCACGGGAGTTTTGACCTTGATGGCCTTGATCCTGGATAGGGTGTCAAGACCGTTGATGCCCGGCATTTTGTAGTCCAAAAGGATCAGGTCAAACCGGTTCTGTTCGATTTCCAGAAGCGCGTCCGACCCTTTTAGACAGCAGGTGACGTCGTATCCCTTTCGTTTGAAGTAACGCTTCAAAAAATGAACCAGGCCTTCATCGTCATCGATGATCAGTATTTTTTCCATCGTCTTCATTGTTGTTTATCCGCTGAATCTGAAACGTTTATCGGAATGTTGAGGGAAAACGTCGTTCCTTTCTGGACAACACTCTTCACCGTCAGGGTTCCGCCGTGGCTTTTGACGGTTTGTAACACAAGGGAGAGGCCCAGTCCAGTCCCCGACGCCTTGGTGGTGAAAAAGGGTTCGAAAATATTATCGATTCGATCCTCGGATATCCCTGGGCCCGTATCCGTGATGTCGATTCGTATGGATGGGCCGGAAGATTCCTGGACAAGAAACGTTGAAAGAATCACCTCCCCATGGTTCTCGATGGACTCAATGGCGTTCACCACAAGGTTGATCAGCGCCTCGGACAGCCGTTTCCTGTCGCCTTCGAACATGGGCAGCTCATCAACCATGACGACGGATAAGGCGCATTCGTTCCGGTTCGCAAGGGGTTTCACCATAAGAAGCACATCATCGAGAAGGCCGTGGACATCCATCATGGAGAAGACCAGATCACGGGGTTTGGCGTAATCGAGAAACCGGTTGATCGTGCCTTCCATCCGTTGGATCTGGCCCATGGCGATACGGTAGTCCTCTATATCGTCGAGGGTCCGGTCAATCTGGCTTTTCACGGATTCCAGGTAGAGCTTGAGTGAGGTGAGAGGCGTCCGGATTTCATGGGCGACCGAGGCACCCATGCGGCCCAGGGCCGCGAATTTTTCGGACTGTTCGGCAATGTCCTGTGTTTTTTTCAACATGCTGCCTGTCTCTTTGAGTTCGGCTTCCTTGCTTTCCACTTTCTGCTCCAGGTCGTTCTGACGTTCCTTGAGTTTTTGAAACATATGGTAGAAGGACCGGGAGAGACTATCGATTTCATCCGTTCGTCCCTTTTTCAGGAAGGTGCTGTCGAACCGAAATTCATCGAACCGTGATTCAGCGATGGCAGCGGCATAGCGACTGAGAGTCCGTATGGGTTTGACGATATGCCGGGAAATTATCCAGATGAGCATCATGGCGCTGGCGATTCCAAGACAAATCGTCAGGTACACGATGAGTTTCAGCCTGTTCGAACTCTCAAACGCCTCATCCTGATCCTGCTCGACCACGATATACCAGGGAGTTCCCTTGAGGTTCAGCGACGTTCCCAGAACCATGATCCCACGATAATCGCGGTAAGCCTTTTTCAGGCCTCCTTTTTTAAGGCTCCGATCTTCAAGCAATGATTTAAAACTGCCGGTTTGGGTGATATTTTGTGAAAGGATTCGTGATGGGTCCTTGTGGGCCAAAAACCGTCCGGAATCATCAACAAGGTAACATTCCCCTGTTTTCCCCAGAGAAACGTTGAGGATGATAAAAACGATCCTGTTCGTTCCCACCCGACCTGAAACGTTTCCCAAAAGGGTGTTGTCCCCAGTGAAAATGGGAACAGAAATGGTGAACGAAGATTCTTTTTCATCATTCATATAGCTGATGTCGGAGATGGATAAGGTTCGGTTGTCACCAATGATTTCAACAGGGTTGACCATGTTCGTGGTGAAAACCAAGTCACCCGACGCGGAAAATACACTGAAATCCTTGTAGACCCCATATTGATGTCGCATCAGCTCAAGGTAGGGCTCGATCAGGCCGGTATCCATGGATTTTAGAATGGAGGTTTTCGAAATGACGGTCAGATCGGCTTTACGTTCGTTTAACCAGTGTTCCAGAAGGGATATTTTGTCCACGGCCACGTTGTAGAGCTGGCGGTGGACCATGCCCGCAATAAGATCTTCCGTTATTTTGATGGAAAACCAACCGATGACGACAAGGGGGATCAGCACGAGAACGAGAAAAATCAGCATCAGCTTTGTTCTCAGGTTGAATTTGAAATTGACTCGTCGATGTATTTCAGCTTCGGACATATGACCCTATAAAAGTTTTTTCCCCTTTGTATAAATCACATTGTCCGGGCGGGTCAATGTACAAAATAGAGTTGGGGCAGAAACCGGACGGAATCGACCCGGACGGAATCGACATAGAGAAGGTGTCTTAAAATCATCTCATTTGTCAAGACAAAAGGTTTGACCCCAGATTTCAGATTATATTTTGTATCACGTATATGTCTGCCTATTCTTTGATATAAAATAACTTCTGCTACAAAAGCATTTCCATAACGCGCTCAACATGAATTCTGGTCGTGTCAAGAAAAGGAATGCCGATACTATCTGTTTCTTTCAGTATCAGGGGAAGTTCTGTCCCCCCCCAAAATCAAGGCCTCAATGCCTTTGCGTTCTTTAAGGCCATGTGCGATTTTTAGCAACTCTTTCTTTGTATCATCGCGGATGATGCCTTTAACCAACTCTCCCATGTACTTTTCATGCTGAAGAAAGGATACAATGATAAGCCGATAATATTCTATTGTCGATTCCGGACCAATCCCACCAATAATACCGACTGTTTTCATAGTCACCTCCTTAAGGCCACTCTTAGTATGAGGAACACAACTCTGCCTTCACCCCGCAGGCGGCGAATAACGAAAACCACCGAAGAAACGAGAAAGGTCGATAAAAAGTTTAAATACATAATTGGCCTGTCCCCGAAAAATAGTTTCATGACAGACGTTTCGCTAACGGCATGCGTCAAAAGCCATATCAAAATGTTTAGACAATTCTATATATTGACTCCCCCAACCATTATCAATTGCAATTTCTTGCAAAGAGGCAGTTGGTAGAAACATATTCACCATTAATTCAGGATTCGATAAACGACCCGAAATTTGAACAGACTTGAGATTAGTGTTTGCAACTTTAAGTAAGTCTTTGGGAGATTCATTCGCATAGATTGATTCTTGAGAATCTTCAAGAAAATTGACAATATGCAATAGCACCTTCTCCATTTTTTGCTGCAGTTCTTTTTCCCTCATAGTTTCAATAGACATCCAACGATTCTGTAGAAAAACCCCTTTTTAAAATGAACGTCATCTCTGCCTGTAAATCTATTTACCCAAACGATAACATCGCCAGGTTTAAGATCAGATTTATTTAATAAGCTCTATCCCTTTCTCTGTAATCTTAATTTTATGCTCTTTATAGAGTTTTCCGATTGCTTGCTTAAAAACTTTTTTACTTATTTGAAACTCATTTTTTATATCTTCAGGGGAACTTTCATCGTTAAACTGACATTTTCCACCCGCTGCCTTAAGATGTTCCAGAATTTTGTCAGTCGTTGACTGAACATGCCGACCTTGCTCTGGCTGCAAGGAAACATCTATCTTTCCATCTTCTCTAACTAATTTTATATATGCTTTGAGTTTTTGGCCTTCTTTGTAATCGTCATACATCTGATTTCCATAAACCAATCCTGTATACTCATTATTTATCGCTACCTTTGCCCCCAAATCAGTAATGGCATATATCTCCACATCTACTTCCTGCCATTGGGTAAACACTCCCGGACCAACTGTTGCTTTTAAATGCTCATAATTTTTTTTCATTTTTCTACCTTAAACTATTGTATGCCCAAATTATATCGAGTTGCCATTTAACAATCTTTACCGTAATACATAACACAACTTATTATAAAAATTGGGAAAAAATTGGGGACAGTCAAAAAAAATTGTTACCCTAATAAAAAAACGGGGCAGCTCATCTATTGATCGAACTGCCCCGTTTTAAGTAGAATCATTGATATGTGTGGTTTACCCCAGAATTTTTTTCAAATCCCCCTCGGCTGTTCCAATGGGGGTCAGGTTATAATTTTTAACCAGGACATTCAGTATGTTGGGTGTCACAAAGGCTGGCAATGACGGTCCTATGTGGATATCTTTAATACCAAGGTGGAGTAGGCTAAAAAGAATGGCAACTGCTTTTTGTTCATACCAGGAAATGATAAATGACAAGGGCAGTCCATTGACATCTGTATCAAAGGCTTTGGTCAGGGCAATTGCGATCTGCACGGCTGAATGAGCGTCGTTACACTGGCCAACATCCAGGAGTCTCGGTATTCCGTTAATCTCTCCCAACTGATGTTTGAAAAACTTGAACTTGCCACAGGCAAGGGTAAGAACGATGCTGTTGTCCGGTGTTTGCTCAACAAACTCAGTATAATAATTTCTGGATTTTTTTACACCGTCACACCCTCCGACCAGGAAGAAATGACCAATGGAACCATCTTTTACACCAGCTACGATTTTGTCAGCCACGCCAAGAACGGCCTTGTGCCCAAAGCCCACCAGGATGTCCATGTCTTTTTTGTCTTGGGTAAAGCCAGGCAGTGCAAGCGCCCTGTCGACCAGAGGTTTCAGGTTGTTTTTGTTTAAATGAGTCAGACCTGGCATTCCAACGGTACCCGATGTGAAAATATTTTTCTTATAGTCCTGTTTAGGTTTCTGAATGCAATTTGAGGTCATAAGAATAGCACCCGGAAAGTTGGTGAATTCTTTTTTCTGGTTCTGCCAGGCCGTTCCGTAATGCCCATAAAAATGGGGAAACCGTTCTTTTAATTTCGGATACCCGTGAGCCGGAAGCATTTCACCATGAGTATAAACAGTGATGCCTTTGCCGGCACTCGCTTTCAGAACTGCTTCCAGGTCAATAAAGTCATGGCCGGAGACCAGAATGGCCTTTCCTTTTTTCATACCAAGGGGTACTTTTGTGGGTATAGGATCGCCATAAGCATTGCTGTTGCCAAGGCTGAGAAGCTCCATGGCCCGAAGGTTTTTTTCACCGCATTCAAGGACTAATCCAAGATAGGCGTTCGTATCCAGACTTTTGTCTTCGAGGGCGGCGAGACCCCGGTGAACAAATTCATAATTGCCCTCATCTTCCTGACCATGTTCTGCGGCATGATCGGTATAAGCGGCCATGCCTTTGATGCCAAAAAGAAGCATATGGTGCAGAGATCTTAAATCCGGGTCCATACCCTGATTTGCCATAAGGCCGTATTGTTTGCCTTGTTTGACCATTCCTTCCAGGGAAGGTTTAAGTTTCAAGGTCAGCGAGTCGCTGTTCGATGAAATGGTACCACCCGCAGCTTTCACACGCGTGATCATCTTGTCTCTCAACGTGACCGATTCATGGAGAAGATCTTCAAAACGGTAGGGATCGAATTCAACGTTGGTCAGGGTTGCGAACATGGCCATACATGTAAATTGATTGGTTTCCGAGTCAGAGATATTCACCTTTCTTCCGGCAACGGCTGCGATGGAAATCCCTTTAAGGGTATGAATTAAAAAGTCCTGGAGAGCTGCAACCTCAGGGGTTTTACCGCATACACCCATACGGGTGCAACCTTTGCCACCCAGAGTTTGTTCACACTGGTAGCAAAACATTGTGTTTTTTGTATCTTCTTTTGAAGCGGCAAAGGCTTTACTGGAATTCAGAAATGAAGGCAGTAGGGCAGATGCTGCAAGCCCCAGGGTCCCTTTTTTTATGAAATTTCTTCTTGAGACAATTTTTTTCATGGAAAATCTCCTTTTTTCAATTGTATAACTATGTTTCTATCAATCATGTCAGAATCAATCTTGCAGGATAAACCAGAACAAAATCTATACTGAAGGAAACACCAGAGATTATCCTTGACCTATGTCAAGTTCTCAACTTTTTTTAAATCTGGTGGGACGCCTTATTCAGCTTTACCCTCGTTCCCAGGCGGAGCCTCGGAACGAGAGCATCCGAGCCTGTGACGTTCCACCGCCCCTCGTTCCCAGGCTCTGCCTGGGAATGCCGTCCTCAAGGCTCTGCCTTGAATGATCGCAGGGAAACAATCGATGGCACAGGGGATAAGACCTGGAGCTGCTTGCACTCAGGGGCAGCATGTGAATATAAACAGTCTGGTACTTGCGGATAGCAGAGG
>JAHIRD010000242.1 GCA_018818835.1 Pseudomonadota bacterium
ATTTTACTACGGGTTCAAAAACAAGACGTGGAATCTCTGGATTAACAACACTCCCCTCATTCACATGAGAAGTTCGGATTTTCACAAACTGACAAAAGAGGAACAGAATAAATTTGTAAGCCAAATCACTGATACCTTTACGGCTTTCAAAAAGAGGTACGGGGCAGACCTCATTCACATGCTCTACACCTTTTTTTCTGAAACCAGTATTATTTATCACGACGGAATAATTGATGCGGTTAATGATTTAAGGTTTGCGGATATTGATTTCGTCTTCGACTTGTACTTTGAAAGATTAAAAACCAAGAGATTGTCTAACTGCGAAATCACATGGTGTTATAACCGCGCTACCTGTAAGGAGGGCTAAAAGGACGTGGGGCATATTTTGTTAAGTATAGCAGTATTTATTGCTCTCGTAGGTACTCTGTTCCTGCTGGCTCACTTTGCAGATCCTATGCGGCGCCGTTCCTCTTATCTTAAAAGGAAACGTAAACAGCGGGAAGAAGGCAAAGGAGAGGAGTAGAGGTGGAAACTAAGTTTTGGGAGAAATACATCAAAGCAGATGAAATAGAACGCCACAAGATGCTTGATGAATTGATAGAATTTAAGGACGAGAACGGGTTTTATACTCACTTTAATACCACCTTGTTCCAGGGATTCCTAGACGACCTTTTGGGAACCACCCAGCAAATGTCAGTAGCCCCACCAGAGGGGGAGAATGAGCTTCTATAGCATACTCCGCGACCTTGAGAATACCATGCGTAGCGGTGAATACTGGTGATGCTGGGCTGAGACAAGCTCAGTCCTTAAAGCCCGGTATATCCGGGTGGTGGACAGGTGAGAGTGTCCCATAATCTGCTGCAATATCAGCTCATCCCCAAGCCATAACGTAGCAAAAGTATGGCGCAGGTTTATACCACTTCCTCGGACCATAGCATCCTTAAAAGCCCGCGAGATAATCCGTCTAAACCGGTAAGGTGAATAGCCGAAAGGTAAATACTTAATCAGTGCCTGGTAAGTCTCGGTGCTAATCGGTACTATCCTATCTCCGGTCTTGCCGCTTACCCGGGTCACAAAACCAAAAGGCGTTTCGTTCAAATCTCTCAGGGCAAGGTTGGCCGCTTCACCAACTCTGGCCCCGGTATCGGCTAGAAACAATAAACCTGTCTTCACCTTCGGCTTGTGGGGGAAAGCCAGCAGCTGGTCAAGCTCATCGGTGGTTAGCGGTTTCGGTTTCTTTGGCTTCCGCCTCGGGGCATCAATATATTCCATAGGATTCTGTAGTCGGTATCTTTTGTGGAGGAAATTAAAAAAGACACGCATGGTGCGGTAATAGCCGTGTCTTCTTTCGTCTTTGCCCTTACAACTGGCAATAAAAGACTCTATCCCCTCCGGCAAGAGGGGAATCTCAACATATCTTTGCGCAAAGAGGTTTAATATTCCGGAGTACCACCGGATTGTATCAAGAGAAAGACCCTTCGCTTTTTGAGCATTAATAAAAGCCTCGACTGCTTGCCACGTATTCAAAACCCTGCCGCTCCCCACTTAGTTAAATAGAATAGCATAAAACGCCCTTGCTTATAAAGCAACCATGCCTACACTCATTTTCCAAGGGGGATTACACCTACTTGACAAGTTGAAGTATAATTTTAAGAAAGAAGCTATGAAGAAGTTAGTATTTTTTATGTTCTTGGCCCCTCGATGGATAATAATGCTTGTCGCAATCTGCGCCGTGCTCCTTGTGCTTTCCGGCATACCCGCTTTTTTTCTTAATCAGGGGCAGGAACCAGACATTGAAAAGGCCCCCTGGAAGGTGCTGACCTATTCCTACATAGGCGACAAGGTTCTACCCTTGAGAACCTATTACGGAGAGCAATATGCGGTAACAGATGGCGAACCCTCGCTGGCCGGCGTTTGGGAGTTTGACGGCAAGCGATACATTTACCACAAAAGCATCAAGGTGTTCGAGGAGGCTGAATGGGGGCCAGTTACCGTGATAAGGAGGGCAAGTTGAAACAGTTTTTTGCACCGTTATTTATCTTTGTCGGCGGTAATCTCTGCCTTCTTATTGCCAACCTGTTTATGCCTGCGGTTGACACAGTTCAGGCACAACTAGCGGCGGATACGGCGGCTGTAGCGGGCACTTTCTGGGGCTGGTCGTGGTTAATGACCAGCGGGGTAGCTAGGTGGTTCCTGTATTTATTGATAGAGGGATTTATATTGTTCGCTACCCTCCGGGCTTTTTTGGCGATAAGAAATAATTAAAACACCCTGACGAACTGTGCTAGCACGTCCTTAAAGAACGAACCAATGCCCCAGACCGCGCCAGGAGATAATATTATCATCCATGTCCACCGCAAAAACTCGTAGCCACCCTGGTAAAAAGAGTAATCCCACAGCAGCACGCGCACCAAGCCATTAAAAAAGTATAGATTGATAGCCGGAATCGGGATAATACCGCCTATCTTCCAAACGGTAAAAAGCGATAGTTGGTTTAAGATACTACGCCCTTCATGGGCTCCTAGAAAAGAACCCTCCAGTATGAGGCAGATTAGCATACTCACAAAGTAGCAGGTCGTTAAAAAACTTACCAGTTTCGGGCTCATAATCTTAGCCTCCCCAACTGAAGTGCTTTTTACTCATTATAATGCCTAAACAGGGAATCCATAACAGCATCACCGGCCAGAACGGGAGAGGTCCCATTACCGCTAAAAATCCCAAGATGGATAAACAGATTATACTTTGAAACAACTCACTCTTGGTCAGATCAAAGACCATGAATCCCAGGATAATCACTGAGATAAAGAGAAACGGGAACCACCACAAGGCTCTAGGTGTGTCTGATTCGTCCAGCAGGGTGTTGGCTGCATCGGCGCCGGGTACATTGGTAAAGGTAAGCTCCGTATACATCTGGGATGGCATGGTAGGATCAGCCAACAGGATATCGGTATACGGGTCAGCAATACTAGCGTCTGACGCCGCCTGGCTTACAGGTAGAAAAGAACTGAGTATCGCAGTTACATCTGCATCGCTTGAAGTAGTCCTGAAAGTAGGAGTAGCGTCATTACTGCCGATTGAATCATGGAAGGTAGTATCATATTCCCACCCCCAAGCACTTTCAGGGGAGCCAGCCACGTCTATTGAGGCGCTTTCAACGTAGGGCATAGCGCCATTTTGGAAGAATACATAATCGCTGTTGGTGTTGGGTACGCTGGCACCCTTAAAGTTAGTACCCCACCTTTCACTGTCAACTTGAAGGGTGAAATCACAAAGCCTACCTGTATTACCCGTAGTAAAGGTTGAGGTTTGCCATGCCGTTGC
>JAHIRD010000136.1 GCA_018818835.1 Pseudomonadota bacterium
GCACGGTTCTGAGAGGGGCCGGTAACAACGGTAATGGCAAAACATAAAACGACTGTCACGTAGTAGCCGCGTGCGGCAAGGCGTCAGTAAAAGCATGTTGTTAATGCGCTGTCATTATTGGAGAAACCGGTCTACTCGACACGAAAACGGGGACCGAAAACGGGGACAGGCAAATAGTACACTTCCCAAATAATGTTCCTTGTGCTATGGTCACTCACATTTAAACAACAACCCCATTCTCACGGTCTATGGAGGTATCCTATGCCACGAACAACACGAATGGTTATTCTGGATGAAAAGAGTGTTTATCATGTGATCTCCCGAACCGCCCTGGACGGTTTCCCCTTCGGGGCGGTGGAAAAGGAAAAATTTGTATCAATTCTCAAATGGTTTGCTCGAATCTATTTTACTGAAATTCTTGGTTATGCTGTTTTAGGCAATCACGTTCACATCCTCGTCAAAATGCTTCCTGAACGGAACTATTCCGATGACGAAATAAAAAAAAGATACACTGCCTGTTATGGTGATGATGCCTTGTTTCCTGTGGGCCGCATCGACCATTTCAGGCGGAAATGGGCCAGCCTTTCGGAATTCATGAAGGAGGTCAAGCAGACGTTTTCACGGTATTACAACAAGGCTAAAGGACGTCGGGGAACGCTCTGGGGCGAACGTTTCAAGAGTCTAATCGTTGAAAAAGGTGATACCCTGATCCATTGCCTGGCCTACATCGACCTGAATGCAGTTCGGGCGGGAATCGTGAAACGGCCCGAGGATTACCGCTGGTGTTCGCTGGGTTATCACAGCCAGACCGGCAACACGGATGATTTTCTTTCAACGGATTTCGGGATTGTGGAATTCAACGATGTGGATGAAAAGGAACGGTTCCGCCGCTACCGGCGATATGTTTATGAAGCCGGAGCCCTGGGCAGAGCTGACGGGAAAAGAAGCCAGGTCATAGGAAAAGACATTGTCACCGCAGAGCGTGAAAAAAATTTCGAATTCACCAGAACCGAACGGTTTATGAACCGAACGCGGTATTTTACCGACTCCGGGATCATCGGATCAAAGGCCTTTGTGGCTGAACAATACCTGCGATTTAAACATATGTTTCAGTCAAAACATGAAAAAATACCCAAGCCCATCAAGGGCCTTGAGGGCCTGTATTCCTTGAAACGGCTTTCATCCTGACCCATACGTTTCAAGATCTTTTTTGATAGTCCCTTCTTTTTGGTGTGTCATAAAAAGTGCCGTCGAGTTGTTTTTTCTTTTCATTGAAAATGGATCTACCGTGTTTTAATGAGTTGATTCCGGCAGGTCAATTCACTTTTCCCATTCAAAAATGAGTTTATGGCGAGCTTTTCTTGAGGAGCCTATTATTTAAACCACCTTTTTTTCTTTTTTCGTCGCTTGTATGCCCCCAAGTTATAATTTTCTGAGAACCTTCTTTACAGCCACACCAACGGTGCTGGAAACACCACCAAAATTTCATTCGCCGAAAAACGATTGAAAACCCAGGTCAACCCGTGCTGCGAGACTTAAGAGTTCATGCATGTTAATGTCGGATGCCTATTTGTATAATTGGTCTGTCCCCGATTTTCCCGATTTCGTCCCGATTTCAATTTGTCTGTCCCCGATTTCAATTTCAATTTCATGTCTCTTCGTGTTCGTAAGCGACCACCGGGATCGGGGGTGCCTGGGAACGTGTATGATTTTCCCCGTGAATAAATAAAAAATAAAGCAGAGCCATTGGCTCTGCTTTATTTTGATCACTAAAATTTGCACTATTTTTTTTAGAAGGGTTTGGATGCACTGACGCTGAAGGACATGCTTCGATCAGGGTCATAGGACGGTTCGAATCCCTTGTCAGAATTCCAGGAATCCATGACAGGAATGGTTGCGGATGCAATCAATTCCACGTTATACTTGCTGTAAAAATAGGTGAAGTTCGGGATAAAATCCAGGGTGTTCATGCCCGGGCTATAGCCCATGGTTGTGCCGGCACTTTCGAATTCATCTTCAGCTCGGGATTTATAGACGAAAAGTCCGCCTGCTTTCATGGTATCGTTGATTTTATAATCCGCTCCACCTGAAATAAGGTATTCATCGCCGTAAAGAACCTTGGTGCTGATCTGGGACTGGTCATAATCACCGTTATACCCGTAACCCAGGCCACCTTTAAGGATCAGTTTGTCCAGGTACCAGGTCCCGTTCACATACAGACCCACATCCGTGGAGCCAGTTCCAAGGGGAACGTCTGCATCTTCAACTTCTCCGGTGGGCGTCTTGATAACAAGCTTGGTATCAAGGAGCAGCTGGGGAAAACGGATCAGGTAATTGGTTGTCACGGAGATATCACCCAGCCCACTGTCACTGAGGGTACCGACTTCTCTGCTGGTATAGGGAATCACCAGTTTGAAATTCATAAGTTCCTTGTTGCCTGTAAGAGATAAGGGGAACCCATAGGAAATCGGGATGTTGTATGTCTGGATGTTATCGCTGTACATGGCTTCCACACTGATGGCTTTAACAGGCGTCTCGGAAACCTGACCATCCATTGTGACAATAGAAGCGGGAGGTGCTGTGGTTGTTCCTTCGGAAATACGCCCCGTGTTTGTAAGGTTGTCCTGGTCTGATTGATACGGTGATTCGTTATAGGGGTCCGTATAAATAATTTCAGCGGCATTGACGCTTGTTACGCCCATAATGATCAGTAAGCTTGTCAAAAAAAGTCTTTTTTTCATTGTACTCCCTCTGTCCATTGATGCATGGCCTATAAATAATGTTCTCTCCATCCCCGCCATAACGGTTTCTCAATGGCTGGTGGGACAGAATAAAAAAGGCGGCCCGTGACAAAAACGGGGCCGCCTTAAGGTAACATGTTATTCCACGGAAAAACCCACGATGGTGGCATCGTCGATGATGGTTTGTCCGTTCTGATTCACGGCATCGATGATGTCGGTGCCTTCATCGATGATTCCGTTACGGTTCACGTCCACGATCACGTAGTAGCGACCGGGTGTCATGGTGGCTGGCCAAATGGTCATCATGCCGGCTCCGTTGTAGCAGGAGGGCTGGACAGCGATGGTGGAATGGCGACCTGTGACATCCACTCCGTCATTCAATTCTCCCAGATTTCCGTATTCTCCCAGATCAAAGGTGGCTGCATTGACAATGTAGACGTCTACATACAGGCCATAGTAGAGACCTTCCACCGGGATTTCGGGGTTGGGGTTGCTGAACCATGAGAAATAGGGGTTGAACACGGCTTTCACGCCATAGCCCCCGCCGGCTGCGTTGGTGTCCAGACCACTTTTGATGAACACATCCCGGTAATCGCAGAATTCCGAGTACAGGGTCCAGTGCTGGTTGTAGGTATTTCCAAAGGCCCCACCCGATGCGATATTTAAATAAGTCAATCGGGGATAGCTGTTGGCGTTGGTGTTCAGGATCATGATGGTGAGCTTGGAATCTCCTGCATCATACAACCCGTCTGCGTTATTATCCATGATCAGATAAAAAGTATTGTTTGCAATGCTTGGGTTGATCACCTGGAATTCACCGTTAATATCCCAGATTTCCGTTGTCACCGTGGTACTATCTCCACCCACGGCTGAAACAGAAAACAAGGATGCTCTGAGCAATGGATCATTCACAGACAGCCCTGCAACTTCAGTGGCTTTCATCACGTACACATCATAGGCCAGAGGAGCGTCCACCGCATGAAGATAGACCACGGTGTTGCCTTCTGAATTTGTTTCTCCAAAATATTTGGTAAGGGCTGTTCCCGCTTCATCTGAGCAGGTGTCGTATTTGGGATTCAGATCCACGTTCAGAATGGTCACAGCATCGGCCAGAAAATAGTCGGTATCTTCGTTGAAAATGCCGTTATTGTTCATATCGACAATCAGATCAAGATGCACATCTTCGGTAAGCGTACCCGCGTCGGGGTAATCGTAATTACCGATGTTACTTGTGTCTATAAGGGCATGGCCCGTGATGTATGGGAGGTATACCAATGCATCTTCCGAAAGTGCCGGATCACTCACTCCAACTCCAACATCTTCGCTTCCAGACCTTACATCCGCAGGAATCGGATCAAGATTAATTCCCGTGAATGAATCGACCAGATAGATCGTGATTGTAGTACCAAGAGCCACGGGCACATTTTCAATGTTGATATTAAGGTACTGGCTGGCTGTAGCTCCGATTTCCGGAATGGAGTTGACCACATTACCGTCGGCATCTTTGATGGTCACAAACATGTCATTGGCCGGGGTGTTCTGGATGATAAAACCGGGAAGACCGTTTCCATCCACGCCGTCGATAAAATAATCCGAAACACCGTCACTGTCGGTGTCGATGCCTTCATCGTAGATCCCGTCCCGGTCCACATCCATGACAATGCTATAGGCCATGGTGTCGTCGGTGGGGTTGATCACCTGAGGCGTGTCGTTCACGTCCCACAACTTGGTTGCAGCCACGGCGCCGGCTGTTACGGCCACACCGATCTTTTCCGTGACCTTTTTGGTCGAGCTGTAAAGTGCATCTCCATTTTTAAAGGCTTCGCCTGTAAACCGGAGCACATAGAAATCCACGGCCGTCACATCCACATTGTTTCCGATTTTTGTGGGGACTTTGTCAGCTTTCACGTAAACCACGGTTTTGGGATCAGCTATCCCATCCACATCCAGAGTCCCTGTTTCTTTAAAGGCGTTTTCCGGATAAAAAATGGTATCAACATCGGGTACCAGATCCGGGGAATAACAGGAATAAATAACCGGCTTGGCATTGGTGTCCAGGTTGTTTTTCAGGACAAAAAACATATCCTGTGTGAAATTGGTTGAATCACCATTGTCATATAGGCTTTTAACGTTCACTTTAAACCCCACCGGAGTCAAGCCGCCAAAGGAATCAAGATAGGGCGGAAGACCTGCTGTCTCGTTTTTCTTAAGCCCCATGTCATACCAGAGGGGAATCGCGTCAATGACACCATTCGCATCGGTACGGGCTTCGATCATGGAGATAAGGACGCCATTCGCATCCAGGGCGCTGACCCGGTAGTGACTCTCAGCTCTCATGCCCGCCACCTTGACGTAAAGGGTATCCATGGGGGAAAAGCTCTTGGTGACTTCCATGTCCGAATTATAGGTGGTCAGGATCAGGTCGCCGGGTATGGGCCTTGTATTGCATGCGGCAAAGGAGACGAACATCGCTGCTGCCGCGAACCATAATAGCATTGCATTGGATCTTATTTTCACGGGTCACCTCTCTATTTGTCTTCTTTTGTAAATATTTTTCCCAAGGGCACTTCCACAAGGCCATAGACACGAAGATCCGTGGAATCATCCGAAAATCCGGGATCACCGGTTGAAACATCCTTCTGGATGACATTGTATCCGGCAAGGCCCAGGCTGAACCAACCCATTTTCACCTTGGCACCGATATTGACCACATAATCTTCCTGGTCCTTGTCGATTCCCTGGACTTCGGCCATCAGATACACCATGTTGAACAGAACAAGATCCGTACCGGCACTGAAGAAAAGGTCACTGGACTCGCCTTCGTTGTAGATGGATTCAGCCACGGCTGTGGCTGACAGGACAGCTTTATCTGTGAACAGGGGGACCTGGATGGTGGCGGTCAGATAGGGGTTGAACAGGATGTCTTCCTGATGATCGAATTCATTGTTTGCCAGAGATACGGCATTGACGCCCAGGGCTACCTGGGGAATGATGCTGTCGGTCATATGAAAGATCCGCGCTTTAAAGCTGTATGTATCCATGGACAAATCGGTTTTATCGAAATTATCCCAGATAAACTGGCGCCGGGTATAACCGAATTCCACATCGTCGGAGGTCCCGATCATAATCGTGGTTGATGTAAGAAAAATACGGTCTCCTTCAATAGAGCCCGAATCCTGGGCACTTGCGGCTGCATAGATATTCCACTTGCCGGTCGGTATCGCTTTGGGAATGGTGATGACACCGTTTTCACCCCATTTGTAATCCGGACTGATGCTTCGTTTGAACAAAGCAAACTCCGCTTGTTTGGATGCAGCCGAGGCAGTCTGACACATCCAAAACAAAACGACTGCTGTTAGAGCCATTTTTTTCCATTTCATCAAGGCACCTCCTGTTAAATTAAACGTTCCTTTCTCCATACCAATAAAAAAGCTTAAACTCCCGGTCTTCATTCAAATCAGCAACCGACTGTTTATTAGCCGCAAGCTTTCACATCCTTGGACAAATGCATAAATCAACGGTCTGCCACCCGGTGGTAAGTTACTATTTATCATTAATTTTTTGAGATTATTTTGTGGTGCCCCCCCACAGGCTTTTTCCACATGATGAGCTGCCCCCCTTAAGGAAAAATTTTCTCTTGGGAATACTTACATCACGTTAAAACAACGTCGGCTCCGAACAGCCCCCCCATTACCGACGTGTCTCATTTGGGCTTATCTGAGATATAGACGTTTTATAAATAATGTGTATATTAGCAAATAGAATCCTTAAAATGCAAGTCTTTTGATTACCCAAGGCCTGAGTTTTCAAAAGATTTCATGAAAATTATTCATCAGTACACGGTCACCCGAAGGTCATCAAAATATATCTTCTGCATGTTTTCAACAAACAGGCCGACACGAAGACTGTCATGGGGCATGGTGATATACACCGTGCCCACCAGCTGATTGTTCACATAGTAATCACAACGGGTGCCACGGACCTGGACTCGAAGTTGGTTCTGTATAAAGCCGTCACTGACCGCAACGGTTCCGAACTTCCAGGGCATGGGTTCCGGTGAAACCACCTGGTTGTTCCGGTGGGCACTGACATAGCTCCATCCATTGGCGCTCACGCCAAAATTATACCGGCTCTGGGGTTCCGTGCCCAGGGCAATCCCATAGGAAAAATTGTTCGCCCCTTTTTTCCAGGTTGTTGTCACCTGGATATCAAAATTTTCAGGTAGACGAATGCGGTCATTTGGGAACTCTGCCGAACTCATGGAATTTTTCGTTTCCATGGCATAGGCCCCGTTTTCAAAAATGGCGTTATAGTACTCCCCGTTGGGCCAGACATTCCATCCATGGGCATTGTCCGTAAACGAATCAAAAAAACCCGGAGGGCCTGTATGGGTGACAGCCTTAACCGTGAGATCATCAAAGGCTATCCGTTGCTTGTTTTCAACGAAAAAACCCAGACGTATCTGGCTCCGGGGGATGGGGATGAAAACGGTCCCGACCATCATGTTGTTCACATAAAATGAGTAGGATCCCCCACGGGCCTGAATACGAAGCTGGTTTTTTGTGCGGCCGTTGCCCACATATGCCATGCCCGCTTTCCAGGGAATGGGAGACGGCTCGAGCAACTGATTGTTTTTATAACCGCTGACCATGGCCCATCCATTTCCGCTCACACCGAAACTGTACCGGTTCTGGGGGTCTGAACCCAAAGATACGCCATAGGACCTGTCATCCACGCCGTTCAACCAGGTGACGCTGACCTCGATGTCGTAGTTCTCGGGCAGGGCAAGGGCACGCCCCAGAAACTCGGCTGAATTCAATTCATTCCGGGTTTCCATGGCAAAGACTCCGCCTTCTATGGAGGTGGTGTAGAATTCACCGTTGGGCCAGAGTGCCCAGGCGTTTTCATTGGAGTCAAAAGTGTCATGGAATAAAACCTTATCCGAGGAGGCGGGAGTGACAGGTAACGGTCCTTTTTTTTCAGGAGTTTTTTTGGCCGGGGCAAGCTGGCGAATCTTAATTTTGGCTATCTTCTTGAATCGCCCATCAGGATACATGGCCATGTAATCCTTGAAATCCTCCGGGTAGGTCGAGTTTTTGATGGCCAACCAGAATTCTTCTTCTTCATCAAGACTGCTGCTTTTTAAAGGGGCACGATCAAGGCTGCTGTTTTTTTCCTGCTTGGCCGGATCTTTCCTGTTAAAAAAGAAATCACCGGTAATGGAAGAGGACACCCAGGGAACTTGCATTTTCCCGGATTCGGTCTGAACCCCTTTTCCCACCCTTTTCATCAGTTGGCTGAGTTCAAGGTTCCCTGACTTATCCAGTGTCTTTAATAAATGTTTGGTAAACAGGCCGTTTCGTCCATCTCCGTCCAAGGCGGTATTCCCTGGAGATGTGGCGTAGGAAATCATGCTTCCGGAAGGGGCGTCCATCTGGGCCAGCCCCCGTTCCATGCTCCTGAAACTCCGCGCATAGGGGTTGTTTCTGCAGGCATCCAGAAGAACGATGTTGAGGCGGTTTTCTGCGCTCTGCATTTTCCGAAGAACCATGGCTGCATCCACGGCATAATCCTGGACTTCATCCTCTTCCTTGATATCCGCTCCCACGGGAATCAGATAATTTCTGCCCTGGACCTGCATGCCGTGACCCGCATAATAAAAAAGGCCCACGCCCCCTTTTTTCAGTCGGCTGCCAAAATCTCGAATGCCTCGCCGCATGTCCGCCTGGTTGGCATTGAGCAGACGTGTCACCTCAAACCCGAGATTTTGTAATTTTGCAGCCATATCTGTGGCGTCGTTGACAGGATTTTTCAAGGGGCTTGAGGCATAGTCCCCATTGCCGATCACCAGGGCCACCCGCTGTTCGGAATAGGCCTCACTTCGGGACACTTTAAGGGCCCTTTCAGAACTGGCATCTGGGATGAAAAGGCATGAACAGATAAGGCAGAGTGTTATCACTTTGGTCATCATAAGATTCATATCTCTATACGTCAGTTATCGATGATTCATATGCTTACATTCCCATGGTTCAACACAGGAGCCCCTCAAGGATCAGGTGGAAATCATCCACCCGCCCAAAGGGGCAGCGATTTAGGCAATATATGAACAGCAATAATCCGTGATGGATAAAACCTTCATGCTGAACGTGGATGCGGCAGGAACCTCGAAAGATTCACCGGCCTTAATCCGGACCCATGTGGATGAACCCGGCAGAAGAGCGTCCAACTCTCCTTCGAGGATCTCCATGATTTCCTTAAGGTCGGTGTTGAATGTGTACTCCCCCGGAATCATAATTCCCAGGGTTTTTTTGGATCCGTCCGAAAAAAGAACAGTCCGGCTTGTCACCGCTCCGTTCGAGTAAATATTCGCTTTCTTGACCACCGTGACATTATCAAACCTGCTCATTATCATTTTCCTTTCAAGCATAGGGGTATAAGCAGAAGAATTTTGATGGCCCTTGGCCATGAAAAATACCGTCTGCATGATTCTCTTTAGAGAAGTACCCCGAATATATAGTAAACAAAAAGGAAAAATTCAAGGATCAGGCTGTAACTTCATAAAAATTAACGTCCGGAATGGTTTCTTCTCGCTTATGCTCCAGCCTGGGAGTGTATACCGCATGGATCCTGCCATGCCTCTGGAGGCAAGAGCCTGGGAACGAAGCGGCAAAGCCTCCCCAAAAACAATTCTCTATAGGACTTATGTCATTTTATCTCGTCTTTATTTGGGTATTATTTCAGGCCACGTTAATCGTTCCCAATCCCCAACTCATTTGCTTGTCGGTGCATAGGCGGGGAAGCTGGTCCTCAAAAAGGTTGCCAAACATGAATTTTGGGATGAGTCAAATGTCCGGTGCCAAGATGCAAGCAGGGGCACGACGCATCGTGCCCCTACCCTCCGTACGATGATCTCACGTGTGTGATCTTTGTGCCTCTGTAAGAGGCGAGGCTGTTGGTTGTGGAAAAGGGGGGTGTGGCCCGCAGGTGTTAGCCTGCGGCTCCCCAAACAGGTCTATGACCCTACCACAGCCACCCCATGGAGACCTGACCCACGAAGCGCCGGTCTTCTTTTTGGCCCCCAACAACCCCGAGTTCTTCCCCGTAGGTCGCAAGATCAAGCTTAATCAATTTAAAATCCAGCGTGGCCCCAGCTGTGTAATATCCCTGATTCAACCCTGCCCGGACACTTAAAATTTTAGGAAAGGCCATTTCCACACCCATGTGGAGTTTCTTTTCATAGGACTCGTCGTTGCCGGCATTATCGGTCAGGTCATAGAGATCCAACGCCTCGGTAAATGTGATCCCCAGAACCTTCTGCGTCATGGCCAGACCCATGTTATACTGGGTCTTGGAATCCATGGCATCTCCAAAATCCATCTCGGGGATATTCTGGGCCACCAGGGCCATGTTCAGCCGGGTGACCTTCAGGGCATCGGTTGTGTACAAGAGGCCCAGGTCCGCTGAAACGCCGGTGCCGTCCATCATATCAGCATCCACGATATCATCGAAATTATCATCGGCGATCACATCCGCTGTATAGAATTCATTCAACGATTTCCGGGCAATGCCTTTGAGGGTGAGTCCGACCTTTAATCCTTTCAGAAAGGGCATATCCATACCTGCCCCCACCATCATCCCGTAATCGGCAATGAGATCCACCTGGGCTTCGGGGTTCACAAGATTTCTGATTCTCATATTCATGGTTGCCTGGCCAATGGGGCTGACCATCACACCCACATTGCCTGCCTTAAACCCAACGTACACGTCGGTGGCCACTTTAATGTGGTTATTCTCTCCAATATATTTCCGCATGACATCGGCCACGGCCTGGCTGTCATCTGTATCGACATCGGAAAAATCCTTGTACAGGTCCAGGCTGTTTTCAGACACCTCCACCTGGGGATTTAAAATACCCCAACGAATGCCCGGAATATAAGACAGGCCCGCAGGGTTGAAATAAAGAGCGTTCTGATCATCGGCAACGGCCGTGAAGGCCCCCCCCATGCCCAGGGTTCGTGTACCCCGGTGAAAGCCCTGATATTCGGAGGCATAGGAACTTGAACCCCAGAAAATAACCATGATGAAAAACCCGATCATCCTAAACGTAACGTTGCCTCTATTTCTAAAAAGCGCCATTAATATCTCTCCTTGAAATGAGTGGATCACAGGTTTGTCAAATAATCGTTGATTTCATCTGCCGAAGTCACGCCGTCGCCATTGGCATCCAGTTCATCTTTGAAGGCCAGGTAGTCATCCTTCAAATCGCTGGTATCGGAAAATATATCAATGGCGTATCCGATAAACAGAATATCTTCATCAATTCGGTCGATCTCATCCTGGGTCGGGCTAACCGGTAAAAAATTATCCCTGTTGGCCCGGATCCATGCTTCTGCCATGGTCACAGGATTCCCTCCCGTGGCCCTGCAAATCTGATCGGCCATGGTCAGCACTGTCCGGGTGATGGAAAGAAGGCCCAGCTGCATTTTCTGATTATTGGTCAAGACCACGACATCAATGGCCTTGGAACCTGTACTGTTCATATCGGCAATGGTTTTGAACAGTTCAATGGCTTCGGTGGCGGACGCAAGTTTAGTGGCAATCTCTTCTTCAGTCAGCTGATCGTCCCCACCTGCGATGATCAGGCCCACCATGTCAATACTTCCCTGGTTGTTCGAGTCCTCCAGATCACCCAGGGTGGAAATGATGTTCAGGGTGTCCAGGCCGAGCTCTCCGCCTGCAATGGCGTTGCTCATATACTCGAGAACCTCTTCGGTTTGGGGAAGGGTTTCCAGAATGGATTTTGCCTGGGCGTAATCCCCGTCATCCATGGCAATTTTTGCATCTTCAAGTTTCGCTTCATAGGAGCCGCCATTATCGCAGCCTGTAAAGAAAATTCCAGCTATGCCCAGACACAGGCAGAGCGTCATCCCGACCATAAACGCATTTTTTTTCAAAGGCATGTCACATCGTTTCATAAATCATCTCTCTTTTTTATTTTGGTCCAAAAACAGTCAAAAGCCTTAAACCACAGATTTGCACAACAGTTGTCTCTTCTGTTCTAATATAATATGGTGAGTGTAAGGTGGATATCCGCTGCGGATGATGGCAGGTTCTTTGTGGCGGCAGACCTGCAAATTTCAAAAAAAACGTACTATGTTTAATCATATCCCGATACATATCTATTTCTATCGGTACGACCTGATCATCAGTTTAATAAAGTTTTTAATTTTATTTGGGTCAAGATAAAATAAAGCCCCATATTCGTGTGTTTTCAAACGGCTCCTTTTTTTACACGGCACCGGGTCGCCGGGAGGATAAATTTTCGTGGAATTTTTATCCATTCTAAGATACAGAAAATAAATCATGGGATATTCTTTTTTTTAAACGTCATTCATGACGGATTTCTTCTTATTCATTCAACCAGTTGAGGGGAAAAAATGAAAAAAATTTCATACGATGCAATTGACACTGCGATTATGTTTGTGAGTGTCGAACCATTTTTTACAAGTCAGGCCTTGATTTCCAAACATACAGGAGAAATTTTTTATGCTTCCGAATTTGGTGATTCCGAGGGCTTACCCGATGATTTTGAAAACGAAAAAAAATACATTGATGTCCCCCATGAAAAGGAACTGGGTTTGGGGCAACCCCTTGTCTTTGATTTTGTGAGTGAGTACATACCCGATCACGAAGATACGATTCATCGGATATTTCGAGGACCTGGGGCTTATTCCAGATACAAGGAGTTCCTTGATGATAAAGGTTTGTTGGATAAATGGTATGAATTTGAAAATCGTGAACGCAAAGAGGCCATTATGGAATGGTGCCATGAAAATGGCATTGAGCCCATATAAACTTCCGGGCTGACTTTCTTTGTTCATGGGCATCTTTCATTTCGCCCTGATCAGATACCTGCTGAAAATCTTGACAAAGGGGATAAAAAAACACTAAAAAGGGTCATTATCGTTCGCCAAGGAACCCTTAACAAACAAGGTCAGGCAATAACCATGAAATCATTCATGCTGGCATTATGCAGCGTTTTAATTCTTTCTTGTCAAACATCGGCCGGAGTCCATGGGGCTCTGACCAATCCCAATGATGGGAAAACGGTTCCGGAGTTGACCCAGTCTTTGATGGAAAAATGCGGCATCAACGAACAGATCGAAAATGTTCCGGAAAAAACCAAGGCCGAAGTCCTTGATTGTTTCAAACGAAACGAACCCATGCTTGGTAAAATGTCAGACAAGGTCATAGGCGATATCAACGGGATTATTACCACGTCTTTCAAGCCTGAAACCATTCGATCAATTCTTGCCGATCATATTTCATCCCAATTGAGCGCAGATGACATGATTTCCGTGATCAACTGGCTTGACTCACCCCTGGGAAAAAAAATCACCCATATGGAGGAAATCGCTTCCACACCCGAAGCATACAATGAAATGATCTCCATCGTCCCATCGCTTAAACTATCCGAAGACTACGAAGAACGACTGGAACTGGTTCATGAAATCGATAAAAGCGTCAATGCCACAGAGCTGATCCTTGACAGAATGCTGAACATGCAGATCATCACCCTGACGGCCATGGCTTCGGCCTTCCCTGCCATGAACCTGCCCTCGGAAGACCTGATCCGGTCAAACTTCGAGAAAAACCGAAATGATATCTCCCAGGCCATTTCACGGGAAATCGCTTTGAGCATCCTCTACACCTACCGCGACATTTCCAAGGATGATCTTCAGGATTATATCCGGTTCATGAAAACCGATTACGGTAAGCGCTACCACGAAGTCATTCAGGACGGAACAAACAAGGCCTATGCCGATTGCGGGAAAAAATTCAGTGAATCCGTTGTCAAGCGGATCAGCGACAAATCATCCCCACCCGAAGATATAAACCCGACATCCAGCGCCCAGTACCCCCAGGAGCGGTAAGTTCCACGGCGCAATATTTAAACATGCCATAGGGTTATCCGGTTTAATCTGCGAAAATTCGGGGAATTTCTCCAACGGAGTTTAAGCCATGGGCAAAATCATTTATCGGACATGCGACATTCTGATCGTTGGGGCCGGGCTTGCGGGCCTTCGCGCCGGGATATCGGCCCTTTCATGCGGGAGGGACCTGCACGTCCGGCTGGCCTCCCAGGCATGGGGACCTTCGGGGTCCTCATTCACCAACCCCAATCATGCCCTGGGGATGATTGTCTGCCATAATGACAAGGAAAAAGAGCGTTTTGTTAAAACCGCCACCGCCATGGCCCCTCCCGGAATCATCCAACCGGACCTGACCATGGCCCTGGCCGAAGAAAGCGGGGCCTTGTATCAGGATATGGTGCAAGCGGGACTTTCCTTTAAGAAAAACCCTCGCGGAAAAAACCGCCGCCATTCCGCCTGTTTTTTACAAAAACCCCGTATGGCCTATGTTTTTACCGGCCTTGCCTCGGCATTTTTCATTATGAAAAAACGTTTTTTACATCAAAAAGGACAGATCTGGGAGGGCTTGAGCCTTATTGACCTCGTGAAAAACGATGAAAACAGAATCATCGGGGCCATATTCGTTCATCAGCCATCAAAGCAGATCTGGGCCATTCATTGCCAGGCCCTGGTCATGGCAACAGGAGGAAGCACCGGACTTTTCCCCAGATCACTCACGGATCATGGAAACCTGGGGATCCCCCTGGCCCTGATGCACGGAGCCGGTGCTGAAATGATCAATATGAATTACCTCCAATATACCTGGCATGATCAAGAAAATCTCCGGCCATGGCCATGCTGGCAGATCCATATTCCAGGAGTTCTGATCCGAACCCGGGACAACAGGGAACTCCCGGTGCCGCGGCAGATTGCAGACCTGTGTGCCCAGAGACAGACCCATGTCCCCCTGGCCCACGGCACAGACGATTCAGCCCTGGATAACTATCTCCTTGACCACGCCACATCCCATGGAACCCTTGGGGTAAAGTTACCTGACCAGGACTGGAAGAGTGTCGCCCTCCATGCCCATGCCATGAATGGGGGCGTGCGTATCGATACCATGGCCCGGACAGGGATTCCCGGACTTTTTGCCTGCGGCGAATGCACAGGTGGCATGCATGGGGCCAATCGTGTGGGAGGAGCCATGGTTTTATCCACCCAGGTTTTCGGGAAAAAAGCCGGTGCCTCGGCTGCCCGCTTTGTCCATGACCCTGATTTTGAAACGGGTAAACGGTTCAAGGAAAGGGTGAAACACCAAAAAGCCAGCCATTATGATGATCCCATGGAATTCGAAACCGGCCTTGCCCGATTGAAAACGATTTTAACGGGCTGTGAGGGGCCTATGCCCAGGCCCGACATCACCCCCCGTTTGGACATGATCCGATCCATGAAAGCCCAGGCCCGCGACCGCCGTCTTCACCTGGCCCTGTCATGTGCGGTTCTCATTCTGGAAAAAAGCACTTGAACTTCGTAACAGATTCCATCATATTAACGTTTTAAATTAATATGAGGTCGGATCATGGACAAAAACGAATTGGATTTTCTTGACAGACATTCACCTGAATTTATTGAGATGGCCTACGATTACAAAAGGCTCGAACGACTTGATCATCCGGACGGCTACGGGAAACGAACCGGTGACTGCGGAGATACGGTTGAAATATTTCTCACGGTGGATCAACAGGATCGCATCGAATCCGTATCCATTCAGGTGGATGGTTGCCTGAACACCGTGGCCACCGCCAACACCGTGGCCCATTTGAGCGAGGGCCGAACCGTGGACCAGGCCTGGGACATAACACCTGAAAAAGTGGCGGATTATCTGAAAACCCTGGAAGAGGACCATTTCCATTGTGCTGAGCTGGCTGTGGGCGCATTCTGCCTGGCCCTGGTCAACTACAAGGATCTTAAAAAAAAACCCTGGAAAAAAACCTACCGGAACATGCACTAAAAACAGCACGTTAATTTACCAATTCATTCTTGCATTTTCCATTGTTTAACGCTAATAATAGTATAGTTTTTCAAGCCTTATAATTCAAACCATTTCAACTATTTACACATTCATTTAAAGCTGTATAGTCCCTGGGTCTGTGCTGTTCATCTTTTTTATTTATTAAAGGAGGAGGTATGGGTACTGAAAGCGACGTTGTCAGCAACACAGGAAAGTCAACGATATCGGATTTATGGAAACTTGAAGATTATTGGGCCATCTGGCTGGGGTTTGCGCTTTTGATCATTGGGTTGATTATTTTTCTTCCCAAAGCGGATCAGGACATTCGAGCCAAAATCGATGCGGCCAATGCCATTTTAACAACCGAATCCCAAAAAGCACCGTTCAAAACCATTGAGTGGTACAATGCTGTGGCAGCCAAAGAAAAACTCAAGGCCACGGACACAGCCATCGCCAAAAAAATCAAATCCATAGCCAGTGCTCCCCAGGGGTGGAAAACCAACCCCCTCCAGGCATTTTTCATGGACAGCAGCACCGCTGAAAATCTAAAAATAAAGGCCACGGAAAAATACGAACTCCTGCACCAAAAAGAGACCGAAGCCCTTGCTGGGGCTGCCGTGGCCCAGACCGCGGCTGCCTTAGCCGGATACGCTAACAAGGACTTGAACGAGGCCGCCGTTTCCGCCATAGACACCTGGCGTTCTGCCCATGCTGCCGCATCCAAGGCCAAAAAGAAAACATCAGTCAAACAATACAACATCATCGGTTCATTGATTATCCTCATGGTCTTTCTTGCTGTTTTTTTTGGTATTGGAAAAGCCGTGATGGGAGAGTCCTTTATCAAATTCCTACTGGGTTTCGCCTTTGTTTTCGTGATCGCCGTGCTGGCCTATGCCGCTGAAAACAACGCCACCATGAAACATTACGGCATTGGGTACGCCGCCTGGGCCATCATATTCGGTCTTTTGATCAGTAACACGGTGGGAACCCCCAAATGGGTCATGCCAGGGGTTCAGACCGAGTATTATATTAAAACAGGACTGGTTCTTCTGGGTGCCGAAATATTATTCGGGAAAATCCTGTCCATCGGGATTCCCGGTATTTTCGTGGCCTGGGTGGTCACCCCCATTGTTCTTGTCACAACTTACTGGTTTGGTCAGAACATCATTAAAATGCCGTCAAAAACCCTGAATATCACCATTTCCGCGGATATGTCGGTCTGTGGCGTCTCGGCTGCCATTGCCACGGCGGCGGCATGCCGTGCCAAAAAAGAAGAACTGACCCTGGCCGTGGGCCTGTCCCTTGTTTTCACATCCATCATGATGGTGGTGATGCCCATCGTGATCAAAGCCCTGGGCATGCCCCATGTTCTGGGTGGGGCCTGGATGGGCGGCACCATTGACGCAACCGGTGCCGTTGCAGCCGCAGGCGCATTTTTAAGTGAGCGGGCCTTGTATGTCGCCGCCACCATCAAAATGATCCAGAATGTCCTCATCGGCGTGATTGCCTTTTTTGTGGCTCTCTACTGGGTGGCCAAAGTGGACCGCGCCGAAGGGAAGACCGTGGGAGCCATTGAAATCTGGCACCGCTTCCCAAAATTCGTTATCGGTTTTATCGTTGCCTCCATTGTTTTTTCAATGATCTACCAATCCATTGGAAAAGATGTGGGCTATGTGGTGGTGGAACACGGGGCCCTCAGGGGATTTTCCCGGCTCGCCAGGGAATGGTTTTTTTGCCTGGCTTTTGCGAGCATCGGCCTGGCCACGAATTTTCGCGAACTTAAATCCTATTTCAAGGGGGGGAAACCCCTTATACTTTATGTCTGCGGCCAGAGCCTCAATCTTATTCTGACACTAGTGATGGCCTATGTGATGTTCTATATTGTATTCCCTGACATCACGGCCGGTATTTAAAGGAAAGCCATGACTCAAAACATTGATCAACCCCAGGCATCGCTGGCACGCCGCATCGCGGGCCTTGTGGCAGGAATCGCCATTATTCTGATATTCATGCTGGTGATCGCGCCGTATATGGATGACAAACCCTTTATCAAACCCCTGGTGGATTTCATCGAATACAGAGACATCGATGCCTCGGCCCTGTATTACACCGAAATCGAAGAGTTTTCCCATGCCAGTGTATTCATGGACAACTCCAGGCGATTCAGTCCAAAACCATTATAATAAACAAGCCCCCTTTCTTCTGAAAGGGGGCTTGTTTACTGATGCACCCCCTCAGCCCTTACGGCTGAGGGCCAAAGCGGACAAAAGCACAAGACTACCCCCAGCAATGATATTCCATGAAAGAGTTTCATTGAAAAAAACAACGCCGAAGATAATTCCGCTGACAACTTCAACGTAGGTGAGAAAGGAGGCCCGTGATGCGTCGATTTTTTGAAGGCCTGAAAAAAAAAGCCCGAACCCCACCACCCCGATCAGAAAGGCGTATGTGACAGCAAGCCCACTTTGCCATACAAGGGGAAAGGGACGGTTGATCACCACGAAGGGGAAAAAGGCAAAGGAGCCGATACAATTTTGAAACCACAAAGTTTCAAGTGGATCGTAACGCAGGGATTTTTTCTTAAAAATAACGATGGTCATGGAATAGATGAACGCTGATAAAAGAATGAAAACCGCACCGATAAATTTTTGGTTTGTAAGGGACAGAGTCTGGTTCAACGTGATCAGCGCGACCCCTGAAAAGGTGGTCACAAATAAGCCCAGGCGGTAGAGGGAAAGTGTTTCACCGAGAAACAGGCAGCTCCAGAAGGTGGCAAAGACTGGCCAGGTGTAGAGAAGAATCACCGTGGTGCTGATATTTCCATAGGCATAACCCGCAAAATAAAAAAACAGCCGTATGGCATTCAGACAAGATGCCAGAACCATGGGTTTATCGTTGATGGATGGAAACGTCTTTTTCCGGAACAGAAAGACCAGGGACATCAATGCAAAGGGGACAGCCATTCGGAAAAAAGTGATGGTAGAGACTGGTAAATCAAGGGTTTTGATAAAAACCCCAGAGGAGCCGAAAATAATGGCTGCCATTATGATTGAAAGATAATGCTTCATGGGCAGACTATTACAGCCTTATCTTGAACACGTCCAGTTAAATTCCTGAATTCAATGTCGCTTGTTGACCCTCGCACTGCGCGTCTTAAAAACTCTGCCGGGGTTGAAAGGAAAACTTGTCACGATAGTCCCGGGGTGACATGCCCGTATGTTTTTTAAACAGGCGCCGGAACGAATTGATATCCTCGTAGCCCACCTTCCATGTAATTTCATTGACCGAATCCCGGGTGGTTTCCAACCGTCGTTTGGCGTTTTCAATGCGCAACAGCTGGAGATAGGCCAGGGGCGGCTCCCCCGTGGCTTTTTTGAATCGCCGGATAAAATGACGGGGGCTGATTCCCGCCTTCTCAGCAATTCCCTGGATGGACAACTTGAGGGCGTAGTTGTCTTCCATCCAGGTCTGGGATTTCAGCACATCGGTATCACTGTGTTTTTTCCAGAAATCATAGACAATATAGGGGGTTTGCTCCTGACGGTCCGGGTCGATGAGAAGGGATTTGGCACAGCGGCGGGCAAGATCCCGGGAACCGAATTTTTCAATAAAATGAAGACAGAGATCCATAAAGGCCGTGGCGGCACCCGTGCAGTAAATCCCCCCATCCTCCGTGAAAATCCGGTCGATGCGCAGGTGGATATCCGGATACCGTTTTTGAAAATAATGGGCAAACTGCCAGTTGGTTGTGGCGAGACGGCCGGAAAGAAGGCCTGACCGGGCCAGAAGAAAGCTGCCTGTGCAGGTTGAAGCGATCAAGGTTCCTTTTTCATGCTGGGCCCGAAGCCAACCACAGATCGCATCACCACGGTCATTGTCAAAGGAAAAGGGGGCGAAAAAAGCCGGGATGATAATGACATCCGTGATGTGGCTGTCATCCATGACATGGTCAGGCTGAACAATCAACCCCCCATTGGCGGTGACAGGTTTGCCATCCACGGTGACCACATGGGTTTGAAATAAAGGTTCTTCTCCTTTTCCCCCCAGGATCTTCCAAAAAATATTGGCAATGGAAAATGCATCCACGGCCCCATTGATGGAAGATGACAGGCAGGCATGTTCGGCAAGAAATGTCATGGTTGTCATAGGGTGCTCCTTGTATGTCGTTTTCGGCATGAAATAAGTCATGTTTGCCTCTTTTATAAGGGTCTGTCAATAGGTTAGTGTACAAACAAGAGTTCACCATGAACATGAAGTGCATGAAGAAAAATAGGCCTCTATCGGCCAGTTTTTAAAAAGCTGGCCCGGTCTTCACCAAGGCTCCGCACAGACACGTAAATGGGTTATGGTGTTTGGAGAGTAAAAACAATATGTGCGTTTAAAAATTAGCGGCATTCGCGGCAAGAAAAATTGTTTGTCAAACTTTTCAAAAGTTTGGCTCCCGGCAGGGCCGCCGGAGGCCCATTTTGCCCTTCTTCGTGTTCTTCAGTGAGCTACGCGAACGGGTGGTGAAAGAAACAAAAGGAGGAAAACATGGACCGCAGAATCGCAGCATGTGACCTGGGAAAAGCCAGTCTGGGACTGGCCATTGCCAGGGTTTCGGATTCGGGAGATCTTCAGGTGGAGCAGATGGAAAGCATTCCCCACGAAGGTCGGGTATTGGACCTGTTCGCCAACTGGTACCGGCAAAACGATATTGGTTCATGCTCTGTGTTGACCGCCACCGGACTGTATTCGGAACAACTGGCCGATCCGGTGATTGTCCTTCCCGAGGATATCTGCCAGGAGGTGGCCCTGGAAGCCTGCCCTGATTTTCCGGACACCCTGAATCTGGTGAACATCGGTGCCAGGGGATACAGCGTCTTATCCCGCCATTCCAATGGAAACAAAGGCCATCTTTACCGCTTCATGGAAAACGATAAATGCTCGTCCGGAACCGGAGAAAATCTCAAGAAACTGGTGGCCCGGTTCGGATTCAGCCTGGAAGAGGCAGACGCCCTGGCCCGGTCTGCCCGCCAGGCTGTTCCCATCACGGCCCGTTGCTCGGTGTTTGCCAAGAGCGAGATGACCCATTACGCCAATCAGGGTAAGGACCTGCCCGACCTCCTCAAGGGCTATTTCCATTCCATGGCCCGGAACGCCAAAGCCCTGATCAACAGAAACCAGGCCCAGGGTCCTGTGTACCTGATGGGGGGATGCACCCGGATCAGCACCTTTATCGATGCCTTCAGGGAAAATATGGATCAGGACATCATCGTGACAGACCATCCCCTGACATTCCAGGTCATGGGAGCCCTGAGGATCGCCGGAGAAAAAGCCAAGGACAAAAACAGGCTGCCCCTGCCGGACAGTCCGGACACCATGATCCGCATACGCCGAAAAGGCTTCAGGGTCCTGGCCCCCTCTGTTCAGGCCAAAGACCGGGTTCGCCTCATGCCCGCCATCACCCAAAATGAAAATTGGGAAACCATTCCCGCTGTTCTGGGCCTGGACCTGGGATCCACCGGAGCCAAGGCTGTTCTCACCGGTATCGAAAACGGTGAGCCCTTAATGGATGTTTACGACCAGACACGGGGAAATCCCGTGGATGCGGCCCGGCGACTGATATCAGCCATTCTTGAGCAGGGCAGGCCGGACATCCGCGCCCTGGGCCTGACCGGATCGGGCCGGGAAGCCGTGGCCACCCTGATGCGTACTGTATTTGGTGACCAGGGCCGTATCGTGGTGCAGAATGAAATCGTGGCCCATACCCGTGCGGCCGTGGCCTGCGACCCTGAAAAGGGCAACGATCTGTCCATCATTGAAATCGGTGGTCAGGACGCCAAATATGCCCGGATCATTGGAGGTCGGATCATTGAAAGCGATATGAACAAAGCATGCAGCGCCGGAACAGGATCTTTCCTCGAAGAGCAGGCCGCCTTTTATGATGTGAAAGACATCGGCACCTTTGTCTCCCTGGCCGAATCGTCAACCCGGCCCCCGGACCTGGGCCAGATGTGCACCGTGTTCATTGCCGATGCCGGAGCCGAAGCGTTGAAAGACGGATTTGACCTGGCTGATATTTTTGCCGGTTTCCAGTATTCGGTGATCCACAACTACCTGAACCGGGTCATGGGTCAACGGACCCTGGGCAAAACAATTTTCTTTCAGGGGAAACCCGCATCCAACCCCTCCCTGGCCTGGACCCTGTCCGCCGTCACGGGCCGGGACATTGTGGTTCCGCCCAACCCCGGTGCCATGGGGGCCTGGGGTATCGGCCTCTGTGCTGTCCAGGAACAGGGGAAAGCCGAACTTCTTACCCAAACATCCATAAACCTCACCATGATTCTTAATGCAACCATTGTGGATCGATCGGAATTCATCTGCCGGGATAAATCGTGTCAGACATTGTGCCCCATCGAACGCACCACCATTTCCTTTGGGGGCCAGAGCCATGTGGCCACCTCGGGCGGCGCCTGCCCCAAGTATGAAATGTCAACCCGGCAAAGCATCAAGCTCCCACTGGACGCCCCCCATCCATTCAAGGAAAGGAAGGCCTTGCTGGACAGCTATGAAACAATCATTCCCGGCAAACCCCAAGTGGCCATTCCCCTGACCGGGGGGCTGAGCGGGTACATTCCTTTTTTGTCCACATTGATTCATGAACTGGGCTATGGCGTCACCTTGCTGAAATCAGACAGCCATTCCCTGGCCAGGGGGGAATACCTGTGCAACAGTTTCGATTCCTGCGGGCCGGTAAAAATCGCCCATGCCTTGTGCGATACCGACGCACCCTTTCTCTTCTTTCCCAAGATCATGGATTTTCCGGATCGTCAAGGACCGGGGGGAATGAGCTGTGTGACCGAACAAGCCATGCCTGAAATCGTGGAGCAATCCCTGAAAAGCAGGAACAAAGACCTCACCGTGATCCGTCCCCGCCTATCCCTGCTCAAAGGATTCCATGGAAAGACACTGATCCGGGACCTTGCACCGCTCGCAGAGACCTTGCATGTGAGTGGAGACGCCCTGAGCCAGGCCATAGGCAAAGCTGTTTCCGTACAGACCGATTATGAAAAAAAGTTGGACACCCTGGGCGAACAGGCCCTGGCCTATGCCAGTGACCATGACATTCCGGCGGCACTGGTCTGCGGTTCCCTTCATGTGATCCATGACAAAGCCGCCAGCTCAGGCATTCCGGACCTGCTTCGCCAGAACGGAGCCATGGCCATTCCCATGGACTGTTTTCCCATATCAGCCGAGGTCCAACCCATGAAAAAAATCTATTGGGGCGATGCCAACCGCTATCTTCGCGCTGCGGAATCTGCCCGGACCATGAACACCGCGTTTCCTTTGATGCTCTCATCCTTTGGCTGCGGACCGGCGTCCTTTACAGAACAGGTTTTTCAATCCCTGCTGGAAGGCTACCCCCACACCATCCTGGAAAGTGACGGACATGGCGGAACCGCAGGATTTGTCACCCGCATCCAGGCCTTTCTTCATTCCGTCCGTCAGTACAGGCAGACAGAGCAGAACACCACGTGCTTTGATTCGTCCTGCATCCGATCCTGTATCGACAGCGGAACCTACAAAAGCAAATATCTGGACGCATCGGTTCGCTATGTATTTTTGAGCAGTATGGACTACATGGGAGATCTGTTTGCCGCGGTCTATCGTGCCTATGGCTTTGATGCCGTATCCGCCCCTCCCATCAGCAAAGATAATCTGGCCTTGGGGAAAAAAGACTGTTCCGGGAAAGAATGCCTGTCCTATCAATTTATCTGGGGAGCCTTCAAAGATTATCTTCTAAACCATAAAACTGATAAGGAAACCCGATTGCTTCAACTGTCCGGCCGCATGTGTCGCGGGGGGATGTTCGGCATCAAAGACCGCATGTCCATGGAGCGTCTGGGCCTGAGCGACCAGGCCACGGTCTCGTCCATGCGAATCGGGGCAGGTCCTGGCATGGCAGCCCGGTCCATCGCAGGATTGGCTGCCCTGGATATCGTTCGCCAGTTTTATCTGTACTATCAGCCCGATGAATCGGAAAAAGGGGAGGCCCATCACCTGTATCGCCGTTACAGTGAAGCCATTGTGGCCCTGATCGCAGAGCCCGCCGATAAGAGCGGTCTAAGCGGAGCCCTGGTAAAACGAAAACACTGGAAACGGTTGAAATCCCTTGTGCAAAAAGCATCCGAAGAATTTATCCGTATGGGTCAGACATCAAAGAAAAGGCTGTCACGCCCCAGTGTCTTTGTTTCCGGTGACCTGATGACCAAGGGAAACGATGTGGCCAATGCAGGAATCTACACCTGCCTAAGCGACAATGGCATCCGGGTGATCATGGAACCGGGGTGCGATTTCATTGACTACAGCGCCCGTATCCACCCGGACCTGATTTTCGGTAAAGGAACGTCCCCTGGCCAGAACGCCATGTATGTGTTCGTGATGGATCGAATCAGAAACAGCCTGTACGCCTCGGTGAAAAAACAGCATCCCTGGCTTCCCATGCCCCAAATGAAGGCGGTCATTAAGCGATCCAAGCAGATGATAGACCCCCAAACCGTTGGGGGATCAGGCTATGCCGTGGGCAGCGTCCTTCATTACTGGGATCAGCTGAAACCCGACGGGGTTCTTATGACCAGCTGCTGGGGCTGCGACAACAGCCTCATCGAGGAAAGCCTGTTGCGTCACAGAAAAGATATTCCCTTTTACTTTTTCTACGACGACGGCGACCCCCTGGATGAAAAACGGGTCAGCAGCTTTGCCCATCGTCTGCACCGGAACAAGGAGCGATCAACGTTGATGGCGTCGTAAAAAGTCCCATATGCGGCGTTATAGTGTTTGGCCGGACGTTCGACATACGAATAAGTATGCGTTCATAACCCGTGGGGGCTCTGCGCTCTTTTCGCCTGAGCTGTCCTTTACGCTCACACGGCCAGGAGGTAGATGGTAAAGAGCACACCGACCAGGAGGTTGGACACACCAAAAAGAAGGAAGGCATCGTTTGGCATGTTATACCTGATTTTTGCAATAAGGCTTGAAGCGAATGCCCAATACTTGAGGCCCATACCAAAGAAAAGAAAGGGAATGGCATGCTGGGGATGACGGTATAAATACAGGTACATGGTGCCAAATGAAAAGGCTGTGCCCACGCAAAAGAATCGGAACTGCATATAATCCCTGGGCACAATGTCCCCTGCCGGAGGGATTCCCGGATAACCAAAAGGAATACGTATAAAGATAGAGAGTAAAATCCCTATCCCGCCGATCAGGTTGAACACTCCGCCAATAAGAAGAATAGATTCCATGGTGCCTCCTTTGAGCTTGATTATTGAGACGTTCAAAAACCGATGTCTGTCACCCTGAATAAATATTCACTATTTCAAGCCTTTCCGTCACCGTGCCGCAGGTGCACTGAAGAACACTGCTCGTGTGAAAGATTCTGACCGAACACCGACTTTCACGGATGGCCGATGCCCACGGCCTCCGTGTTTGCCCATGCTCGTCCGTGTCAGTCCACACACTCAACCAGAAACGACTAGAACATCCGCGGCCATCCAGCCAAAAGGCGTTCACTCATGGCGTGCTTGTCCGAAGGTCCCCGGGTTCGCCTCAGGGTCCTGACCAGCTCCATACGGGTGTCTTCCGGATGAATAATTTTGTCGATAAGATTCTGTCCGGCTGCGTCCCATGGACCGCTACCCTTGGTAAGCTCAGCCAGCATAAGCTTCTTCATGGCGTCAGCGTCTTCCATGCCTTTCATCTTCCTGCCAAAGGCCACATTCACGGCCACATGGGGGTCCATGAATGAAATATCCGCCGTGGGCCAGGCCAGAAGCTGTTCGTTTTGCATATTCCCCCCGGACATGTTGCAATGGGCCATACCGTAGGATTTCCGGATAATCACGCTGATCCGGGGCACGGTGCTTTTGTGCAGGGCCTCAATAAAGGTCATGATCTTCAATGGCATTTTCCGCTCTTCCGCAGCCTTGCCCACCAGAAAGCCCGGCGTGTCATGGAGAAAAATCATGGGGATATGAAAGGAGTCACACAGGCAGATAAAACTCACGGCTTTTTCACAGGCCCCTGGCCCCATGGCACCGGCAATGCATGCGGGGTTGTTGGCCAGAAAGCCCACCACATGGCCATCCAGCCGAGCCAGGCAGGTGATCAGACTGCCGTCGTAATAGGGCTTCAGCTCCAGCATGGAATCCCTGTCTGCAATCATTTCGATGACCTTGTGCATATCATAAGTTTTACGCGGATTTGCAGGCACAAGATCAAAGATATGATCAAGACGTTTGTTTTCAGGCTCAGGACAGGATGTAACCGGAGGTCGTTCGTCGGAATTATTGGGAAGATAGGACAACACCTTGCGAACCAGTTCCAGGCAGTGGTCATCGTTTTCAGCAAACAAGTCGACCTGGCCTGTGACTTCGGCATGGAGCTGCCAGCCGCCCAGGTCTTCCTTGTCCGGGCATTCTCCGGTGGCCACTTCCAGTATGCTGGGGGCGGCCACGGCCATGACAGAGCCTTTGACCTGGATAACAATGTCCGAGACTGATGCTTCCCAGGTGGGGCCTCCGTAGCATTCGCCCATGATGGTTGTGATCAGGGGAACCCGTCGGTCCCGGCATGGGCCTTTGATGGGATAGGTCATACTCATCATGCCGACGGATCCCATGATATCAGGAAGACGTGCCCCGCCCCCGTCACCCAGGTGGATGCAAGGGTATCCCCTCAATGCGGCCAGATGGGCGTTTCTTATAAGTTTCTCAACGCCCTTACGGCCTCCTGCTCCAGCCAGCACGGTCACGTCATCCCCGGACACAAACACCCGTCGTTTATCGATTTCCCCATAACCCAGAACCTTGCCGTCAGCCGGTGTTTTTTCCCGGACCTCGGGGATGTCGCTGTGGGCAAGCATACCCTGCTCGTCAAAGGTACCCGGATCAAGAAGTCTCTCAATGCGCTCACGAACAGTCAAAAGACCTTTTTCATGCTGCTTGGCGATCTTTTTTTCACCACCCATGGCCCTGGCCTTGGCTTCAAGGGCGGCAAGCTTTTCGATTCCGTACAGATCATTTGCATCCTGGGTCGTCATGGTCTTCTATCCTCCATCATCATGGTTGCTGACTGGTTAAAAGAGAAATTACTGTCATGACACTCAGAAGATGTCAAGAATTTTGGAACGAGCGTTCGTTTTTTGGAAAAGAAAAAAATGGACGGACACGGACAGACACGGACTATCACGGACGAACACGGATATCCAAACCATACTCCACGATTCGAATTCCCCCGTCCGTGCAAGTCCGTGTTCGTCCGTGTGAGTCCGTGCCCGTCCGTGTGAGTCCGTGCCCCCGTCCGTGCAAGTCCGTGCCCGTCCGTGTGAGTCCGTGCCCCCGTCCATGCAGGTCCGTGCCCGTCCGTGTGAGTCCGTGCCCCCGTCCATGCAGGTCCGTGCCCGTCCGTGTGAGTCCGTGCCCCCGTCCGTGCAAACCCACTAAACAAGCCCCCGAGCACGCTCCAAGGCACTCTCAATGGACGGAAAGATGTTCTCCTCACCAAGCCTTTCCATAACGCCGGATTTTACCAGAATTTTTTTAAGCTCAGGTCGAACCCCTGACAAAAGCACCCGGGTTCCATCCTGTCTTGATTTATCGAGCACTTCTTCAAAGGCCCGAAGTGCCGTGGCATCGATGAACAGGATATGCCTCATCCTCAAAATCAGCACAGAGGGAGTTCCTTTCACAATACTCAAGGTGTCTTTGAACTTGTTGGCCGCTCCAAAGAAAAAAGGGCCATGAATCTCAAAGATCTGGACTCCCCGGGGTATATCTTTCGGTTGAACTCCGCGGAAATCGTTGGGATCATACGTTTCATTCATTTCGGCGCCAATCGTTTGAAACTCAGTCGTATCAGCCATACGTTTCATAAACAAAAGGGAGGACAAAACAACACCGACTTCAATGGCCACGGTCAGGTCTACAAACACGGTCAGGCCGAAGGTACTAAGCATAACCAGAATATCGGATTTGGGTGAATGAAAAAGTTTAATAAAATGCCGCCATTCACTCATATGGTAGGCCACTACCAGAAGGATGGCCGATAATGTGGCAAGGGGAATCAGGGAGGCCAGGGGGGCCAGGAAAAGTAGCAGCACCAGCAGTGTAAGGGCATGAACCATGCCTGCAACAGGAGAGCTGCCCCCGTTTTTGATATTGGTAGCTGTACGGGCAATGGCTCCAGTGGCCGGAATCCCTCCAAAGAGAGGGGATACCATGTTGGCAACTCCCTGGCAAACCAGTTCCATGTTTGAATTGTGGCGTGTACCGATCATGCCATCAGCCACCACCGCCGAAAGCAAGGATTCAATGGCGGCCAGTAGGGCAATGGTCAGGGCCGGTGAAAACAATTTCCGTATGGTGTGAAGATCGAATGTCGGAAGAGTCGGGGAAGGCAGAGACCGGGGGATCTCACCAAACTGGGTTCCAATGGTGGGCACATCGAGATGAAGCAGGTGAACACCTGCCGTACACACGATAATTGCAATGATAGACCCGGGAATAATTTTATTGTATTTCTGCCATATCAGAATAATCGCAAATGACATGAGGCCGATCATACACGTCTCGGTGTTCATCATGGGAAGATCCTGGATGTAAAGAGCCATTTTCTCAATAAAAACGTTTGAGCTTGCTGTGGTGGGCAAACCCAGCAGATCTTTGATCTGAGATCCGGCTATGATCACAGCGATGCCCGATGTAAAGCCCACGGTCATGGGATAGGGAATAAACTTGATCACCGTTCCAAGGCGGGCAAGACCCATCAAAATCAAAAGTATACCGGCCATAAAGGTGGCCGTGGCCAAGCCCTGGTATCCGAACCGATGCACAATATCGAAAACAATAACAATAAAGGCGCCTGTGGGTCCTCCGATCTGGACTTTGCTCCCGCTGAGGGCCGACACAATAAAACCCGCCACAACCGCCGTAAATATACCCTGGGCAGGTTCAACTCCCGATGCGATGGCAAAGGCAATGGCCAGGGGCAATGCCACAATCCCCACAATAACACCGGCCATAACATCCTTGGGAAGCTGCTGAATGCGGTAGCCCCTTTTTAACAGGGAAAAAAGCTCCGGAACAAACATCCTGGTCATGATTCCTCCAATCATAATGAAAATAAATCATCGTTTTGGAGATAAATATCAGTGGTCGAGCGTCTTTTGAATCAAACGGAAAAGGCGGGCCAGATGATAGGTATCTGATCGAATGAAGATATACAAAAAGTGGGTGTCCTGTCAATATCGCCTTGCTGTCGATCCAGGGCACCCGTACTCGAATATTATTTTAGAAACAGAACCATTTTTTAAAAAATAATATCCCCTTTGAGAAGTATATTGCATGAATTTAAATGAGAGTCATAAACAAGCACCGCAATTCCCCGGTCAAGGTCCATGAGCACCGATTCGATTTTACGGTCAAGACTTACGTCGGCATGACCTGAGTCAGGCCCGTCCCTTGAGACAAACTGCTCAATCAACGAACGAAGGGTTTCAGGGCTCAAATCCCGGTGGGGAATGATCAGGGCCTGCTTGGAGAGTTTCTGCTTTGTCATGGCTTTATCCCATGTTCATCTTTATGCCAAATGGTTTTCAACCGAGTCAGCTCCCTCTGTTCTTCACCGCCCAGAATCTGATGAACATAGGCGATATCGTCATGGGAACTGTCTTTTTTGATCAGGGAATAGATTTTGTGACCGTAAGAAATTTCATCAATGTAATTGACCTCCACCTGCTTGAGGCTGTGGGTGGTGAAAATATCCTGGGGAACCGTTTCAGCAGCCCAGCCGATATACACGGAATTGTTCACATGATTATTGAAATCAATGTCCTGCATACGCACATTGAATTGCTTTTCATATTCAAAATCCCGGAAAGAGACGAGTCTTGAAAATTCATCGTCCACGGGGCTCTGGTTCTCCATCAGTTTTTTGGGGATAAAGCGATCCAGCCGGACGGGTTTCCGGCTGTTGAAATTCATCATGACCCAGGAACTCAGACCCCGGATCATCATGTTTCCATCCATATCCAGAATATCAAATTCCCGGAGTTCATAAAGGTTCTTGTGGGGGTAACGCCAGGTTTTCATCACCACCCGATCATTCCAGCGTGGCAAACGCTCAATGCGCACATTGTACTTGAGCATAACCCATGTATAATTCTTTGTCAGCAAATCCGGAGCAGAAAGACCCAGTAAGGCTGCATGTTCACTGCCCACATCCTGAAAGCAGTCAAACATGCTGACCACTTTAAAATTTCCACGGTTATCCGTTTCAGAAAAGCGGATTGTCAATTCTTTGGTAAATGGTTTATCCATGATGCTGTTATTATCCCGATAGTGAGAGATTTTCGAGTTGAACCCAAGCGAGGATCAAATGCTCTATAACAGCTATTTTCATTATGTCTGTCAAGTTTTTATTTGAATTTTAACACGCTCTGATATACCGTTCTTGATCATATAAAAAACCTATGAACTGTATCCATGGTTTTACACCCAGACAAAGGAGTTCCCATGAAATTCTTCAAACCTGTTACCGTTTTGTTTATCATGATGCTTTTCTTTTTTTCAGTGCCCGCATTTTCTGAAAAAACCGCGACAGCACCTTCGGATAAAGGGCTTACAGCCCTCATGAACACATCCAAGGGCATGATCCGCCTGAAACTCTTTGACAAGGAGGTTCCTTATACGGTTGCTAATTTTGTCAACCTTGCCAAACGGGGCTACTACAACGGCCTCAGCTTCCACAGGGTCATCAATGATTTCATGGTTCAGGGCGGCTGCCCCTTGGGAAACGGCACCGGCGGTCCGGGCTATGCCTTTAACGATGAATTCGTACCCACACTGATCCACGATCAACCGGGGATTCTATCCATGGCCAATGCCGGACCCGGAACCAACGGCAGCCAGTTTTTCATCACCCATGTGCCAACGCCCTGGCTAAACGGAAAACATACGGTATTCGGGAAAGTCTGGGGCAAGGAAGATATGGCTGTGGTAAACAGCATCGTCCGGGGCGATACGATTATCTCGGTCAGAATCGATGGTGACACGGCCCCCCTGCTGGACAAGGCCAAAGATAAAGTTGCACAATGGAATAAAGTTCTGGATGTATCATTCCCTATAAAATAAGTCCCAAACAGTTCGGCCCGGGATTATATGCATCGATCCGGGAAGTTTCCCGGATCGAAGGTAACAATCTTTATTTTATGGCGTCTTTCCTACAGCCAGTTTTCAACGGCCAAACCGGGTATTCGAGAGAATTCCCGGACATTATCCGTAACCAGAATCAAATTTAATGAACGAGCATGGGCCGCTATAATAAGATCATTCCACCCGATGGGTTGTCCCATCCGGTTCAGGTGTGCACGAATATCTCCATAATGTTCATCTGCGGGGGATTCAAGCGGCAGAACATCAATGACAGAAAGAATCAGTTCTGCCTGTTTTATCAATTTTTCAGAAGCCTTCTTCTTAAGTCCGAAATGGATTTCGGCAGAAGCCATAATACTTGTACACGCTGTCGCAGGCAGAATTGTTTCCAAATGATCAAAAACTGGGCCTTGGGGATTACGAATCACATGAGATATGATATTGGTATCAAGCAGGTATCGATGGAACTCCATCAGAATATGTCCTCATCCTGTATTGGAGGGTCATCGATTTCAGGGAAGGGCTCATCAATAGACGTGAGTGTTTTGAGCAATTCAACCAGGGAATTTTTCATGTTAACCGGCTCGACAATCAGACGGTTTCCCTCTTTACGAATAATGGCTTCATTACCTTCAATCTCAAATTCTCTAGGTATCCGCAAGGCCTGATTCCGGCCGTTACGAAACAAACGAATATGACGTTCGGTTTGCATAATAACCCCCTTCGTTACTGGCATATGTTAAAGCATATGCCAGGAGTCAAGCGGTGTCAATAGAAATAATGCACCGGGATTCAGGCTGTCAAATCCTACACCATGAACGATTCATTTCAACCGTTCAAAGGCTTTCAACTGCATCATGGTCCGGATCTGCATCTGGGCCTGCCGGCCGCTTATCCCCCAGGCATTGGTTTTTGCGTCCTGGATCTTAACCGTTTTCGTTTCAACGCTCTTTTCCGGTTTCCCGGAAAAGATGTCTTTAAGCCTTGCCATCATGGTTTTTTTTTCCATTTCACACCTTCAAAAAAGAGCCTACAGAGGAATATTCCCATGTTTTTTGGCAGGTTTAATTTCACGTTTCGTGCACATGATTTCCAGGGCATCGATTAAATTGGCTCGTGTTTCACTGGGCACAATCACCCGGTCAATAAAGCCACGTTCGGCGGCGCAGTAAGGATTGGCAAACAGATCGTTGTACTCCTCGATTTTTTCCTGGCGCTTGGCAGCCTGATCCGGGGCCTCTTTGATCTCTTTTCTGTGGATAACATTGGCAGCGCCTTCAGCACCCATCACGGCCACCTGGGCCGATGGCCAGGCAAAGGCCATGTCTGCGCCCAGATGTTTGGAACTCATGGCCAGGTAAGCTCCTCCAAAGGCTTTTCGTGTGATCAGAAGCAATTTGGGAACCGTGGCTTCGGAATAGCTCCACAAAAGTTTGGCCCCGTGCCGGATGATCCCCCCATGTTCCTGGGTACTTCCGGGCAGGTAACCCGGCACATCGGCAATGGTCAACATGGGGACATTGAAGGCATCGCAAAACCGAATGAAACGAGACGCCTTGTCCGAGGCATTGATGTCCAGGCAGCCCGCCATAATCTGGGGCTGATTGGCAATGATACCGACGCTCCGTCCGTTCAAACGTGCAAATCCCGTGAGGATGTTTGTGGCATAAAGTTCATGGGGCTGAAAAAATTCGCCCTTATCCACGATAAGACGAATCACCTCCAGCATATCATAGGCTTTTCGGGGATTATCCGAAACCATGGTGTTCAGAGATTCCTCACTGCGAGCTCTGTCATCGGTGCAGGGGACCATGGGAGGATCTTCCATATTATTGGACGGTAGATAGGACAAAAGAATCTTGATTTTTGCGATGGCCTCCTGATCGCTTTCACAGGCGAAATGGGCCACACCGCTTTTGGTGCAATGGGCCACGGCACCACCCAGATCTTCAAAATTGATCTCTTCTCCGGTCACCGAACGAATCACGTCTGGACCTGTTATAAACATATAACTGGTATTTTTCACCATAAAGATAAAATCGGTCATGGCCGGTGAATAAACCGCCCCCCCTGCTGTGGATCCCATGATGGCGGAAATCTGGGGAATCACACCCGAGGCATTGGAGTTTCTGAAAAAAATATCACCGAATCCTGACAGGGCATCAATCCCTTCCTGGATCCGGGCGCCCCCGGAGTCGTTGAGCCCGATAAAAGGAACCCCTGCTTTGAGGGCCATATCCATGACTTTACAGATCTTCTTGGCATGCATCTCACCCAAACTTCCTGCCCGGGCTGTGAAATCCTGGGCAAAGGCAAAGACCGGACGGCCATTGACAAGTCCATGGCCTGTCACAACCCCGTCAGCGGGGATATCCACCTTGTCCATACCGAAATGAACACATCGATGGGTGACAAACATATCGATTTCCCGAAAAGTTCCGGCATCAAACAGGACATCCAGACGTTCCCGGGCCGTCAGCTTTCCATCACGTTTATGTTTCTCAACACCTTTAGCCCCGCCCATTTGCAGGACCTTATCTTCCCGGTCTTTCAATTCCTGAATCATTTCCGCAACGGTTTTCATATGCTGTCCTTTCATGAACCAAGCCAAATCAGCCTTTTTCAAAGGAGTATCAGGCTTTCTTAATAAATCATGTTTCGGTTTGAAATCATAAAACCACTGAGATCATGTTAATGATACCATATATCCATGGGACATCTATTCTTGTTCCTTGGGGGAGCCGCCTGAACGAGCGCTCAGTCAGCCTTGTTTGTTAACACACAGGGATCTTTTCTGTCAAGACCAGACACCGGACCGAGTCCATAAATTTCTGATAAAAAAAACCGCACCAGGAAACGGTGCGGTTTTTTTATAGCATCATATATGAAATAATATTATCCGCAAAGGGCCAGAAGAACACCCGCTGCCACGGCAGATCCGATAACACCGGATACATTGGGGCCCATGGCGTGCATCAGAAGAAAGTTGTGTGGATTTTCTTCCAAGCCGACACCATTGGCCACCCTGGCTGCCATGGGAACGGCCGATACACCGGCTGCACCAATCAGAGGATTGATTTTCTCGGTGCTTAGTGCATTCATCAGCTTGGCCAAAAGAACACCGCAAGCCGTGCCCACGCAAAATGCGATGAGGCCCAGAATAAGAATGCCCAGGGTTTCCGCCTGGAGAAATTTATCTGCAGCCAGCTTGGACCCCACGGAAAGGCCCAAAAGGATGGTCACAATATTGATCATCTCATTGGCGGCTGTTTTGTAAAGTCGATCCACCACCCCGGATTCCTTGAGAAGATTCCCGAACATCAGTACTCCCAGCAAGGGTGTGGCATCGGGAAGCAGAAGAATACAGAGTCCAAGAACCATCAGGGGGAAAATGATCTTTTCGATCTTCTTCACATGGCGGAGCTGTTTCATTTCAATGGCCCGTTCCTCCTTGGTGGTGAGCAGACGCATGATGGGGGGCTGGATAATGGGAACCAGGGCCATATACGAATAGGCTGCCACAGCGATGGCCCCCAGAAGATCCGGAGACAGGCGGCTGGCCAGAAAAATGGCGGTGGGCCCGTCCGCCCCCCCGATGATACCGATGGATGCGGCATCTTTCACAGAAAAATTAATGGATTCGAAAACGCCTGAAATCCAGAGTGCCCCAAGAACGGTGGTGAAAATCCCGAACTGCGCCGCTGCGCCCAAAAGTGCTGTTTTGGGGTTGGCGATCAGGGGACCGAAATCGGTCATGGCCCCTACCCCCATGAAAATCAGGAGTGGGAAGAGGCCGGTCTTGATGCCGAATCCGTATATCAGCCCAAGAAATCCATTGGGCCCTGCAATTTCAGCCACCGGAATATTGGCAAGAATCCCGCCGAACCCGATGGGAATCAAAAGCAGGGGTTCAAACCCTTTTTTGATGGCCAGGTAAATCAAAAGACAGCTGACCATAATCATGATGATCTGACCGATTCCAAGGGGGAGGAGGTCATGACCATTTCTTTGTGAGCCGTTAAACATGTCTTTCGCCCCCTGGACAAAGGCGTTAAGCCCTGTGGATGCCCAGAGTTTTCCTATTTTTTCGGCTGTGGTTGTTTCATGCACAGCCTGATCCGTGGTGGCATGGATGTCCTGGGACAGGTTCACGCCTTCGGCCCTGGGGGTCGAAGGCGTGATGCAAAATCCCATCATCACAGCTGCCAGAAGGATCATACTCAGAAAAGATCGTCCTAGTAGTGTTTTCATGATCAACTCGTTTTCTATTTTAAGTATGTTTTACCAAAAATAACTATCCAATATAAACCAGCACCTGACCCGTGCTCACCTGGGCTCCGGCATTCACCTCAATGCCTGTGACCGTTCCGTCCACCGGAGATTTAACCTCAACCTCCATTTTCATGGCTTCAAGCACAAGCAGGGTGTCCCCGGATTTCACGGCGGTACCTTCAGTCACCTCAAGCCGGACAACGGTCCCGGGCATCTGGGCCTTGACTTCTTTGCCGCCGCTCTGAACCGGAGCCGCTGCGGGTGCAGCTGCCTGGGGAGCGGGGGAAGGTGCGGCTGCAACGGGTGCCGATGCACCCTCGGCTGCGATGTAAATCAGATCCTGGCCTGTGTTCACCTGATTCCCGGCTGCAACTGCAATGTCCGTGACGGTCCCGGATATGGAGGCTTTCACTTCCACTTCCATTTTCATGGCTTCAAGCACAAGAAGGACGTCCCCGGCCTGGACCGATGAGCCTGCACTGACCTCAATTCGGACCACCGTACCGGGCATCTGGGCCTTGACAGCCTTGGCAGGTCCGGAAACCTGTGCCGGAGCTGAGGCCACAGCGGCCGCAGGAATGGCTGACAGCCCTTCCTTCACGTCAACGGAGTAAGCTTTTCCGTTCACAACGGCGGTGTTTCCATCAAGTTTTACAGCATACTGTTTCCCGCTGACCGTCACGGTATAGCCGTCCACCTGTTTTTTGGGGGCTGCGGCTGGCGCTTTTTCTTCAGCAACGTTTTTACGAACACCGATGGTGGCTTTGCCCAGAAGATAGGCAATGCCTTTATCTCCACAGGATGCTGCGATGAATATGTTTTCATCGGTCATCGGCAGATTGTTTTCTTCGAGTTTTTTCTTTGCAGGGGCAATCCCTTTTTTCGTATCTTCTTCGATGATGTCCAGAGGATTACGTGTGGTGGGTTCCAAGCCCAGCTGTTCGGCAGCGATTTTAACGATCCCTGCATCCGGCGGAACAGGCGTTTTACCGAAATAACCCAGAATCATTTTCCCGTATCCTTCGGCAATCTTTTTCCAGGGTCCCATCATCACGTTGTTGAATGCCTGCTGATAATAGAACTGGCTCACGGGGGTCACGGAGGTACCAAAACCACCAAGACGTACCACCTCGCCCATGGCCCGGATCACTTCGGGGAAGCGGTCCATAATGTTGTTATCACGCATCATTTGGGAATTTGCAGTCAAAGCGCCCCCAGGCATGGGAGACCAGGGAATGATCGGCTCAACTGTTTTGGCTTCGGGAGGCATGAAATAATCTTTCATGCAGTCTTTAAAGACTTCCTCAGCGACCATGACCTTGTCGATATCAATATCCAGAGTATACTCGGTACCGCGCAGGGCATGCCACATGGTGGCAATGTCTGTCTGGCAGGTTCCGCCCGAACAAGGTGCCATGGACAAATCGATGACATCTGCACCGGCTTCAATGGCCGACATGTAGCCCAGAAGGCCGATACCCGCTGTTTCATGGGTATGGAACTGGACAGGGATATCTGCGGGCAGAAGCTTTTTGGCCCGTTTGATGGTGTCGTGAATAACCGCCGGAGTGGATGTTCCGGATGCATCTTTGAAGCACACAGAATGATAGGGAATATCTGCTTCCATGATCCGCTTGAGGATCATTTCATAAAAATCCGCATCATGGGCACCGGTACACCCCGGAGGGAGGGCCATCATGGACACGACCACCTGATGTTTCAAACCGGCATTGGCAATGCACTGACCGCTGTATATCAGATTGTTCACGTCGTTCAAGGCATCGAAATTCCGGATGGTGGTGATGCCGTGTTTTTTGAACAGATCCGCATGGAGCTTGATGATCTCCTTGGGCTGTGAATCCAGAGCCACCACGTTGATGCCCCTGGCCAATGTCTGGAGATCCGCATTGGGGCCCGCCGCTTTTCTAAAGCGGTCCATCATGTCAAAGGCGCATTCGTTGCTGTAAAAATAAAGTGCCTGGAAACGTGCTCCGCCTCCGGCTTCAAAATAGTCTATTCCGGCGGCTGCAGAGGCTTCCACTGCAGGCATGAAATCGTCTGTAAATACCCGGGCACCAAAAACCGACTGAAACCCGTCACGAAACGCCGTATTCATGAATCTGATTTTCTTTTTCCCCATAATAGTCAATCCTTTCTAACTGCCTGCGCAGGCTTTTGCCGCTGCAATGGCCACCGCAACTGCAGCAAGTTCATCATCCGACTGTCGAACGACTGCCGCCTTTGATTTCACCACCGGCACCACTTCCACAAAATAGTCTGCAAAAATCTCAAAAAACTTTGCAGATGCATTCATGGATAGAACCAGCAGTGTCAAAAAGGCAAACACAACGCCCATTCCTGCGACCATCAATCCCAGTCCTTCTGTCAACATATTATCTCTCCTTAAAAAATAATATAGTAAAACATACCGAAATTCACAGAGTCTTATGCAAATCTATAGAATAAGGCCTCATGCAAATCCCGGTGAATCAACGATTCTGCTTATCCTACGTGCACATTCATCAAAAAAACGCACATTGTATGATTTTACACGAATTTATCAAAATTGTACAAATCACTCATCTTGTCAAGAAAAATTCTGAAGAAAACTAAAAAGAGTGTCCCTTCTATTTGTATTTTGCCATGACTTTTTGAAAGCCCGGCAAGGCTTTCACTATGGAGGCTTCATCACAGCAATAGGCGATACGAAAATGGCCAGGACCTCCAAAACCACTTCCGGGGACAACCAGAATCAATTCCTCCTGGAGTTCCCGAACAAAGGCCACATCATCCTCAATGGGGCTTCTGGGAAACAGGTAGAAGGCTCCCGGAGGAACCGTGAAATCATACCCCGCCCGGGCCAGTCCCTCACAGAATAATTTTCTGTTTTTTTCATACTGGGTGATATCCACGGTAACGCCCTGGATTTTCCCCATGACCCGCTGCATCAGTGCCGGAGCGTTCACAAAACCAAGAATACGGTTGCACAGGGCCATCCCGCTCAACAGTTCGGATTTAAAGGTGGCCCCGGGATGAACCGCCAGAAAACCGATTCGCTCACCGGGCACGGAAATATCCTTGGAATAGGATGTGGCAATGATGGTTTCCGTGTAACTTGAAAATATGCTGGGGACCTGCTGTCCATCATAAACGATCTTCCGGTAGGGCTCATCGGAAATCAGGTAAATGGTCCGGCCAAAGGCCTTGCCCTTTTCCCGGAGCAGGGCGCCCAAAGCGTCCAGACTTTCCTTTGAATAAATCTGGCCCGTGGGGTTGTTGGGTGAGTTGATCAGAACGGCCTTGGTCTTTTCCGTGATCGCCTCATCCATGGCCGGAAGATCCAGCGTGAAATCCGAATGGGTTGTAACGGTTTTCAGGGCTCCCCCGTGATTGTCCACATAAAAATTGTATTCCACAAAATAGGGTGCCGGTGTGAGCACCTCATCGCCGGGATCCAGAAGGGTCTTGAATACCACGTTCAGAGCGCCGGCCGCACCACAGGTCATGATCAGGTCATTTTCACCCAGTCCAATGCCATGTTCTATTGAAAGATATTCCGCCAAAGCCTTTCGAACAAAAGGATACCCCACATTGGGCATATACGAGTGGGTCCCTGCCCCGGATTCTTCCACCGCCTCAAAAAGAGCTGCCTTGAATTCCGGAGGGGGAACAAGGTTGGGGTTGCCAAGACTGAAATCAAACACATTTTCAGCCCCATGAAGTGCCTTCAAGCGAGCTCCTTCCTCAAACATCTTCCGGATAAACGATGATTTGTTCATGGACTCACTGATTTTTTTTGCTATGGCCATTGGGACCTCCTGTTAACCGGTTATTTTTTATGGACTTCAGTCGCTTGGAATACTTGTTTTTTAGTCACCACTATATAGGCCCTATGGGACTCATGGGACCTATGGTTCTCTTGTTATAAAAATCGTTTCGAAAATCATTAAATCGATCCTCGGCTATGGCTATCCGCATCTCTGCCATCAGTGTTGTATAATAATGGATATTATGGATGGTGTTCAACCGGTAAGCCAAAAGCTCATTGGCCTTGAACAGATGCCGCAGATAAGCCCTTGAATAATTACGGCATGTGTAACAGGAGCACCTTGGGTCCAGGGGGCCGGTGTCCATCCGGTGTACGGCGTTGTTGATATTTATGGCCCCTGAGTCGATGAACAGTTTGCCGTTTCTTGCGTTCCTGCTGGGCATGACGCAATCGAACATGTCAGCCCCCATGGCCGTCAGCTCCACCAGATCTTCGGGGGTGCCCACGCCCATGATGTACTTGGGTTTATCCTGGGGCAGAAGGGGCAGGGTGTGATTGGCCATCTCCATCATCAGGTCCTTGGGTTCCCCAACGCTCAGGCCTCCGATGGCGTAGCCCGGAAGATCCAGATCAGCCAGCTCCCGGGCTGACTGGGCTCTCAAATCCTTGTACATACTCCCTTGCACAATGCCGAACAGGGCGTTTTTCCGAAAGGTCATCTCTTCCCAGAAGGTTTTGCATCGGGCTGCCCAGCGGGTGGTGAGTTCCAGGGATTTTTTTGCAGCTTCGTGGGAGGCCGGATAGGCAATGCATTCGTCCAGGCACATGATGATATCCGAGTCCAGACTCTGCTGGACCTCCACGGATTTTTCAGGTGTGAACACATGCCGTGACCCGTCGATATGGGATTGGAAAGACACTCCCTCTTCGGTGGTTTTGGCCAGCTTGGCCAGGGAAAAAAACTGAAACCCGCCGCTGTCCGTGAGGATGGGGCCATCCCATTTCATGAAACCATGCAGCCCCTTGAACAGGTCAATAACCTCGCATCCCGGTCGCAGATAGAGATGGTAGGTATTGCCAAGAATAATCTGGGCACCGCATTCTTTGACCTCCTCCACGGATAAGGCCTTCACCGACCCCAGGGTGCCCACGGGCATGAACACCGGTGTTTTGATTTCTCCATGCAGGGTGGTCATGGACCCTGCCCTGGCTCGTGTTTCCGTTGATTGTGCTGTTATTTCAAACCCTAACATGAATCTCCCATGGGATATTTTTATATCAAATTAATTTAATCCGGCAGAGTATCATAAAATTCCCTGTTTATACAAAGACAAATCATCCGGGAAAGCAAGGATTTGATTTCTTTCTCTTTTGCAGACAGACAAAAAACATGATAGTGAGTATCCTTACAGCCCCGCCATGGAACAGGGACAGAATATACATGGTTGCCTCCGGCGGCCAGCTCCCTCTCTTCGCTGGGGCAAGCTTTAAAAAGCTGGGCAAATGGGTTGAAAGGGATGGGCAACGATAATCGACCGACCCAAGGTGACAGCATGCCCTCACCTAAAAGCCTATTTGGCAACCTTTTTAAAAGGTTGACCCCCCAGGGTCGCCGAAGGCAGATTGCCCTTTCAGGTGAAACGTCATTTTTGACAAGGAAAATTAAGGAAGACGATGATATGAGTGACCAAGCGGACATAATTTACATTCCTGATCACGAGATAAAAATGGATTTTGTCCGTGCATCCGGACCTGGGGGCCAGCATGTCAACAAAGTGTCCACGGCTGTGCACCTGCGTTTTGATGTGATCAACTCCCCCACCCTGCCCGAACGTGTCCGCCAGCGATTGATCCGGCTGGCCGGCAAACGCATGGACAGCCAGGGTTTTCTCCATATCAATGCCAGTTCGCATAGGACCCAGCACATGAACCGTGAAGACGCCAAAGCCCGTCTTAACGAACTGATCCAAAAGGCACGCATCCGGCCAAAAAAACGCATCAAAACCAAACCCACCGCCGCTTCCAAACGACGGATCCTGGACAGCAAAAACCGAAAAGGCCTCATCAAATCCCTAAGAGGCCGGGTCCGAGATCGGGGAGATGAATAACAAAGGGAGGCAAAGCCCCCCACAGACTGTCCACCCCGTCCACTCAGTCCACCCCGTCCACTCAGTCCGCCAAATCCATCACCCAATAAACATGGCATCCCCATAACTATAAAACCGATATTTTTCTTTGACAGCATCTCTGTAGGCACTCAGAATTGAATCCCGCCCCGCAAAAGCCGACACAAGCATCAAAAGTGTGGATTCGGGAATATGAAAATTGGTGACCATGGCATCGATGATTTTAAACTCATAGCCGGGATAGATAAACACATCGCAGACCCCGAAACCCGGTCGAACCTCATTGTTTTCATGAACTGCATATTCCAGGGTCCGGACCGTGGTGGTGCCCACGGCAATGATGCGCCGTCCTTCTTTTTTGGCCTGGTTGATCAGGTCTGCACTTTTTTCAGGTATCTGAAAGCGTTCACTGTGGATCTGGTGGTCCCGGATATCCGAGACCCGGACCGGCACAAAGGTGCCGTAACCCACATGGAGGGTGATCTGAGCTGTTTCAACCCCTTTTCCCCGAATTCGGTCAAGGAGGTCTTCCGTGAAATGAAGCCCGGCCGTGGGGGCGGCCACCGCCCCTTTTTCCGAGGCATAGACCGTCTGATAGCGCGTCCTGTCCTCAAGGGCCCAGGCATCCGGGTCCTCTCGTTTGATATACGGCGGCAAGGGCATCCGCCCCAATTGGTCCAGCCGGGACTCAAAACCGCCCAATACATGGAAACGCACCGTGTAAATACCCTGGTCAAAGCCAATGACTTCGGCTGAAAAGTCCTGATCAAACCGAATCATGGTTCCCGGCTTTGACCCTTTGGACGCCTTGATCAGACACTGGCACTCAAAGGGTTCTCCTTTTTCATACCGGGCCATGCCTCCCACATAATCGATGATCAGAACTTCGGCTTTGCCCCCACTGTCCTTGAACCCTAAAAGTCGTGCGGGAATCACCCGGGTATTGTTCATAACCAGCACATCACCCGGCAGAAGCTGATCAATCACATCAGCAAACATCCGGTGATCCATGTCACCGGTCCTCCGGTTCAGGCACAAAAGGCGGGACGCATCGCGGGTTTGTTCTGGATGGCTTGCAATCAGATCTTCCGGAAGATCATAGGCATAATCGGACAACAAATACATCAAATCACTGCTTTCCAAAAAAAACCAGCACAAGGCCCACCAGCATCAGGGCGATTCCCATGACCCTCAGCTGGGACTCTTTCTGGGTAAATAACATGGCCAGGACCTGTTTCATTTTTTCGGGAAAGGCAAACCAGGGCAGACCCTCAAGGATCATCACCATTCCCACCACACACAAAAAAAACTTCATCGATATCTGCCTTTCGTATCGTTCCATCCAACCCATTTAAAAACATTTTATATTAGTGGAGACCCCTGGCTTTGTCAAAAAGAAATCCCCATGGAAAATCAATAATTGATTGAAGCCGCGTCCACTTAATGGTAAATCCATTGAGGCAGTGGATCTTTTTATCACATTGAGCATGGGAAAAACCTGCCTCCCGATTTTTTTAAACGCAGGCGATCCCCGGCCCAAGCCGGAGGAAACGTATTAAAAAACCGTCAATCTATAAGGAATTTTGACTATGACATACGAGGTGGTCATCGGCCTTGAAATTCATGCCCAACTGAAAACCGACACCAAAATATTCTGTGGTTGTTCCACCCGCTTTGGTGCAGCCCCCAACTCCCAGACCTGTCCTGTGTGCCTGGGCATGCCCGGCGTGCTTCCTGTGGTTAATAAAAAAGCCGTGGAATATGCCATCAAAGCAGGCCTTTCCATGAACTGCGACATTCTCATGGACAACCGCTTTGCCAGGAAAAATTATTTTTACCCGGATCTGCCCATGGGCTACCAGATCACCCAGTTCGATCTGCCCATTGCCCAGAAGGGATACCTGGATATCACCCTTGGCAACGGAAGCAAAAAACGCATCGGCATCACCCGGATTCATATGGAAAATGATGCAGGCAAATCCAACCATGATCCCCACAGGCCCATCAGCCTTGTGGACTTGAATCGTGCCGGAACACCTTTGATCGAAATCGTTTCCGAACCGGACATGCGTTCGGCCGAAGAGGCCGGTGCCTTTATGCGGCAGATCCATGCCCTTGTCAGATATGTGGGGGTCTGTGACGGCAACATGGAAGAAGGGAGCCTGCGCTGTGATGCCAATGTATCCTTGCGCCGGCCAGGAGCCAGCCAGTTCGGAACCCGCACGGAAATGAAAAACCTGAACTCCTTTCGAAACATCGAAAGGGCCATTGTTTCCGAAATCAACCGGCAAGCCGATATTCTGGATGACGGGGGTGCAATTGTCCAGGAAACTCGTCTGTGGAATGCTGATGAAGGGAAATCCGTGTCCATGCGGAGCAAGGAAGATGCCCATGACTATCGCTACTTCCCTGACCCGGATCTGCTGCCCATCATCATCGACGAGGTCTGGCTGGCCCGGATCAAAGACAGCATCCCCGAACTTCCCGAAGCCAAAAAAGAACGCTATTCCAGCGAGCTTGGGCTATCTGCTGAGGATGCCGCTGTCCTGACCTCATCCATTGAACTGGCCCGCTATTTTGAACGTTGCCTGGCTATGATTAACAAACCCAAGCTGGTTGCCAACTGGGTCATGGTCTCATTGCTGGCATTGATCAATGCCCAGAATATTTCCATTGACGATGCTCCGGTTTCCCCGGAATCCCTGGCTGAACTCCTGGCCCTGGTGGATACGGATGTCATCAGCGGCACCATGGCCAAGACTGTTTTCGAAGACATGGCTAAAAGCGGAAAAAGTCCAAAGCTGATTGTGGAGGAAAAGGGCCTTGCCCAAGTGTCTGACACATCAGAAATAGAGGCTATTGTGGATCGCATCCTTAATGAAAACCCATCTGAAGTTGATGCGTTTAAAGGGGGAAAAACAAAGCTCATGGGTTTTTTTGTGGGCCAGATCATGCGGGCCACCCAGGGAAAGGCAAACCCGGCCGTTGTCAATCAGCTTCTTGCAGACAAACTGAAATAGTTTTTGGAGGTCCTTTATGAAAAACCCTTGTTATGCCCTTTTTATTCTGATCAATGTTTTCTTTCTCTGCCTGGTACAGACCGGCAATGCGGAGATCCGCACCATGGTCATCACTCCTTTTACCGTGACATCGGAATCCGGATTGACCGACCTTGACACCGGGCTCATCGATCTTTTTTCATCACGGATTGCCTTGAAAAACCAGATTGACATCGTGGATAAATCCACGGCCATCGCCATTTACCGAAACTCTGACAAGGCCCCCCAGGAACGTATTCTTGAGGTGGGTATTCAAACCCATGCCGATTATATTCTGACAGGCAGCCTGGACGAATCGGTTAAAGGCATTTCTGTGCAGGCCTTTGTTCTCGATACACTTACGGGGAAACCCATTCTTGAACTGTCAGAAAAAAGCGGCCAGTACGAAAACGCCGACGCCATCATCCCCATCGTGGATGTCATCGCAGCCAAAATCAACCGGGATCTTTTTTCACGGGACATCCCGGAAGACATAAAACCCCAGCAACAGGACGTTCCATTCAACGTCTATGCACATCCGGATAAACTGCTTGAATTAATTCCCAAGAAAGAAAAAAAATAAATGGTTACCACCCGTTCGCGTAACTCACTGAAGAACGCGAAGAGCACAGCGCGGCAAAGCCACAACCAAAAAGCTGGTCTCTCACGTAGGAGATCATCGCACGGAGAGTAGGGGCACGATGCTTCGTGCCCGTGCTTGCATCTCGACAGCGGACATTTGACTCAGCCCCAAAATGAATATTTGGCAACCTTTTTAAAAGGTTGGCCCCCGGCAGGGATAAATCTTTTGCCCTTCTTCGTGCTCTTCGTGCCTCCGTGGTTAAAACGTTTTTTTATTTCGTTTCCAGGCAAAGCCTGGAAACTTAACTTTTTATTCACCATGAAGTTCATGAAGGGCATGAAGTTTAGGGTGGAGATGTTTTCTTTTCTTCATGAACTTCATGCTTCATGGTAAACTTGTTTCATTAAATCAGAAACTGAATTCGATTTCATTACCCAGATATAAAATAGGGTCTGCCAGAGCGTCCACATCCCCGTAGGCCAGGGCCACGGAATAGGTCAGGGCATCGGTGATTTTATACGAACCCGTGATGTCAAATTCGGTAAGGCCTGTGTCCGATGTGCCCACAGCATCTTCTTCAAAATCACCGTAAGCTATGGCAGCGCCCAGGCTGAGTTTTTCATTGACGGTGTATTCACCATAGACTTTTACGAACATCATGGCGCCAAGGCCTGATATATCACCGTCATTGTCCATCAGTTCCATGGGGGCGAAGTCAACTCCAAAGTCCACATAGTGTCCGTCATCTTCCGTACCATAGGCAAGGGCAAGTCCTGCTTTGATGGCGTCCATGGTCGTCCAGACATCGGCATAAAGGTTGATGTTGCTGAAATCACTGTCACCAGGCACATCGGTGGAAACGTCAAAATAGTTGATTTCAGCCTCAAACCCGATGGCTCCCATGTCACCGCTAACAGCCAAATCAACCAACACTGTTTTAGTGCCTTCACTGCCCTGGTCCATAACCGTTGAGCTGTCATCAGCGTAGGAAACCATGGGCATGATGGTGACATTACCGGCTTTGACAATCATCCCCACTGAATATTCATCCGCATCATCTTTTTCCCCGTCGACAACAGTGGTATCGCTGGCACCGATTTCATTGTTTTTCTGGACATAGCCGCATAAGGTTCCAATGGTATAATCCTTGGCCAACCGCAATCGAAGATATCCGTCATCAGCATCACCCAGCATGGTTCCCCAGGTGCCCCCATCCATCAACCCGGCTTCGACCGTATATCCGCTCATGAATTTATGGGTGAGCCAGACCCTGTCCAATGTAAAATCAGATGTATAGATTGTTGCCGGGTCATCGCCCCAGGTCCGGTCCACAATCCCGAAGGAGGTTTTCAGGTACGTGTTTTCATCTGTTTTAAACATAACGGCAATATCAAGCTCATGGCTGTAATATCCGTAATCCACATCCCCGGTGTCGTAATAGTCACCATCCACAACGTAGGTCCCCTCCACTGTCATCTCAGCCCCAACCAGTCCTGGTGAGAACCATGCCATCGCCGCAAGTACAATCATCCCAATCTTCTTAACCATGTTCATCTGTCTCCTGTTTCAAAATGTCATTTAGTATGTTCAGTCGGGCCCGACTGTATCCTCCCCTTACCAGGGTAAACTGTTACACAAGACTCATTCATGGAGTATGCCAGGATATGCATTCATGACATAAAACAATATATATAACTGTTTTTAATATGAATAAATTCATTTCGCACCAAACATTGTTTGTAATAATAATTATATATAAAGACATTTATGTCATTTAAAATAATAATTTATGCATAAATGTGAGTTTGTAGTCCTTGAAAATATCAGAGTGATCACAAATCGAATAGAAGGGTGTTTAACTTAAAAAGGGGATACCTGGAATTTAAAAAAAGAAACCCGGGCAGGAGAACTCCCGCCCGGGTTACATATCAAATCAATTCATGCATATTCGAATGGTCTTATTAGAAGCTGAAAGAAAGCTGCGTACCCAATTCGATGGGGTCTTCAGTACCTGTGGCGTCACCTGCGATGAGATAAGCTGCGACAACATCCAGTTTCAGATTGTCGAGGATCATGTACGTTGCTTTCACATCAACTTCAAAACCCAGATCTTTTTGCATGTCCGGCACGGCAACAGTACCCATATTCGTGTCTTCGGAAAGCTGGGCATACCAGAGGTCAGCTGCAAGTGTCAGCTTATCCATGGGTTTGATCGTGACTCCAACATTAAGGGCCATGACATCACTGACTGCAGTTCCGGGAGCATTGTTGGAGTTTGTGTCATCAAAGATACCCTTACCCATGATTTCCGACCAGTAGTAGCATGCTCCAGCAGGTCCGGCAAATGTGTTATCTTCTGTTGCATCCGTTCCATCATCACCGCTTGCATAGAAGAACTGACCATGAACAAGACCCGCATCTGCACCCACTGCCATAAGATATGCAGCATTGTCCACATTTGCTGTTTCACCGGTTTCGTAGATGGCTGTACCCCACGCGGAAACTGTATCGATTTTTGCATCCACATTGGCACCCACATAGTAAACCGCAGTGTCGGTGCTTTGTTCTTTATCCAGAAGGATAAAGGGATTCACGGTCAAGGTGTCATTGACAGTGAACTTAGGATTAAATGCATAATAATCACGGGTTGTTCCTAATTTTGATCCAATTGTCGGATTATAATCGGTATCAAGGTCTTTATCGGAAGTTTTCATCCAGATAAAAGGAAGGGCCATGGAACCGATATTACACGTTGCTGTGACGCCGGCAAAATCATCATCGAACATAAAACCACGAGCAATCACTGCGGGCTGGATACCAATTTTAAAATTATGATTGGCGGCGTTAAAATCAATGTAGGTATTTTTCACTTCAATAATTTTTCCGTCAGCTCCGATATCACCACCGGTGTCATCGCCCCAGTAATTGTCAATTTCAAATTTATTGACGAATTTGAAATTTTCATTGAATTTTGCTGTGTAATAAAGCTTGGTCCGTGTATCAACGCGTGAATTTGTCCCACTGTGCGGGCCGTTTTCCGTTCCATCAAAATCAATTTCACTGGAAGCGCGTGTCCGCCAATAACCGCCGAATTCGTTTTCAACCGCTGCTGCCGGCATGGAAACAGCGACACCAAGTGTAACCGCCATCGCAATCAGTAACATTTTTTTCATTTCAGCCTCTCCTTTTTTACATGTTTGTTATATGAACGTCGTTAAACTTGTTAATAGCCTTCGCTATAGATATGGAGTGGTGCGCATGGAATTCATAAGTACAATTTTATAAGGCATGACCCGTATAATTTCAAGGATAAAATACATGGACTCACGATACTAACGGTATTCTAACACAGGGGATTAACACGCTCAACCTGCCCTTAGCCTTGCCCTGTTACCTTATAGGCAATAGGCTTTTAAATATTCTTTCAATTCAACACAGACTTGTGGTATTTACAAAAATCAAACCTGTCTAAAACCATCAGTTATCTCCGGGAGAAATGATCGTGAGCATATGTATTAGAACCATCACCTATACACTTATAATCGTCTGTTTCATGGGTCTGCCCCTTCCTGTTATGGCATCAGAGCCCCCTTCGATCCTTGTCATGCCCTTTCGCGTTGTTTCCTCGGACAAACCGGACCTGGTTCAATCAGGGGTCCAGGCATTTTTAAGCAGTCGGCTGGCCAGCGACACCTGCTCACTTATGACCACCCCCAGTGCCTCAACGATCCCCATGGATGTGGCCAGTCCAAGCCCCGAGGAAGCCCTTGCCATTACCCAAAAACGTGACGCAAATTTTCTGATATACGGAACCGTGGTCAAGTTCGGCCAGACCCTGACCACCGATGCCTTTCTCTTTGACCGGGACGCAAATAAAACACGTCTTCATTTTCATGATCTGGGCACAGGAGACGAGGCCCTTTTGGGCCACCTCACAGTCTTTTCAGAGCAGGTGGCCTCCTTGCTTTGCGCACCGTGTTACCCCAAATCAAGGCCCATGGACACCCCGCCTGAAAAAGAAAACAATCGCCTTGGTCTTTCTTCGGGATCCTTATGGAAAAGCCCCCCCATAAATGATGAAATCATCGGCATGGCCACGGGTGATCTGGACGGTGATCAGGCACAGGATCTTGTCCTGGCCCACAAGGATGCCATCTCCATCTGGGCCATGGCTCCAAAGGCCCTGACCCCTCAGGCAAGGTTTCAAATCCCCGGCGATGATAGTGTGGTGGGTGTGGATGTTGCGGATGTCAACAAAGACGGTCACTGTGAAATTTTTGTTTCATTGATTCAAAGGGATCATAAAAGCATCAACTCCCTTATCCTTGAATGGGACGGACATGTTTTTAAAACCATTCAATCCGGCTTGAAATGGGTATTTCGCAGTCTGATCTTCCCCGGTGAATCATCCCCGGGAATTGTGTCTCAGAAAAACAAGAATCTTTCAAGCCTTCTGGGCAGCCCACTTTGCCGGTTTGATTATAGTGCCGACAACTACAGTCCCGGGCCCCCTATGTCCACACCCGCAGAAGCCATCAATCTGTTTTCCTTCACACTGTCCAGGGATACCATGGACACCAGCTATGCCATGTATGCCTTTAATAACCGGCTCAGGGTCTATGACGGAACCCTGAACCTTTTGTGGGAAAGCGAGGAACCCATGGGCGGGGGGACCTCGTTTATGTCCATGACAGACCCCATGGACAGAGATAAAACCAACCGATTATACATAGAGCCCCGGCTTCTTTTTTGTGACCTTGACAAGGATGGAGTGAACGAGCTGATCACCGTAAAAAATCAAGAATTAACAAACCATCTTTTTTCAGGTATGAAAAACTACACCAAGGGCCAGATCATTGTTTTCAAGCGAACCGGTTTGGGGTATTCATCCCTTTTCGAAACGGAGAAAGTCACGGGGTTTATCACTGATTTCTCACAGGTCGATACAGATGGCGATGAACACCCCGAGTTGGTTTATTCCGTGATCAATCGAGGAAAAAACCTGTTTTCCAAAAAAACAAGCTATGTTGTCATCCAGACATGGGCGCGAAAATAAAGCGCCTCAATTTGTTACCTTTATATTTGGAGATCCATCCATGACAAAACCTGTGACGAATCGTTTATTCTTTGTTTTGGTCCTACTTACCGGCCTCCTTCATACCACTCTGGCCATGGCGGAATCAGAACGTATCCTTGTATTTCCCTTTTCAATTCATTCAGAAACCCCCATGGATTTTCTTAAAAGCGGCCTGGGCGATCTGATCGAAACACAACTTTCAGCCAAGGGCTTCACCGTTGTCCGCAGTGACAAAGAGACAGACAAGGCTGAAGCCATCAAACAGGCGTCAGAACAGAGCATGGATTCCTTGGTCATGGGGAGCCTGACCTTCCTGGGTGAGCGCATCAGCATCAATACCTTTTGGATCGATACAGCCACAGGCAAAACCCGCATCGCATTTTCCAGAATTGAACCGGATAAGGAAAAGCTTTTTGAAGATATGGAAGCCTTTACCGATCAAATCCATCCTGAAAAAAATGACACGGTTGCCTCACCACCGGCACAAGCCATAGCGCCATTGCCTGTAAAATCAGACGCACCAAGCTCGGCTCTAACCGGGCCCCTGGTCCGGTCCCCGAGAATAGAGGCTGAAATCAATGCCGTGGCCATCGGGGATGTGAATGGAGATGGAAAAAAACAAATTGTGGTCACAGATCGCCATTCCATCTTTATCGAACATTTTCAAGAGGGTGTCTTCAGCCTCGAAACCCGACTTGAAGGCAAGTCATACCTGATCAATCTGTTTGTGGATACCTTTGACAGCAATCACAACGGAATTGATGAGATTATCGTCAGTGCGGTTCATTCACGAAGCAATCAAGTCTCTTCCTATGCCTATGAATGGGACGGGAAAACCTATGCCTTGATTTATCAGAACATGGACTTTTTTTTCAGAACCGGGAAACGACCCGACACCGGTGAGCGAGCCCTTTTAGGCCAGCAACAATATTTTACCAATAAGGTATTCGATGACAAGATCATGACCATGGGAAGGGATACCGCCGGGAAAAGCTATATCCCCATTGAAACCTGTGCCATGCCTGATAAGAATCTGAACATATACGCCTTTGACACCGCAGATATCTTTAATAAGGGGTCTCTGCTCACCCTGACCTATACCCCCAGTGATTACCTGAAGATCTTGGATTTTAAAGGAGAGGAAAGCTGGTTAAGCAGTGACCGCTATGGCGGATCGAACAAATTTACCGAGCCCTTGAAACAAACAGATCAGGAACGCATGTATTTTTCTGTGCGCATCATGGCCGGTGATTTTGATAAGAACGGAAAAATTGACGTTGTCACCCTTTTAAACAAAAATTCTTCGCCACGGATGTTCAGTAATTTGAAAAATTTTGTGGAAGGGTCTGTGGAGTGCATGACCTGGGACACACTCGGCTTTAAAACACAGTGGTCCACCCAGAAGATATCCGGGTACATCCCTGATTTTTATATAGACGACGTGGACTCAAATGGTGTGAATGACCTTGTTTATTGCCTGGTGCCAAAAAAATCTTCATTTATTGAAAAACAGATATCTTATATTGTCGTGCAGCCCATCACCCATCCTTAATCTGTTCCTATGATGTTTAGGTTGCCCGGCCTTAACAAGGCCGGGCTCCCAATGACCGTTAAGGGTACAAACCCCGCACAATCCACTGATTTTCTTAAACGTTCAAGCCCTAAGGATCTGTCGTCATTCAAAGGGTCTAAACGATTACCCTTGACACAAGGGCAATCAATTGATATTAAAATTTGGCTTTAAAGTAGCATCAGCCCCATAAAAAACACAAACCCGTTTTTAACATGGTTAGTCCCCATGGGGTGTCATGGTGTGTTTTTTATTTATTTGAGGTCATATTGGTTAGCAAAAAACCTTTATATTAAATACTTTAATTGGTTGTGATTATACAGCCAGAGGAGAAACTCATGATTAAACCACTTGGTTCAGACAAATTGATTCCCTTGTATGTGGCAGACGACGCAAAACGCGCTGCATTGCTCAAAGAAGCTGCAGGTCTTCCTTCAATTCTCATCAGCTCTGCTGCTGCCGGAAATGCCGTTATGCTCGGCGGTGGTTACTTTACGCCCCTTAAAGGCTACATGAATGTTGCTGACTCCATGAGCGTTGCCGAAACCATGAAAACCACATCCGGTCAATTCTGGCCCACTCCGGTTATCAACGTTGTTGAAGATGCTTCCGCCATCAAAGGCGCAAAACGCATTGCTCTTAAAGATCCCAACGTCAAAGGCAACCCCATCATCGCCATCCAGGATGTAACAGCCATTGAAGAGTTCACCGCTGCACAAATGGCAACCATGACCAAAGCCATCTACGGAACAGATGATATGGAGCACGTGGGTGTTTCCACATTCAACACCGTTGGAAAAGTATGCATCTCCGGCCCGATTCAGGTACTGAACTTCTCCTATTTCCCCAGCGAATTCAAAGGCACCTTTAAAACTGCCGTTGAAATCCGTGAAGAAATGGGAAAACTCGGCTGGGAAAAAGTTGTTGCTTTCCAGACCCGTAACCCCATGCATCTTGCCCATGAAGAACTCTGCCGCATGGCTTATGAAGATGAAAAAGCAGACGGTATCCTTATCCACATGCTGCTTGGTAAACTGAAAAAAGGTGATATTCCTGCTGACGTTCGTGATGCCTGCATCCGTAAAATGGTTGACGTTTACTTTCCGCCCAATACTGTTCTGGTTACAGGCTACGGTTTTGACATGCTTTATGCCGGTCCCCGTGAAGCTGTTCTTCATGCATGCTTCCGTCAGAACTGCGGTTGTACACACCTGATCGTAGGTCGTGACCACGCAGGTGTTGGCGACTACTATGGTCCTTTTGATGCACAGACCATTTTTGACGGCATCTCAAAAGACGATCTTCAGATCGATATTTACAGAGCTGATCATACTGCTTACTCAAAGAAACTTGACAAAGTTGTTATGATGAACCGTGTAACCGACCATACCAAAGAAGACTTTGTTCTTCTTTCAGGTACAAAGGTTCGTGAAATGCTGGGCAAAGGTATCAAGCCCCCCAAAGAATTTTCACGCCCCGAAGTTGCTGACATTCTGATTAAATACTATCAATCAATCGAGTAATTCTTAGTGTGCTTCAAGCACACTAAAATAGAGATTAAAAAAAACCCCCGTTTATAAAACGGGGGTTTTTTTGTTTAAGATTATACTTCAAAAACAGATCACATATCCAATTGCAACGCATTTCATGAGGAGACGGTCTATTTGGTGGGCACAGCCCACCCTACGATAGGGTGTTATTGTTTTTGATTGATTTCGTGGTTTGGAATGGTGACATCCATACCCGTAGTCGAACAACGAGGACCTACTATCATGCGTAAACCTATGGTAAGGTGGGCTGTGCCCACCGATAAGACCATTTTCCTTTTAAAATTTTCCACCCTCCGTCATATCGTGGACAGGCAAATCATGCGCTCATTAATAGAATTAATCGATAGATAGATAGATATAAGACATCTAAAAAATTAAATAAACTTCTTCAAATCGGACACAACCTCATCAACCGATTCATAGAAAATCTCGGCCCCTTGGGTAAAGTGGGCTAAAACATCGTTCAGTCCATTGGGGATGTAAGGATACAGTTTCTTCAGATTCATAAACCGCCATTTATGAAGGATTGAAAAATCCTCCGGCTCTGCAATTTCACGCAGCGCTTTGTACACCAAGGTCCCCTTGTCTTCTTCCTGGAGGTTGTGAAATCCCTTACCTATGGTAAAAAGCAGGATATTCCCCAGCCCCATAATATCCAGACTAAAGGGGTTTTCCATGGCTTGATAATCATAATCAAAATCGATCCAGACATAATTTCCTGTGCTGCTTTCAATGATGATGTGGTCATTTCGAACATCACCGTGCCTAAGTCCGTGCATGTGAAGCAATCGCAGTGCCTCGAAAGCCTTGATAAGATTTTTGAGGATGTGAGGAAAGACCTCGTTGAAATAGTGTTTATGGTCCATGGTAAGGGTTTCAATGTACCTGTAAAGATTGAGACCCGGAACAATATCGATCACCCGGACGCTGTTGCCTTTTATATCAACGTATGCTTTGCCATGCATGAAATGGGGATGATCGCCAACAAGGTTAAGCACAGCCCCTTCTTTTTCAGGATTTCTGAAACAGGGTATCCTGACCATGCCGATACTTGTTTCAAAGGTTTCCGAAAAAGATAATTTAATAATTTTCCGCTCATTTGTCGTAAGATCCAAAGCCTTTTTAACCCAGAATTTTGGTTCATCAAGACCAAAACGATCTTCCCGCTCATGGCCTTTGATAAGATACCGATTGCCATTGACCTCAATGATATCTCCATAATCAATGCCAAAAAAATTACTTGTATCCGTAAATATTCGAGGCTCTCTCATGAACGTCTTTTCCAGTGACTGTGGTTTGAATGAAATCAGATAATCCTATGGAATAAATTGTAAGCACACCCATCGTTTTCTTTAACAATGTACTTCTAATATGAATCAAGAATCTGAAATATTCAAGCGCTTTCCCCATTGAGATATCATAGAGCTATGAAATACTGACCTTTAAAGAAAAGAATATAACGAATAGCACTCCCAGGCGTTGCCTTGGTTTGAAAAAAAAACGGTTTTACCATGAAGAAAAACGATTAAATAGTTTAACCACCCACTCCCTTTGGTCGTTCAAGAACACGAAGAAAAGCATGCCTCCGGCGGCCAGCTTTTAAAAAGCTGGGCAAATGGGTTGGGGTCTTTCTTCTCGTCCATAGGATAGACAACAAATAATAATTTTTCATTTAGCTAAATCAAATGTATAATTATCGTATTATATGATCAATTAATAAAAGGATGCTAAATTGATAGAACGCATGAGTGTAACACACGCTGTCAGAACCTTTTCTGACCTGTTGAACAGAGTTTATTACCAAGGCATCACTGTGGAATTGGAGCGGGGCAATAACGTTGTCGCGAAACTATCGCCAGCTGATCCCGTATCACCCCTAAACGTGAAAGACCTAAACAAATTTTTTGCAGAGTTACCGTCCCTTGCTGATGATGTAGAGGCCTTTTCAAAAAATTTAACTGACATTCGCAAGCACATCCCAATTGAGCAGAACCCATGGGATTAATACTATATACAAACGTATTTATTCATTCCGAACGATCAGGCAGCCCCATAGACTTTTCAAAATGGGAGAATCAAAGAATTCAAAAGGGTACCAGGGCTTGACGTCATCTCATTCCTAAACCCCTAAAAATGATGGCGTCGTAAAAAGTCCCATATGCGGCGTTATAGTGTTTGGCCGGACGTTCGACATACGCATCAAGTATGCCTTCACGCCCGACCAAACACTATGCCTTGCCTATGGACCTTTTTCCATAGCCATACGTTGACTTTTTGCGAGTTCATCAAAAATGAATCTCTTCCCCAAAACACCCTGCACAAACAAAAAAAGGAGAGGGTTTCCCCTCTCCTTTTTCACATAAATTTTTTGAAAAAAAATTTATTTACGGTTCGCGTATTCAGCGTAAGTCATAGCAGCCAAACGGTATACAATATGAGCCAGTTTTGAGAAAGGCAGGTAGGCAAACAGATGAAAGATAGCAATCAGATGCACATAATAAATGGCATAGGTCACATATTCCATACCGGCCAGACGAGCCATCTGAGTCATAAGACCTGTGGCACCCAGAGTCAGAACGAGCCCAAGAAGATACCAGTCTTTGTAAGCACTCAAATCGGTTTTTGAAAGGCGTTCCTTGATCATCAGGGCCGAGCCCATAACAATGGATATACCGGCGATGTTCCCCAACCATTTAAAGGGCCAGAGCTGTGAATATGGGCCGGGTTTGCCAAGAATGTAAAGGAAGAAAAAGCCGATGGTGGTCACGATCAAGCAGCCGATAAATCCAAAAAGGACCATCATGTGGGCGGTTCCACGGCTCTTGTTTTCACCACATTCATTAAACTGAGTGTGTGCCAGAACTTTCTTAAGAACCGTCGGGATGGTTTTGAAATATTCTTTGTAATCCAGTTTCTCCTTATCGGTTTTGCCTTCAAGAACTGCATTGGTGTGCATATCGGTAAGCATCTTATATAAGGTATAAACAAAGATCAAAATGCTGATGTTAAACACCGGAACAAAGGTGAAATCCACAAGCCAGGTCGAAACAAAACGGGCCTGGGCGATAGGTGCATCCGTCACATGTGCCCAGTGGAGACCGATCGCATGGAAAATTTTCTCCATGGTTCCGCCCATAAACACCGTGATAAATGCCATCAAGGCAAACCAGACCGCCGGAACGGCTGTCAAAAGGGCCAGTTTTTTCGGATCCGTGACCATCTTGGACAGTTTCCCCAGAACAGGGACAGAGCCGGAATATTCACTGATGGCATAAGACCGAATGGCTGAAAGTGTTGCACCCGGTTTGGCACCACGTGGGCAAAGGGCTGTGCAGTCACCGCATTCATGGCAAAGCCAGATATCGGCACTTCCCACCAGCTTGTCTTTCAAACCCCAGGATGCCGCGATCATTTCTTTTCGTGGGAAAGGGCTGTTTTCCGGCGCAATGGGACATGCAACCGAGCATGTGGCACACTGGAAACATTTTTTCAATGTATCACCGCCGAGTCCGATCACTTCATCGATGAAGGTCAGATTCGGCTCTATAACGTATTGATTCGACATGTTAATGCCTCCCAATTTCTCTGATATTTATAAACTTTGCAAAACCTGCACAGTGTTAAAACTGTGCAGGCCGTTCATCATCATCTGTTTGTTGAAAAAGCGTTTAGAAACCTTTAAAGGGGTTGGGACCCAAGGCGACAACTTGATCAACAAATGCGTTTATAATTCCGGGAACTTTATCATAATCATCAATGGCCACTTCAAACTGACCGACCCTCTCAAGTTCAAGGGCAAGGCTTCCAAGGGCATCACCGATTTTCGCCATACGAACATCAGCAAGCTCACTGCCTTTGACAAAATGGCACTGGTAATCATCACCGTGTTTACAACCCAGAAGGAAAACACCGTCCATGCCCTGTGCCAGAGCATCCTTGATCCAGATCGTATTCACTGAACCAAGACAGCGGACAGGAATAAAACGAACCTGGGGATTGATCTGCGCTTTCTTCATGGCTGCCATTTCAAGGGCGGGCATGGCGTCATTTTCACAGTAGAGGCAAAGGATTCGCATGGGAGCGCCGTAGTAATCATCTTCCGAGGGAACCCAGACGGATTTGACCATGGAACCGATGCTGTCAATGTTGTAATCAGCAAACCCGATGATACGCTCAGGACAAGCACCCATGCAGGTACCGCAACGGCGGCAGCGTGTGGGATTGGGCTTCGGAGTCCCTTTTTCATCATCATCCAGAGCACCGAAAGGACATTCCTGGGTACAGCGTTTACACTGAGTGCAGCGCTGGAAAAAGAAATCAGGAAAGGTCATATCGCCGGATCTGGGGTGAACCGAAACGCCTCTGTTTACGGAATCAATACACTGTATGGCTTTAAGTGCCGCACCGGCTGCATCTTCCATGGATTCTTCGATGGTCATGCTTCGACGGACACAGCCTGCGGCATAAATACCTGTACGCTGGGTTTCATAGGGGAAACAGATGAAATTGGAGTCTGCATACCCATCATAAATATCGTTATCCCGGAAACCAGGACCCTGCCTGTATGCCATGTTGACGACAGGATCATCAACGGTTGCTGGAACCATACCGGCCGCAAGAACAACCAGATCTGCCTTGATACCGATATTTTCACCCAGAAGGGTGTCTTTGGCAGATACAAGCAGCTGGCTGCCTTTCTTTTCAACGGATGTGACATCTCCTTTGGTCATGAACACGCCTGTGTCCTGCTGCATGTTCTTATAAAAGCCTTCGGTGAGTCCCGGTGTTCTCATGTGCTGATAAATCACATAAGCCTTTCCGTCTTCATAATCTTCACGAACGTATTTGGCCTGTTTCAAAGCCACCATGCTGGTCACGGAACCGGCATAGTTGAAATCCCGGTCATCACCTGCACCCGGGCTCTGAATAAACACAACATTCTTTGCTTCTTTTCCATCGGAAGGCCGGACGATCTTTCCTTTGGCCGCGATTTCTTCGAACTGTGCGTTGGTAATCACGTCTGCATCACCCACACCAAGATGGGCAAACCCATCGGCCGTCAGGACATCCGGTCTCCAGCCTGCTGCAAGGATAACCGCACCAAAAAGCTCGCCATTGGGATCCAGGGTCAGAACGTCTTTTTTGCCTTTGTTGTATTCTTTATAAATTTCAAAGAGTTTTTCCGCATCATACTCTTTGCCGTTCGCATCAACTTTCATGTCATCTGGAAGAGGAAAGGGAACGTCAAATTCAATTTTTTCGCTGGGATTCTTCAGCGTCACAGTGAACTCACCCGGTTGACCGGCAAGACGAGCCACGACCGTATTGGTTTTCACTGTGATGTTTTTCATGGATTGAACGTCTTTGATGGTCTCAGCTACCATGGTGGGGATGAGGGTCTCATAAGGCTCGCCCACGGGAATCTGCTTGCGCATCTTGCTGGCATAGCCGCCAAGGGTGCTGTTTTTTTCAACGATGGTCACCTCATAACCTGCCTTGGCTGCATCCAGAGCCGAGGACATGCCGGTCATACCACCACCGATCACGAGGATTTTCTTGGAAATGGATTCAAGTTTAAACGGTTCGGGAATTTTGACTTTTTCAAGACGGGCCAGACTCATACGAATGTAGTCATCTGCAGCCAGCTGGACATGGTCGATAAAATACTCGTCGTCATTTTCCGTTTTGGCAGGATAGTTTTCCCGAGAAATGGTCCAAACGACGTTTTCCCTCATGGCGACCCTGTCAATCATACAGCCTTCAAACTGGAAAATATCAAAATTCACGCGTTTGGAGCAGCCCACAATGGAAATAAAATTAATGCCTTCGGCAATTCCTTTTTTTATGACTTCAACCCCTTCAGCGCCGCACAGACAATCATGAATCACGGCAGGAGCACGTTTTTCAGCAGCCACTTTGACAAGCTGATCACAATCGAGGGATTCACCGATTCCACAACCTTTGCATATATATACACCGAGTTTATTACTCATCGATCTCTACCTCCCCACAACGGTTTGAATCGCTTTCAGGGCCATGCCTGTCGCATTCTGGTTTGAAGATACAACATCAGCCGGTTTATTCGCACATCCGGCAGCAAACATACCGCCTTTTTTGAAATCGTTAACGATAAACCCGTCTTCTGTAAACGTCAGGTCAGCATTGGGTTTATCCGATGCGGCAGATGGCTCCATGCCCGTGGCAAGAACAACGAGATCAACGGTCTGTCGAACTTTTTCACCGCTCACTGCGTTTTCGGCAGTGACGGTGATATTGCCATCTTCAACCTCAGCCACCTCAGCCACTTTTCCTTTTACAAAGAATACCTTGGGATCATCCTTCAGTTTCTTGTAAAATTTTTCATATTTCTGGCCTGGAGCTCGAAGATCAATATAATAAATTGTCATTTCAGCATCCGGATACTGTTCACGCACATAGGTGGCGTGTTTCAGGGATGCCATGCAGCAGATATAAGAACAATAGGGAAGATGGTTTTCATCCCTGGATCCTGCACATTGAACAAAGGCGATGGTCTTGGGTGCTTTCCCATCCGAGGGTCTCTGGATCTTGCCCTGGGTGGGGCCATTCAAAGAAGCCATACGCTCAAGCATCATGTTGGTGATGATATTCTGATGTCGTCCATATCCCAAATTGTCGATTTTGGTCGCATCATAGGGTTTCCAGCCTGTTGCCCATACCACGGCCGCAACGTTAACGGTGATGGTTTTGCTTTCCATTGAAAAGTCAATGGCATTGTATTTACAGGCATCCTGAACACGTTTTTTATCATCGGAACTGATTTCGGGTGAAATAACAAACTTTGGCGGATAAGCCATTTCTGCTGGAAGATACGCGGCTTTGGACCTGTTCATTCCAAAATTGAATTCGTTTTCGATTTCCGTTTCACAAACATCTGAACAGGCTCCGCAACATGTGCAGTTTTCATTCACATAACGGGGGCTGATTTTAAGGGTGACAGCATAATTCCCTTTGCTGCCTTCAACCTTTTCAACTTCCGTCATGGTCAAAACTTTGATTTTCTTATTTTCCCGAATTCTCCTGAAGTTGATTTCAAGCCCGCAGGTCGGAGGACACAGCTTGGGGAAATACTGATTAAGCTGCATTACTCGTCCACCAAGATACGGATTTTTTTCAACCAGAAGCACCTCATAACCTGCTTCCGCGGTTTCGAGGGTCGTGGTCAGTCCGCTAATTCCGCCGCCAACAACCAAAACACTCGCACTAGCAGGGGCTGCTTTGTCTATTGTCATGCTATCCCTCCATGCAAAAAAATTAAATAAAATGTAATGATCATATCGTTAAAACCTATATAATCTGGAACACATCAAAAGGGGCTTTTTCAGGTCATACCTCCTGTGTGCCCATATTCCGAAGGGTTTTATATGGATGACCTTATCCTAATAAAACCCTTAAAAATCTGGACACGGTGGTTTTTTACAACACCATTTGAATGCGCTATGACAGCAATAGGTCCTAATGAAAAAAGCCTCCAGGCATCGGTGACACCTGGAGGCCTGCAATACTACTCAATCAGAGTGATTCACAAGATTAGGAAATAATCTTAATATAATCCTGTTTCTTGAGTGTCCACTCTTTGTTTGCTTTATTATAGGTAGAATTTACGAAACAGAACCAGTTTTCATCATCCTGTCCGGGGTAGTCTGCCTGATAATAGAAGCCGGGGTAACGCGTTTCCTTACGGAAACGGATGTGACGTACATGAGCTTCAACGGTATAGATTCTGTGGAAGATTTCCCAGCATCTCATCAGTTCATGAAGGTCACCAGCTGCGAGTTTCTCAGTATCTTCGTGCATCATGAAAAGAAGATCGTCGATAAGGATGTCAAGAGCCTTGCTGCTTGTCTGATAGTATGTTGCAGTACCACCACCGTATTCATTGGTGGCTTTCATCAGACGAAGAGCCATACCAGCGGGTTTCGCATAGTTGGGGTTAACATCTTCAGCTGTGGTGTAAGTGCAGTTGTCAAGGTAAGTACGAACGGGTTTCCATACGAGGTTAACCAATTCGTCTTTGGACTCTGCAAGCTCAGGTTTGAGGCCAGCGTTGTCACGGATGTATTTAACCATTTCCTTGGCAACGATTCGACCTTCGGCATGTGAACCGGAGGAGAATTTATGACCGGAACAACCAATACCATCACCGGCAGTAAAGAGACCGTCAACAGTTGTCATACGGTTGTAGACTTTACCATTGGCAGCTTTGATTTTGTATGAATCGGGAACCCATGCTTCATCCGGACCGGATACCCAGATACCGCAGCAGCCGGAGTGTGAGCCCAAGAGGTAGGGTTCGGTCGGCATGATTTCCGAGTCTTTCTTTTCAGGTTCGGTGTTTGTTGCACACCAGAGGTTCGCCTGTCCACAGGTCATGTCAAGGAAATCTTCCCAAGCTTCTGATTCCAGATGTTTGAGTTCTTTCTTATCCATGGTCTCGCCCAGTTTCTGAAGAGCAGAAGAAGTCTTCATGATGATGGGACCGCGTCCTGCTTTCATTTCGAACAGCATCAAATGGTTACGGAGGCAGGTCGGAGTGATTGCTGCTGTTCCGTAAGGAGCGTAGTTAGCAAGTTCAGCTTTGGATTTATCAGAACCGGCATAATTTTCGCCAAGACCGTTTTCAAGATGCGCTTTGAAAAGAAGGAACCATGCACCAACAGGACCGTAACCATCTTTGAAACGGGCTGGGGTGAAACGGTTTTCCATCATTGAAAGCTCAGCACCTGCTCTAAGAGCCATGGTGTAAGTAGAGCCGGCATTCCATACGGGATACCATGCACGGCCTTTTCCCTCACCAACGGAACGGGGCTGATAAATATTAACAGCACCACCGCAAGCAACCATCATTGTTTTACATTTGATGATATAGACTTTGTTTTCACGTGTTGAGAAACCAACAGCGCCAGCGATTCTCTTGGGATTGTTCTTGTCAGTAAGAAGTTCAACAATGAACACTCTTTCAAGGATATTGTCAGAACCAAGAGCTTTTTTAGCAGCTTCAGCAACGATTCTCTTGTAAGATTCACCGTTGATCATGATCTGCCATTTACCGGTACGAACAGGAGACGCACCTGATTTAAGCGTGCCGTACTGCTGACCTTTTTTACCGTCGATGCTTTTGCCTTCGGGTGATTTTTTCCACATGGGGAGACCCCATTCTTCGAAAAGATGTACGGAATCATCAACGTGACGGCCCAAGTCATAGATAAGGTCTTCACGAACGATACCCATAAGGTCATTTCGAACCATACGGACGTAATCTTCGATGGCGTTTTCACCAACATAGGTGTTAATCGCTGAAAGGCCCTGAGCTACGGCGCCGGATCGTTCCATGGCTGCTTTGTCGCAGAGGAGGATCTTGGTGTCATCGCTTGCCCATTTTTTTACTTCAAATGCGGTACCGCATGCTGCCATACCACCACCAACGATAAGAATATCAACTTCTTTTTCAATAACTTCAGGATCTCTAACTGCTTTAAGCTCTCCCAAAGGTTTATTCGGTAATGCCATATTACTTCCTCCTTAATAGTGTCATAGTCGTAATTTGACGATAGATTGTTCAACTCACATTCTAAGCAAGCTGAGTAGGCCCAGACAGAGTCTTGCCATCAGCTTCTTCGGTTGAAAGAAGGCCGCTATCCAGGTCTTTACCTTTAAGACTTCCGTATTCGTTCGAAGCACCTTCCGGTGTGGTTCGAATGGGGAACTTAAAGCGTTTTACAACGCCGTTACGGAATTTGCAGGTCCACATTACATCTTCGGTACCCATCATTGGTACGATGCTGCTTCCCAGCGGTACAAAGTCAGAGTATCCACGAACTTCAATGGCCTGAGACGGACAGATTTTTACGCATGAAAAACATTCCCAACAAGCATCCGGCTCTTGGTTGTAGGCTTTCATTTCGTTAGGATCAAGCACCATCAAGTCATTCGGACAAATGTACATACATGCAGTTTTGTCCCCGCCTTTACAGCCGTCACATTTTTCTGCAATTACATAGCTTGGCATTAATATACCTCCCTAATTCGGCATTGATCTTAAACACCGGATCAACACCTGCGTTAACTGTTTGGCGATACAGGCCCAACAGCCGTATCACCCCTCACATCAATCGCCGGAAGATTGTTCACTTCCTGGCTGTTTCCAAAAACTAAACTGTTTTCTTATTATCCTGGGGGAAGCCGCTGATCAGCCGACACCCCAATTTTCAAAATTATAATGCATTGATTATTTTGACAAAGATGGCCTTATAAACACCTCTACCATACAATAATCAAAGGGCAAAGTTATCACCGGGCATTATCGATGTCAAGAATTTTCGGCCCCCTGTATCCATTAAAACGGACCATGGATTATTCATTGAAAATGCATCCCCATATCTTGGAAAAATCGAACCCATTACCACCATATATGCCCAAAATCCCCATTTTTTTTCTTACCCCTTTTCTGCCAAATAAAAAACATGCTCAACACCTCGGCCCCGGTTCATTTGAATTTTAATTTATGAGCGTGTTTCACTTTTCCATGTTAAAAAAACATTGACATACAACCCAGACATGGTAGCTGTTGGCCATTCAACGGCTTTTTCGGCCGGGCATTTCCCCGAACGGGAAAGGGCCTTCCGGGAAAATCATAACCCTATGGGAGAATACCATGAGTGTCGAACCTGAATTAATAAGCATTGACGATTCGTTTATGTTTTCATGCAACTCCGGTCTGGACTGCTTTAATATGTGCTGCAAAGATGTCAACCAGTTCCTATACCCTTATGATATCATCCGGCTGAAAACAAACCTGAACCTTGGCTCCGAAGAATTTCTGGACACCTATACCATCATTTATGCCGGGGGCACAACAGGACTTCCCGTTGTATCGTTTAAAACCCATCCGGCCAATGGTCACACCTGCCCCTTTGTGGGCGAAAATGGGTGCCGTGTTTACCCGGACCGCCCGTCCTCATGCCGAATTTTCCCCCTTGCACGGGCCATATCACGGTCTCGTGAAACCGGTGAAATAAAAGAGCATTTTGCCCTGATCAAGGACCCCATCTGCAAGGGTTTTCAAGAAAATTCCACCATGACGGTTCGACAGTTTAGCTCTGATCAGGACCTTGCGGTTTACAATGAAAATAATGACACGATGATTGAACTGATCAGTCTCAAACAACAGATCATGCCCGGCCCCCTGGATCCCGCATCCAAGGAGAAATTCGTCCTGGCATGTTACAATATTGACCGTTTCAGGTCAGCCATCTTCAATGATCAGCTTATTGAAAAACATCAGATCAACCCTGAGCTGTATGAGCGCATCAAGACAGACGATGTTGCCCTGCTGGGCCTTGGTTTTTCATGGATTAAATCAGAGCTGTTCGGCGGAAAACCTTCTTTTTAATTTTCCTGGGGTGACCACATGGGACAAGAAAAAGTAGCTCTGGTTCTGGGTGCTGTTAAAGGAATTGGCAAGGCCATCGGGCTTGCCCTTGCCCAAAGGGGGATCCGCACAGCCTTGACCTGGTATGACTGGGAAGACAGTCTCGATTCCATGATCCATGATTTCTCCCAAACAGGCACAGACCATGAAATCATAAAGATCAATCTTCTTGAAACGGAAACCATCCAGAGCATGGTCGAACAGGTGATCAGACGGTTTGGCAGACTGGATATCCTGGTCAATAACATTGAGCGTGGCGGCATGCCCATTGTCCACGGGTCATACACCCGGAATCAATGGGACCTTGAAATGGGCACAAGCCTTCGGGCCAAGCAATGGGTTTTTGAAGCTGCATACCCTTACCTGAAGCAATCACCGGATGGACTTGTCATCAATTTCTCATCCATATCCGGGATGGTGGGACGCTCCGGCCCTGTCAGCTATCTTTTTAATGAAGGCTATTCCGCACTCAACCGGGGCATCTCCCTTTTGACCGAAACCTGGGCACGACTGGGCGCTCCCCAGATCCGGGTCAATGAAATCATGCTGGGCATCATGGACACACGCCACGGCCACGGGACACGGGGGTGGGGCCTTTTACCCGAATCTGTCAGGCATGAAATCATAGAGCACACGCTCCTGGGACGAACCGGAAATAGTGATGATGTGGTAAAAACCTGCCTGTTTCTGATTGAGGATGCCCCGTTCATGACCGGCAGCGTTATTCGCCTGGATGGGGGTTATGTTCTTGGAGGAGATCGTATTTACCCCATGCCCCCCGGTGTGGAATAACGTCAAAAACTCTTGAAAATTAGTTGATTATTTGACATTGTAATATCATCAATTTCAGGATCACTCTTTTTAAATGACTCAGGCGAAACGCTCAAGTAAAGGCTATGGGAATCCCCTTAACCATTAAACCACAAACACTGATTGGATGTCCTAATTGCGACCTTCTGGTACAGAGGCCATCATCCAAAAAAAGACATGATGCCTGTTGTCCGCGTTGTGGGTCCCTTCTTGTCAGATCCAGTTTGGACAGCATCAACAGAACACTTGCATTGAGCATTTCAGGGCTTATTCTCTTTATCCCTGCCTGCTTTCTTCCCTTGCTGGAACTCAACATTTATGGCCACACCGGCAGCTGCACCATGATCAAGGGCGTGTTACAGATGATGAAAAGCGGTTATTGGTGGATGTCATGCCTTGTCCTTTTCTGCAGCATTCTTGTTCCCTTTTTCATCCAGATGCTGCTCTTCGGCCTGAGCCTGGCCTTGAAACTGGGGGCCTGGCCCTCTCTTCTGGTCCGGCCGCTAAAATTGTATCAATCTCTGACCGAGTGGGCCATGCTGGATGTTTACATGCTCGGGATTCTCATAGCGCTGATCAAGATGGAGGATTACGGAGATATTTTTCCTGGCCCGGGCTTATACTGTTTTATAGGGCTCCTCGTATTGGCAACCCTGTCCATACTTTCCTTTGACGCAGGCCTGGCCTGGTCACTCATTGAGAGACGAACGCCATGAACCGGGAACAGACACTGAGAAATAGCGGATTGATTCTTTGCCTGACCTGCCACAAATTGATCCGGGCAGGTAAAAAACATCCCCGGTGCCCACGGTGCGGCTCCCTGGTCCATTCCCGGACACCCGGAAGTCTTTCCACAACATGGGCCCTTGTTATCACAGGATTCTGGCTTCTCATTCCCGCCAATATCCTGCCCATCACCCAGGTGGTCTACCTGGGTGACGGACAGCCCGACACCATTATCTCAGGCATTATATCCCTGATCAATGACGGCATGCTCCCCATTGCCATTCTGGTGTTTCTGGCCAGCATCGTGGTGCCCATTCTGAAACTTCTGGGCATCAGTTTTCTTCTGCTTTGTGTTCAATTCAAATGGACATTCAGCGCATATCACTGTACCTTGTTGTACCGTTTCATCAGCCTGATCGGGCGCTGGTCCATGCTGGACCTGTTCATGATTTCGATTCTCACGGCCCTGGTTGATATGGGGGCCGTGTCATCTGTAACTCCGGGACCCGGTGCAACGGCCTTTGCAACCGTTGTTGTGATCACCCTTTTCGCATCAAAGAGATTTGACCCCCGATTGATCTGGGATCTAAAGGAGACCTGACCATGGAACCCGGCCGACATTCAGACAACCCATACATAAGCGAAGCCATCGAAAGCAGGCCCCGGAGACTTTCCTTTGTCTGGCTGCTTCCCATCATCGCCATGATTATCGGCGGCTGGCTGATCTACAACAATTTTATCGAAAAAGATGTCATCATCAGCCTGCATATGGAATCCGGCGCAGGATTGATTGCGGGAAAAACCCAGGTCAAGCACAAAGGCGTGATCATCGGGGTCATCAAAAAATTCCGTCTGGATGATGACTTGAAAAGTGTCGTCGCCAAGGTTTCCATCAGCCGTAACGCCGTGTCAGCTTTGCGAGACGGCACCCTGTTCTGGCTGGTTGAACCCAGAATTTCCATCGAGGGTGTCACAGGTCTCGAAACCCTTGTCTCCGGGACTTACATTGAAATAAGACCCGGCCATGGCAAACCCAAATTTGAATTCCAAGTCCTGTCAAACCCTCCGCCACTTCCCGAGTCAGAACCCGGTCTTCATCTGGTTCTGAAAACAAGCGATTTGGGTTCCATTCGTCCAGGCTCTCCCGTTCTCTACCGCAAAGTGGTGGTGGGAAGCATCCAAAGCTATGATTTCAATAAAGATAACACCGGTGTTGACGTTAAAATCCACATCAAAAGCCAATACGCCTCCCTGGTGACCCCCTGCTCCCGGTTTTGGAATTCCAGCGGAATTTCCCTGACAGGTGACCTGGGCGGCCTGACCCTTCACGCCGAATCCCTGGTCTCCATTATTGCGGGAGGCATATCCTTTTATACCCCGTCCCAGGAAGATATCAAAAGCACAGGCCAATGCAAAAACGGAGATACATTTATACTTTATGAAGACTATCAAAGTGCCAATGCCGGCATTCCGGTCAACATCGCATTTGATTCTGCCAACGGCCTGACTCCCAATAAAACAAAAGTCTTTTATAAGGGCGTGGAAGTGGGCATATTAAAAAAAATTGACATCAACAAAAACCTGGATGGTGTTGTGGGTGAGTTCCTCTTCGTGCCCCATTCCCTTGCAGCATTGAATGAAACCACACGTTTCTGGACGGTTAAGCCCCGCCTTTCCTTTACGGAAATTTCCGGCCTGGACACGCTCTTATCCGGAATATATCTTGAAATGGATTTTGAGCTCAATGGCAATGGCAAAAGGGATTTTAAAATTCTTAAAGAGCCTCCCCTTCTCTCGGGTAAAGACACCGGCATGATTATCACGCTGAAAAGTGACGCTCTGAATTCCATCAATCGGGGAACCCCGATTTTCTACCGAAAACTCAAAGTGGGCTCGGTCCTCAGCTTCCGGCTTTCCAAGGACAGCAAAACCATAATGATCGATGCCATCATTGAGAATCAGTATACACACCTGGTTCGATCCAACTCCAGGTTTTGGAACAGCAGCGGGCTTTCAATCAAGGGCGGGATCAGCGGAATTGCAATTCATGCCGAGTCACTTGAAACCATGCTCTCCGGCGGGATTTCTTTTGAAACGCCTGACAAAGGGGGAGTTCCTGTCAAAAACGGCCATGGATTTGCCTTGTTTGCCAATTATGAGATAGCCATTGAAAATGGTATTCCCATATCCATCCGTTTTGACAGAGGCCTTGGACTCAAAGAAGGGTCTCCCATTCGATTCAAAGATGTGGATGTGGGATTCATTAAACGCATCAGACCTGACAAAAATCTCGCCTCTGTCGAGGTGGACGCCCTACTTAACAGGGACTCGGGTAACCTTGCCCGACAAGACTCCCGTTTCTGGATTGTCCGTCCCAAACTTGGCATTATGGAAACCAAGCACCTTGAAACCCTTGTGTCCGGAAATTACATTGCCCTGCTTCCCGGAACCGGCGATCCTGCCTTTGAATTCATTGGATCGGATCAACCGCCTGTTGCGGAAGACCGCCCGGATGGCCTGGGTATTGTTCTATGGGCTCCCAGGCTTGGGTCCCTCAAAAAAGGGGTTCCTATCTATTACAAGGACGTACCCGTGGGAGAAATCGTCGATTTCAGCCTGTCCGATACGGCGAACAAGGTCATGATCCATGGCATCATCGCATCGCCCTATGCCCCCCTTGTCCGGACGAACAGCAAATTCTGGAATATCAGCGGCATGAATTTTGACTTTGGCCTTTTCAGGGGGGCGAACTTTGAAATGGATAGCCTGGAATCCCTGATCGAAGGAGGCATTGCATTTGCCACTCCCAACCCGCCGGACACCGGGGCAGAAGCCACGGAAAATCAGACATTCGAGCTTCACGACAAGATGGATAAATCCTGGCTGGACTGGGCACCTTCCATTTCAATAGACACCATACAGCCAAACCGATAATCCGGCGGTCATCCTTAAAGGCACAAACATCATGCCCCACACATCAGATGTCTATAAAATCAAAGGTAATTAACACGAAGAGCTTTAAAACCGGCGACCAGCTCCCCGCCTTCGCGGGGACAGGCTTTAAAAAGCTGAGTAAATGGATAGTGGGTTTGGTGTGTCCGCCCAGCAGATGCGTGTCTCAAACTGTGCGCTGGCCCCGTGGGAGGATGCTGTTAACATTATCTCACGGAGACACGGAGAAAAAACATGTTGCCTCTTACCTCTGTGATCTCCGTGCCTTTGTGAGAAACCTGTTTTTGATTGCGTCAAAATAAGGCTAAATATAGATTATTCCAAATTGATTTAATAATTCCAGGGCAGCAGCAGGGGAAAAGGTTGCGCCCTTAAGTTTGTTTTCACAGGGCTTTATAAAAAAGCCTGATGAGTCCTTGAAATTTGAGCAGGTAAGGTCATTCTTGGAAAACGATGATTAAGGTGAATTGCGCAACCCTGCCAGCCAATCTTCTGGAAAGTGAGTTGTTCGGCCATGAAAAAGGGGCATTTACCGGCGCGGCAACAAAAAAGATCGGCCGGTTTGAAATCGCTAACCATTCAACGCTGTTTCTTGATGAAGTCGGCGAACTGCCCTTGGACATTCAGTCGAAACTGCTTCGAGTTCTGGATGACGGAGAATTTGAGCGTCTGGGTAATTCCAGTTCAATCACGGTGGATGTACGAATAGTCACTGCAACAAACCGTGATCTCGAAAAAATGATCCGGGAATGAACGTTCAGGTCCGACCTTTATTACCGGTTGAACGTATATCCTGTCAGTGTCCCTCCCCTTCGCCAACGGACAGAAGATATACCGGATATGGTCTGGTCGTTCATCCGTGAATTCTGTAAAACCATGGGGCGCCATGTCACCCACATCTCCAAAAAAAATATGAGCACACTGATGGCTTATCCCTGGCCAGGGAATATTCGGGAACTTAAAAATGTTGTGGAAAACGCCATGATTTCAAGCCAGGAAAGCACACTCCGTGTTTTACCGCCTGAACGATCGCTGGATCTGTGTCAGAATGATCTGAGTTTTGAAGGTGTCGAACGGGCCCACATCATAAATATCCTGGAAAAAACCGGCGGCCGGATCAAAGGTGCCGGCGGTGCTGCCGATGTCCTGCTTTTGAAACCCTCCACGCTCTACACGAAAATGAAAATGCTGGGTATCACTATGGGAACCCGAACCGTGTCTCATGACCCACAACGCTGATTTCTTGTCATTCTGACATACTAAGGGCAGGAAGAAATGGCCTCCGGCGGTTCTCCGAGGGCCAGCTTCCCCGCATAGGCAAGGAAAAGCTTTAAAAGCTGGGCCGGTCTTCGCCCAAGCTTCGCCTGACACGCCGGTCTTCGCCAAGGCTTCGCCCAGACACGCAAAGGGGTTGGGTGGAGGGGCCTCAAAATGTGTCGAATTTAATTCGCGGCTTTACAACGAGAACTCCCGGTCTTGCAGAAGGCTACCATCCGCTTAAAAATTCCCGCCGTGGCAAGGGGACGAAATCCGCTGTCGTCTATGTTAATTATATAATTGAATAGGCACATTACAAGCCATCCAAGGCATTAGCACGATTATGGTAATACCCTTAAAACAGATAATTGCATTTGCCGGTCAAGTCACCCGTGCCCCTTATTCAACAGGATAGGGTGGTGGGGAGATTTTGGACCTTGAGCATTGCGGGTTTTCCGACCGGTATTTTAACCTGTAAGATCGTATATATGAGGATGGTATCATGCGGACCAAAAAACAGTATCGTGAAAATTTATCAACATTGAAACGAAACATTTATTATAAAGGCGAGAAGATCGGCCGTGATCATGAGGTGTTTGATCAGACCATCGGTGTTCTTGGCCATACCTTCGATGCGGCAATGGATCCAAAAAAAAGGATCTGTGTACGGTAAAATCCCATATCACCGGAGAAACGATCTCATCGGAGCCTACGCCCAGACAGACGTCAAAGGGGAACGGATGCTCAGGCCGGGCCAGCAGCCTGACCCCGATCAGTATCTTCATGTTGTTGAAAGGCGGACTGACGGAATCATTGTCACAGGATGCAAAGTTCATATCACCCAGGCTTCGGTTGCGGACGAAATCATCGTTGTGCCCACACGATCACTCGGGCCTGACGAAGCGGATTATGCCGTGGCCTTTGCCGTTCCCTCAGACTGGGATGGTGTGACCCAGGTGATTCATCCCAATAACATGCGTAAACGAGAACATTACAAGCGCGGGTTTGATTTCGGGGGTGTGGATTCCTATGTGATTTTCGACAATGTCTTTGTTCCATGGGAACGGGTATTCCTTTGTGGCGAATATCAACATGGCGGTCTGTGCGCCCTTCTTTTTGCACTGTTTCACCGTCACAGCTATTCGGGATGCAAACCGGCCATCGGTGATGTCACCCTTGGAATGGCGGCCCTCGCAGCAGAGGTTAACGGAATCGATAAAACACCCCATGTCCGGGAAAAACTATCTAAAATCATTCAGATCTCTGAATTGGGCTATGCGGCTGGGTTCACAGCCTCGGAAATGGGGAAACCGGAAATCTATATTCCCGGCAAAGGGCAGGTTCCTTACGTTCCCGGAGCTTACATCCCCAATTCCATCTACTGCAATGTGGGTAGGTGCCTGACCGGTGAGTGGGTGTTCCACGAGCAGGAAATCCTGTGCGATATTGCCGGGGGCATGCCCGCAACATTTCCCTATGAACAGGATTTAACCAACAGCGATCTGAAAGGATACTTGGAAAAGTATCTGAAACGAAATTCCAAAATGTCCATGGATGACCAAATCAAATTCTGGCTTTATCTGAGCGACCTTACCGTATCCAGCCTGGCCGGGACTCTGAATTACGCCAGCTACCACGGAGGTGGCTCACCCATCATGGAACAGCAAAGCAGGATCATCCTTGAAGTCAATTCAAATATTAGCGAGGAAAACCTAAAGGATAACGATAAGGATTGAAAACCGCTCATCCGATTCAGCCCATGTTTGCCTTAACAGGGTCCGACGAGGTATAACTAAAAATCTCCCACCATTGTCATCCATATCAGTGGCGGAACTTACACCACTGAAAAAAAGTTCACCATTTTCCACAAACCCTTGATGTTCATTCCATTTGCAGATAACTTACACGGCATCGAAGTCTGGACAAAAACAAAACCAGTTTTTTGAGAAAACACACATGTGGATTATAAAAAGGGGGTATTATGTCACGACACCTCACGATGAAGCGGCTCCGGTTTATCATGATCGCCTTATTTCTGGCTTGTCTATGTGCATGCGCCAGCACTCTTTCGTCGGAAAGACAGCCTGGTCCGATACCCCTGACGGTTCTTTTTTTCAATGACCTGCATGGCCATCTGATGCCGTTCGAAATCAAAGGCGAAAAAGGGGTTGAAGAGGTGGGTGGCATCGCCCGTATGGCTTCCTTGATCCGGCAGATCCGTGAGGAAAACAATCGCAATCATGTGCGAACGCTGGTGCTGGTGGCTGGTGATATCCTTCAGGGCACACCCATGTCCACGATCTTTAAAGGCGAACCTGACATCAGATGCCTTAATTCCATGGAGGTAGATGCCATGACCGTTGGTAATCATGAATTCGACTTCGGATTGGATAATTTTCTGAAACTCAAAAATCAATCGACCTTTCCGTTCCTCAGCGCCAATATCATCGGGAAAGAAAGCGGCGGTTTGTTATGTCAGCCCATGTTGGAGGTTCCCCTGGAGGGCCATGTGACATTCACCGTCATCGGCATTACCACCCAGGAATTGCTTTCCACCACCCAGGCTGAAAATGTGGTCACACTGGATGTACTCGATTCAGTCTCAGCCGTTACCCGGGTTCATGCCGAGGTAGAAGGACGAGGACCGGTGCTCTTGCTATCCCACAGCCGCCAGGAGACGGACCGCAAAATTGCCAGGGCGCTACCTGATCTGACTGCCATTATCGGTGGCCATGATCAGGTACTTATGTCTCCCTATGGCATCGAGGGTCGTGTTCCCATATTGCAAGCCTTTGAAAAAGGGCGCTATCTGGGTCGCCTGGATCTTAGCATCGACACCGTTTCCAGGCGGGCCAAACTGATCGACGCCAGCTACATCAAAGTGACCGCCGACATCGCGCCGGATCCGGAGATAGCAGCCATCGTGAATGACTATAATGCACGACTGGGGCAACAATTCAAAGAAGTGATCGGCCGATGTGATACCTTTCTGGACGGCGAGCGGGATCATATCCGCCATCAGGAAACGAATTTAGGCAATTTCATCACGGATATCATGCGCTCCAACACCGGTGCACGAATTGCCATGATAAACGCCGGAGCCTTGCGGGCGAGCATCAAGGAAGGTCCTGTCACCGTGGAAGACGTCTTCAAGACGATGCCCTATGGCAATGAGCTGGTTCGCGTGGAACTCACCGGCGCTGAGATAGATCAAACCCTTCAACGGAGCGTGCGCGGCAACCAGACAGATGAAGACGGCGGTTTCCTGCACGTGTCGGGCATGACATTCGATGTGTGCGGCCGGACAGCTAAAAATATAAGAGTAGGGACAGAACGGCTGCCCCTGGAACCTGATGCAATCTATTCTGTGGTGGTTCCCGACTTCCTTGCCTCGGGGGGCGATGACCATGTCATTTTCAAGAACAAACCGAAAATCAAGACCGGATTGCCTTTGCGAGAACTGATTATCGATACCATTCGACAGCAAAAGGTAGTCTCAGTTAAAACAGAGGGACGTATTCACCGCTTAAAATAACAGCGTGTTATATCGAAATAAAGCAGGGGGCGGCAAACAATAGGTCGGCCGCGACCGATGATTTCTTCGCATTGACGCGGTCACAATTGGTCCGGCCATGTGTATTGGGGATGTTATAAATCTAAACGTGTCGATGCAGAGAGGGAAGGCTAAAGACGGTATGTGAACCACCTTTACCCCCCTCCTTGATTTTAATTAGCGAGCGACTTGGGCCATCAGTTGTTTATTTGATGACGACACGGCTATCGCTCCCCAAATCATGCAAATAGGCCATGTGATTAATACTCCAAATCCCAAGGTGATCAGGCCGACAACAAATGTGACAACCATCATGATTATGCCCCCCAGGATGGTTGAATACAACATTCCCAATGGTCCGAACAAAAAAGTGAGGATAAGCGATATGCCCATACTTTTTGGTGAGGATACGATGATGTGTTGAGGTGCTGCTGATTGCTCGCTCATGATAATTCTCCTGATTTTGGTAGTTGTAAGTAAATTGATATCCCTCATCCAATGAAATTTAAATGTCTGCCCGTTAACATAATTCAAATTTCAATTTCTCCAATAATTTTACTCGCTCTCAATCGATTCCAGCTCATCCCGTTGTTGAAGATATCCTGCAGCATACCATCATCCAAGCGGTTCTTCTGGTCAGACATGGCTCGGGTCTGCTGATTCAGCTGCTATGAAAAAATCAAATAGCGAAATTATCTGCAAGCTGCATACCAAGTTTTTCACCTCTATTATGAGTTATTTTCTGTTTATACAATAAATTAGGTAGTTAAATATGAGATATAAATTTTATGGTTCATTCTAAATGTTAAATTTCTCATTTATTATTACATATTATTCTCATTTTGTGAATTTTTTGTACTATATATTCTTATTCGTTTTAGATTAATCATTTCTGATCAGACCACATAAATCGTCTTGTTCTACATGTTTCCGATCCGGATCAATCGACGTGCGCCTTTATAGCGTTTCTTATAATAGGATTTGGATAAATTGGATGTGCGGATACAGGCGTCATGGGTTGATGCATGGATAAAGGTGTTGTTACCGCTGTAGATTCCCACATGGGAAATGCGGTCCCGCCTGCCTGTGGCAAAGAAAAGAAGATCACCTTTCCGGAGGGAATCCCGGGGCACAGGTTCTCCGATTCGGAACTGGGCTGCGGCACTTCGGGGCAATTCAAATCCGTTTCGCTGATACACCACCAGGGTAAACCCGCTGCAGTCAAATCCCCGTTTCGGGGACGTACCGCCCCAGGCATAAGAATACATTTTTTGCCTGTCCCCGATTTTTTTACCTGTCCCCGATTTTTGGGATAGAAAATGATAAAATCCAATGGTGTTTTATTAAAAATAATGATATTTTCCAATTGTGTTTTGTCAATATATATGATATTTCCCAATAAACAGTGCGGAACAAACATGCATTAACGTGAATAAACCACTTAATTATTATGGAAAAATCAAAGTATGAAACGATTTGCGGAAGACTATCTTGAACGATGGAAAAACAGAAAAGGGCGAAAGCCTCTTGTTTTAAGGGGTGCCCGCCAGACAGGTAAGACATATCTCGTTGAAAAATTTGCAGGTAAATACTTTAAAAATTACCTTAAGGTGGATTTCGAGTTTGATCTTGCCGTTAAATCAATTTTTTCAGGTCGAGACCCTGAAAAAATAACAGAAGAACTTTCATTATACTATGGCGTGGACATTATTGAGAATCATACCCTTTTGTTTTTTGATGAAATACAGGCCTGCCCCGAGGCAATAGCTACGTTAAGATATTTTTATGAGAAGAAGCCGGGTTTACATGTTATTGCAGCCGGGTCCCTTCTGGATTTTGCCTTACGGGATTTTGAATATTCAATGCCAGTTGGGCGTATTGAGTTTATATATATATATCCGATGTCGTTCAATGAATTTCTTCTTTCCATACATCCTAAACTTTATGAATTTATAAAAAAATGGACGTTTGAAGTTCATATCAGTGAGCTTATTCACAGAAAACTTTCTGAGTGTTTAAGATATTTTTTTTTTACAGGGGGCATGCCGGAAGCTGTGGCTGCCTGGATTGAAAATAACAATCTTGTTGATGTTCAAAGGATTCAGAACTCAATTCTCACAACAATGCAAAACGATTTTGCAAAATACGGATCAAGAAAACAACAGGAACATTTGCAAAAGGTGATGCATCATATACCTCGAAATATAGGTACAAAAATTAAGTACGTGAATATAGATCGGGATATTCGATCCGGAGTATTAAAGGAAGCCTGCCATTTGCTTGCCATGAGCAGGGTCATTTCTCTGGTATATAAATCAAATGGAAACGGGTCTCCCCTTGATGCTGAAATAAATCCAAACATTTTCAAATCCATTTTTCTTGATATTGGCCTTGTAAACAGACTGTGCGGTTTGAAACTAACGGACATGAAACAATTAATTACGATTTATGAAGGAGGGCTTGCCGAGCAGTTTATCGGTCAGGAACTTTTAAATTACGGTTTTGATTTTGAATCGCCCGGACTCTATTACTGGACCCGTGAAGAGAAAAATTCAAATGCTGAAATTGATTACCTTATCAGCCATCAATCTACACTTGTTCCTGTGGAAGTTAAAGCCGGAAAAACAGGCAGCCTAAAGTCGCTACCAATTTTTTTATATGAGAAAAAATTAAAGCATGGCCTGAGGTTTAATCTGGGGCTTCCGTCGAAGAGTAATGTTCAGGTAAATATTCGCCTGAAGAATAGCGAAGACTGTCTGGAATACACGTTGATATCATTACCGCTATACCTTTCAGGCCAGATTGATCGTATCCTTGATGTTGAATTGGTTAAATAGTTTGTCTGTCCCCGGAAACAGTCTGTCCCTGGAGACAATCACCTTGTGGCATACATGGCTGCCACATAAATCGTCTTGTTCTACATGTTTCCGATCCGGATCAATCGACGTGCGCCTTTATAGCGTTTTTTATAATAGGATTTGGATAAATTGGATGTGCGGATACAGGCGTCATGGGTTGATGCATGGATAAAGGTGTTGTTCCCGCTGTAGATTCCCACATGGGAAATGCGGTCCCGTCTGCCTGTGGCAAAGAAAAGAAGATCACCTTTCCGGAGGGAATCCCGGGGCACAGGTTCTCCGATTCGGAACTGGGCTGCGGCACTTCGCGGCAATTCAAATCCGTTTCGCTGATACACCACCAGTGTAAACCCGCTGCAGTCAAATCCCCGTTTCGGGGATGTACCGCCCCAGACATAGGGGATTCCCAGATAACTGTATGCTGTTTTGACGATACGATCCTGTAAATTATCCGGGTCCTTTTCTGTCTCGGATACCAACGGATCTTCCGCATTGATGATAAAAAAGTCATCAATGGTTTTTTCGGATTGAAGTTCCAGTGCCTGATTGCGGGCCTCTTCTTTGGTCTCAAAGATTCCGGTACGAACCGTCCACATGCCATTGGAAGTCTCAACAGTGCAGGCCTCGGTTCCAAGGGACTGCAACTGTTTGATATATGCCTCGGCACGGGCCCTGGCTTCAAAGGCAGCCACCTGGATTGAAAATTGATTTTTATCAGAAGGTGTGGTCACATCAGGGACAGGCAAGGGATCTGTCGTTGCCACCTTGAGTGCTTTGGGGGCGCATGAGGCCAAAACAACCATGATCAGGAAAATCAGAATCGTGAGCCTGGACGCCATATTCGATCTGTTAGGGTTCATCCGATAAAAAATTCCAAGGCCTTCCTTTTTGTTCAGCATGATTTATCCACGATGTTCCTTATCGGTGAGGCTTTGTTTTGTCAAGACGTTTCCCTGGTGTTTTTGATAAGCTTCCTTTAAAGGGAATCTTTCTTTACAAATCAGTCCATATTTTTTATACAATGTCACATCAGGGAATAAACATGCATTGATCGACCTTCGTTGTCTTTAGCCTTTAGCATGAACCCACCAAACCAAGCGAGGTATCTGTCATGTGTTTACTTTTAGGAAAAACCCGGACCTTTCCCCAGGGCGACGGCCCCGGGGTCCAACTCCGTGTATTTGGCGATGAGTTCTATGCCCGTTATGAAACCCTGGACGGGTACACCGTTATTTACGACACGCGGTGTGAAAAATATTGTTTTGCCATTCTGATCAAGGGCCATCTGGCCTCAAGCGGCTGTCCCATGGATAAGCCTGTTCCCCAAGGGCTTGTCCGCCATCTTCAGGAGGACAAGGATATCCGGAACAAAAAATTTGATCAAAAATTCGCCATGATGCGCCCGGCACCTGAACCGTTTCCCGGTGTGTCCGCCACTTTGGGCGAAAACAAGGGGCTCTTACCCGGCAAGCAATTGAGTCGGGAAAGCAGGGTCACGGGGCTGACCATCCTTATCCATTTCAAGAACGAGACAAGTCAGATCACTCCGGATCATGTGAGGGCCCTCCTCAACGGGGACAATTTCACCTCATATGGGAATTTCTGTTCAGTGAAAGAGTATTATCAAACCCTGTCCAGCGGGCGACTGGAATATATCAATGATGTGGTGGGGCCTGTGGTTCTGTCCAAGAACAAGACCCATTACATTGAGAATCCCTGCATGGGAGAGGCTCTGTCTTTGGCGGTCAGTGAACTTAATATTGATCTGGGTCGTTATGACTGCACCGGACGCGGGACCGTGGATGCCATCAATTTTCTCTATGCCGGTGAGACATTGTACGAAGGATGGCTCTGGCCCCATAACCATGTCATGGACCTGAGTCTGGGCGGAATCAAGACGAATTTCTACACCATTCAAAGTCTGGGACGCCAGCCCGTGGACATGAAAATCGGGACGTTTTGCCACGAGTCCGGACATTTGATCTGCCGTTTTCCCGATCTTTATGATTACGGCAGCCGGGACGGCGATTCGGATCCCAGTTCCGGCATGGGCTACTACTGCCTGATGGCTGCGGGCAGTCACCTGGACAACGGGCGGACACCCTCCCCCATCTGTGCCTATTTGCGCAATCTGGCCGGGTGGACAGATCAAGTCTTTCTCCTCAATGACGGCGGGGAATTTCAAATCGAGCATGGAGATTATAAAACACTTTACAAATATCAGCTGGATACGCGACCCAACGAGTACTTTCTGGTTGAAAACCGAAGTCGCCTGGCCATGGATCAGTATTGCACCTCACATGGCCTTGCTGTCTATCATTGCGATATCCTGGGCTCCAACGAATGGCAGGGCGGAACCGGAGACAGCCACTACCAGTGCGCCCTGGTCCAGGCTGACGGAGCCCGGCACCTTGAGAACAACGTGAATAACGGGGATGAGGGTGATTTGTTCAGGGACAAGGCCGGACTGGTTCTTTCCCATGACACGGTCCCCTCATCAAGAGTCTGGGGTGGGGTGGAATCCGGATTCCAGCTTTACGATATCGGATCACCGGGACAGGTCATGGGGTTTAACGTGGGAGACAAAGATGAGCCGGATACCTTCGGGACAAGCCTGAGCAAGGAGTCTCGGCCGTCGATGCTGATTCCGGACAATGCGCCTGAAGGTATTTCCGACAGTATGACGATAGCCACCCGGGGCACCATCGAGCGAATACGTCTGTCCGTTGATATCACCCATACGTATATAGGGGATTTGATGGTGGAGCTGATGACGCCCCAGGGAAAAACCCTGGTCCTTCGAGAGAAAAAGGGGGGAGATACGGATGATCTGATAGAGGTCTATGATTCGGACAGCCTGCTGGCCACCCTGGTGGGGCAAGAAATGAAGGGGCTCTGGACACTGAAGGTCTCGGATCATGCCCGCAGGGATACGGGAAAGCTGAGAAGCTGGAAAATTGAGGTGGACTACATCAAAAAAATATCAAATTTCTCAGAGGATAAGGTGGTGAACCGGGCCATACCGGACAACGATCCCCAGGGCATCATGGACAGCATCACCCTGACCCAGGGGGGATCGGTGAAACGCCTTACTGTCTCCATTGATATCACGCATAGTTATCACGGGGATTTGATGATCCGGCTTGTGTCCCCGTCGGGAAAATCCGCAACCCTTGTGGATTTCAACACCCTGGGCAGTGCCTCAGGCCCACTTGCCAGGGACTATTCCGATACGGCCCTGGCTGATTTGAAAGCCATGATCGGTGAGCCAGTCACAGGGGATTGGACCCTTCATGTCAGCGACAACTGGCTGAGGGATACAGGGACCTTGAACCGGTGGTCTTTGAGCCTGCATTGTTAAAAAACTGGAAGGAATGCACATCCGGCAGGGGGAATCTGCCGGACGTGCCGGTGGAGAGGGGATGGGGGGATTTAACGTGGATGGGGAGCTCCCGTTATTGTGTCCATCCATTCTCTGGATGGACACGAACTTAATGATCTCTAATTCATGATCCAGACGGCCAGAGAATCACTCATCTCGACAACCTTTCGACCGACCCGGCCGATGAAAAATTCAAGAACAGTTGAATGGCCACGTCGGCCAAGGACAAGACTGCCGTATCCTTCTTTGCGTGATTTTTCAATCAGCCCCTGGGCTCGGCTCATATAACCTTCCAATGTGCATGTCTCAACATGTCCCACAGGTATCCCGGCCTTTTCCATGGCTTCTTTCTGAAGAGTCATGGCCTTTTCCAATTTTAACTTTTGTTTATTAATCCTCTGGAGTTCGAATTCGGGGAAACCACTGTTCATGGATGATGAAAAAAGGTCGAATTCTCCGTCGTTTAGTGGATCCATGGACCGGATCACATGGCAGAGCATAATTTTATGAGTTCCTCTTACAAAGGAAATCACGTTATTTGCAGCATGAATAGAACCTTTGGAGTTGTCAAAACCCACCAGGATTTTTTCTGTAGATGGGCGGCCTTCAACCACCACCACGGGAAGGTGAAACACCCGTGAAATAAGTTTTCCGGTCACGGATCCCATGGGAATTCCTGTCACACATCGGGTTCCTGTTTTGCCAACAACCAGAAGATCATAGCCTTTGTGCGATTCTTCGATGATATCACGGGTCACACCAATGGCGAGCTCACGCCTTATATAGGTCACATGGTCTTTGGGGAACCCCTTTGCCAAAAAAATATCTTTGGTTTTTTCAAGACGGGCGCTCATATTTTTCGTTCGCATGTCCATCCATTCTTTGCAGGATGCTTTTTCCAGATCAGTCATCGTGGGTTTGTCTTCGATATCGAAATAAAGATCCAGGATTTCGGCATCCACATAAAAGAGAACCACCCGGGTTCTTTCCGGAGGCAGGATCTCACTGATATAGGATGCCGCATTCAACGACTGAATGGAGCCGTCGATTCCGATCAGAACACGTTTTTTTTCTGTATTCATACAAACCTCCTGAATGTGGTTGGTGTCGAATATGTCACGCCGGTAACGCATATTCCGTAATCCCGGACTTCAACAAGGAAATAGCAAGGGGCATGCCAAAAAAAACATATGAAAGAGACTGAAATTTCAGTCTTTTTAAATCACCCCAGATTTTATAACAGATATAAAACGTCGGATTTCTTTACAGGATGTAAACTGAAAGCAATTCTCCTGAATTCTGAATTCGTTCATGGTTCAGCCTCACTCGTTTCCAGACTCTGGCTTGGGACGCATATATTTTTTACTAACCACCCGTTCGCGTAGCTCACTGAAGGACACGAAGAGCAAAGCGCTGCAAAGCCGCAAGCAAAAAAGCCTCGTCTCTCACAGAGGCACAGAGATCACGGAGAAGGGCTAAAAGCTTGGTAATGTTAGTTTTTTCTTTGTGATCTTTGTGCCTCTGTGAGAAAAATTTATGTGCATCCCCCCAAGGGGGATGAGCACAGTTTAATGCCTACCCATAACTGCACTAGGGCAGGTTCCCCGCCTACGCGATGACACGCTTTAAAAGGTTGATCCGTCGTCGCCAAGGCTATAACGGAACAGGCCAATATATTTTGTGTTATGGTTTTATTCGTTTGAGATCATTAAGTCGGTCGCTATTACACACGTACTCAGTTAAAATCTTCATAGGTCCCATGGGTCTTATACGTCCCATAAGACCCATGGGCCCTATGTCACTGTTATCACATAATTTATTTAGGTATTGATTCAGGTCACCTTACTTATTCCCAAGCTCAATTCCCCCAGTGAATTATACGGCCCCCTTTTACCGGCCGGTTGACAGCACCCTTTGTTTTTACTATATTTTTCATCCTGAGCCATAAACCAAACATGATATATACGCCCGAACATGATTTATACGCCAAGAAAGGACGCTGTTATGCCCTATGCCCCAAGCGGAAATGCTGACATCTATTATGAAGACTATGGAACAGGAGAGGCCATCATCGCTGTCCACGGTCTGATCGAAAATACATCCTACTTCACCCTGACCGGAGTGTGTGAGTCCCTGGCCAACCATTACCGAGTAATCCCCATGGACATGCGAGCCCATGGGAAAACAAAGGTTCATGGCGAGCCCTGGGGCTATGATGATGAAACCATTGGAAAGGATATCGAGGCCCTGGCCGATCATCTGGGTTTGTCCCGTTTCCATATCCTCTCCCATTCCACCGGGGGATTTGCCTCCTCACGCTATGCCATGGAAAACAGCCATCGCTTGAGTTCTCTGATTTTGACAGATACCTCGTCGGCCACTAATTTTTTTCAGGTGAAAGACGATGGTGTAAAATTTCATGACACATTTGCAAAGAGTTTCGAAAAACATGACTGGGAAAAAATCATGGTGGGCATCAAAATGCAACCCTTCCCCTTTTTCAGGGGCATTGCTGAGCGCAAAGACAATCAGGCCATGTATGATCTGGCCTATGAGATGATCAAGGTGGGAGACAGACACGCCATCGGTGCCTTTATCCGTTCATTTTACACAGATCCCGACCCCCGAGTGGAGGGGCTTCGAAAGATCAGCTGCCCTACCCTGGTTCTTGTGGGGGAGAAAGACGACCTTTTTCTGGAGCCCAGCCGTTTGATGAACCGTGAAATTCCGGACTGCACACTCATTGTGTTCGAGAACTGCGGACATATGCTGGCCATTGAGGATCCGGAACGGATGAGCCGGGAAATTTTGGATTTTCTCAAGGCCCATCCGGATCAAACACCGCTCTGATCAAGATGTTTGTTCCTTTTTAATTATATTGCCCTGATACCTATGAAGCGTCAAGGCGACATAAAGTATAATAATCGTGCTGAAGGGAGAAAAGGGGCAAAAGGATTTATAGCCCAAAGCAGAGGCCTCTTTTGCACCGCCATAGGGCAGCACCGTGATCAGGGCCAGAATGGCCAGGGCCATGGAAAGAGCTCTCAATAGTTTATGTTTCGTCATGGTGATTCCTTTCTTTTGTGATCTGTTTTTCAGGCGTCATTGATTTTTTTAAATTAAAGGTGAACCGCGTCCGGCCCCGAGTCCGCGAATAGATTAGCTTTCCCCCATGAAGTTCCATAATTTTTCGTGATATCGCAAGGCCAAGGCCCGTGCCCCCAAGGTCTCTGTTTCTGGAAAAATCAACCCGGTAAAAGGGTTCGAATATTTTTTCGGCATCGGTATCAGGTACACCCGGCCCCTGATCTTCAACAAAAAAACAGATTGAATCATGGGTCTCTTCGGCCCCAATAAAAATGCTTTCATTGGGATGTGAATAGTGAAACGCATTGTCCATCAGGTTGGAGAACACCTGTTTGAGACGTTCGTAATCACCGGTGAATGTTGAAAAAACTCCGGTGATTCGGATGTCCAGGTTAATTTGCTGCATATCAGCAGAGGGTAGATAGACCGCCCGGATATCCTTGACCAGATCGTGGGGCGTAATCACTGTGATATTGAGAGCGAATCCCGGCAAATTCATGCGTGAAAAGGCGGACAGGTTCCCGATGAGATGATCCATGGAGGCGATATCATTATCAATGTTTTCAAGGTAACGTTTTGATTTTTCATTCACGGTGGCATCTTTGATCAATTCGGTTCCCACGCGAATTCGTGCCAGGGGGGAGCAGAGTTCATGGGAGATATCGGCCAGGAGCTGTTTTTTGGATTGGATCATACGGTTCACCGACTGACTCATGGCCCGTAATCCACGGATCAATTCACCGACCTCATCCTTTCTTACGCTGTTTGGGACCTCATTGAATTGCCCGGCTGCGATTTTTTCAAGATCCCGTGTAAGCTGGGTCAGGGGCCTCGTGATGCTTTTGGAAAGAGGGTAAACAGCCAGGGTGAGCAGAATTCCGATCAAAGCCAGTCCGCTTAAAAACGTGATTGAATTTCCGGTTTCGGGAAAACGCTTGGTGATATAAAGATATTCAAGGGGGACAGACCCCTGAACCACGGGAAGCATGTAGATCAAGGGGCGGCCGAAATGACTGCTTTGAACGAAAATGCCCTGCTCATTCATGCGATCAAACATGGTATCCCGGAGTTCAATCTTTTGATCCTTGATGGACGAGGAGGATACGATTTTATGGCGGTTATGATCGAACAGGGCAATGTCGAACCCATAATGGTCTGAAAAACGATCAAAGGCCCGAACGAGTTCCGGTCCCCGCGTTACATCCCTGACCAGGGAGGCGAGATAATGGGTGTGATTTCGAAGCTGGGCATGAATATCACGAGCCAGGGGTCTTCCCACGGTGAAAAAAAACAAAAGGGTCACGGTCACAAGGGTCGTTAGGATGATACTCAAAAAATAAAGGGCCATTGTGATATAAAGTCGTTTGAACATGCATTCATCTCCAATTCGGATACAGATATACCACGGGTATGTTAAGCCGGTATTTCCGGGAATGTAAAAAATGTGACGGGATTGTAACAGGTCATTTACACATAAAAAATTTCGGGTGTTAAAGGGTGTCTGGGGTATCGTCCCCCCAGGCATAACCCTTTCCCCACACAGTTTTGATGTATTCGGGGCGGGCGGGATGGCGTTCGATTTTTTTCCGTATACGGCTGATGTGAACATCAATGGAACGATCAAATGCTTCGAAGTCACGTCCCCTGGCGATGTTCAGGAGATGATCCCTGCTCCGTGCCCGACCCGGAAAAAGGGCCAGTTCTCTTATGATATCGAATTCAACACCGGAAAGGGGGATTTCATTCCCATCCCTGAACAGCTTGCATGTCACAGGGTCAATGATAAAGGGACCGGCGTGAAACCGCTCGTCAGATGGGACAGCGGTGGGTCCGGTTAGGGGTGTTGTGGTCCTTCGAAGAACAGCCTTGATCCGCGCAAGGAGTTCCCTGGGGTTGAATGGCTTATGCATGTAGTCATCGGCCCCCATTTCAAGGCCGATGATCCTGTCTGTTTCATCGGACCTTGCTGTGAGCATGATCACCGGAACCTTGGAGAGAGTCCGTATCTGCCTCAGGGTCTCAAAACCGTCCAGATCCGGCAGCATGATATCAAGAACAACCAGATCACATGATGTTCCCAGAACATTCCCAAGGATCTCGATACCATCACGCCCTGTCAGAGCTGATGTTGTGACAAACAGGTGGTCATGGAAATAGTCACGGAGAAGATCCTGAAGCACACTGTCATCATCAATTACAAGAATGTTTCGTTTCATAAGACTATGCAGGACCGTTGGTTGTGCCGCCCGTTTTTGTTTATGGATGGATACGACCTATACAAGACCCTTTATAAAGGGTAAGAGTTTCTCACGAATTTCAGGCCGATCCAGGGCGAAAGCAATATTGGCCATCTGGAAGCCGGCCTTGTTGCCACAGTCAAACCGTGTGCCCTCAAACCGATAGCCGAAGATGGGCTGGGATTTCAGCAGCGTTTCCATGGCATCGGTGATCTGGATTTCATTGCCCGCACCTTTTTTCTTTTGTCCGAGAATGGGAAAAATCTCCGGTGTCAGGATATATCTACCGATAATGGCAAGGTTCGACGGGGCTTCCGAGGGTTTGGGTTTTTCTATCAAGGCGTCCAGCTGAATCACGTTATCTTCGATGTCTTTTCCGCTGATGATACCATATTTGTCGGTTTCTTCCGGAGCCACTTCCATCACCGCAACCATGGAGGCTCTCAGCCTTGAAAACCGCTGGACCATCTGGGTCAGGACGGGCTTGCAGCCTTTGACAAGGTCGTCGGCCAGAAGAACGGCAAAGGGTTCATCGCCCACCACATCCCGGGCGCACCATATGGCATGACCCAATCCCAGGGGTTCATTCTGCCGGGTGTAGATGATGGTGCCGGTTTCAGGAACCAGTTCCACAATTTCCTTGAGGGCGCTATCTTTGTTATTACTGCTCAGAATTTTTTCCAGTTCAAAGGATTTGTCAAAATGGTCTTCAAGGGCAGTTTTTCCCCGGCCTGTAACAAAGATGATTTGTTCAATTCCGGCGTTTAGAGCTTCTTCAACGGCATATTGAATCAAGGGTTTGTCAACAATGGGAAGCATTTCCTTGGGAAGCGCTTTGGTTGCCGGAAGAAAGCGTGTGCCTAATCCTGCCACGGGAAAAACGGCTTTTCTGATTTTCATGGGTCAACCTCAGTTATTCGTTAAATATAAAAGCCTACGGGATCGTGTGCAAGGTGAGGGCCTGATCCCTGTCAGGACCTGTACGACATCCCCATATGATATAATCTCAATTAATTATAAAATCAATCATTGCAAAGAATTTTATTGAATTAAACACGTTTTCCGTTTAACTTACAAAGCTTGTTCACACAATCAGATTTCTGATTTATTAATTAAAACGAGGAGATGAATTAAATGAGCCAGAATGAAACAGGAAACAACGCACGGATCACTCCTGTCAAACTGGGCATTGATACGAAATTCAAGTTTGAATGCCATAAAAACATCAGTTGTTTCACCAAGTGTTGCAGGGGTATTGACATTATGCTTACCCCTTATGATATTGTTCGGTTGAAAAATCATCTTGAACTGAGCTCCGAAGAATTTCTCGCCATCTATACCGAACCCAAGTTGCTTGAAAAAACAGACTTGCCGGTTGTGACGCTGAAACTTCTTGATGATGATATCAAATCCTGTCCCTTTGTCAGGGACGATGGATGCCTTGTCTACCAAAACCGCCCAACAACCTGCCGTTACTATCCCCTGGGTGTCGGTACCTTGAGCCATAAAGAGGGTGCTGATGAAGATGAATTCTACTTTTTTATCAACGAGCCCCACTGCAAGGGCTTTGAAGAAGAAAAGGAGTGGACTGTCCGCGAATGGCGCAAAGACCAGGGTGTGGATATCCATGACAAGATCAATGAGGGATGGGCAAACCTGATTGTTCTCAAACGATCGTTTCCCCAGAACATCAAGTTTTCTGAAAAAGCAAAACAGATGTTTTTTATGGGCTGCTACAATATCGATAAATTCCGGAAGTTCATTTTTGAAAGCTCATTTCTCAAAATGTATACCATTGATGATGAGACAATCGAGAACATTAAAAACGACGAAGTGGCTCTCCTGGAATTCGCCTTCAGCTGGCTCAGGGATGTTTTTTTCAACAAAGAGGAAAAAATATATAAAGTGAATGAAAACATCGTTGAAGAACGGAAAAAAACAACATAGTATTTTGAATAAGCAAAAATGATATTATAAAAAGGTGCTTCCCATGAAGCACCTTTTTTATTTTCTAAATGATTTTTTTGAGGTGATCTGAATGATACTGACTCCTGAAACCGGGGCCCTGCTTTTTGCGACCGGGCTGTGCGCCGGATTTGTTGATTCCATTGCAGGTGGCGGCGGGCTGATCGCCCTGCCGGTCCTTCTGTCTGCCGGGCTGCCTCCCCAGCTGGCACTGGGAACCAATAAACTTCAGGGGACATGTGGAACCCTGACAGCGACCATCAATTATATTCGAAAGGGCGAGGTCCGTCTGAAAGAGGCGCTTTATGGTATTGGTTTCACCTTTATTGGGGCCGCCGCCGGGGCATGGGCCATTCAGCAGATGGACGGCGGTTTTCTCAAGCATCTGATCCCCATTCTTCTCGTGCTGGTCTTTATCTATACCGTGGCAACCCCAAAGCTTGGATTTTCGGAAAAAAAACCAACCCTGACCACGCCTGTTTTTTATCTGGTGTTCGGTCTAATTTTGGGGTTTTACGATGGGTTTTTCGGGCCTGGAACAGGCTCATTCTGGACCGCAGCTTTTTTGTTGCTGCTGGGATTAAACATGACAAAGGCCGCCGGGTATACCCGGGTGATGAACTTTACCAGCAATATCGTCTCGCTGACTGTATTTATCATCGGGGGGAATGTCTGGTTTGCCGCTGGCCTCTGCATGGGAGCCGGTCAGATCATCGGTGCCCGGGCAGGTTCCGGCCTTGCCATTAAAAAAGGAGCTGCCTTTATCCGGCCTGTCTTTATTACCGTTGTTTTTTTGACTATTGCACGCCTGGTGTATGTCAATTATGTGAGGTAAATTGTTTACAGATCAACACTGAGAACTCATCATTGTGGACGAGGTTACACTCGATGTTTTAAGGATCATTAAAACAAATAAAACAGACTTGGACTTGGCTCACTCCTTTCATCATTGATTGAGGTTACTTGTCAGCTATTTTCTTGATATTTTCGTTGATTTTAAAAATAACGATCAATAACTCACAATAGATTCTGGCGCAAACGCCACCGCCGGCGATCATTCCGACTCCAACGATGACTCTCATGATTGAAAAATTAGAAAATATATAGCCAATTCCTCCCATAACAATAAGCACAAGCAAAATCCAATAGATAAACGTGATCAGTTTCGGTGTAACCATGGTTTCAAAAACTAAAATGTCCTTCATAGGGATATCTCCTGATAGATGATTTAATGAAGTAAATATAATAAATCAAGCACATTATTTCCTAAAATAGTATGAATATTCTTTATACTAAAAAATGACTAAATTCAAGGTTTCACATGGTTTTCTTTTGCATAAACATGGACCGTCACAGACAAGCACGGACATGCGGTGCAGACGCTGTTTCAAGGTCCGTGTCTGTCCCTGTCCGTCCGTGACCGTCCATGAAAGAAATGGCCTGGACAAACACGGACTTTCACAGACGAACACGGACATGCGGTGCAGACGCTGTTTCAGGGTCCGTGTCTGTCCCTGTCCGTCCGTGGTCGTCCATGAAAGAAACGGCCTGGACGATCACGGTCTTTCACGGACGAACACGGACATGCGGTGCAGACGCTGTTTCAGGGTCCGTGTCTGACCCTGTCCGTCCGTGGTCGTCCATGAAAGAAACGGCCTGGACGATCACGGTCTTTCACGGACGAACACGGACATGCGGTGCAGACGCTGTTTCAGGGTCCGTGTCTGTCCCTGTCCGTCCGTGGTCGTCCACGGTAAACACCTGAAGCCTTCTATTAAGTTACCTTAAAAGACAATTTTCTTGCTTGATCACACCATTTGTTTTATGAATCAGCACAAGGATAAAAATACTCATCAAAAGGACAACATATGAATAAACAAGACTCCCTGATTCCGAAACATGGGGGTTTCCGGAAACTTAAAAGTTTTCAGGTGGCCCAGCTTGCATATGATATGACAGTTCGTTTTTGTGATCGATATATCGACACATTCAGCCGCACCCGGGATCAAATGGTTCAGGCTGCGCGTTCAGGGGTGCAGAACATCGCCGAAGGGTCACAGGCCTCGGGAACGTCGAAAAAAACAGAACTCAAACTTACAAATGTGGCCCGGGCGAGCCTTGAAGAGTTGCGACTTGATTATGAAGATTTTTTAAGGCAGCGTGGGTTCCCACAACTTAGTCCGGAGCATCCGGCGCTTTTGCGGTTTAAAAGTAGGCGGTGTGCGGTGTTGGAGGATGTTCAGTCATGGATCAGGGATGAGCGGAAGCGGCAAAGAAATGGATTGGACGCACAGGGACTGTCACGGACGTCCACGGACACACAGACAGGTGCTGCAGACGGTGTTTCAAGGTCCGTGACGGTCTGTGGTCGTCCGTGTTCGTCGCTGTCATCGGCAGCCCTGGCTGCCAATGGTGCCCTCTCGCTCTTGAATTTGGCCTGCTATCTTCTTAATCGGCAGATCAAACAGCAGGCCAGGGATTTTGAAGAGGATGGGGGGTTTACAGAGCGATTGTACCGGGTTAGGACTGCTAATCGGCGATTGAAAAGAAACACGGACCGGTGATGCTGGACTAACACGGACTGTCACAGACAATCACGGACGCATGCTGCAGACAGTGCTCCAATGTCCGTGTCAGTCAGTGTCCGTCCGTGATCGTCCACAAAGAAATAACCTGGACGATCACGGACTATCACAAACGACCACAGACACGTGCTGCAGACGCTGCCTTAATGTCCGTGTTTTTTTTACCCAAACAAAATCTCCACCAGATTCCGGGTATACTGCTCATCGGACAGGCCATCGGTGGCTTCCTGGGGAAAGACAAGGCGGAGTTTAAAATGGCCGGCAATGGTTTTAAACAGGCTGATCCGGGCGATGGGGTCCAGGGTTTCCCTGCGGAGCAGGGCGTTCAATGCCACGTCGGCTTCGGCGGGATGAACGGTCTGGAGGAGCCGGGCGCAGAGATGGGGATAAGCGCGGAATGAATTAAATTTTCCTGAGAAAAGCTGGGAAAAATCGGGTTGGCGGGAGTCCGGGGACCAGACCACGATGGTGTTGGCAGCCAGGTCACCCAGGCGCTGACATTTTTTGGAAAGAAAAAGGCTGATACCACCAAGCATATAAAGGGCTGGAAGTGCATCCACAAAGCGGAGGAGATTCCGTATCACCACCTGGTTAAAGCTGAGGTTGAGGCCCTGGGCGTCCATGACCCGAAGTCCCAGAATGCGTTTGCCCAGGGTCTGACCGTTCATGAACCATTCCAGTAGAAATCCGTAACTTACGGAGACTGCGAAATAGGTGAGGACAGCCATGGCCATGTAGAGGTCTGCACTGATCAGGCCAAAAATGCCGAGTAGTTTGTTGATGACTTGGGCCAGAGTCAGGATACAGGCCTGGTCCACAAGCCAGGCCAGAAATCGGACCACGGGACCGGCCAGGCGCAGGAAAAAAACAAGGCCTTCGGGGGTGTGAATATCAAGGGTGGGATAGCTGCCGTGTCTCATGGCTGTTTCTCCCTTTTTGTTCGGCCGCTCCGGGCAAGAAAAACAGTGAGAAGCAGCAGTTCAGCAACACCGAAGGCAATTTTGGTTGAATAGGAAATCACAGGTTCATGGTATTGGGACAAAAAGGCTTCCACAAAACCAGCCCAGATAAGCATGACGGATACGCCACCAATAAGGGTGACCAGATCAGGGGCGACTTTTCTCAGGCGGGTTCTAAGGCCCATGGGTTTTCCCCAGCCGATCAGGGCACTGGCCAGCACAAGACCGGCTTGGCCAGCCAGCACGATGGCCGGGATTTCAATGGAACCGTGGGGCAGGAGCCAGCCTATTAGAAAAGGAGTTTGACCAGCCAGGACATAGTCGGCCACAACAGCTCCGAGCATGACGCCGTTGGAAAAAAGCAAAATCAAGGTGCCGATGCCCCAGGTGATGCCCAGTCCCATGGCAAAAATGGAAACACGGGTGTTGTTTGCAATCAGTTGGGATGAAAAGCTGGATTTATGACCGGCCATGCGGTCTTTTTTTGCGTTTTCTTCAAAGGCCACCCGGTCTGTGGGGTCTCCCTGGAGGTGGGCAAAGGGCATGAGGGCTTCCTTGGCCTGGGGGTCCACGGCAATGGCCAGTGTTCCGAACAGACAACCTGCGCCCATGATGGCCACCGAGACCCAGAATGCCATGATCCGTCTGCGGAAGGTTTGGGGGAATTCTTTGAAAAACCAGGCCAAAAGCGAGAAGGATCGACCCCGCTTCCGTGTTTCATGAATTTCGGCAAAGGCCCTTGCCACCAAGGTCTCCAGATAGACTCGAATGGCCTGTTCCGCAGAGAAATTGATCATCCGGGAAAGATCCGAAGATGCGCGCTGGTACAGGTAGTGAAATCGGTGAACCCCATCAAGGTCAAGGTGGAAGGCCCCATCCCGTCCCATCCGGTCCAGAAGATCTTCCAGCTCGGTCCAGTACGGCTTTTCTTCACGGATAAAGGCATTGAGATCAATAATCATAAGATTTGCCTCTGCTTGATGTCCATATATTGGGAAATCAGCTCAACACAGAGTCGTGAATTGTCCAAAAGAAAAAAACCGGTATTCTGACGACCCAGGGATTTTTCAAGTTCCCTGAGGTTGTTCCATACCGTATGGCCGGAAAGATGCTGATAAATGTCGTTGATGCCTGTCACATGGGGTGTTGAAAACAACGGCCGGGCCGATGCGGGATTGAGCATGTTGACCATGACCAGGTGTCGTCGGCTGAGGATATGGACGTTTTTCAAAAAGGTTTCAGCCAAAACCGGATCATCCAGACTGGTCAGAATGATCAGAAGGGACCGTTTTCTGATCCGGGTTCCTAAAAAGGTGAACAGTTCGGTAAAGTCCGGGCTGATCCGATGGGGCCTTGCGGTGTATAAGAGATCCCTGACGGCATTGTAGTGGGCCTTGCCGCTGCTGCTTTTGACAAATCCCAGCATGGTGTCGGCAAAAAGACCAACGCCAAAGCGGTCCCCTTGTTTTTCAGCAGCCATGGCCGTGGTCAGAGTTGCTGTGATATAGCGTTCAAGAATGGTCTCCCCTGGAAAGGGAGACGGTTGAGAATCCTCGTCGGTCCGTTTTTCATCCTGGATCCTGCCATGCTGGAAAATGGCTGCGTTCCGTGCACTCATCCTGGATCCATCGATCATCACGTAGATATCCTGGGTGCGCTCCACCTGAAACACCTTGGAAATGGGAACACCACGTTTGGCGGTGGCTTTCCAGTGGATGTCCTCGTAGCTGTCTCCTGTGACGTATTCCCGGAGTTTTTCAAACTCCCTCCCCTTTCCCACCATGCGTCGCGCATGAACCCCCATGCCGTGGGACAGAAACAGGCTTCCCAGGGCCTTTCGCTCGGATAAAAGATCCGGATAAACACGAATGTCGCAGTGGAGTGGCAAGGTGCCACGAATGGCCCAGAATCCGGCATGGGAAGGGCTTTCAAGAAAACACATGGAAAGAATGTATTGCCCTTGTTTCCGGCCTGTGACGGTCCAGAGCAATCGGATAAGGGCCTCCGGGTCCTGGAGTATCAGGGTTTTTTCATGGCTTGACGAGGAAAGTTCAGGGGGAAAGGCAAGGCCCATGCGCAGATGCCGGCCTTTTTTTCCCTGGTGGCTAATGACAAGGGTCAGGTCTTTTTCCTGACCCCGTGAAAGGCGAAAGACATCATCTGTGCTCACCGTGATGAAACGAAGAACCGTGATGGAAAAAAGGGCATCTATAATGGAAAGGCAAAGAAACAGGACAATCAGGGCGTAGGTATACAGGCAAATCTCAGGGAAAAGAGATCCAAGAAGGCTTGAGGGAAATAAGATCAAACCCGTAAAAAAAAGCAGCCTGTTTGTTGGGACAATACGCATATCATTTACCTGGGAACGGCCACGTCCATTAAAATGTCCCGGATCACTTCCCGGATGGTCAGGCCTTCGATTTCAAATTCCGGGCGAAGAATCAGCCGGTGCTCAAGCACGGGGATGGCCATGGATTTGATATCATCGGGACTGACAAAATCCCTGTCCGAAAGGGCGGCCATGGCACGGGATGACAAAAGAAGAGCCTGGGAAGCCCGGGGCCCTGCTCCGGTCAAAACCGAGGGGTGAACCCGTGTTTTCCGGACGATGTCCACCATATAGGCAATCAGTTCATCCTTGATCAGAATCCCTGAAAGACCGGACCTGAATTCAGCCAGGGTTTCGCTGCCAAGGACTTTGTTGACTTTTCCGGCGGCCAGGATGGATTCCGGGGAATCGTCTCCACGCATGCTTTCGGCCAGGCGGAGTTCCTCTGCCCGGCTGGGGTGATCCATGGTGATCTTCAAAAGAAAACGGTCTTTCTGGGCCTCGGGAAGAGGGTATGTGCCGTCGAACTCAATGGGATTCTGGGTGGCAAAAACAGTGAAATCCGGAGACAGAACATGGGTGGTCCGGTCGATGGTCACACTCCGTTCCTGCATGGCTTCCAAAAGGGCCGACTGGGTTTTGGCCGGAGCCCGGTTGATCTCGTCGGCCAGAAGAAAGCTGGTGAACACCGGTCCCCTGATCAGGGAAAAACGGTTGTCCTTGAGGTTGAACACATGGGTTCCCGTGATGTCGGCGGGCATCAGATCCGGGGTGAACTGGATGCGTTTGAATTCACAGCCCAGCACATGGGCCAGGGTCTTGACCAGAAGTGTTTTTCCCACACCGGGTACGCCTTCCACCAGCACATGGCTGCCTGTGAAAATGGCGATGAGGCAGTGATCCACAACATGCTCCTGCCCAATGATTACCTTGGCCACCTCGGTTTTGGTCCGGGCAAGAATGTCTTTTATTTTTTCCGTATCCGCATTCATGGTTTCTTCCCTTCTGACAGCAAACGATGAATTTCCCTGTATCCGGCCACGGGATCATGATCCCTGCCGGATGCCATGGTGTTTGCCGCTGTTGTGATGATGTTGAGTTTATCCGCGAAGGCTTTGGAGGCTTCATGGTTCGAGACAAAGGATTTTCCCCATTCCTTGATACAGACCCCCAGAAGATCTTTGGGGGGGATATGCCGTTTGAACAGGCTGGACAAGCCAGAGGCATGGTCACGGTCTGACACGGCACGGGTCCTGGGCAGGTTGTCGGATGGGGGCACAAAAAAAGAGGCGTTTTTCCAGATAAAAATCAGCGCCACCAGTAAAAAGGAGGCAAAGACGCCGTGAAGACCATATGTCCTGACCAGGCTTGCAATCCCCGGTTGACTTCGAATGCCCAGATGGGACTCATCAAAGATGATGTGTTGATTTTGACCGGTAAGCCAGGTCAGAAACCCGGGCCGGAGGTCATTTTTCAAGCCCTCGTTGCTCAAAAGATAACTGTCCGAGCATAAAACCAGGCTGCCCTTTCCAACGGGTCGTTCGATCAGTACCGCTGAATCGGATAATCGTGAAACCTCTTGCCATTCTGGATCAAGATCCGTGAAAAAAAGTGTGGAATGCCAGGGCAGATCCTCGGAGCCCAGAACGGATCTGTATGTGTCCTGGACAGCGGCCATGTGACCGGTCTGATCCGATTGCACATAGTCGTATCGAAATCCCCAGGCCTTGCAGAGATCCACGGTTCGGGCCCGCAAGGGGACATCGTCCACAGGGTCTTCACCGGGTGTTTCCTCGTCCTGTTCCGCCTCGCCCCCATGGGGTGCTGGTGGGGCGTCCCCATCGTCACTGACCTCTTCACCGTCAGGTGTATCCGGGTCGTCCGGGCATCCTTTTGTTAATGAAGAGTAAAGGCAGACCACGATGCGTCCTCCGGAATCGAGATAATCGGAAAGGGCCTGGTACATGGCATCAGGGAGTGTGTTTTCGCCTTCGGCCCGGTCTCCGATGAAAAACAGGGTTGAGGGTGTTTTTTCATGAAAACGCTGGAGGGAGGCCTGGTTCCGGGTGACCACAAGCCCTTCCAGATGCACCAGGGAATCATGAAAGACCCGGCAGCCCAGGGGGTCGGAGCGCAAGGTTGAATAGGGAGGATAAATATCCCCCGATTCAAAACGAAGGGTGAATAATCGCACAAGGCCCCCGGTGAACAGGGCAAAAAGAATCAGGAGAATCAGACCGTATCCGCGTTTACTGCCCATGGCCTACGATCCTTTCCTGATTTTCGGCAAAATGCATCACATCCTCTTTTACCAGGGGATGCATGCCATACCAGATTTTTTCGAATTGACTCACACTGACAGTGAAACGATTGATCATGTCTTGTTTATCGTGGGCCCTGCGATAAAGTTCGTCGTGATAGTCCCGGTTGGATTTGTAATGGGCCACGGTGATCAAACCATGGTCGGATAAACGGGCCAGGGTTCCCAGGTAAAGCGCCCGCATGGCCAGCCGGAACTCCCCTTTTTCAAGCAGGCTATTCGCCAGCTGATTCCAGGAATCCCAAGGAAGTTGGTCAGCACCGACGTTCTCATCGGATACATCCACGAAAAGAGATGTTTCTCCATGATCCTTATGGGGTGCCCGCCGTCGTGACATAAGGTTTTTTAGTGCCACACCCACCAAAAGCACCAGGGTCAGACCCAGAAGACCGTACAGAAGATAGCGGATCATGGGGGACTGGGTGTTTTCCTGGGTATCACTGGTTTTGTCCGGCTTGGGTAAGAATTTTTCCAGCCAGTTGAAAAAGGCTTCGATCCATGACGCGATACGGCTGAAAAAGGCTTTGATGGGAGGTCCGATCCAGTTGAAAAAGGCTTGGATCATACCCGGCTCGGTCTCCTCGGGATTTTTTTCCCTGGGCATGCGCCAGGCAAAGTCCCTGCGGCTCAAGACCTCATGGATGGATTTTTCCAATTTCTCGGGGTTTATCACCGTTTCGCTCCCCATGGGCTTTACCAGGTCTTGGGACTCTGTTGGCTGGGCCAGGGCCGTGCAAGGACCAAGAAAAAGGTGGGCAGTGAAACAAAAAAATACAAGGGGTAAAAGGGCCGTGGATGCGATTTTCTTAAGCTCTGCCGTGAGATCATCCCCGTTTTTTTCCGAGGATCCGTAAAAAAACCTCAGGGTGTAGACGGTCTTGACAAGGGGGTCCACACACAGATGTGTGAGACACACCACGCTGACAAGAAAGGTGCTGTTCATGGGATTGAATCCGCCCAGGGTAAAAACCGATTCGATTCCAAACAGGCTTTTGGCCATCTGGGGCAAAGAAAAAACAAAAAAGCCCAGGTTGAGCATGACAATCAGTTTAAATAAAAGGAGGATAAGCATAACCATGTGATTCTGTCCGGGCTGGTCAGAGGCGGTTTTAAAGGTGTCTGATATCACCCGTCCCAGGGGCATTCCGCTGGAGCAGTCCGCAATCAGGCAATTCTGATAAAAGGCATAGACCCAGGCATAGGGAAGCATCATCAGAAAGGCCAGGGGAATAATCAGAATGGATGATGCATGCATCAGTGCCTGGAATGCCGTCAGGCGGAACACAGACAATACCGTGTTCTCCTGTGATCTGATCCCCCCCAGATGGAAAAACAGGTTTCGCGTAAACACAGACTGAAGGCATTTCATCCAGATAAAAAGAAGAGCAAGGCCCAGTGATGCAGGAGCCAGATAATCCCCGGCAAAGGCGCTTTGGCTCATGTCTCCCCAGAAAAAAAGCAGTCCCATAACAAAGGGCAGGGTCCCGGCAAAATAGAAAACAAGCAGTTTGAAGGGGGCGTTCCGTAAAAGGAAAACAGCTTCTTCGATAATGGCGATCCCACTCCGATGGGTGAATGGTTTTGGCGTTCCCATCCTGTTTACCATAATGATTTCCACAAGGTGCCCTCATGGAAGGAGGCAGGAAGAGATAAAAGAAAACGACCGAAATAAAAAAAGAACAGCCAGATCACCATAAGTCCCCCGGCAAATGAGAACAACGATCCAAGGCCCATAAGGTTTTTTTTGTGAGTCAGTCCACCATGATTTTTTGCAGACAGACAGTCCCTACACAGAACCTGTTCTTCATGTTCGGTGATGCATTCCCGGCAGAAATAGCGTCCGCAATCCGGACATCGGGCAACGGCTTCACGCAAACCATGGTTTGAGCAGCGCTGCTCTGACAGGGTTTTCATGATTGAAATCGCCTTCTGATAAGGACAAGTCCCCAGATTCCAAGAACAAAACAGATCACGGTCTGAAACAGATCCAGGGTCAGAAAGACCGGGTGATCAAAGGGATTCATCTGGGCATGCATTTTCAAAAGGGTCATTTGATTCATAAGCGGCTGCTTTTGATCGCCCTTTTCAAACATCAGATAGATCATTTCCATATAACTTTGGATAAACCCCAGGATCACAAGGCCCAGACTGGCCCAGGTCAAATTCTTTATAACCGATGACAGGGAGCTGCCGGTTTGACGGACAAGGGCAACCACGGCCGTGATGCAGAATCCGAAAAAAAGAAGAGTCCCGATGATAAGGGTGAAATAAGAGCGATTGAACAATGAGAAAATGGACAAAATCCCCACCAGGATGAGCAGCATGAAAAGGGCTTTGTGCCAGCTGCCTTTTTCAAAGGACGGCGGCGTTTCCCCAAGATTCGAACGGGTCATGGGTGACACTGAATTCTGTCCGTTTTCAAACAAGAGGTTCAGGTTTTCCCGGTCCAGCTGTCCCTGGACCGCTTCAATGCAGGGCTTGAGCCTGGCCATCATTTTCAATGTGGGCCTAAGACGGTTTGAAGGGCTGAGTTTTTCCTTCCGCACGGCCGTGACGATCCAGCAGGCACAGGAAGGACCTCCTGCAAGGCAGACCAGGAAATAAAACAGAAAAATAGGAGAAAATATAAAGAAAAAAACCGAGGCCGGATTCTGATCGTCAATCCAGAAAACAAGACCAAGGACGGTAAATCCAAGAAATAAACCAAGGACTAAAAACGTTTTGTAAAAATTTTCCTTTGTTTTGGCGATGAGGATGCTTTTGATATCTTTGTAATAAAAACGCCTGTAAGTCTCGCTCATTCCGCTGGATTCGATTAAAAGAAGGTGATCCGGACCTTCCCAGAGTGTGTCACTTCCAAAGGTTTTTCGCTTTTTCCCTGGAAGACGCTTGTATTTCTTATCTTTTTTTTCCATGGGGCACCCTTTAGACTTTTGTGACCAAATAATAGATACCCAAGGACCAGGCAATGATCTGAAGACTTGAAAGAATACCGGCCAGAACAAGCCTTAACCGGCTTCCCCTCACAAGACTTGGGGGTGCATTCCAATATCTGAAAACCATGAAAAGGGACATGGGGGCCGTGATAATGGTGAAGTAGAAAATGAACAAAGGCCAAACCGCAAGGCGGAATGCAATGCCATCATAGAGCGTACGGTGGTTTTCAAGGTCCACCAACTTCTGTTTCTTTTTTCCGCTTTCAAGGCAGGTAAAGCAGATATGTTTGCCGGACATATCCACATCGCAGAGGGCACACAAAAACCGTCCACAGGCATCGCAGGAAATCACCGCCTTTTTCCCCGGATGATAAAAGCAACCCGCCTCATGGTCCACAAGAAGGGCCTCGGCTTTATCAGAGGGCATATCCATGACCAGGGCCGCCGGGAAAAGATCCACGCGAAGGGGCGTTTTACACGAGGAACAGGGCACCAGGGCATTGACATTGATGGCCCTGGCTGGAACCGGTGTTTGACAATGGGTACATTGCATGGGATCAGTTCCCTATCACTGGTGGATGTTCATGGGACATACAGGACCCATAGGACCTATATGTCCCATATCATTATGGCTTGGATTTATGCAGCATCATAGGCCGCTTTTTTTGATGACACGGGTGTTGCATATCCTGTCATGGAGAGCTCGCTTTTCTTCATCCCATGCTGCCATAAGATAACCGATACAAAGGATCATGCCGCTGACCAGTTCGGCGAAATAACGGCCAAAACCCCTCAAATAGCTCACGGCTTCATTGTCCGCTGTGATGACTTTCAATCCACAGGCCATTTTGCCCGGGGTGGCACTGAACTTCCCTAAGAAAAAGGAACTGTAGCTGGCAGCAACCAGGATCTGCAAGAACCCCAGAGAAAGGGTGTACTGGATGGCTGCGGCAGGGTCTTCAAGGGTGGACATCATCATGCCAGCCATGACACCGCTGATGGCCATGTTGACCACGGCCAGGATCAGGCCGTCGATGAATTTGGCGGCAAACCGGATCCAGAATCCCCCGTAAACCAGCCCGCCAACGGCCACGCCTTCCTTAAGTTTCTGGACAAACAGGGGTTTGCACGCGGCACAGACCCGTGCATGCTCAAACCGCACCAGTTCATCCTCGGGCAAGCTGCGGCCACATTCGGAACATTGACCCTGGGGAACAGGTGCTCCCTCTGCAGGCATATCAGGAACCGCCTCCGGGGTCTGGGTTTTTCCCAGGTAATCAGGGACCTCCATCAGGCGCTTCCAGCCGGGAAGTGTGCTGTTCCAGACCATGGTTTTTTCCGTGATCTGCCCGTTTTTGACACAGGCCTCAAATTCAGCGTCCTCAATCGGCCCCATACGTTCTTTACCAATAGCATAATACCATTTCATCAGCGACCTCCCGGTGACCCTGTCAAATTAAAAAAAATCCCCATGTACCTGGGCTTTAACAGCAACGACAGCTCAGGACGGGGAATACATATAAAATGCAATGGCGTTTTAAAACGTCTTCATAATTTTTTTTGTTAATTTGTTAAACTATAAACAGGCTGAAATTCAGAACAATGTTGGTCAAACGATCCATCAAACTAAGAATCTGTGCTATTAGTAATAAATGTTCTTTTTCATATCAAGAAGAAAATGTATTTAAACCGAAAGTTCGGCTGTGGTGAGTAAAAGAAACGTATTTATTCACGGGGATATTTATTCCAGCCAATCCCCAAGCTCGATTTTAAAAGTTGCCAAATAGGTATTATTTTCTTGTTCTTCTCGCTCCCAGGCTCCAGCCATGCCGATGGAGGCAAGAGGCTATGAACCAAGCGGCAAAGTCGCACCAAAAACAACTCTTTATAGGTCCTATAGGTCCCATAGGGCTTATGTCTTCTCGTCTTTATTTGGGTATTATTTCAGGCCACGTGACTCGTCCCCAAGCCCAACCCATGTGCGTGTCGGGGCGAAGCCTTAGCGAAGACCGAACCAGATTTTTAAAGCGTGTCCCCACAAAAACGGGAAGCTGGCCCTCGGAGAGCTGCCAGAGGCATTTTTCTTCGTGCTCTTCGTGTTCTTCAGCGACCAACGAGAGCGGGTGGTTGATAAAAACGATGTTCCCAGACTGGAAGTCTGGGAACATGTATGATTTACCCGGGGAATAAGGCGATGGGAACGTGATCTATCCCGGAGGTCTTTGGGGAAGTCAATCCGCCTGATCTCTTAAAGCCAGGGGTTTGGCCAGAATTTCCGACCAGATCACAGCCCGCCTCAGGCTTTTTTTTCCGCAATGTCGGTAGGCAGCCCCTTTTTTGACCGTTTCCAGGGATTGAGGCGTTGGCTCGGACATCTGAATTCGCCGGTTCCTGTAGTCCTCGTCCTCGTCGTCCATGTCATGGGATACAAGGGGGGGAGGTGTGAGGCTGCTGGTCTTGGGTTCGTACAAAACATGCTGGCTGATGATTACGTTTTCGGCTTCTATATCCTCATCATTTGTTTCGGACCAAAGGTCATTATCCGGTTCGTCCTCCTCCAGATCATCCATGGGAAGCGGAGGAACAGGGGCATTTGGCTGCATCTGCTGGTTGGCCTTTTCGATTTCTTCTTTGATCTGGTTGGCCATGTCCTGAATTTTCTGCTTCCATCCCGAGGGTTTTGCCGTGCCCTGTTCGTTCTTGCCATGGGACAGGGCTTTCCGGATGGAAATAATGATATAGATTACAACGCCGATGGTGATGAGGGTGTCGATTTTCATAAAAAAACCTCAATGGCTTTTTTGTGCCCTTCCATGACAGGAAGGGCACCTGTTTGATGTCAACTATACTTCCTTATCCTTGGTGGTGTCGTCCGCGCCGATACTTTCACGCATCTGGGTGTCGGCCATGACGTTTTTCATTTTGTAATAATCCATGATTCCCAGATTGCCGTTGCGGAAGGCCTCGGCCATGGCCATGGGTATCTGGGCTTCGGCTTCAACAACTTTGGCCCTCATGGCCACCACCTTGGCTTTCATTTCCTGTTCGACGGCAAAGGCCATGGCCCGACGTTCTTCGGCTTTAGCCTGGGCGATTTTCTTGTCTGCCTCGGCCCGGTCGGTTTCAAGGTCGGCACCGATGTTTTTTCCCACATCCACATCTGCGATGTCGATGGACAGAATTTCAAAGGCCGTTCCTGAATCAAGCCCTTTGGCCAGAACGGTTTTGGAAATGGTATCCGGATTTTCAAGGACATTTTTGTGGCTGGTGGCCGAACCGATGGTTGAAACAATCCCTTCTCCAACCCGTGCGAGAATGGTATCGGCACCGGCACCGCCAACCAGGCGGTCAATGTTGGCCCGGACCGTGACCCTGGCAATGGCTTTGAGCTGGATACCGTCTTTTGCCATGGCGGCGATCTTCGGGGTTTCAATGACCTTGGGATTGACACTCATCTGGACAGCTTCGAGGACGTTCCGTCCGGCAAGATCAATGGCGGCTGCCTGATTGAATTTCAGGTTGATGTTTGCTTTGTCCGCGGCGATCAGGGCCTGGACCAGCCGGGTGACATTACCCCCTGCCAGATAGTGGGACTCAAGACCGTCCGTATCCAGTTCGATTCCGGCTTTTACAGCCATGATCAGGGATTCGATGATCAGTTTGGGAGGCACTTTCCGAAAGCGCATGAACACGATGTTTAAAATACCAACATGGGCGCCGGAAACGAGAGCCTGAATCCAGAGCTTGATGGATGATCCCACGAAAAAGACCATAACGACGACGGCGATTAAAATGATGACTAAGAAAATAGTATTGAAACTAGTTGGCATACGGACCCCCTGGGTGGTTTTGGGTTGAGGGTTGAAGCAAGATGAATGACTTACCTGCCACGGACAACCCGAAAATTTAGTTTAGACGCGTATTTAAAAACATTATTCTTTTTTGCTGACGATGATCTGGTTGCCCGTAACGGAAAGGACAACGACTTCTGAGGATCTTTCAAGATACTCGCCCCGGCTTACTACGTCAAGCCTTTTTCCATTGATCAGGGCGGTTCCCGAAGGCCTCAAATCCGTAATGGCAACCCCTTCCATTCCTATGTATTGTTCCATTTCAGGCGACTGGGATTGAACTCCCTGGTCACTGGACAGACTCTTTTTCAAGGTTGCCGGTGATTTTGCAAGGAGCTTGAACCCCACAACCAGGGAGATGGGGATCAAAATCAGATCCGCCACCACAAAGATCATCCCTGCCCCCGTCGATACAACAGAAAAAACGATATATAGGGAATAACCGATCATGGCTGTGGCCACAAGGGCCAGAATGCCCCCTGTGGGAACGATGACCTCCACGATGACGATGGCGATACCCAGCAGCTGAAGTATAAATGGAAGGAGAAGACTTTTCATGATGATTCCTTTCGTGTGACGATGATCCGGTTCCCATTGATTTGAGTGATAATAACCGGGGTTCCCTTTTCGATGAATTCAGCTTCGGTGATCACATCAAAAAATTCGTTTCCGATTTTCATTTTACCCGAGGGCCGAAGAAATGACATGGCAATGCCCTGGTCTCCCACCGACACTTTGTTTGTCTCTGAGGATTCGGCATGGGAGTCCTGGAGACTCCGGGTCAAATAGGGCCCCCGGGATGCAAAGGAAAAACGGGGCAGGACATACCGGAACATGAAAAGACCTGCACCGATGGCCACCAGATAGGAGACAAGGACCATGGTGATATTGTTGATCATGATGTCACTCTGCCAGGGCATGGAGGGTGTGGGCAAAACAAAATCCTGGAGAGACAGGACAAGGCCCACAGAGATAAAGAAAAAACCGGCAATTCCGGCTAGACCGAAGCCCGGAATGACAAAAATTTCAAAGCCCAGGAGAACAAGCCCCAGAAGAATGATCAAAAGTTCGGTGTAATTGGCCATGCCAACGGCATACTGGCTGCCAAAGGCCAAAGACAGGCAGATGATGCCCACAATACCCGGGGCTCCGAAGCCCGGAGCCTTGATTTCCGTATACACGGCAGCAAGACCGATCATCATTAAAATGGGGCTGATGGTCAGAATGATTCCCAGAAAGGTTTCGGTCCAGTTTTTTTCAAGGGTCACTGTTTCAAGGGAGCCATATCCGGCTTTATCAATGGCGTCATCCAGACTGGTTGCGCTTGCTTTGGAAAAACCAAGCTCAAATGCTTCCACATCGTCCATGGTTAAAAGCTCGCCTTTACGCACCACGGTTTTTTTGTTTTTCACCTGTGCTTTTTGTTTTTCACCCAGGTCATTGAATTCCGTTGCTTCAAGATACAGGGTTTTGCCATCCAGTTCCACACGGATGATTTCCAGATCGGCACTGACCATGGCTTCGGCCAGGTTTTCATCGTAGCCGTTTTTTTTGGCAAGGGAACGGAACTGGGCCCGCAGGGGGGACTGGAATTTTTCCCCCAGCATCTGGGGGCCTTCCTGGGAGTATGTGATGGGTGCACAGTCTCCGATGGTGGTGTGCTTTTTCATGGCCAGTTTATCGCAGGCAAGGGCGATGAGGGCTCCGGCTGAAATGGCCTTGGTTTTCACATAAGCCAGGGTGGGGGCATCGGTGATTCCTGTGATGGTATCCACAATCTGAAGGGCCGAATCCACCCGGCCTCCGAAGGTGTCCATTTCAAAGACGATCAGAGGTTTTTCCGACAGGGGGATTTCCTGGACAGAACGCTTTATAAAGGCTGCCATCTGGGGGCTGACTTCCCCTGACACCGGGATCACATAGGCCTTGGCCACAGGCACTGATTTTTCGGAAAAAGCATTTGAAAAAAAACTAAAAACCAGTAAAAGAGAAACGATGGAGGCTACCATAACGCGTATTGGAAAAAATGAATGGTCAGGGGTTTTCATGAGCGTTTACGCCTTTCTGGTGGTTTTTGCATAAACAAGGTATCAATGAATCGTTATGCAATGTCAATTTATAGCTGAAAAACAGGCGGGGATCAAGCCATGAAAGAAATCATATCAGGGGTGCAGGTGAACATTCCCTTCCGGATGTTGACGGAAGGATACCTTTCACGTTTTCTGGACCTGGGCCTGAACCCTGAGATCGGTGTGGATGCGGATGCTTTGGATCATTTTTCCTTTGATGAGTTCAAACAGGTGGCCGTCCAATTCCATGAGCGAAACCTCTCCGTGACCGTCCACGGCCCCTTCATGGACCTGACCCCGGCGTCCCCGGACCCGGATATTGTGGCGGTGACGGAAAAACGGTTTGACCAGCTTTTCAGAATCCTTCCGGCCCTTTCCCCCAGAAATCTGGTCACCCATGCCGGATACGATCCCCGGAGGCATTTTTTCATGGCAGACGTCTGGCTTGCCCGAAGTCTTGTCTTTTTTAAAAAAGCAGCCAAACGCCTACAGGATCTGGACTGCCGTCTGATGCTGGAAAATGTGTTCGAGGAAAAACCTGAAGACATGATGCCCCTCTTCCGTGGAATCGATTCCTCGAATGCAGGAATATGTCTGGATGTGGGCCATATGAACGCCTTGGGCACGGTGGGCATGGACCACTGGTTGTCGGTCCTGGGTGATCATATCGGTGAAATCCATCTCCACGACAACCATGGGGACCGGGACAGCCATCTTCCCATGGGGCAGGGCACTATCGATTTTAAAAGACTTTTCCGATTTATCCAAGAAAGAAAACCCATTTTGACCCTGGAGCCCCACCATGAAGAAGACCTTTACGGATCCCTTGAATTTCTTTCAAGTAACTTTAGCAGGTATTTCCACTGTAAAATGGAATGATCATAGATATTTGACTTGAATTGCGTCTCTATTGTGGCTATAATTGAGCCACAATAGGAGGGCAAGCCATGAAATTTTTGAGTATCAGGGATTTGAAATCACAATCGTCTAAAATCTGGAAAGAATTGCCGGACCAAAAAGAGATGGTCATTACGAACAATGGGAGGCCCATTGCAATTATTTCTTCCATTAATGAAAACAATCTGGAACAGATTTTGTCTGCATTTCGTCAAGCCCGGACAGCCGATGTTGTCACGTCCATGCAGTACAGCTCACATTCAAAGGGTGTCGATCAATTAACGCTTGAGGACATTAATGCCGAAATAAAAGATGTTCGAACAAAGCGGAAAAAATGAAAATCGTATTGGACACCAACGTTCTTGTGTCCGGTTTGCTGACCCCGTTTGGGCCGGGCGGAACTATTATTCGGATGATTGTGGCCGGGGATCTTGTTCTTGCTGTGGATGCGCGTATTGTGTCGGAATATCAGGATGTGCTCCTCAAGCCGAAATTTAAATTCAACCCTGATCATATCGAAACCTTGATCGATTTTATCAAACGATCCTGTCAGAACGTCTCAACACGTCCATTGAAACATTCCCTTCCTGACCCGGATGATGAACCGTTTCTTGAGGTCGCCATTGCCGCCCGTGCAGATTCCTTGATTACCGGCAATCACGTTCATTTCCCATCTGACCTGTGTCAGGGCATAGCGGTTTATTCACCGTCCGCGTTTCTGAATTATTATCGAAACACTTAGACGGCTATGGAAAATGGGGCATGCACCTGTTTTTTCATTGTACGAGAACCATTATAAATTTAGGGATTTATTGACTTATCCAGGCAAGGTATCTTATAATAAAGCATACAACAGAAGATACAACCGATCACTACTCTTCCGGACTCTCCGCTTATCCTTATGTTGACGTGAACACCGTAGCCTGAAACAGCTTTTCTCCATGACGAACTCATCATGAATTCCCCTGGTGGTCTTTTAGTTGATTGACGACATTCATTATCAGAGGGCGAAACCTTTCATCCCCATTTTTTAGGGTCCCGGACAGGGGAAGAAAGCCGACACCCTGGGAAAGGGGGCATTATGACAGACGAGTATCTCCACAGAGATGATCAGGGCATTGCGATTCTTGACGGACACAGGCAGGGAGAAGACCGGCGGGGCAAGGATGAACGACGATTTTATGATCTGTTTGATGAACAAAGCCGATTTAACCATCGTCACGAGCTACTCAGACGGGAGCCGGGTGAGCGGCGGATCGGTCCTGTCTATTCACGGTCTGACCTTTTTTATGAAAACCTGAGTTCCTTTATATTCGGGGGATTTCTGATCATGATGGGCATCTGCATGTTGATCACGGGTCTGACGTTTTTACCTGTGGTCGGTCTTTATGCTGGCGTTGCAGTCATTATCATCGGCGCCGGATTTCTGGCCCGGTCTTTCAAGGCAAACTGGCCAAGAGTATAACTGGACTCTCCGGTTCAGGAGAGAAGAGAATTTTTTTAATCCCCAAGCACATCGGATGGCGGCTATAGGACTCATGGGACCCACAGGACATATACGTCCCATGGGTCCTATAAGTCCCATAATCCCATTCCCCCCCCATATTTTACCCCCCCCTGAAACAGTCCCCAGCACAGGATTCAAGCAAACTAGGTCTTGACATAAAACAATAAAATGAACTATATGGTTCGTTTGGAAAAGTTTTGAATCTACTTGAAAATGAACGGGTTTCGTGGTGTTGCCCTCCGCTTTGGCGGAAATGATACCCATTCTATATTAATCGCCGGATATCTGACCGGTGAAGGAGCACTGATGGGTTTGGAAAAAATCCTGGGCTTGAAACAATCTGAAATTACGAAAGCCTGGTTTGATCAGGTGGTGAAAACCTACCACGGAGACAGTTCCCATTTTTTGCTCGATGTGAAGGACCCTTTCAGCAATCCGGTGGGTGCGACCACGTTCAAGGCCCTGGGCGAGGTGTTTGAAGCTCTGATTTCAGGCAAGACCCGTTCAGAAATCATTCCGCTTCTGGACCCACCCATTCGCATTCGGGCCGTCCAGGAATTCTCCCCCTCCCAAGCGGTTTCCTTTGTTTTCTTTCTGAAAAATGTTGTCCGTCATTGTCTTGAAAAGGAAATCAAAAACACTGAAATCAGCGAAAAAGAGCTTTCGAATTTTGATGATAAGGTGGATGGGCTCAGCCTCATCGCCTTTGATATTTATATGGGATGCCGGGAACAGATCTTTAAATTCCGGGCCGAGCATGTGAAATCCAGAACCCTGAAGCTTCTGGAAAAGGCGGATATATTGTGTGAGGTGCCCGAAGTCGGGACCGAGATTATTCCACATAATGTTTATAAAAACGGAGGCTTCGAAAACACCTAGTCTTTCTTTCAGGCATAGATGGATCGGTGGTGCCTTGTATTTTAGGGATGATGCAAAAGAAGCCGGACTTTGACGTCATCCTGATCCATAAGGTTAACCGATTCTGATATTCATTGGAATGAAAGACCAGCGATTTCGGGGCACCCAAAGGGTGAGGAAAGGTAAATGAGTTTAAATATTATTATGTCCCTCGTTGCAGTTGTCGTTCTGGGAGCCATTGCCTTTGTTGGGGGCAGTGTTCCGGGGCTGCAGAGTGTTTTCGGGATATGGATACCCTATGCTGCCGTGGCTGTATTTTTTCTCGGCTTTGCATACCGTATCTTTAAATGGGCCAAGTCACCGGTTCCGTTTCGAATCCCCACAACATGCGGCCAGCAGAAATCGTTGTCATGGATCAAGCAGAACAAGATTGATAACCCCTCGTCAACCAAGGCGGTTATCCTTCGCATGTTTTTTGAGATTGTGACCTTCCGGTCCCTTTTCAGAAACACAAAAAGCGAGATCAAAGGTGACAGAATCTCCTACGAATGGGAAATCTGGTTGTGGCTGGCTGCCCTTGCCTTCCACTATTCTTTTTTGGCTGTATTGTTCCGCCATTTGAGATTTTTTCTCGAACCGGTTCCCTATTGCGTTAAAATCGTGGAAACCCTGGACAGCTTTTTCCAGGTTGGACTTCCTGTGGTCTTTGCTTCGGGAATCGTTCTTTTCGCCGCTGTTCTGTATCTGTTCGCACGACGCGTGATGATCCCCCAGGTCAAATACATTTCCCTGATTGCCGATTATTTTCCGCTTTTCCTGATTCTTGGAATTGCAGGCACCGGCCTTTACATGCGTTATTTTCTGCGGGTAGACATCGTGGCCATCAAGACGCTGACCATGGGACTTGTAACTCTTAAGCCCCTTATTCCTGCTAATGTCAGCTCCATGCTTTTTGTCCATCTTTTTCTGATCAGCACTCTTCTTGTCTATTTCCCCTTCAGCAAGCTGATGCATATGGGCGGCGTTTTCTTAAGCCCCACACGTAATATGGCCAACAACAGCCGCATGAAGAGACATATCAACCCATGGAACCCCGATTTGGAATTCGTGACCTACGAGAAATATGAAAACGATTTCAGGGAGAAAATGATCGAGGCTGGTCTTCCAGTAGAAAAGGAGTCGTAATGGATATTAAACCGGAAGAAATGATAAAAATCAACACTAAGCCGCCAGCAAAACACTGGATGGATATTCCGGCAGATCTTTCCGAGGGCAAATTTTGCTACCCGGCAAAGGCCAAATCCCTGGAATATCTTCATCTGCCCAATCCCAGGGACTGGTCTCCGGCTGATGAGGACTGGAAACTGCCCGAAAACTGGCAGCAGATTATCCATGAAGGTTTCAAGGAGCGACTTGATAAATACCGATCGCTCAAAGTATTTATGGATGTCTGCGTTCGTTGCGGTGCCTGCGCCGACAAATGCCACTTCTATATCGGTTCGGGTGATCCCAAGAACATGCCCGTGCTTCGTGCCGAGCTTCTAAGATCCATATACCGAAATGATTTCACCACCCTGGGTAAGATTTTCGGACGTCTTGCCGGTGCACGTAAGCTGACACCCCTGGTAATCAAAGAATGGTTTTCTTATTTTTACCAGTGCACGGAATGTCGACGTTGCTCTGTGTTCTGTCCCTATGGGATTGATACCGCAGAAATCACCATGATGGCCCGTGAACTTCTGAACCTCATCGGAGTGAATATTCACTGGATCAAGGATCCGGTGTCCAACTGCTCACGAACCGGTAACCATCTGGGTATCCAGCCACAGAACTTCAAGGAAATCATTGAATTTTTCTGTGAGGACATCGAAGAAATCACCGGCGTTGCCATCAACCCTTCCTTTAACAGGAAAGGCGCCGAAGTTTTGTTCGTGACACCCTCGGGCGATGCCTTTGCCGATCCCGGAACATACACCTTCATGGGCTACCTGATGCTCTTCGAGCATATCGGGCTGGATTACACTCTGTCCACCTATGCTTCGGAAGGTGGTAACTTCGGTTTGTTCACGTCCTCGGATATGATGAAGAAGCTCAACGCAAAAATGTACCATGAAGCCAAGCGTCTGGGCGTAAAGTACATCATCGGCGGTGAATGCGGGCACATGTGGCGCGTGATCAACCAGTACATGGATACCATGAACGGTCCGGCCGATTTCCTCGACGTTCCCAAATCACCGATCACGGGAACGGTTTTCGAGAACGCAGCCTCCACCAAGATGATCCATATCGCAGAATTCACCGCCGATCTGATCAAGCACAACAAGCTTAAACTGGATCCCAAACGAAACGATCACCTCAAGGTCACCTGGCATGACTCCTGTAACACGGCTCGCGCCATGGGGCTTTTGGATGAACCGCGCCATGTTTTGAATGCTGTCTGCAACAACGTGTTTGAAATGCCTCCCAGCACCACCAGGGAATATACCTTCTGCTGCGGCAGCGGATCAGGCACAAACACCGAAGAAATCATGGAGCAGAGACTTCGTGGTGGTTTACCCAGGGCCAATGCCGTGAAATATGTTCACGACAAATACGGCGTCAACATGCTGGGTTGTGTGTGCGCCATTGACAGGGCAGTTCTTCCTCCGTTGATGAATTACTGGGTACCCGGTGTTGAAGTGACCGGACTCCATGAGCTTGTGGGTAACGCTCTGGTTATGGATGGAGAGATCGAACGAACCATGAACTTGAGAATGGAAGATTTACCAGGTGCGGAGGGTGATAGTGATGAATGATAAAATAAAAATCATCGCCGGTTTGGCAATCTTTGTGCTGATTTTCACGTGTCCGTTCTGGATCAACGGTGGAAAAGCCAAAGACGTTCCAAAGCCGGTGCTTTCTGAAAAGGCCCTGGCTGCCAAAACCTGCGTTCTACCGAAAGATGAAATGGCGAAAAACCATATGCAGCTTCTGGATGGCTGGAGAAACTCCGTTGTCAGGAACGAGCAGCGTGTTTACATCATCAAAGATGCCAATGGGATTGAAAAGGAATATGACATGAGCCTTTCCAACACATGTCTTGCTTGTCATACGAACAAAGCGGAGTTTTGTGATAAATGCCACGAGTATGCTTCTGTTAACCCTTACTGCTGGGACTGTCATGTGGATCCCAATGTCAAGGAGGCCTCACTATGAAAAACAGAAGAGATTTTCTAAAAGTGGCCGGTGCATCGGCACTGGGTCTTTCAACGCTTTCGGCCGGAAATGCCTTTGCCATTGGCGAGCATTTCATCCCTGCTGATCAGACAAAGAAAAAAGACAGTGTCCTTGAAGGAACCCGCTGGGGTATGGTCATCGACACCCGAAAACTGACCCCTGAAATTGTTGAGGATGTCACGCACATCTGCCGTGAAAAGCACAATGTGCCCGATTGTCAGTTGTTTGAAGAACCCAAAAAAAACAAAGAACACCATGAAATCAAATGGATCTGGGAAGAGCATTTCCATAATGCCTTTCCGAACATGGCGGCTGATTTTCTTGCTAAAAAGCTTGAAGACACCCCCTTTCTTGTTCTTTGCAATCAATGTGAAAATCCCCCCTGCGTTCGTGCCTGCCCCACAAAGGCAACGTTCAAACGCCCTGACGGTATCGTGTTGATGGACTTTCATCGCTGCATCGGATGCCGTTTCTGTATGGCTGCCTGCCCTTACGGGTCACGAAGTTTCAATTTTCAGGATCCGAGAAACGGACTTGTGGACAGAAAGCCCACCAATCCGGACTTTCCCACCCGTATGAAGGGTGTTGTGGAAAAGTGTAATTTCTGCGCAGAGCGTTTGGCGGTGGGTGAAATGCCCCATTGTGTTGAAGTGTCCAAGGGAGCCATCACATTTGGTGATATTGGCGATGAACATTCTGAAATCAGGCTGATGCTGGAAGAAAACTATACGATCAGACGGAAAGTTGCCCTGGGAACCGGGCCATCCGTTTTCTATATCGTATAACAGGAGGTAACGATGCTAGACAAAGCGTTAAACGGAAGTAAAAGTTACTGGCTGTGGCTGGCAGGTCTTTCAGCAATTATTGGCCTGGCTTTTCTTGTGTATATGAAACAATGGACCTTTGGTCTTGGAATCACCGGCATGCACCGGGATTTTACATGGGGCTTCTACATCGCCCAGTTCACCTTTCTTGTGGGGGTGGCTGCCGGGGGTGTGATGCTGGTTCTTCCCTATTATCTCCATGATTACAAGGCATTCGGCCGGATCACCATTCTGGGTGAATTCCTGGCCATCGGTGCTGTGGTCATGTGTCTCCTGTTTATCGTGGCAGATATGGGTCAGCCTACCCGGGCCATGAACGTCATTCTCAATGCAACACCCTATTCCATGCTGTTCTGGGATGCCTTGGTTTTGAACGGTTACCTGGCTTTAAACCTTATCATCGGCTGGAAGCTTCTGGAAGCGGAAAGAAACGGCGTTGCAGCTCCCAAGTGGGTGAAACCCCTGATCTATCTTTCCATTCCCTGGGCCTTTGGTATCCATACCGTGACTGCATTTTTGTACAGCGGTCTTCCCGGAAGAGGATTCTGGCTCACAGCTGTTCTGGCTCCGCGTTTTCTTGCCTCAGCCTTTGCAGCAGGACCGTCCTTTCTGATGCTGCTCTGCTTTATTGTCCGGAAAAACACGAATTTTGATCCGGGTGAAAAAGCCATGAAGACTCTGATGAAAATCATCACCTATGCCCTGATCGCAAACATCTTTTTCTTTGGATGTGAGGTTTTTACGGCATACTACAGCAATATCCCGGAACATATGGCCCACATCAACTACCTGTTTGGTTTTGGTGATCACAGCCATGGTGTCCTTGTTCCCTGGATGTGGACGTCCATGATTCTTATGATCACGGCCATTATTTTCCTGGTGCAGCCCAAGATCAGAAACAATGAAAAATATATGCCCATCCTTTGCATTATGGTGTTTATAGGCACCTGGATCGACAAAGGCATGGGAATGATGGCCGGTGGTTTTGTCCCGTCACCCTTGCATCATTACAATGAATATGTCCCAACAGTTCCCGAACTTATGATTACAGTCGGGATCTGGTGTGTTGGTTTTGCGGTTATCACGATTCTGTTTAAGATTGCGGTTTCCATTAAAGAGGAAATTCGAGCTTAGTTTATTGGCGTGATAGTTCTAAGGTGAAAGAGCTCAGCCCTTTTGGGGTTGGGCTCTTTTTTTTATCCGTTCACGGGATAAGTCATACCCGTTTCACAGGCTGGAGCCTGGGAACATGGTTTTTATTAACCACCCGCTCCCGTTGGTCGCTGAAGAACACGAAGAGCACGAGGAAGGGCAAAAGATTATCCCTGCCGGGGGCCAACCTTTTAAAAAGGTTGCCAAACATGCATTTTGGGATGAGTCAAATGTCCGCTGTCGAGATGCAAGCACGGGCACGACGCATCGTGCCCCTACCCTCCGTGGGATGATCTCACTTGTGTGCTCTTCGTGTTCTTCAGGAAGCGAAGCGACCGGGTGGTGGATATAAAAGAAAAAATTAAAAAAAGAGCGTGTCGGATTTAGTTGTAGACTTTTAGAAAAACACCATATAGTGTATAAAGTATGATATCCATGTGACATTCTTCGCAATAAACCATTCATTTCTTGAACGATTTGGAGTTATGGGAAAAAACAGGGGCTTTACCAGCAAAACGATGCGTACCTTGATGATCCTGCCTTTTATTTGGGCGGGTTTTTTTTTATGTGCCCAATCCCTGGGGGCAAAGGAAAAACCTTCGGGAGGGAAAATACAGATCACCAAGGATGACCTGACCTGGATCGGGCATACAATTTTTCAGCAGGAATGCGGGGGCAAACGCGAAAAACTCCTCACCTGGAACAGGGGAGAAGACTTCGCCTCCCTGGGAATCGGCCATTTTATCTGGTATCCCGTGGGACAGGACGGCCCCTTTGAAGAAAGCTTTCCTGCCTTTCTGAGCTTTCTGCGAAAACGGGGAATTCACCTTCCCCGCTGGATGGACGACAGGGCTGACACTGACTGCCCCTGGAAAGATCGGAAAAGTTTTTATATGGCAAAAGACAGTGCCCGGATGAAGTCCCTGGAAGATTTTTTAATCCGGACCATGCCCGAACAATCTCTCTTTATTGTGACCCGCCTGAATAAGGCCTTTCCGAAAATGATGGCCAATGCTCCCAGACACACAAAAATCCATGTCCGGAATCAGTTTTACCGGGTTGCGGATTCGTCAAATAAGCTCTACGCCCTGATCGATTACGTGAATTTCAAAGGTGAAGGCACACGCCTTTCTGAACGTTACAATAACGAAGGTTGGGGCTTGCTCCAGGTTCTCGAGGAAATGAAAGGAACGGAAACGGGCCATGCGGCACTAAAGGAATTTTCACGGGCGGCAGAAGCCGTTCTTACCCGTCGTGTTTACAATGCGCCCTTGCATCGAAACGAGGCTCGCTGGCTTCCGGGCTGGAAAAACCGAGTCGGAGCTTACAAAAACCTGCTGGGCCCCCTGACAATAAGGACAACGCAAAATGACAACAAAGACCGTCCAGCATCTCAGGCAGATACTTGATCAGAGACATATTCCGGCCATGGGGGCAGTCCGGGCAGAAACATTGAATCAAAAGGCCCCAGCGGGCTTCCGGCCCATGGATCACTTTCCCGAGTCCCAGACTGTTTTGATTTTTGCAAAACCCCTGCCCTTGTCTGTCTTTTTGTCTCCTCCCCAAACCAAGATGCATTCATTCTACACCGCATCATTTCACAGCGAATATCAGACCATGAATGAAACGGTCAATGGCCTTTGCATGATTCTTCAGGAGGCCGGACATCTCAGCCTTCCGATCCCGTCCTACAGCCCCATACGATTTCATAAAGGTGAGCCCCACGGGCTTGTCAGCCTGAAACATGCCGCCGTTGAAGCAGGTCTCGGGAAAATGGGAAAAAATACCCTGCTTATTCATCCCACTCTGGGGAATATCACCCGTCTGGGAGGTCTGATGACCACCATGCCCTGGCCGGAGGATCCTTTGGGAAAACTACCCAAGCCTTGTCCGGAATCGTGCACCAAATGCATGGATGCCTGCCCTGTGGGAGCCTTGTCTCCCGCTGGAATCGATAAAACCCGGTGCATGGTCAACTGCGTGGAACATATTCTGATGCCACCCCGGATCATGGCCCGGCTTCTGAAATGGACCACAGCCCATAGTCGCTTCATGACCTGGATCATGGATCTTTTGACCATAAGTTTATTCAACAGTTACGGGATCTCCTGTTTCAGGTGTTTGACCGCCTGTCCGCACTTCCCGGGCAACCGTATTTGATCGCATGTCCTTTCCTTGTCGTTGAATACAAAGGCTTACATGTTGCAATGGAACAGTAAGCCATGATAAAATAAAGATTATGATTTTCAATGCTGTGGATAAACCATTGACAGGTTCATGAGGCCTGGATCTTTCCACAAACAAATCCGAAACGTAACATCTGTCTCTTCCTGCATAGAACCTTTCCATGTTCAGCTTGAACACTGCTTTTTCGTTGATGATATTCCCCGGATTTTTCGGGGCAGGGGAAACGAGCCATGGTGAAACACACGATAAATAAAATTAAACAACGCCTTTTTTTCAGCTTTATGATTTTGATTGTTCTGTTTACGGCCGTTGGCCTGCTTTCACTTTATAACCTGAAATCCATGTCCAATTTGACCCGCACGATTTACGATCATCCCCTGGTGGTTTCAAATGCATCCCTGAACGCCAAAGCAGCCATCTTTAAAATGCACAGCGGCTTGAAAGAACTTGTTTACCTGAACACCTTCAAGGACATTGAGCCCCTTTTGATGGACATCAATCGTAACGAAAAAGAGGTGATCCAATCCCTGGATAGGGTTCAAAATCTCATTATTGGCCGGGAAGGCAAACTTCTTGAGAAAGAAACCCGGGATCTTTTTTTAAGCTGGGAGCCCATCCGCTGGGATATCATCGCCCTTATCGGCAATCAAAAAAGAAACGAGGCCCGGGCTTTGATTACAGAAAAGGGTGCATTCCATATTACCCGACTGGAGAAAAAAGCCCAGGAGTTGAGCGATTATGCCCGCCGTAAGGCCACGATGTTCATGGGCCACGCCGAAGAGATGAACCAAAACATGTCTTTGGTTTCGGTGGTGATTCTGTGTATCAGTATCACCCTGTCTCTGATTGTGGCTTTTTTCACCATACGGAGTGTTGTTCGATCAGAAAAATCACGCCTGGAAAGTGAAACCCGGTTTTCCATGGCCTTTGAAAATGCCAATACCGGCGTTTATCTGGTCAGTCCCGACGGTAATCTCCTCAGGACCAACAAGAAAATGGCAGAAATTCTGGGCTATTCCCAACAGGACCTGGAGTCCATGACCGTGGATCAGATTACCTTTTCAGGCGATTTGAACACAAGCCATGACTTTATGAAAAAAAGTCTGGACGGGGAGGCGAACCGGGGGGATTTTGAGAAACGGTTTGTCCATAAAACAGGGCGGCTGATTTACGGCAAAGTGACAAGTTCCCTAATTCGGTCAGCCAAGGGTCAGCCCATGTATTTTATCTCCCATCTTCTGGATGTTACGGAAAAGCAGCGAGCCATTGATGCACTTAAAATGAGTGAGCAGCGTTACGCCCTGTCCCAGCGCATTGGGGGGATCGGCCTGTGGGAGTGGGATATCAAGGAAAACAAGGTAATTCTGTCCGATGAAACCCAGATCATTATGGGAATGGCACCAGGGACCTTCAGCGGTGGGATCATCCAGGCAAACAGTTTTGTTCACCCTGATGATGCCCTTCTATGGGAAAAAAACCTGTTTCAAAGCGTGGATGATGGCAAGGAAATCCGAATGGATATCCGCCTTGTCCGACCGGACAAGACCTTTACCTGGGTCAGTGTTCTGGGTGAAAGATACGAAGATAAAGATGGAAACCCCGAGCGTATCCTGGGTGTGATCATGGATATCAACCAGCGGAAAGCGGCTGAAAAAAATCAGCGAGAGCTTGAAAAGCAACTGCTTCAATCACAAAAAATGGAGGCCATCGGCATACTGGCCGGTGGGGTGGCCCACGATTTCAACAATCTTTTGTCCATCATTCTTGGCTATTCTGAGATGCTTTTGGAGGAAATTCCCTTTGATCATCCTCACCATGTGAGTTTGTCCGAGGTGCATGATGCCTCGGTGCGAGCCCAGGGTGTGACCCGCCAGTTGTTGGCCTTTGGCCGAAAACAGGTGCTTGAGATCACAAATCTGGATGTCAATCAGGTGATTTTGGGTTTTGAAAAATTGATGCGTCGCGTCATCAGTGAAGATATTGAGTTCCGGCTTTTTCTTGCCAATGAGCCACTTTTTGTCAAGGCTGACAACTCACAAGTAGAGCAGGTTTTGATGAATCTTGTGGTCAATGCCAAGGATTCCATGCAAAACGGGGGGATACTCTCCATTGAAACATCGGTGGTCGTTCTTGATGAGCAAAGCACGTCAGCAAAAATGAATGTGACACCGGGCCCCTATGTTGTGATTGCCCTGAGCGATACGGGTGTGGGCATTGATCCGGGAGATCTGGACAGGATATACGAACCGTTTTTTACCACCAAAGAAAAAGACAAGGGAACAGGTTTGGGGCTTGCCACAGTATACGGTATCGTGACACAGCATGGGGGGACCATCTGGGCTTACAGTGAAAAAGGGCATGGCACCACGTTTAAAATATACCTGCCCCAGGTCCGGCAGGACCTTTTATTTCAGGAGGAAGATCCCCTCATTATCCCGGTAAAGCCGCCCGGAAAAACATTGGAAACCATTCTGGTGGTCGAAGATGATCTCCCCCTGGCCCAGCTGACAAGTATGCTCCTTGAAAAGAGGGGTTACCGGGTTATTTTATCGGAAAGCCCAGAGGATGCCGTAGAAAAATCAGCCAGTCATCAGGGGACCATTGATCTGATATTGACCGATGTGATCATGCCGGGCATGAAAGGACCCGAGGTTTATGAAAAGGTCAAGGAGACTTATCGGGACGTTAAGGTCCTTTACATGTCCGGATACACAGCAAACGTCATCACACGGCACGGTGTTCTGAAGGATGGTATTCAGTTTATCCAGAAACCCTTTTCTAAAACCATGCTGCTGGATAAAGTTGACCATGTATTGCGTCAGAAACACTCCTGAAGCCTGAACAAAACCATGAAAGGTTTTATTCTTGAAAAAATATCTTCCCATTATATTGTCTCTGTCCCTGGGCATCGCCTTAAGCATGATCATGTTTGTGATGGTCAATACCCGGGGTCTGGAAAACAGGCAGATGGAATTCGACTCCCGGGCCAAGGTCGTGGCAGATACCTTGCAGAACAGGTTCAATGAATACGTGGGTGTCATTCAGTTTGTGGGGGATTTTTTTTATAATTCCTCATCGGTCAATCGTCAGGAATTTTCCAACTTTGTCAAGGGCGCAGTTTATCGATACCCTGCCATTCAAGCCCTGGCCTGGGCTCCTCTGGTTGACCAGAAGGAAAGATCCACGCTTGAAGCCGAAGTCCGGCATGAAGGCTTTCCCGATTTCCGGATTCTTGAGATGGATTCCAAGGGACAACGGGTTCCGGCCTCAATCCGAAACACATATATGGTTGCCTTATACCTTTATCCGTTTGAGGAAAACAAAGAGGCCATGGGTTTTGATATCGCGTCGGAATCTGTCCGGCGACAGGCCATCATGGAGGCCGTTCATACGGGTATGCCCACAGCCACCCACCGGTTGATTCTGGTCCAAGAAAAGGAATATCAATACAGCATTCTCATCCTTCTCCCCATATTCAATGAGGAGATCCCGCTGGGAAAAAACCCGGAAGGTTTTGACAATCTCAAGGGATTTGTGGTGGAAGTTCTTCGAATCGACGACGTGGTTGAAGGGGCTTTGTCACTTTTTGCAGGGGACGGCATTGATATGGCTCTTTTTGATATGTCGAGCCCAGATGAGGCACAGCTCCTTTATATAAAGACAGGGCTAAGATTGGAAGAGCCAAAGTCTAAAGCTGTGCTTAACAAAAATCTGTATTCCCCGATGTTCAAACGGAAGCTCACCCTATCCGGGCGTTTATGGGAAATTCGTTTAACACCGTCACCGGATTACATCATGGCCCACAAAAAATATCAGTCTTATCTTGTCCTTTTCGGCATGGTGCTTCTAACCTTTATGATGACCTTTTACATGTACAAAAAATTGATTTACACATCGGAAATCGAACACATGATTAAGGTGCAGATCCAAAGTAATCAAGCGCTTGAAAGCGAAATATCCATGCGAATAAAGGAAGAGCTTAAGCTTCTTTCAGCCAAAGGCAAACTTGAAAACGAGATCAAGGACAGGGTCCATGCCGAAAAACTCAGGGACAAATCCATTTCGGAGCTGACCAAAGCCCTGGCCGAGGTGAGGACCCTTCGGGGTATACTGCCCCTGTGTGCCTATTGCAAAAAAATTCGGGATGACAAAGGCTATTGGGAACAGGTGGATGTCTATATCCACAAGTATTCCCAGGCCGATATCAGCCACAGTATCTGTCCCCAGTGTATGAAAGAACATTTCCCTGACGAATTCCGTGAAATGAGCGATCAAAAATGATGGGGCACATGACGTTTTTCTTTTTTTAAACCACCCCTTCGCGCAGCTCACTGAAGAACACGAAGAGCACAGTGCGGCAAAGCCACAACCAAAAAGCCTCGTCTCTCACAGACGCACAGAGATAAGGCTAAAAGCTTGTTAATGATAGTTTTTTCTTTGTGATCTTTGTGCCTCTGTGAGAAAAATTTATGAGCATCGGCCTATATTTGTTCGCATATCCAATTTCATCGCATTTTATGAGGAGTCGGTCAATTTGGTGGGCACAGCCCACTACTATAGGGTGTCGCCCCTGAGGCGGCTTTCGTTTTGCGGGCCGGTGCAATCCCTTCATTCCCAGGCCCTTGACCGCACAACAAAATACTCCGCCAATACGAAAGACCTCGTAGGGTGGGCTGTGCCCACCGATAAGGTCATTTTCCGCTTAAAATTTCCCACCCTCCGTCATAAAACAGCGGACAAACGGGTTTTGTTCATTTGGCTTCTATGACATCATCATCCGCATGTGGATATCTTTCTTCGTCACAAGATCCAGGCCTTCGGCATCTAATCTGGCTTCAAGCTGCCATTCAATCTTCGTTTTTCGGCGATTGACATTCAATGCACCCAATACAGAACCCACAGCACCCAGGACACCATCGGCTTGTTGGCCGCCGCCCGGTTCATTCATATTCGGGATGTTTAAGGAGAATTCATAAGTGTTTTCATAAGCCACAGGATACGTTTTTTTATCTTCAAGGACCAACTCATCCCTGTAGATTTCATCGTGATCCGTTCTTCGTTCGTCCCCATCATAGACGGTCGTTATCCGATCGGCAGTCAGGCAGATCTTCAAATTATTTCCTCGGGTTTCTTTTTTAATCTTTACAGAAATAGACCCTTTTATCGTTTCGCCCGGATCAAAGGTATTCTTTTCACAATGGAGTGTTATGGTGCCTTTCATGCCTCTCATGACGAAAAAAGCAATGATTCCGACAATGACTGCAGCACACATTGATATAATGACGATTAAACCCGTTGACATTTTTTACCCCCTTAATTTGATGAGAGCCCAGGGAAAAACGAAGCTTCCCCAGGCCCCTTTTTTTATTTATCCGTGGTTTTGATCAGGATGGTGCCTGAATCAATATTATGTTTCCATAAGTAGTAATGGTCTGCATCCTGGGTTGAATAGATCAGGTTATTCTCCATCGTCTCGTTGTAAAACGTAATGTTATCATACGGTGTCGTATCAACCTCTATAAACACGTTGCTTGTCGAAGGATGCAGAGCATAGATCCTGTATTCAACCTGGGTTGTGTAATGTTGGATATTAAAATAGATGGTGTTGTTAACCACTTTAACCGGAGTCCGCAGCTGATTGTAATCAGGAAGGGTGTAAAGGGTTTTCACCTCTACGGTTCCCCCCTCGGTTCCATCGGAGTGCCAGAGCACATCGTCTTTAACAAAATAGAGGTTATTGTCACACACAAACATCTGTTTAAGGTCAAAAAGGCCCTGTTTACTGTCTTCTTTGACCAAAAGAGTTCCAATGTCGCTACCGTCCGTTTTCCAAAGATCCATATGGGTAATGGTGTTATTGCCAGCATCTGTTGTTTGGTAGCCATGTTGAAAATAGAGAAGACCATCCACGTCGATCAGTTTGGTTGGAATTGAGGAGAACTCTTTTAATAATTGCGTCCCAGCCGTTGTTCCATCACTCACCCATAGTCCGATTTGGCTGCCGTCAAAGGCTCTTGCTGCGAAGAAGAATGTTTGATTGGAAATCGCGGCAGAATAATCGTAATACAAGGAACCTTTCACGATCTCTGTGCCAGAAGATGTTCCATCACTCTTCCATAATTCGTCTGCCCCGGCGCTTTTACCATTCACGAAAAAATACAGGGCATTGTTGACGTTGAAAAATTGACCGATTTGTCCGCTCGAAATGGTTTTAAGCTCGACTGTGCCAGCAGATGTCCCATCGGTTTGCCATAAGATGGAGTCACCAGAGCTGCCTGTTGTTCTAAAATAAACATAATCGCCAAAGGCCATAAATTGGGTGTATGCTCCCCCGGTGATGCCGTCTTTTAACGGTATGGCTTCTCCATCAGCACTGGTGACAAAGGGTTGCTCCCCATCGCCCTTATCCCCCACGTAATAATAGAGATTCTCTGACCGATACAGACCGCTGCTCACATACAAAGAGTCACCCGTTCCGATATTGACGTCAGTGATCATTTCTGTTCCGGCATCGATTCCATCTGTTCTCCAGACTTCGATACCATGGACTTTATCTGCAAATGGAATGACAATCGAGGGTTTGTGTAAAATGGTGAACTCTTTTTCTGTGGTGTATGTTCCGTCGCTGATATGGACGACAATGGTTTGATTCAATACACTTTCCGTATCAAACGCGCCTGTGTCGATGGTGCCGGTCCAGTCATATCCCCCGTTTTCATTGGCGCTGAAACTGATCGTTGAAATCACCGTGTCTGTGTAAGCCACAGGTGCTTCCACGGTTGTCGCGGTAACAGTAACAGTCAGTTGATCCAAGGGTGTGTCTCTGTCGGTCACGGAAAAGGAAAAGGCCATGCTATCTGCACTGTTCACCGAAACCTCTGTATCAAAAATATCACCTATGATTTGTGGGCCTTTATATGCCGCGCCATCGTACAAGCTCAACAATTGAAGTTTCGTGCCCACGATGGCCAGGACCAGATCCCGGTCCGTATCTGCAAATTCAAAGGTTCTGATTCTCTCTTCGCTTTGATACACATTGGTATCGTCCCTTGACGGCCTCAAGGCAGACCGGAGATAACCGGAGCAGGTGATCCCATCGGCACAGTAATATTCCCCTTCAGGGTTATATCGTAGAGATTTGACGTTCTGGGAAGATGAGCTATCCTCAAAATAATACGCTTGGGTCGGGACATCAAAACTGAGCTGATAAAATCTCAGGCCCAAACGAATAATCGATGAATACCCATCAATCGTTGAGACGAGTTGCACATCATTATAGCTATCATTCAACGTGAGTGTCCGGTTCAGAGGATAGTAATCCTTGAGATACACGTCATAGGAAGGGGAATAGAAAATATCCAATGTATCGGTGAGTTCTAAGCGGTCACTGCCATTGATATTAAAAAGGAGCAGGTTTTTATCCACGAGTTCAAACAAGCAATCCAAATCCGTGCTGGTACACGAGTCTTGAACGGCTTCCCAGTCCGGCCACCAAGCGTCTCCACCATCACCGAACACCAGTTTTCGTGTGAGCATCACCACATGGGATTCATCAATAAATTCGATGTTTGTTAAGGGGGCTCCAGCGCCAAAGGCATTTGAAGAGAGATGCGTTATTGCATCGCCATTAATTTCATAGAGATTCAATTTTGTGTAGGCAGGGTTTGTTTTGTCCGTCCCTGCATAATCCGTCGGCACATAAGGAACCATTAAACGCGTTCGATTGGGAGATAGCCTTGCATTCAAAAGAGAGTAGACCTGATTGTCCTCTGCATCTTTAATGAGCAGGCTGTTTTCAAGGGTCATAACGCCCTCATCGGTGTAACTGACAATCATTAATCGCGCCCCGTCATCATGGGATATGGCAAAGAGCAGCCGATTATCAGGAAGTAATTGAATCAAAGGTAAAGGCTTCACCACCTCATTTAGAGCATTTCGAAACGGTGTTCCAATGGATTTTGATGCTGTGAGAGCCTCTTTTATGGGGAGTAAATCACCGGTGAATGTACTCACATCATAGGTGAATCGATTGATTAAATAATAGGGATCAGAACCATAAGCAACAAGGTCCCCTGTTAACATGCGATCATAGATGCTGGCAACAATGGCTTTGCCCTTGAAGACATCCTGAATGCTGCCACTGATATCGATTTCACCGAGTTTTCTCATCGTCATCGAATAGGTATCCCGACCATTACCCATCACGCCAAGATCAAGGGAGGTGTCCACGATGGGATGGAGGATACTGATGTCCCCCAGCGTCAATCTGAGGGTCAGAGAGACAAGGGCACTGGGTCGTCTGTTTCGATTGTGTGCTTTTTGACGTTCAAAATCCTCACTGAGCGGGTTTTCCAGAGAAAGTTGGTTGCTGGAATTGTAGATCGGATAATCACTGATCACAAGCTCGTAGTCGCTTCCGCTTACAAAGGTCCATTTTAATTCAGCCTCTGTGTTGAATAGTTCTTCGAATAGGATGGTTTGACTGAAGACACCGATCATGTCATCATCTTCAAGACTCAGGGAATCATCTTCCATCACAGAAAGTTCGACATAGATTGCGGCTGCATTATACCCGCCACCCGAATACAAAACCGTATTCGGTGTTTCCAGTGTTTGACCATCGGCCACATCATTAAAACGGAGGTAATCCCATGGGTGATCCCCATCAATGATGGCTTCACTTTCTGAAAAAAGCGTCTTTAAATTCTCACCCACACACGGCTTGTCACTGACGACGCCAACAAAGGGGAGTAAACGAATCTCTGCGTGATCATCGTCTTCATAATTGGATATAATTTTAACCCGATCAAGGGAGACGGAGATGCTGGCAACCGGGACAGAACTGACGCGCTGAAATTCGACTTCGGCCCTGGTTTTTTTATTCGTTCCCAATAAATAACGGGCACTGGATTTCAAGACATTGTTTCCATTTCCTGAAGAACCCACAGCTTCATATTCATTGAGTAAGCTATCGAGATTATCAAACAGATCCTGTCCCTGGTTCAATGTGTTGATACTGCTGCTTGTTTTCATCCTCTGTTTTGCTTCTTCAATATCGCCAGCCTGTATCAAGTCGAAAATATCTTCTGCTTCAGCCATGATTAAAGCACTGTTAATGGCAAGGGATGTTCCCCCAATAATTTGATAAATATCAGCGGCAGATCCCAATAGTTCATAATCGAGATTCAAAATCAAATCTGCATTTTGTGCAAACTGAAGACCCGAACTGGTGAGGTCTGCGAGACCACAGGCAATTTGTGCATAATTTAATTTTTGTCCCTGGGTATCCACCTGGGTATTTTTTTCAGGAACACCGGACATGAAAAATGAAAAGGCGTCCTGATTATGCAAGCCATAAAAAGGGTCGCTACTCGAATAACGGTTAATACTGACCCTGGCACTGCCCAGGGGATCATCTTGTGCTGCCGACTCCACATCATGAAGATCATCAGTTAGATCAATGGTCCCACACATGAGGCCGACAAAATTACCCGTCACAATATTGAAGGTCTGGCTGGCCAGAAAACTTAAAAATGCCATGTTTGCAGCGTTCGTATCATAAACATCCTGATCACTTGCCGTGTAATCAAAGGTAATGGGTAATGTACTGTCTTTTAATTGGTCTAAGGGAACCCCAAAGATGGGGCGATGGGTCGGCATAATAACAGGAATGCGGGGATAACTTCCCGTTAAAGCCGATGCGATGCACGCCGTGTCCTCTGCGTCGCATCCTGTAAACTCCTGGGTTTTATAGGGGAAGCCATCGTAGGGAAATTGGCCCGTGTCCACTTGTACCGTGCGCTCACGCCAGTTTTGATACAGGTCATAATAATTGGATAACATATTGAGATACTCGACATCCTGGTACTGGCGCTGCATCGTTTGTGAAAAATCGCTCATGACGACCTGAGCCTTATACGCGTCTGTGGGATTGGCCATATTATAGGGGCCAAGTTCGCCTCTGATGCAGGTGTCCTGCATGCCGTCTTCATCCGGGCAGGCGTATGTTCGAGGATCATTTTGGTAATCGTAGGTATGAAGACTTTCATAAAGTTCTTGTCGGCGTAGAAATTCTTCCCTGTAGTTGAAGCAGCTTCCACTCGTGCTAAATTCATACCCTGTTTTTTCCGAATTTCTCCAACATTGCCAAAGAGCAACCGTATCATTCATGACATCGTTCCGCTCGATAATGTCATCAATATAGGACGGGATAAGGAGTTTAGGAGACATGGTGGTATTCATGTCAATGGTCACTTCCCCTTCATCAAAGGGGCTGCTTTCGCCCTGGGTTTTTAAGGAAATATTTTTAACGATACCGAGTATAAATTCTTTGGTCTGAACTGCCATATCGGTATTGATCAGTGCGGTTACGTTCAGTATTTTTTTGTTAAAAGGATCAACATCTGCGGGTGTTAACCCGTCTATGGTGTTCGATGAGATTGAAACGCAGTTTTCCGGTATGATATCAAGACGCCAGATACCGGATTCTCTGCTTAGATTTTGTAAAAGGCCCTCCTGGGTACCTGTATAGACGGTGCCTGCCGGAGAGTACAGGATGTAAGAAAACAAAGCATAGGATTCATCATCAAAATCCAGATCAAAACGGATGGCCAAGTCGGATAATTTAGAATTGATGGTACTGAAGGTATAGGACTTTGCATTAAACATCGTATTTGAATTATACAGCTCGGCTGCCTTGCCATTGCTCAGGTATTCTTGCCCATCTGATAAAACATGATGTGTGAGACGCTCCTCTTTTATCATATCGACCAGAGTCACACTGTATGCCTGGCTGGCACCTGAAAATCGGTAAGGTTTACATCGGTTCGCATGTGTTATGGGGAGGTAATAAACAAGCGTATCGCTTGAGCTTCCGGAAGTAAGCTCATTGCCATCACTGTCAATAATGGTGGCTTGCTGGCTTGAAACGATCACTGCGATGCCGGTTTCAGGGAAAGACACAATGGCATCATCACCCTCTGAACTCACCAGGGGTGAATCAACAGGTCCTGTGGGTATCGCAATGTTCATGGGCAAATTGGGTAATCGTGACATCATACAGGAATTACCACCAAAGGGCACATCTCCCACATTCCCGCTTAGTTTGAGTTCATCTATGGCATTGACCAGCGTATACCCTTGCGGTATCGCCTTTGTTAATCGTTTTGAGATCTGACGGGGTTTGATTCGACCGGCCGTTTGATCCATGGTATCGAGGGCTATAATGTTTTGAAATTGTTGATCAAGTTTACCAAAATTATGGACCATGTCGACCTGGCTGAAAGCATGTTGCAACGCAAGAAAATCGTCCATACTCAGGGCAGTCTGGCCTCTTAATTTTAATTTACGGTTTAATTTATGTAATTTGTCCTGATTGAGAAGCTCTAATGCTGCCTCTGTTGCCTGAATCGGAAAAATATCAGGATCGGGTAATTCGACGAATTGTTCCACTGCGACAGGGGAGAAGGGGAGTTGTTTTAGTTTAGCAATCACCTCCGCAGCAAGACCTTGTTCCTGAAGTTTTTGGTATTCTATGTTCCGATTGTTCTCTTTAAGCGTTTTAATAATTTTTTCAGTAGAAATGTCCGGATTTGCATTGCGTATTTCCACCGTCAGGGCAAGCGCGCCATCCTTCGATATTTTTTCTACTAATTCTTGCTTCGTTGTAATTCCCACAGGAGATAAAATACCTTCCGTATCCTGCAGGAGGGCAGGAGGCGTAACCGCTGAATCGCCTCCACTCCCGCTGCTGCAACCACCCAGAGTGATAAAACATACACATAGAAAAAGGACGCTATTCGACAGCCTCGGTCTTGAAAAATTCATAGACTTCTCCACCAGCCCAGTTTTATAATTAGGATTTTATCAATTGATATCGGCAAGAACAATGATAGACCGTCAGAGTCCCATAGACAGGGGCAATACTTAAAAACAGAATTATCTCCCCCCCCCAGGAGCAAGACACCAGCAATCCTTAATGCGATTAAGGATTGCTCACCCTTCATCACTACAACCTTATGACCCCGATCCTTTCCAATCGAGAATTCACTAACACCACTCGAATTAAATCGTCAACCAAGCTTATAAAATGATGCGCATAAAGAAAACATTGGCAAGATTCCCCACGAATCTTTAACCTTTTTTGTTCAAACTAAATAAGCCCTTGACAGGAATAAGTCAATGCTAAACCAGCAATTCCCGGTGAACAGCGTTTACAGCGATTGATTCGCCTTTGAGTGCAAATGAGGCCCCCTTCTCGTCATCTAAAGGGCGATCAAAAGAGCAAGATCGAACAAGTTTTAAGATTGAGGAGATTGTTCCGGTTCAA
>JAHIRD010000012.1 GCA_018818835.1 Pseudomonadota bacterium
CAAGACTTTTCTTGGCCATAAATATATTCGGGGGCGCTTCTTGTTTGGCTGCCACAACCGCCTTGGGCTTTTGGGGGATGTCTTTTTTCTTATGGCTGGACATATAATACTGCCGGGTGGCGCTATCCATTTTCCAGAACCATACGGACACATCGGGATCAAGTGGGCCTTTGACCGTGGGGACAAAGGGCCCTTGCCGGTTGCCCACCCGCTGGAGCAGATACTGAATGGGTGCCCGGTCCGTGACCCTGTATCTGTCCCAGAGGTCAATGTAATCTCCGGGTATGTGGCGGATCAGTGTGTCCTCTTCGTTGACTTTAATCTGCCTGTATCCCCTGAAAAAGATGATGCCTTTATGTCCCATCAACTGGGTTTTAAAGGTCGCTGGCGAGACGACCCGTGTAAACCGATGCCCAAGGACCCTGTGCTTTCTTAAAGCGATGGCCATTTCATTGGCCAGCATGGTGTGCCCTTCGGCCTTATTATGGAGAATGCAATGCTCCACTCCTGGAAACCTGCTGGTGTCCACGCCGCATCGGCTTAATGCAATGCCAAGATTGATGGCGCTTTGATTGGAAAAATCAGGGTTCCTGCCGCAGGATGCAGGATGCTCGCCCAAAATCGTGGGATGAGCTTTCCATAGGGTTTCGAAGTAGAGCGTGCTGTGATATAGCATCAGATGTGGTGCCTCCCAGGGAATCATTAACAATGGATTTATGTGTCCATAGGAAATCACCTGTTTCCTGTCAAGGAATTTTTTTGGTTTTATAGAAGGGGGACTGGTTGACCAGGAGGGTTTGAAAAATGACATACGTCCTATAAGTCTCATGGGTCTCATGGGTCCCATAGGTCCCATGGGACGTATGGGACCTATAGGACTCATGGGACTTATGGAGAATTGTTTTTGGGGAGGTTCCTCCAGAAGCATGGCTGGAGCCATGCGGTATACACTCCCAGGCTGGAGCCTGGGAGCGAGAAGAATAAAAAAGCCTGGGAGCGAGAAGAACAAAAAAATAATACCTGTTTGGCAACCTTTTAAAAAGAGCCTGCCCCAGCGAAGGCTGGGGTTGGCCCCCGGCAGGGAAATCTTTGTGCTCTTCTTCGTGCTCTTCGTGTGCTTCAGCGACCATCGGGAGCGGGTGGTGGAAAAATAGATTTACTTGAAGGATATAAAGAAAAATAATTTCCACTCAGTTTTTTATAGCCACCACCCGGTCGCTTCGCTTCCTGAAGAACACGAAGAGCACGAAGAAAAAAGCCTCCGGCAGCTCTTTGAGGACCAGCCTTTAAAAAGCTGGCCCGGTCTTTGCCAAGGCTTCGCCCCGACACGCAAGTGGGTTGGCTTGGGAACGAGTCACGTGGCCTGAAATAATACCCAAATAAAGATGATATAAAATGACATAAGTCCCATGGGTCTTATTGGACCTATGAAAATTTTACTGAGTCCGAGTATGAGTGTTTTGCTCGCAGGAGTTTTGTTATCGAAGATCCTATTGAGCCTTCCTATTTTTTTGCCCGCTCATTGAAAAAGGCTTTGGCCTCGCCCACCACATAAAGTGATCCTGAAATACAGATCACATCATCCCCTGCGCTTTTTGATTCGGCAAACCGAATGGCTTCGGGAATATCATCAATGACCGTGGCATCGGCGCACAGGGCTCTGGCCACAGGCAGGAGCGTGTTGGGATCAATGCTGCGCTCGGTTTTTGCCCGTGTCAGTACAACCCGGCAACACAGGGGTAAAAGACATTTGAACATGGCTGAATAGGCTTTATCATCGAGAATCCCGGTGACCAGAGTAATTTTTTTGCCACTGAATGTTTCTTTGAGATACTGTGAAAGGGTATGGATGGACATGAGGTTGTGCGCTCCGTCCACGAGGGTCATCGGGTTTTGAGAGATGATCTCAAGCCGACCTGCCCAGGTTGTGGATTCAAGGCCCTTGCGAATGTTTTGCTCATTCAATAAGGGGGCATGGGCCATGAGAAGTTCGCTGGCGGCCAGGGCAAGGGCCGCGTTATCCACCTGATGACGTCCCAAGAGTCGGGTTCTGACATTGTGCCAGGTGGCATGTATGCCGTAATAGGTGAAAACCCCAGCCTCCTTTCCTCGCCTGACTTTAAAATTATGCCGGTACAGATAAAATGGGGATGACGTTTCCTGGGCGGTTTTTCGGATCACCGAAATGACCGAGTCCTGGGTTGCAGCTGAGATAACAGGCGCCTTGTGTTTTATTATTCCTGCTTTTTCTCCGGCGATTTCAGCCAGGGTGCTTCCCAGGTAAGACTTGTGCTCCAGGGATATATTGGTGACAATGCTTAAAACAGGGCTGATAATATTGGTGGCGTCCAGGCGTCCGCCCATGCCGGTTTCTATAATGGCGAAATCCACCTTCTTTTTGCTGAACATATAAAAAGCCATGGCTGTGGATATTTCGAAAAACGTGGCTGAACGTTCCCCTGTATTGGCAGCTTCCACAGCATAAAAGGCCTCAATCACCTCATCATTGGAGATATTCACGTTATTGATGGTGATCCGTTCATTGAAGGAGACCAGGTGGGGGGAGGTGTAAAGTCCGGTTTTGTATCCTGCACCATGGAGAATATGGGCAATGGATGAGGCCACTGACCCCTTACCGTTGGTGCCGGCCACATGGATGCTTTTGAAATCTTTGTGGGGGTTACCGAGGTTTTCGAGAATGGTTTCCATGGTGGAAAGCCCGAGAACAATGCCGAAACGCCCCAGTGCATACATGGTGTCCAGGCAACGGTCATAATCATTTTGTGCTTTCATATATATCTACCGTTAATCGTGTTAATTTAAAAAATGAATTGAATAGAAAAAACCCGACATAAACGTATTTATGTCGGGTTTGAAAAAATCCAAAATCACTGTCTTTGAGAAATACTACCTGTTTCTGCTGCGTGCAGTGGCAATTCTCTGTCTGCGTAAAGATTCCCTGTGTTTCCGCCGCTTGTATTCACTCGGTTTTTCGTAACTTTTTTTAAGTTTCAACCGTTTGAACAGGCCGTCATTCTGAATTTTCTTTTTCAGAATACGCATGGCTTTTTCAAGGTCATTATCAATCACTTTGACTTCGATTTCTTTCAAATTTATCGCCCCTTTCTTCTCATCGTCATGTGCAACTCGAAGCTCTGCACCGATGGTTATTTTTTTAATCGGTATTTATAAAACGGTATAATTATATGAAACGGTGATAAATGGCAAGGATAAATTGATACCATGGTGCATAAAAAAACCCCGCAGTTAAGGATGCGGGGTTTTTACTAAAAACGAATAAAGATGAATCACTACGTCAAAAATTACAGTTTTGAAACCAACTCGTTGGTCACGGATTTCATATCCGCTGCACCATCCAAGGTGATGTATTTGGTTTTTCCACCGCTTTTTGCAGCCACGTCTTTAAAGTAATATGCGCTGGCAAGGGTTCCGTCAACAGTGTTGTAATAGATTGCATGACGTTTATCAATGGCTGAATCATCCTGGTCATCGGCACGGGCTGTAAGCTCGCCGCCACAAACGCGGCATTTGTCGCCATTGGGTTTAATGGCATCGATACCGATGTTGTTGGGGTGGTTGTTGTCCTTGGCACAAAGACGTCGGCCGGTGATACGGAGTTTTGCAATTTCACGGTCAAGAAGAATTTCAACCACGTAGTTTAGTTCAATGCCGGCTTTTTTCAGGGATTCGTCAAGCTTTTCAGCCTGGACTTTGTTTCTTGGGAAACCGTCAAGGAGCCATCCGTTTTTACAATCATCTTTTTTAAGTCTGTCAAGGATCATGGGGATGGTGATTTCATCAGGTACAAGGTCTCCTGCATCGATATAGCTTTTGGCTTTTTTGCCCAGCTCGGTTCCGCCTTTGATGTTTTCACGGAAAATAGCGCCGGATTCGATATGTGCGGAATTGTATTTATCTTTGAGAATGGAACCCTGTGTTCCTTTACCACTGCCGTTGGGGCCGAAGAATAAGATGTTCATGATACGATCCTTTCGATATAAGGTTAATGGCTATGGGACATGGATATGTTCTTATGTCCCAAATCAATTATGCGTAGAGGAAAGCATACCTCCCCTCTGTTTTTTAAAATACAACTCGACTTTACTATATAAATGTCCAAACCTTGTCAAGAACTGGAATGATTATTCCCGATTTCGAGGATGTGGCGGGCCATGGTCAAGGCCTCACCCCGTGAATGAATCCGGCCGGAAAGACGCGATTCCTCGACCTGATCAAGGATGGTTTTGAAAAGTGGGGAAGGCTGGATTCTGAACTCGTGAATAAGGTCTTTACCTGTCAGCATCCGTTTTTCATTTTTGACCGGCACAAAATCTGTAAAATAGTCCCTGATCATTTCTTGTGTAAACTGCTTGAATGCGTCATTTTCAGGCAGATTCCTGTCTTTTTTCTTAGCCATGAAGTCTGCGTAGGCATGAAGAAGGATGTCCGGGCTTTTATCCCCACAGGTGATGAAAAATTTTGTTTTTGCCTTTTTTATGTCAGTTTTCGGGTTTTTGTTTGAAAAAAGAAACAAGGGGTGCAGATGGTGCCTTATGATAAACCCGGTGTATTTTTTTTCATAGCCTGAAAATTTTAAACGCGTGCAGATGTCTTCAGCCATGATTGCCCCTTGGGTTTCATGCCCGAAAAAGTGAATCAATCCGTTTTTTTCTGACATGCAGGGAGGTTTTCCGATATCATGGAGCAGGATAGCGTATTTGAGTAATGCAATGTTGTGTTGGAGTCTCAACCTGTTTTTTTGGAGCTCGGGTACAAATTCATCCAGGTTATTGAGCACGGTTTCCAGGTGGTCATAGGCGTACAAGGTGTGGTCGAAGACATTGAAATCATGGTATCTGTTCTGATGGCAGGCGGGCAGGGCTTCCAGTTCAGGGAAAATGTTGAACATAAGGCCACGTTGGAACATCTGTTTCACGTAGGTGAAGGAATGCCGGGTTTCGAAAATTTTAATCAGTTCCGCATGGATCCGTTCTCCTGCTGACCGGACAATCAGGGCCTTGTCCCTGGTGATGGCATTTTCTGTGAGAGGTTCTATGTCAAAGCCGAGCAGTGCCCCTAATCGGTATGCCCTCAAAAGGCGGATGGGGTCATCGTTAAATGAATGGTTTGAGACCATTCGGATTTTTTTGTTTTCGATGTCGGCTCGTCCGCTGAACGGATCAATCAACTGACCTGAATGAAGGTCCACGGCCATGGCATTGATTGTGAAATCCCTTCTGCTCAGATCTTCTGTGATGGATGACCCGGAAACGGGTGACACATCGAAAATCCCCGTAGGGGAAACAACCCGATAGAGTGTGAGGCCGGATTTGCCCAGGGTGATTACCTGGCCATGGGTTTTCTCGCCGATTTTCATGGCAAATTGTCTGGGATTATCAAGAACAACGAAATCATAATCACCGGGGACCCGTCGGGTAAGGATATCCCGTATGCAGCCCCCAACGATGTAGGCTCCTTTTTGGGGAGGGATGATATGGGAATTGAATCGGATCATATTCCGCTGTCACATTTTTTACTTTGATGGTATGGAGTATCTGGATTTAAAACGAATGCTTACTATAAGCATTTTCATATCATCTGTATACCAAAATTGTAAACGTATGAAAACCCCAACAAACGGATGCACTGGGCGCTCATTTTTGGCCCCAGTGATCCTTGATGCTAAGGCCATCTATGGAATCAAAAAAAACAATAACCGTCGCTGTGACCGGCGGAGCGGCTTCGGGAAAATCTGCTGTCTGTAAGTGCCTTGGAAAAAAAGGTTTGCCTGTGATCAACCTTGATGCCATTGCCCGGGAGGTGGTTCTTCCCGGCACGCCCGCCCATGGGAAGATTGTGGAGGTATTCGGAAAAGGAGTCCTTCTAAGTAACGGAACACTTGACCGGGCGGCCCTTCGAAATATGATTACCCGTGATCCACAAGGAAAAAAAAATCTGGAATCAGTGGTTCAACCGGAAATCTTGCGTGTGATGCAAGAAAGGATCAAGGCAAGTAAGGATCTGGGCCCAGGTGCTATTGTGGTTGAAATCCCCCTTTTGTTTGAATTGAGTATGGAAAAGGACTTTGATATAAGCCTTCTTGTGGTTGTTGATAAGGATGTTCAGATTCGTCGTCTCATGGACCGTGACGGCGTATCGGAAGATGCGGCTCTTTCTCTGATTAATATCCAGATGCCTTTTGATGAAAAAATAAAGCGGGCTGATATTATTATCGAGAACAATGGAAGTTATGAAAACCTCTGTTGCTCAACAGATAAGGTGTTTGAAAAATATTTATCTTAAGTATCGCCTTTGCACTGTGCCCTTTTTTGTGCGATCAAACGTTCCAAAAAATTTGAAATAGCCCGTTGTTACGTCACTTTTTGAAATTTTAGACCAAACAAAATGAACCTAAATCCAGGGGGCTCACAGGCTAATTTTTTTTTTCCGCAACCCATGTGTCAAAAGCACTTGACATGCCATACTATCCTATTGTACTTTTGGATATATTTAAAAATAAATATAGTTGTTCGAAACAGGGCTTTAAAATCCACTGACACTAAAAGTCAACACGTCTTTTTGAAACTAATCTAAGGACAACACGAGTGATCGGTAATTGATGGGTTAGGCCAGACTCAATTCTGGTTAATCTCCCAAACCTTCAAATCCAATCAGGCATGAATGTTTGCACGCAAGGACTAATCAGCTAAAAAACAAACAGATTAATGTCAAACATATTTACCTTCTTTATATGGAGTGCGAGTGAATGAATATTGTTGAACTAAAGGCCATGAAGATCGAGGAACTGGCTAAGCTGGCCAAAAAATTCAAGATCGATGGCGCAGGTGGACTGCGAAAACAGGAACTGATTTTTCTTCTTCTTCAGGCCCAGATAGAACAAGACGGAATGATTTACGGAGAGGGTGCTCTTGAAATTCTGCCCGATGGGTTCGGTTTTTTAAGATCCCCGGATTGTAATTACCTTCCTGGCCCCGACGATATTTATGTATCTCCCTCCCAGATCAGGCGTTTCAACCTGAAAACCGGCGACACGGTATCCGGCCAGATCCGGCAGCCCAAAGAGTCGGAACGTTATTTCGCTCTACTCAAAGTGGAAGCGGTTAACTATGAAGATCCTGAAATTGCCCGTGAAAAAATATTTTTCGATAACCTGACACCTCTTTACCCCGAGGATAAGGTTCAGCTTGAGCGTGATTCGGATAATTATTCCATGCGTATTGTCGAGCTTATGGCACCCATTGGTTTTGGACAAAGAGGCCTGATCGTGTCTCCGCCAAGAACCGGTAAAACCATGCTGCTTCAAAATATTGCCAACTGCATGATAGAAAGTCACCCCCATATTGTTCCTTTTATCCTTCTTATTGATGAACGACCGGAAGAAGTGACGGATATGGAGCGATCGGTCAATGCCGAGGTGATCAGTTCCACCTTTGATGAGCCAGCCGAACGTCACGTTCAGGTGGCTGAGATGGTAATTGAAAAAGCAAAACGTCTGGTGGAACACAAGAAAGATGTGGTTATTCTCCTTGACAGTATCACCCGTCTTGCCCGGGCATATAACTCTGTCATGCCTCCTTCAGGAAAAATTCTGTCAGGTGGTGTGGACTCCAATGCCCTGCATCGTCCCAAACGGTTTTTCGGAGCGGCACGGAATATTGAAGAGGGCGGTAGTCTCACCATTATTGCCACAGCTCTGATTGAAACGGGTAGCCGGATGGATGAAGTTATTTTTGAGGAATTTAAAGGTACGGGTAATATGGAACTGGTTCTGGACAGAAAATTGTCTGACAGGCGCATGTATCCTGCCATCGATATCAAAAAATCCGGAACCCGAAAAGAAGAACTCCTGGTTGAAAAAGGCCAGTTGGACCGAATCTGGATTTTAAGAAAGCTTTTAGCGTCATTGAATACTGTTGACAGTATGGGCTTTTTACTTGACAAAATAAGCGGAACAAAAGATAATAAAGAGTTTCTTGAATCTATGAATTCGTAATAACCCGAGTTAAGGAGTTGAAATTATATGAAAGAAGGCATCCATCCCAAATATGAGCAGACCACTGCTGCCTGTGCATGTGGAAACGTCATCAATGTGGGTTCCACCCGCGAAGAGATTAAAGTTGAAATTTGTTCAAACTGTCATCCTTTTTTTACAGGGAAACAGAAACTTGTGGACACAGCAGGTCGTATTGACCGCTTTCGCAAGAAATTTGCGAGCTTTGACGCAAAAAATATTTCAAAATAAATCTAACGTTACCAGACCAAGGCTAAGGGGAATCGGGTTTCATCTCGATTTCCCTTTTTGTCGTTTATCCACAACAATTACAAAGGGACGGATTTGAGGTCCGGGATAAGGAACCAACCGGATATGAAAAACCGTACATAATCTGCTATGTTTCAGAAGTTACAGGGTGTAGAAGATCGATTCATTAAGCTGGAACGCCTCTTGAGCGATCCGGCGGTCATGGGTGACAGGGCACTGTATCAGAAATACATCAAAGAGCACGGTGAGCTGAATAAAATTGTTGAAGCCTATCGTCGATATCGAAAGGTGAACAAGGACATTGAAAGCAGCATGGAGCTTTTGTCGGACAATGATCCTGAAATGAAGGCCATGGCCAGGGATGAACTCGAATCCCTCCAGGAAAAAAAAGACGAGGTGGAGTTGGAGCTGAAAAAGCTTCTGATTCCCAAGGATCCCCTGGATGATAAAAACGTTATCGTTGAAATCAGGGCCGGTACCGGTGGAGAGGAAGCCGGGCTTTTTGTGGGCGATTTATTTCGGATGTACAGCCGATATTCCGAATCCAGAAACTGGGATATTGAGGTGATGGACAGCCATGAGACCGGTGTGGGTGGTTTCAAGGAAATCATTGTGATGGTCCATGGAAAGGGCGCTTACAGTGCATTTAAATACGAAAGTGGGGCCCATAGGGTCCAGCGCGTTCCTGCCACGGAAACCCAGGGTAGAATTCACACATCTGCGGTTACCGTTGCGGTATTGCCCGAGGCAGAAGATGTGGAACTTCATATTGACCCCAGTGAAGTGAAAGTTGATGTCTACAGGGCCCAGGGGCCGGGTGGTCAGAGCGTTAACACCACGGACTCTGCTGTTCGATTGACCCATCTTCCCACAGGGACGGTGGCCACCTGTCAGGATCAGAAATCCCAGCACAAAAACAAAGAAAAAGCCATGAAGGTTTTGCGTTCCCGTGTCCTTGACGCCATGGTTCAGGAGCAGAATGCCAAACGATCAGCCGAACGCAAGGGACAAATTGGCTCCGGGGATAGGAGTGAGCGCATCCGTACGTACAATTTCCCCCAGGGACGGATGACGGATCATCGAATCGGACTTACCCTTTATCGGCTTGACAGCATTATGCAGGGTGATATTGAAGAGGTGCTCGACAGTTTGAGGACCCATAATCAGGCCATGGTCATGAAGAATGACGATGCCTTCTGATTCTCCGGATACCCTCTGGACGATTTCAAAACTGATCACCTGGACTCGGGATTACTTCGTGACCCATGGTATTGACAGCCCGAGAATGACTGCAGAAATTCTTCTGTCCCACTGCCTTGATATCAGCCGAATTGATTTGTACCTCCAGTATGACAAGCCCATGACAGCCCAGGAACTTTCCAGGTTCAAATCACTGATCAAACGGCGCACGGAACGCGAACCCGTCGCCTACATCACTGGCTCCAAGGGTTTCTGGACCCTGGATCTTGATGTTTCACCCAGGGTCCTTATTCCCAGGCCCGATACCGAATGCCTGGTCGAGAAAGCCCTTTGTGTGATCCCTGAAAAAAAAGACGACGCTCCCATGACGATTCTTGACCTGGGGACCGGATCCGGGGCCATTATTCTTGCCCTTGCCTCAGAAAGGCCCGGGCATTGCTATGTGGCCGTTGATATTTCCTTGGGCGCCGTGTCCCTTGCTGCCATGAATAAAAAGAAAAACAGAATGGATGCCAATGTTTTTTTTGTGAATGGCAGCTGGTTCGAACCGTTTAAGAAAAAACCAGGCTTTGATGTCATTGTGTCCAATCCACCCTATATCCCAAACGCGGACATTGAAGAACTCGAACCGGAAGTCCGGCAGTATGAGCCCCGACTTGCTCTGGACGGTGATGTGGATGGTCTTTCATGTCTACGCCTAATCGTGGATTCGGCTTCGAATTATCTCAAAGACGGGGGATACCTCTTCATGGAAATGGGTTTTGACCAGAAAGAAGCAGTCAGAGGCTTGTTTGAGGGCCATGCCTGTTATGGTCAGGTCGAATTTTTCAAAGATTATGCCGGGCTCGATCGGGTGGTGAAGGTTAGGAAAATCCAATGTATCTAACCGAAATAATCTATTGATCATCGTCACATTATCTGATAATTAAATTTGGATTTGGAAAAATCATAACATCACACGTCTCCGGACTTGCAACCAGGTGCTTTTTTAGGAAAGTCGGTGGCAAGGAGGATGGGGGCAGTGGAAAAACCATTTAAACTTAGGAGAAAAAGATGGCTCACGTAACCATGAGAGAACTGTTGGAAGCCGGTGTTCATTTCGGTCATCAGACCAAACGATGGAACCCCAAAATGAAACCCTATATTTTCGGTGCACGCAACGGAATATATATCGTTGATCTTCAGCAGACCGTTCGTATGTTCAAGGACGCCTATGACTTTATTGCGGATACCACGGCAAACGGGAAGTCCGTATTGTTTGTGGGCACAAAGAAACAGGCCCGTGAAATTATTTATGAAGAAGCCAACAGAGCGGAAATGTACTATGTACAGAACCGTTGGTTGGGTGGAATGTTGACCAACTTCCAGACCATCAAGCAGAGCATTTCACGTTTGAACCACCTGAATGACATTGAAAATGATGGAACCATCAACAACTATCCGAAGAAAGAACGTCTTCAGCTGGGTAAAGAGCGGGAAAAACTGACTGCGGTCATCGGTGGAATCAGCACCATGAACGGTCTTCCCGGAGCTATTTTTGTCATTGATCCCAAAAAAGAGTCCATTGCCGTTCGAGAAGGCAAACGTCTTGGAATACCCATTGTCGCCGTGGTTGACACCAACTGTGATCCGGATGATGTAGACTACATCATTCCAGGGAATGATGATGCCATTCGTTCCGTGAGACTTTTGACATCACGCATCGCCGATGCCTGTATCGAGGGTATGAAACGGTACGATGAAAAGAAAGTTGCCGAGTCGGACAAAGAAGACGATGAAAATCAGGAGGAGCCCAAAGTCAAAACAGCCAAGGTTCAGGCCTCAGCTGTAGACGCAGAGGGCCCTGTGGTTGAAGTAATACGAAAGAAAACCGTGGTCAGTGAACTCGAAGACGCGGATGCGGATGTAGATGCGGAATCCGATCAAACAGGAGAATAGATATGACAGAAATCAGTGCAGCATTGGTTAAAGAACTTCGTGATAAAACCGGTTCAGGCATTATGGATTGCAAGCAGGCTCTGAAGGAAAATAACGGAGATGTTGAAAAATCCCTTGATTTTTTGAGAAAAAAAGGACTTGCCACTGCCCAGAAACGTTCCGGAAGGGATGCCAAGGAAGGCGTGGTTCAATCCTATATCCATATGGGCGGTAAAATCGGAGTTCTGGTTGAAGTGAACTGCGAAACCGATTTTGTGGCAAAGAATGAAGACTTTCAGGAATTCGCTAAAAACGTGGCCATGCATATTGCAGCGGCTGCCCCCATGGGCCTTGATCCGGCGGAAATCCCGGCCGAGGTGGTTGCACGTGAACGTGATATCTACCGTGAACGGGCTCTGGAACAAGGTAAACCTGCAAACATCGTCGATAAAATCGTTGATGGCCAGATCGAAAAATTCTACAAGGATTCCTGTCTTATGAGCCAGGCTTATATCAGGGACCCCAAACTTACCATCAACGACCTTTTGAACGAAGTGATCGCCAAGATCGGTGAGAATATCAAGGTTCGTCGTTTTGCACGTTTTCAGCTGGGTGGAGAATAATCGATTTGTCAGGACCCAAATATAAACGAATTTTATTGAAGTTAAGTGGTGAAGCTCTGATGGGTGACCAGAGCTTTGGAATCAGTCCCGACATGCTCAAATATGTGGCCGATGAAGTCTTGTCGGTTTACGAACAGGGTGTGGAGGTGGCCATTGTGGTGGGCGGAGGAAATATCTTTCGTGGAATCAAGGCAAGTTCTTATGGAATGGACAGGGCTCCTGCAGATCATATGGGCATGCTTGCCACGGTGATCAACAGCCTGGCACTTTCCAACGCCTTGGAAAAAAGCGGTATGCCCACCCGTGTTCAGACAGCCATTGCCATGCATGAATTTGCCGAACCGTTTATTTTGAGGCGGGCCGTCCGCCATCTTGAGAAAAAACGGTGTGTGATATTTGCAGCCGGAACAGGAAGCCCTTACTTCACCACGGACACGGCTGCTGTATTGCGAGCCCATGAAATCCATGCCGAGATTCTCTTAAAGGCAACCAAAGTGGATGGTGTGTATGATTCGGATCCTGTCACCAACAAAGATGCGACATTCATCCGGAATATTACATACATGGAAGTGCTGGAAAAACAGCTCCATGTCATGGACATGACCGCCATTTCCCTGGCCATGGATAACAACCTGCCCCTTTCGATATTTAATATATTCGGCGCGGGAAACATCAAGAAGGTTGTTTTTGGCGAGGCGAACATCGGCACTCGAATTGAAAATCAGTAACGTATTTAAATAAGAAGTTCCGGGAAACCTTTTTTTTACTGTCTCCCGGAACTTGTTTTTTTCATAGAATCTCTAACCTGTTACGGTTGAAAGGTGGTGCCAACATGATTGCATCTATTCATCAGGAAACCAAAGAGAGAATGGGAAAGACGATTGATGCCCTTAAAAAGGACATGCAGCGTGTGAGAACCGGTCGAGCTTCCGCCAACATGCTTGACAGTGTCAAGGTGGACTATTACGGCACCCTCACGCCCCTTAATCAGATGGCATCGATTTCCGTACCCGAAAGCCGCCTCATCACGATTCAGCCTTGGGATGTAAGCGCTTTAAAAGAAATTGAAAAGGGCATACTCAAGGCCAATGTCGGCCTGACGCCCTCAAGTGACGGTAAAATAATCCGGATTTCCGTCCCCCCCCTCACCGAGGAGAGGCGCAAGGAAATCGTCAAGATTGTGAACAAGACCTGCGAGGAATACAAGGTCGCCGTCCGGAATATCCGGAGGGATTCCAATGAAATGCTCAAAAATCTTAAAAAAGACAATGAGATTTCCGAAGATCAGCAATTCAAAGCCCAGGATAAGGTTCAAAGCATCACCGATGACCATATCAAGATCATCGATGAACTCTTGAAAGATAAAGAAAAAGAAATTCTAGAAATTTGATTATGCCCTCTGATGATCGTACGACCATTGATCCTGAAAAAATCCCCGTCCATGTGGCCATCATCATGGATGGTAATGGGCGCTGGGCCAAAAAAAAGCTTCTGAACCGTGTCAAGGGCCATGAAAAAGGCTCTGATACGGTCAGAACCATTGTCCGGGTTTCGAGGGAACTGGGAGTCAGGTATCTGACCCTCTATGCCTTTTCTACGGAGAACTGGGGGCGGCCCAAGGCCGAAGTCATGGCTCTCATGTCTCTTCTTAAAAAATTCATTCATTCTGAGAAAAAAGAAATGATGGATCATCATATCCGTCTCAATGCCCTGGGCCAGATTCACAGGCTGCCAGGTGATGTGAAAGAGACGCTTAAAAAAGCCATGGATGAGACCCGGGACAATGACGGCATGTGTTTGAATCTGGCCTTGAGCTACGGGAGCAGGGATGAGATCACAGAAATGGTCAGGGCCATTGCAGATAAAGTAAAACATGGGGAAATTCCCTTAACTGCCATCACGGAGGATATGATCGCAAGTCATCTGTTTACTGCAGGAATGCCTGATCCGGACCTTATGATTCGGACCAGCGGTGAGATGCGTATCAGCAATTTTTTGATGTGGCAGTTGTCCTATGCGGAAATCTATTTTACACCGACGCTCTGGCCTGATTTCAGCGAAAAGGAATACCTGAAAATCATAGCTGACTATCAGGGGCGGGACCGCAGGTTCGGTAAGGTGGCTGAATAACTAACCGGGACAAGGTATCACATGCATCTAAAACGAATTTTATCAGGTATTGTCGCGATTCCCTGTTTATATCTGATTATCGCCAAAGGGGGGCTCTTCTGGTTTGCCGTTCTGATTTCCGTGGCGGCCCTTATTGCCCTTTCCGAATACTATTTCATTGTTTTGAACAAACAGAATGAATCTGTCTTCGGCCCTGTGTCCCTAATCGGTTATCTGGTTTGTGAGGCCATTATTTTTTCGGCATACAGGTATCCTGATCGATTTGAATATATTCTGGGTCTTCTGGTTTTGAATTATATTCTGGCCGGTATGATCACGCTTATCCGTTACACGGCAGGTTCAAATGTCCTTGATGTGATGAGCAAACAGGTGCAGGGCTCTATCTATGTTCCGCTTTTTATTTCATCCCTTGTATTTATTCGAAGTGATAGTGACAATGGCGTGGCCTGGATATTTTATGTCCTGGTCCTTGTGGCCTTTTGTGACACAGGTGCCTTTTATGCCGGAACATTTTTCGGAAAACATAAATTGTGTCCCAAGGTCAGTCCCGGAAAAACCGTTGAGGGTTTTATGGGGGGATTGGCCCTGGCCCTTGCGGGTGGGCTTGGGATCAAGTATTATTTTTTCCCGGAATTGCCCCTGATTATGACCGTTGTTTTCCTCTTAACAGTCAGTGTGATCGGGCCCGTGGGTGATCTTTTTGAATCGGCCCTGAAGCGCAACGGAGGGGTCAAGGATTCCGGGTCCATCATTCCGGGCCATGGCGGTATTCTGGACAGAATCGACGCTCTTCTTTTCGTGGCGCCTGTTGCCTATGTTTTCAAAGCTTTTTTGATGTAATGGGGCGCGCCTTATGATGAAAAACATTTCCGTTCTGGGCTCCACCGGTTCCATTGGTAAAAATGTGCTGGATATTGTCTCACGTTTTCCCGAGTCCTTTTCTGTCAAGGCCCTTGCCGCAGCCACCCGGATAGATGAACTGGCCCGTCAGATTGAAACCTTCCGTCCTGAAATGGCAGTTGTTCTTACCAAAGACCACGCCAACGCACTGAAAAATCGACTTTCTCCTGGTCATTCCGTTACAATTTTATATGGGGATGAAGGCTACAAACAGGCCGCAATCCATCCCGATGTCCACATGGTGGTCTCCGCCATTGTGGGAGCTGCCGGTCTTGTCCCTACGGTTGCCGCAATCAATGCTGGCAAGGATATTGCCCTGGCCAACAAGGAGACCCTTGTTACGGCCGGCGATTACGTGATGGCCCTTGCACGGGAAAAGAACATCAGAATTCTACCTGTTGATAGTGAACACAGTGCGGTTTTTCAGTGCATTGAAGGCCAGAGCAGAAAAGCCCTTGCAAAAATTATTCTGACCGCATCCGGGGGACCTTTCAGGAAAATGCCCCAGGATAAATTTAAGACCATCCGGCCTGAGGATGCCCTGGCTCATCCCACATGGAATATGGGGAAAAAAATCAGTATTGATTCAGCCACACTCATGAACAAGGGACTGGAAGTCATCGAAGCCAAACACCTGTTTGATCTTTCCCCGGAGCAGATTGATGTGGTGGTTCACTCCCAGAGTATTGTTCATTCCATGGCGGTTTTCCATGACGGTTCTGTCCTGGCCCAGATGGGTATTCCCGATATGAGGGCAGCCATTGCCTATGCCATGTCCTGGCCTGAACGTTTGCCCCTTGCCATGCCTGTGCCGGATTTTGCGGAACTTGGATCCCTGGTGTTTGAAAAGCCGGACAGGGTAAAATTCCCCTGTCTTTCCCTGGCCTATACGGCATGCAGAGAGGGTCACACCCTGCCAGCGGTTATGAATGCCGCCAACGAAGTTGCGGTCCAAGCCTTTCTTGAAAAAAAAATCTCTTTTGTGGCCATTGCCGAGGTGATTGAACGAACAATGGACAAACATCTGCTTGAAAAAAAACCGGATTTATTGGATATTATTCGGACTGACTCATGGGCAAGGAATCAGGCTGAAACCATTATCAAGGATCTGCCCCGAATGTGATGGGGTTCCTTTACATGTCGTAAAACCAGAATATCAGGATAAAAACTCATTATGACAACCAATATTATTTCTCTGATCATCGTCTTGGGAGTCCTTGTTTTCTTCCACGAATTTGGGCATTTTCTTATTGCACGGCTTTTTGGCGTGGGTGTGGAAAAGTTTTCTCTGGGGTTTGGGCCCCGGATCATCGGAAAAAAAATCGGAATGACCGATTATAGGATTTCAGCCATTCCCCTGGGGGGATATGTCAAGATGGTGGGGGAGGAACCCGATGCTGAAATCGAACCAGAGATGATTCCCTATTCCTTTACACATAAATCTGTTTATAAAAGGATGCTGATCGTTGCAGCCGGTCCTGTTTTCAATGTGGTGTTAGCCATTATGGTTTTCTGGGGGCTTTATGCCATCTATGGATCCTATGACAGGGCCAGCATCATCGGAGGTGTCCAGGAGAATTCTCCAGCCTTCCATGCCGGACTTCAGGTCCAGGACAAAATCATGGCCATTGACGGGCAGGCCATCGAAACCTGGGATGACATGGCCGCATTGATCAAAGAGGGCCATGGTAAGGAAACCGAACTCAGGATTAAGCGAGGGGACGATATCCTTGATTTTAAACTCAAGCCCGAGCTTTCTCCAAGTAAAAACATCTTCGGGGAAGACATTGAACGCTATCTGATTGGCGTGGAAGCCTCAAACGATGTGATCAGCCGTGACATGTCCGTGTTTGAAGCCTTTGGCGAAAGTCTCAACCAAACCTGGGCCATTTCGGAGATTACGGTCCTTTCCGTGGTCAAAATGATCCAGGGGCACATATCCAAAAAAGAACTGGGCGGACCCATCATGATTGCCAAAATGGCGGGTGACCAGGCCCGGGCCGGTGTGATCAACCTGATTTCGTTTATTGCCATCATCAGTATCAACCTGGCCATTTTGAACATTCTGCCGATCCCGGTTCTGGATGGAGGTCATCTGGTGTTTTTTGCCATCGAAGCCGTCAAGGGAAGCCCGGTCAGTGACAGTACCCGTGAAACCGCACAGCAGGTCGGCATGCTGATCCTGCTTTTGTTGATGATTTTTGTTTTTTATAATGACCTGACGCGTACAATCCCGACATGATCGCGATTGGACCTTAATTGTCATTAAACTTTGATGAGCCATGGAATATTATGCTAAAACGACTTGAAATCAGATTAAAACCCCAGTTGAATGACGCCGAAGGAGAGGGCTTGCGCAAAAAAGCCAAAGCCTATTTCGGCATGGTGATCGATGAGGTCAGGACCATCCACATTGTGACCCTGGATGCGGACCTCAGCGATGAACAACTGATGACCATACAGAGAGAATTGTTCACTAATCCAGTCACCCAGGAATCGTCCTTTGAGCCTTTAGATACGGATTTTGACTGGTGTCTCTGGGTGGGGTTCCGGCCAGGGGTGAGGGATAATCCCGGCAGTACGGCCGTGGAAGCCATTGAGGATATTCTTGGCCAGAAATTCAAATCCCATGAAGCGGTCTATACCTCTAAACGCTATTGCATCACAGGAAAAAATCTTACAGAAAAAGATGCCCATACCCTTGCAGGAGAACTTCTGGCCAACGATATCATCCAGCAATGGAAGGTGTTTTCCCGTGAAAGCTGGGATCCTTTAACCGGGGTCGGGTTTAATGTTTCAAAGGTTCTTCTGGACCACAGCCCCACGGTGAGCACCATACCCGTTGAAAGTGATGAGGGTTTACGTAAAATCAGTTTTGAGCGTAGCCTGGCCTTGAATGCCAAGGATATTCCAGTGATCAGGGGATATTTCTGCCGGGACGAGGTTTTAAGTGAACGTGCCCGTGTGGGTCTGACCGATCCCACGGATGTGGAACTTGAATACATTTCACAGTCCAGAAGTGATCACTGTAACCACAATACCTTTCAAGGGATTTTTCGTTACACGGATATTGAGACCGGCCAGGTTGTCATTGAGGACAATCTGTTTAAAACCTATATCAAGGAACCCACCCTTTTATTGAAAGACAGGAAAGACTGGGTGGTTTCGGTGCTCTGGGACAATGCAGGCATCGGTCGTTTTGACGACGAAAACAATTATGTCATTACCGGTGAAACCCATAATTCACCCTCCAATATGGAGGCCTATGGCGGGGCCATTACCGGCATTGTCGGCGTATACAGGGATCCTCTGGGCACAGGACTGGGGTCCAGGCTTGTCATGGGGAGTTACGGCTTCTGCGTGGCTGACCGGGACTACGACGGAGAGCTCAAGCCACGACTTCATCCAAGGCGTCTTCTTGATGGTGTCATCGAAGGGGTCAAAGACGGAGGCAACAAAAGCGGTATTCCCACACCCTTTGGACAGATTTATTTTGACAAGGGTTATCTGGGGAAAAGCCTGGTTTTTGTGACAGCCCTGGGTATCATGCCGGCCAAAGTCAAGGGGAAACCCTCCCATGAAAAAAAGACATCCCCCGGAGATTTGATCATCATGTGCGGCGGCCGTGTCGGAAAAGACGGGATCCATGGTGTCACCGCCTCTTCGGAAGTGTTCAGTGAACATACGCCGGCCGGTCATGTTCAGATTGGCGACCCCTATACCCAGAAAAAGATGCATGACTTTATCCTGGAAGCCAGGGATGAAGGGCTGATTGAATTTATCACGGACAACGGTGGCGGTGGTTTATCCTCATCCATCGGTGAGTCGGCTGAAATCAGTAATGGCTGCCATGTGCAGCTGGACAAGGTTCCCCTGAAATACGATGGCCTGGACCAATGGGAAATCTGGATCTCCGAATCCCAGGAACGTATGACCGTGGTGGTCCGCCCTTGCCATCTGGATCGCTTTATGGCTCTTTCCGGAAAACACGCCGTGGAAAGTTCGGTGATCGGGGAGTATACGGACTCAGGCAAGCTTCATATTTCCTACCATGGAAAAACCTGCGCCTATGTGAATATGGATCTCTTGTCCGAGGGATTTCCCCAGTGGGAATTCGAAGCCAGATGGCAGACGCCTGAAATGCGTGGCTTGGTGGAACCTGTTCTTGGAGAGCCCGAGAACTACAACGATCTTCTTCTGGATCTTATGGACAGGCCCAATATGTGTTCCAAAGAATGGGTAATCCGTCAATACGATCATGAAGTCCAGGGAAGCAGTGTGATCAAACCTCTGGTGGGAAAAGAGCGGGATGTGACAAGCGATGCCTCGGTGATCAAGCCCGTGCTTGGTTCGGAAAAAGGCCTTGCTTTTTCCCAGGCCCTGCTTCCCTCCTACTCGGCCATTGATGCCTACCACATGACTGCCTGTACCATTGACGAGGCGGTAAGGCGGCTGATCAGTGTGGGGGCTGACCCGGAACAGATTGGCGGCGTTGATAATTTCTGCTGGCCGGATATCCAGTACCATCCGGTAAACAATCCCGATGGCATGTTCAAAGCCGCTCAGCTGGTCAGATCATGCCGTGCTCTGAAGGACATGTGTATGGCCTATGAGATACCCTTGTTGTCCGGCAAGGATAGCATGTATGTGGATGGCCATCTCAAAGGGCGATACGGTCAAACCCAGAAGGTTTCAGCACGTGAAACCATGCAGTTCTCCGCATCTGCCGTGGTCAAGGATATCAATGCCTGTGTAACCATGGATGCCAAGATGGAAGGTGATTTGATCTATCTGATCGGAGAAACGTCGGATCATCTGGGGGCATCTGAATATTATGAGCATCTGGGATGTACGGGAGCCAACGTTCCTTGTGTTAAAGCATCCCATTACATGCCCCGGTACAGGGCCCTTGCACGGGCCATGGAAAAAGGACTTGTGGCTTCGGCCCATGGCGTATACAGGGGCGGTCTGGCCGTGCATTTGGCTTTGGTGTCCATGGCCGGATGTCTGGGTATGACCGTGGATCTGAGCCAGGTTATCTGGGAAGGACATGAGGATAAGCTGCGGAATGATCGGATTCTGTTTTCCGAAACACCGGGCCGTTTGATTGTCACGGTTCCACCTGAACATAAATCTGTTTTTGAAAAATTATTCTCGGGCATGGCCCTTAAAATGATCGGTCAGGTTCGTTCGTCTTTGGATCCACTTTTGATCACCGGCATGAATGGAAAACAATGTGTCTTACTTTTACCGGGTGATCTTAAAAAGTCCTGGAAGAAACGGTTTGGAGATGTGATATGAACGATGTAAAGGTGCTTGTTTTAACGGGCTACGGCCTGAATTGTGATCATGAAACGGCCTATGCATTTGAGCTGGCCGGAGCCGTTGCCACCCGTGTCCATATCAATTCACTTATCGACGGTTCACAAACGTTGTCTGATTACCATATTCTGGTGTTCGGCGGCGGATTCAGCTGGGGGGATGACCATGGGGCTGGGGTGGTTCAAGCCGTACGTCTTAAAACCCACATCGGGTCAACCCTTAAGGATTTTATTAATAAGGGTAACCTGATTCTGGGAATCTGTAATGGATTTCAGACCCTGGTGAACATGGGTCTTCTACCTGGTTTTGACGGAGATTACCAGACCCGCCGTGTGGCCCTGACTTATAACGATTGCGGGAATTTCAGGGATGATTGGGTGACCCTTAAGGTGAATTCCAAATGCCCCTGTGTGTTTACCAAGGGCATGGATATTCTGGAATATCCCATTCGTCATGGGGAGGGGAAGTTCTATGCCGAGCCTAAAGAAATTGAAACTCTTGTGAGCAACAATCAGGTGGCCATCCGCTATGCCATGGCAGATGGAACAAGGGCAATGGGAAAATTTCCTGAGAATCCAAATGGCTCTGTTGATGATATCGCTGGGATCTGTGACAGTACAGGGCGTGTATTTGGACTGATGCCCCACCCCGAAGCATTCAACCATCCCACCAACCATCCCACCTGGACACGCACGTGTGACCAGGCCAGGCGAATGGGTGAGGATGCCACAACCAGAGCCCAGGATACCCTGGGGATCCGTCTGTTCAGAAATGGTGTTGACTATATCCGGAACAGGGGCCTATAATCCGTTCAATTTAGACCGGAATTTATTGAAACTGTTCCTTTCCGGTGTTTTTCGGAAGACATAAGGAACAGTTTTTTTACCTGATCGTCTCTCCGGAACCGGACCACACTATGATGAACGGAGACACTCCTTCATATGTCCACATACGGCTTGAAAACCAATATTGCGGTTCAAATAGCCCTGATTCTTTTTTTTGGAATGGGGCTGACAGCCTTCATGACCACCAATCTGATTGAACATCTGCTTGTGAAAAGCCATGTATCTAAAGGAACAATGCTTCTCTCCCTCATACAGGGTGAAAATAAGGGGGAGTATGGGGTTTATGAAAATCATCATCTGAAAAAGGGATTTGGCCCCCTGACCCATAGACTTTTACCGGAATCCGGGGCCACCTGCGCTTTGATTGTTTATCCTGACACGGACACGGTGATGAAGTATGGCCCGGATTGTGACATGGAAGGGCCCATGACATCCTGCGCCAGGAAGGCAGCGCGTTTAAACCAAACCATGGAAACCAAGTATGGAGATGGGTGGGGGGTTTTCTGGACACAGAAACAGTCCTTGATCCTGGCGGCGCCCCTTTTCAAAGGTAAAAAAGAAACACCAGGGATAGCTCTGATGATTCCTTTGAGCCCCCTTTACATGCAGGTGCGTCGTGCCCAGAGTCTGATTTTCCTCTATGTTTTGATCAACGGGATCCTTTTGACCCTTGCCGGTTTATATCAGATATCCAAACTGGTTGTCCGGCCAGTTCAACGGCTCCTGAGGCGGGCTGAAGGTTACCACGGTGAAAACAAGGATCTGATTTTTGATGAAAAAGGCGGAAATGAATTCCACAGGCTGTCCACGGCATTGAACAACATGCTTGGACGGATATCCGATGACAGGGACAAACTCGGAAAAACCGTGATTTCCCTTGAAAAAACCAATCGGGAACTCAAACAGGCCCAGTCTGATATTATACGGGCTGAAAAACTTGCCTCCATCGGGCGCCTTTCATCTGGGATCGCCCATGAGATCGGGAATCCCCTTGGCATTGTGAGCGGCTATCTGGAACTTTTGAAAAATCAGTCCATTGATGATGACCAAAAACACGATTTTATTGAGCGAGCCGAACGTGAATTGTCCCGCATAGACCGTATCATTCGTCAGCTGTTGAATTATTCCCGGACATCGTCGCCGATGATGACATTTTTTTCCGTCCATGAAACCATTATGGATGTGGCGGAAATGCTTCGGATACAACCGGTGATGGCAGGAACAACGCTGGATGTTCTTCTTGAGGCAAAGAAGGACAGGATCAAGGGGGATTCCGATCAACTCCGTCAGGTGCTGATGAATCTTGCCATCAATGCCCAGGATGCCATTAGCCTTTGCAACGCGACAGACACGGGCCGCATCTGTTTTGAAACGGATACTATTTCTGGTGATGACCCTGAAACAGATCCGGGCCCTTTGCTAAAGATCAGTATCACGGATAATGGGGCCGGGATTCCCAAGGGGCATCTGGGTACGATTTTTGATCCGTTTTTTACCACCAAAGAGCCTGGGAAAGGTACGGGTCTTGGCCTATCCGTATGCTTTACCATTATCCAGGGTCTGGGTGGGCGCATTCACGTGGACAGCGAAGAAGGCAAGGGCACCCGGGTGGACATCTTTTTTCCCCTTCCCCAATCATCCCGTGGCCAGAGCCATGAAAAAGATCAACCATGAAGGTCAGGTGGATATGAGCGAACAAGATAACAAAAAAAGACTTCTCGTGATTGATGATGAAGAGAACATGAGACATATGCTGTTCTCCATGGTCACCCAATACGGTTATCAGACCGAAACCGCAGCAGACGGGCTCGAAGGCCTTGAAAAAGTGGAACAGGCCAGATCCCAAGGCCGACCCTTTGATGTGATTTTGTGTGATATCAAAATGCCGAACATGGACGGCATGTCCTTTTTGAAGGCCGGGAAAGATCTTCTGACAGGCAGCACCGTGGTGGTGATGTCTGCTTACGGAACCATAGACTCTGCTGTGGAAGCCATGAAACTCGGGGCCTACGATTATATTTCAAAACCGTTCAAGGCCGATGAAATCAAGCTTGTTTTGGAAAAAGCCAGTGAACGGGAGAAACTGAAAAATGAAAATTTGTTTCTCAAAAAACGAATCAAAACCATTGAATCAGATTACAGTTTCAATGATATCACAGCCAAAAGCAAGGCCATGAAAGATGTCTTTTATCTTGCTGAAAAAGCCGCCCGATTTACGACAACGGTTCTGATTACCGGAGGCAGTGGTACCGGAAAAGAATTGATCGCCAAGGGGATACACCTGATGAGCGACAGGGCAGACAAGTTTCTGGTCCCGGTGAACTGCGGGGGCATCCCTGAAAATCTCATGGAAAGTGAATTTTTCGGATACAAGAAAGGGGCCTTCACCGATGCCAAGGCCGACAAAAAAGGCTTGTTTGAAGAAGCGGAAGGGGGGACTCTTTTTTTGGATGAAATAGGGGAGTTACCCTTGTCCATGCAGGTCAAGCTTCTTCGGGTTCTCCAGGAGAATGAAATCAGGGCCGTGGGTGAACTGAAAACCCGTAAAATCAATGTCCGGGTGATTGCCGCCACAGCCAGGAATTTAGAAGACGAAGTGCAGAAGGGAAATTTCAGGGAAGATCTTTTTTATCGTCTTAATGTTCTGTCCATCAAACTTCCGCCTTTAAAAGACCGCAGGGAGGATATCCCTGTTTTATGTGAGCGTTTTATGGATATGTTCAACCTGCGCTTTGGCCGTCACATTAAATCCATATCTCCGGCCGCCATGGGCCTGTTTTACAGTCATGACTGGCCCGGGAATATCCGTGAACTTGAAAACGCTATCGAGCGTGCCATTGTTCTTGCCGATGAGGATGTTCTTCTTCCCGAACATTTTACAGGCCTGAGCCATGTTGAGCCTATTCCTTTAAAAGACACTCCCCAGGACGGGGACATGACAAACCTGCAGAGCTTTTCTCTTAAGACAGCCAAAGAGGCGCTGGAGCGCACCATGATCATCCGTGCCCTACGTGAAACCAACGGGAATCGGACCCATGCTTCAAGGCTTCTGGAAATAAGTCATCCCTCGCTTTTAAGCAAGATCAAGGCCTATGATATTGATTTGTGACTTTCCAGCTTTCTTGATTCAGTAAAAAAATAAAATAGATGTGATGAGGAGGTTATCCGTGGACAAGATACTCATTGGCAAAGGTGAACAGCATGTTCATTTGATCGCCAGATATGGTAATCGTCACGGCCTGATCGCAGGGGCCACCGGTACGGGCAAGTCTATTTCACTTATGGTTCTGGCAGAGGGTTTCTCCCAGCTGGGCGTTCCGGTGTTCATGGCAGATGTAAAAGGTGATATCTCTGGCCTGGCCATGGCGGGAACCACCAATGACAGGATTCAAGAGCGTGTTGACCAAATCGGCATGGAGGGTTATGCCCATGAAGCCAATCCGGTTTTGTTCTGGGATCTATACGGGCAGTCGGGCCATCCGGTTAGAACCACCATCAGCGAGATCGGCCCGACTTTACTGGGGAGAATGCTTGAACTCAACGACACCCAGACCGGGATTCTTGAAATAGCCTTTAAGCTGGCAGATGATCAAGGCCTGCTGCTCCTTGACCTTGATGATCTTAGGGCTCTTCTGGGGTTCGTGGCTGAGAAACGTAAAGAGATTTCCACACGCTATGGACTGGTCAGCACCCAGTCGGTGGCTGCCATCCAGCGCGCTGTTTTATCACTGGAACGTGAAGGCGGTGATGCCTTTCTCGGCGAGCCTGCTCTTGAACTCGATGATTTGATGCGAACAGACCTAAGCGGTCGGGGTATTATCAATATTCTTGTGGCGAATCAGCTTATTTTAAAACCCAGATTGTACTCAAGTTTTCTTCTATGGCTGCTTTCCGAATTGTTCGAGAACCTTCCCGAGGTCGGTGATCTTGACAAGCCCAAGCTTGTTTTTTTCTTTGATGAATCCCATCTCCTTTTTGATGATGCACCGCCTGTCTTGCGTCAACGTATGGAGCAGCTTGTGCGAATCATTCGTTCCAAGGGTGTGGGTGTCTATTTCTGCTCGCAATTTCCCGATGACATTCCAAACGACATCCTCGGCCAACTCGGCAATCGAATCCAGCACGCCCTGCGGGCGTTTACCCCACGGGACCAAAAGGCGGTGCGAACAGCTGCAGAAACCTTTGTTGCCAACCCCAGGCTCAATGTGGCTGACGTCATATCCCAGCTTTCCGTTGGAGAGGCCCTTGTTTCCACTCTCCAGGAAAAAGGCGTGCCCATGCCTGTCGAACGGACCTTAATATGCCCCCCACGATGCCGGATGGGGGCCATAACCTCTGACGAGTACGCCCTGGTAAGGTCTCGCAGCCCCCTGGGCAGCAAGTATGACACGCCCATAAATCGCGACTCTGCCTATGAGGTCCTGGGCCGCCGAACCGTGGAAAAGGATGGTGCCGAGCACACTGAACACGAAAAAACACCCGAGCGCGGTGGGATGCTGGGCGGTTTATTGTGGGGGACTAAGGGCCGCCAGGGCATGGTGGAAACCATGGTCAAACAGACCGCACGTACCATTGGAAGCCAGATCGGCCGGAAAATCATGCGGGGCCTTCTGGGCGGAATCCTTGGAAAATCCCGTAGATAAACAATCAAAAAGCCGTTTAACCATCAAGCACATGAAGGTCATGAAGAGGAAAATAAAATTTCCTTTTGCAGGCGGGCACGGCGCGCCGTGCCCCTACAACGAACCATCGTCACAATTACGGGCCGCTGGGACACTCGTTCCTCGTACCACACACCCATAACGTCTGGTGCTGATATTTCAGAGGGTAGTGGGTCACGGGTTAGAGTTGCGTTAAATGATATCCGTGCTATTTTCCATCGACCCCACCCTGAAAGAGTGACAAACAAGGGAGCCGTTAAATCTGTAAGACGATTTCTGCAAGAGGCGGGGGTGAGATTATGATGGAATATAAAGGATATTTTGCAAGGGTTGCGTTTGATGACGAAGCCAATATTTTTCATGGCGAAGTTATCAATTTGCGTGATGTAATTACCTTCGAAGGAGAATCGGTTAATGAACTGCGGAAGGCGTTTACTGATTCAGTCGAGGACTACTTGGAATTTTGTGCTGAACGTGGTGAGTATCCTGAGAAGCCTTACTCTGGAAAATTCTTAGTTCGTGTTGAGCCTGAACTCCATAAAATCCTTGTTATACAGGCACGAAAAAATGGCAAGAGTCTAAATTCATGGGTAAATGATGCGCTTAATAACGTGGTGAAAACCTGTATTCATCAATAAAATATTCTCGTGCAGGACCTTAACCACCATCGCTCGCAATTTGTAGAGGCAATCACCCCCGTGGTTGCCCTTGTTTGCATATCATGGATTGATGTTTTTGAATGGTGGCGTGATACGAAAAGGACAGGCACAGGGTCTGCCCCAACGACGTTACAGATGTTTTTAAGGTAGGCGATTAAGGGTGAACAGCCTAATGATGCCCATTCATGGCCTGTACTATTTTCTCCCCGATTTTTTCAGCGGACAGGCCGAACAGGTCATCCATTTTCAAGAGTTCAAGATGTTTGTCATCCCAGTTTACGCCGCCTTCCTGGACAATATTACGGATACGTTCGTGCTTGCCGCCCAGGGCTTTGACCTTGGTGAACAGGGGCAGGTGCTCATCCTTGAAATACACGTTGATGGACAGGATATTTTCGATCATGCTGGTGGTTTTTGAAATGATGGGGATGGACAGGATATTTTTGTTGTCTTTGAGTCCTTTCCCGATAAACACATTCCCTTCTCGAGCAATGATGCTCTTGGTCCCTTTGAGACGGTTATCTGTTTCCACCCGGGACGGGATGGATTCGAAAATGCCTTCTTTTTTGATGACCTGAATACTGGTCTGGGGGCCGGCTTGTCCCAGAAGACTCAGGTTGTTGATCTGGTAGATCACAAGACCGTTGATCCCCTCAATGACTCCCTGCAGATTTCTTAAAACAAGAATATTCGAGCTTGTCAGCTGGGACAGGGCGATGCCGTTCCGATCCAGAATTTCAAACAAGAGGCCTTCCACTTTTTCACTGATGCGGCTGGTGCCCACTGTGACGGTTTTGGCCTGGTGTTTGATGGCATCAATGGGACGGGCCATGCTGTTAATGGAATCGTTCAGGCATTCAAACAAGGCATCAAGCATGTTCAAAGGTGTTCCTTTGATGGCAAAGTCCGTTTCAAAGTCCGCGACCGGGAGCTTACCGGAAAGATATTTTAAAATCAGGGTGAGATCCGAGGCGGTATTGAATCCGATGATGGTGGGCAGGGTCTTTTCACGGCGGCGTTTACGGAATTCATTGTAAAATCCCGTAATTTTCTCCCTGAATTTATTTTCGAGAAAAACCTCATACACATTCATACCCTTTTGTGCATAATCATCAATGATGGCGGTGATTTCTTCACGCTGATTGAAGATGAATCGCGATCCTTCATTGATGGACAGGGCAGCATAATACCCCCAGATATGCCCGGCCAGAGTATTGACAATGGGCGCAAAATGTTCTCTGACCACAGGGACATGGAAAACACTTTTGGCGTAGGGTGCAAAACGTTCTTCTCCCTGGTTGCAGATGACAATGGGCAGGGCTTTATGGGCATGGAAAATAGCCGTGTCCTTGATAATGTCTCCCAGAACACTTTCACGGGTTCCAGCTGCACAAACGATAATCAGGGGCTCCGAAGAAAGATCAATGTGTTTTTTGTCTTCCACGAAATCCGATGAAATTGTTTTGTAGCACAGCTCACTGAGTTTAATGCGTATTTCATCGGAGGACGCTTTATTGGATCCGCTGCCCACGGTGGCCCAGTAGGTTTTTTGAATGGCATAAGTACTGGCGGATTCCTTGATAAGGTCCCCCAGTTCCAGAACGCGTTTCATCACCTGGGGTAATTTGAGGATGTGCTTGATTTCATCGGACACAAAGGCTTCGTCCTGTTTGCCTGTGATGGCGGCAATGTGCAGGCCTAAAATAGCACCGGCAACAATCTGTGAGTAGAAGGCCTTGGTGGACGCAACGGACATCTCGATATCTCTGCCGCTGCTGGTATAAATCACTCCGTTAACTTTGAAGGTCAGGTCCGAATCCCTGCGGTTGACAATAGCCAGGGTATGGGCACCTCTGACACGGACCATATCCACGGCCAGGTTGGTGTCCGTGGTGGTGCCGGATTGGCTGATGGCAATGACCAGGGTGTCTTTCATACTGTCCTGACCGTCTTTGTCATTCATCATAAATCCGGAAAATTCTGAGGCTTTGAGGGCGGTAATCTGAATGGCCGGGTCATTGATATAATGGGACATGATGCCTGAACAGGCCAGGGCTGCGACGCCGGCTGTTCCTTGACCCACAAGAAAAATTCGACGAATACGGTTTTCAGTAAATGCGCTTACGATGGATGCGGGAACCACCCGTTCGTCAAGGCTGGTGACGTAGAGTTCTTTTTTCCCGTCTTTTTTGATTTTCCATCTGTTTCGGATCGTTTTTTCAACCGACAGAGGTGATTCGGTAATTTCTTTGAGAAAATAATGTGAAAAGTCTTGACGGTCAATGTCCCGTGAGGTGATCTGAGTTGTTTTTATATCCTTGTCCGTAAGAGTAATCGGGGTCCCGTCATAATACATGGCTTCAATACCGGAAACCATGGATGAACCATTCCGTTTGCTTTGATCCAGAATAAAAACTTGTCCCTGGGTTTTACCTGCCATGCCGTCAACAACTTTTTCTCCGTCCATTTTGATGAAATTGGGTGTTTCCTCAACAAAACCATAAACTTCAGAGGCTGATATAAAATGGTCTTTTGCGATTCCCACAAAAACAGCCTGGCCGCTACCTTTCTGGGCAAGAAAAAGTTTGCCCGGTGCCAGGTCCGTGTGCATCGAAATGGCATGGGACCCTTCGAAATTATTGAGGGCCTTTAAAAAGGCGTCTTTGATATTTGACCCGTTTTTAAGGTACCGTTCGATTTGCATGGGGATGATTTTTGTGTCTGTGGTGATTTCAGGCTGGAGTTTGTCGTAGCGGTCTTCATACTCTTCTTTCAGTGTTCTGTAGTTGTCGATATCACCGTTCAGACAGACCTGGATGATGCCGCTTTTTTCTGTTCTGCAGCCGCTTGTTTCATTGTCCACAGGGTGGCAGTTTGACTCGGTGATGGCACCCACAGAGGCCCAACGGGTGTGGGCTGATACCGTATGGTTTTGGAATGGACAGGCAGCAAGTATTTGGAGTATTGGGTCACTGATGATTCGGTGACGGAGAAAATGAACGTTGTCCCCCAGTTTCCCGATTTCTGCAGCGACCTTGTAAGCAAAGGCAATGGACACAAGGTCGTTTTGGTTTTCGTCCTTAGAGTCGTGAATGGAGATGCAGTTGTTAAGGAGAACGTCTTTATTTGTTCTTATTTTAAGTTGTTTGTATATGGTGTCGTCGATAAGTTTTTTGCGGAAGGTCTCAAAATTATCTTTGGTCAGGGTGAAAAGAAGAGAGATCCCAGCCGAATCCCTGCCTCGGACTTCAAGGCGGTCCATGGCGTTCAAGACGCTATTTATTTTTTTGAATACATTGACACTGTCTTTGGAGGCTTTCCCATGAACAGGATGGATCAATTCACGGATGCTTTGTATATTTGACGTGATCTCATTTTGAATACACCAGTGGGTATCCAAGAGACTTTCGATTCGCTCTGAAATGATGTCCACATCCGAAGGAGCAAGGGTTCCCGCATGGTGATCGAGGGATTTTTTTTCGGTTTTTATCAGAGAGTCCAGACGTTTGGCCAAGGTACCAAAGGATTTTTCAAGCCCTTTGTCAAAGAAAATCTCAATAAACGCCAGATCACGATTCATTTCCCGAGACGTGTTTCTCAATGCATTGACCTGGGAATCCCCGCCCAGATAGTGGCTGTTCAAGTCAAGTTTCTGGTCAAAGCATGGCCCAAAACCTTGTTTTTCAATGGAGTCCATCATGGCGCTTATGGCCTCCATGTCCACAGGATGGGAAAGGGGATCGGCCTTGTGATACGTTACAATGCCTGAAAGACCACAGTTTAAACGCAAGGGGCTGTATGGGAAAAAGACAATGCATGATGTTCGGCCTTTGGGTTTTCCCATGGACACGGGAGACATCATAACCTGGGTGAACGCGTGTGAAAATTTCTTGAATAATGATATGCTTGTCATGATTTTTTTATGAGTCCTTTAATATTGAACCGGTTTGATAATCGGCTGTTCGCCTGACTGTAGTTTCTATTTATTGTTTTTTGTGAGAGCGACCCTGTTATTTTATTGGCAGGGGAGGGACAAGCACCAGGGCTTACCATGGTCATAAATGGTGTTGGTCCTGATCATGCTGGGCCAAAAGATGCTTGGTGTCATTCGTTTCAATCGGGGTTCCGAAATACTGTTTCATAACCATGCGTGCATATTTGCATGCTTTGGTCCCTATGTATTTTTCATGCCCGACCAAAACGGATAGGGCGACTTTTCTGGAACCGTTTTTTTCTTCGGCGAATCCCACGAACCAGTCGATACGCACATCATGGTCCTTGTTGTAGATAGATCCGGTTTTACCACCGATATTGAGTTTTTTCAGAACCGGGTCTTTACGGAATCCACTAAAACTTTTTCGTCCTGTTCCACGTGTGATGGTGGATGCCATGAGTTTTTTGATGACAGACGATGTTTCAGGGCGGATGGCCTGACTGAGTTGATGAATACGTCCCGTGTAAATAATCTGGCCATCGTCATCGGTAATCTGATCAATGATTGACGGCTCAATGAACTGACCATCGTTTAGGATCGTACCCGAAAGCAGAGCACCGTGGAGGGGGGATAAAAGGGTATCCCTGTTAAATCCGCAGGCGATTTCAGCTAAATTGTAGGGCTCATCCGAAAGACTCATGGCGCTTTTGGCAAGGGGGGCCTCGAAGTGAATGTCACGATTGAATCCAAAGGAGTGCGCATATTTTTCAAGGGTGGTTTTCCCCAGATTCAAGGACCCGAGTTTCCCGAACACAGGGTTGACAGACTGTGCAAAGGAGTCAGCAAAACTGATTCTGTTGGTGTGCTTGTTGGTTTTGTCTTTGAGTTGACGCTTGTAGAGGGTATATTTTCCCCCGTTGAATTTCATGCCCGAATGGGCATTGAGTCCGCATTTTTCTACGGCGGCCGCAGCGGTCACGATTTTAAAAATGCTGGCTGCAGGATACTGGGTTGAAATGCAGGGATTGATAGAACTTTTAGAGTCGAAACCCGCCATGGCCAGGACTTTTCCTGATTCAGGATCCAGGACAACAATGGCTATATACCTGGGTTTGCCCCGGGTTAGTTTCTTTGTTCGCTCAAACTGGTCCAGAATATAGTTCTGGAGATCCATATCAATGGACGTGTCCACATGCAGGACTTTACCATCCGTGTTAAGATCAAATCGTTTATTCCTGATATTGGCAAGGTCTTTGTCCTGAATAAGGCTTTGGACATCCAATTTGGTGATGGAAGACAGTGCTTCATCAAGGATCGTGGGTGGGATGGAGGCCTGGAGACGTGACCCATCACGAAGACTGAGGCTGACTGCATAAAAGGCAATAATGAGCAGTGGAATAAAAAAAAGCAGTCTGGAAAGGCGTTTAAGCAGCTTTTTCCGTGCCGCTTTTTTTTTCATCGAGTCTTGCAGGTCTCGCCAACTTTGTCGTTCAATAATCATATATATTATCAATCTAAGCGTTTGTAAATACTGCTTAAAGGATGCTATGAAAGGCTAATGCAGCCAAATTGTACTGAATTTATGACTTAAGTTACCGTGAAAGTCAATAAAATAAACGGTTATATGTCTGAAAATCCATAAAAGACAGGGTTTCCTGTTTCATATACCCTTGGGTACGTCACTAGTCATCATGGCGAAGCATGCTGTTTAAAAAATAAGCAGGATACATTCAAGTTGCTTATTTAACAGGTGTTCCTGCCTTGACCTTTGTGTCGAATGAGGCCACAACAAAGCCTTTTTTATCGGATGCGGCCAGAATCATGCCCTCTGACAGTTGCCCCATGAGCTTAACCGGTTTGAGATTGGCCACCAGGATCACCTGTTTGCCTATGAGTTCTTCGGGTGAATAGCTTTTGGATATTCCTGCTACAATGGTCCGTTCACGGCCTTCACCCATATCCACCGTGACTTTCAGCAGTTTTTCCGCCTTGGGAATGGCCTCGGCATGGATGACTGTGGCTGTTCTCAAGTCCAGTTTTGAAAAATCGTCAAAGGTTATTTCCGGTTTTAATTCGGGTTTCAGGCCAGTCACCTGAACGGGTTCGGGTTGTTTCGACTCTTTAACCTCAATACGTGGGAAAAGGGCTTTGATTTTTTTCAACTCGGAACCGGGAACAAGCTGTTTCCATGCACGGACATGTTCGAGCAAATAATAATCGGGATCTGCATCAACCCCGAGATGGGTCTGCATGGTTTTCGATGTCCCGGGCATGATGGGATAGAGAAGCCCCGAGACAAGCCTGAGTCCTTCGAGAAGATTGACCATGACGGCCTGAAGTCTGGGCTTAAGTGCAGGGTCTTTGGCCAGGTCCCAGGGTGCCTTTTCGTCAATGAATTTATTCATGCGGCTGATAAATTTAAAAACAGCAGCAAGCCCCTTATGAAAGGCAAATGTGTCCATGGACTCGGAATAATCATCCACAGCGTCCATGGCTTCTTTTTCAAGGCTCAGGTCGAATTCTTCTTCCACATGGGGGTCTGATTCGGGCACACGTCCGTCAAAATATTTGAAGCTCATGGCAAGAACACGTGAAAACAGATTCCCAAGATCATTGGCAAGATCCGTATTGATTCTCTGAATGATTGATTCTTCGGAAAAATTGGAGTCCAGGCCAAAAACCATATCCCGCATCAGGAAAAAACGATAGGCATCAACACCGTATGTGTCTTTCAGAGTCAGCGGGTTGGCCACATTGCCGAGACTTTTGGACATCTTGCTGTCACCCATATTCCAGAAACCATGGACATTCAGAGACTGAAAAAGTGGGATGCCAGCGGCCTTGAGCATGGTGGGCCAATAAATGGCATGGGTTTTCAGGATATCTTTGGCGATGATGTGCTGGACATGGGGCCAGAACGTCCGGAATTTTTCATCATCAGGAAAACCCAGGGCCGACACATAATTGAGCAGGGCATCAAACCAGACATAGGTCACGAATTTATCATCAAAGGGCAGGGTGATCCCCCATGTCAACCGGGTTTTCGGGCGTGATATGCACAGGTCCTCAAGGGGTTCTTTGAGAAATGACAGGACCTCGTTCCGGTATTGTTTCGGACGGATGAAATCCGGATGTTGGTTGATATGATCGATCAACCAGTCCTGGTAAGCGCTCATTTTGAAAAAATAATTGGATTCTTTGATGCGCTGGGGCTCTTTCAGGTGGTCAGGGCATTTACCATCCACCAGTTCCCGTTCCTGGTAGAATCGCTCGCACCCTACGCAGTAGAGACCTTCATACTCGGAATAGTAGATATCACCTTTTTCATAAATGTTTGAAAGTACTTGTGCCACCACATTTTTATGTCGCTCATCAGTGGTCCGGATAAAGTCATCGTTGCGGATGTCCAGTTGGGGCCAGAGATCTTTGAAAAGCGAGCTGATCCGGTCTGCATATTCCTTGGGGCTCATCTGCTCATTTTTTGCGGCTTCGGCAATTTTGTCACCGTGCTCATCCGTGCCGGTTAAAAAATAAGTGGGCACGTTTTTCATGGCATGGTAACGCCGTGCCACATCTGCGGCAATGGTGGTATAGGCATGCCCCAGATGGGGTTTTGCATTCACGTAATATATTGGCGTGGTAATGTAAAAAGGTTTTTCTTTGGTCAATGCTGTCACGCTGATGATCCGTCCTTTTGTTCAATCGTTAAGTGTCACGTGCCCCATGAATTATCATAAGGGTCCACGGGCTCGAATAAAACATCCATGTGAATTATGGATTTCGTTCTTAAACATCAATCGGGGTCATTCGTCTCCGGTTTTGGTTCAGGATCCCCTGCCATTTTTGTCCGCTCTCTGGGTGGGTCTTCGGAAAAGGTTTGAACCTCACTCACCTTGAGTTCACATTCCGTATTGTCCTCCAGCTTGACCGTAATTCTGCTGCAGATCACGTTGTGTCGGATGACTTTGCCTTTCCCTTTGGGTGTGACGACGGTTTTTCCGATTTTTGGGAAGTCTTTTTTTATGGACTTATAGGTTTCGTTCTCAAAGGTCAGGCAGCACATCAGGCGGCCGCAGAGCCCTGAAATTTTGGTAGGGTTCAGAGATAAACCCTGTTCCTTGGCCATTCGAATGGATACGGGGTCGAATTTTTCAATATAGGATGAACAGCAGATCTCCCTACCGCAACGACCGAGTCCTCCGCACATTTTTGCCTGGTTTCGGATACCCACCTGGCGCATTTCGATGCGAACCCTGAACTGTTTGACCAGGTTTTTCACAAGCTGGCGAAAATCCACACGACCTTCCGCTGTGAAGAAAAAGGTCAGTTTGCTTGTGTCAAAGGTACTTTCCACTGAAAAGAGATTCATATCAAGCTTTAATTCATCCACCTGTTTCTGGCAATATTCAACGGCTTCATTTTCAAGCTGGATGTTTTTTTCACGCTGTTCGGAGTCAGCATCCGTGGCCAGGCGGAATACTTTTTTTAAAGGGCTTTTTGATGTTCGTTCAGAAAGGGGAACAGGGGCTGTTGCCACAAGGCCGTAGCCCAGTCCTTGCTCGGTGGTGACAATCACTTTGTCGCCCACGTCCAAAACAAAAGGTCCACAGCTGAAATCATATATTTTACCCGAAGGTTTGAATCGTATACCCACTACTTTTTGCATATTACACTCTCGATAGGTTAAATGCCATAATTTCCAGGCTCAGTCTAAGAGCTGCATTGGCCTGGATGTTTTTTTGCGCCCTCTGGATATGGGCGTTCATTAAAAGAAGATCCGGAACTGAAAATCGGTATGAGATCCGGGCTATGCTTTGTTCCAGATCCCTGTTTAAAATTTTGTCCGGTGAAAATTTATAGATGACAAGGTCCCTCATCAGAGAAATCATAACATCCAACGCATTTAGAGCAAAATCTTTTTTGGATGAAAGTTTTTCAGCAAAAAGAAGGCCTGATGTGAGGGAGGTGCTGTCTTTGCACAACTCGATTTCATCAGCCAACCACTTTCTGAAAGAAAAAAGGCCCTTGGAACTGTTCGTTTTTTCGGAAAGTATAAGCGCTTTTCCGATACTGCCGTTGGCCATGGATGCCAAAATTCCTGCCCGTTCAGGATCAAGACCCCGTCGGGTCAGAAACGTTTCGATGCCGTTCAAGGAGATGGGATTAAAGCCAATCTCCTGACAGCGTGAGACGATTGTGGGCAAGAGATCGGAGGTCTGGTTGGTAATCAGGATAAACATGGTGTTTTCCGGGGGCTCTTCCAATGACTTGAGTAGGGCATTGGACGATTCCGGGTTCATGCTATGTGCATCATCAATGATGACCACGCGTGTTTTTGCTTCGTAGGGTTTGAGCAGGAGCTTGGAACACAGCTCACGGATCTGTGCAATTTTGATCATGTTGCCTGAAGGACTGATGTGAAGGATATCCGGATGGACTCCTGATAAGATCTTATGGCATGATCGGCAGCTGGAGCAGGGGAAGAACGAGGCCATCTCCATGGACGTGTTGCCTGAATCCTTTTTTTGGTTCGATTCAGGGCAGTTCAATGCCATGGCAAACGTAAGCGCAATCGTACGTTTACCGATTCCCTCAATTCCCGAAAACAAGAGGGCATGAGGAATGGATCGGTTTTTGAACATGAAAATCAGACGACCAATCTCATTTTCTTGATCTATGATGGCATCAAACATACTCGGGTTCTCGGGTTTGTTAGCACGGTGACTCCAGGCTAAAGCACACAGCCATGTCAGAATTTTAGGAAAAGCCCCGGTGAGCATGGATCATGGAGTGATTGATTAAACAAAATGAATCCGGAATGTTATCTGAAAACGGGGTAAAAAATAAGCATGATTTTTCTACGGCCGTCGGCTCATAAAGCCCCTGTACGCCGTAGGGAACAAGGCAAGGGGTCTGGTCATAAGAACCAAGGAAATCCAAAGGGCCTAGCTGCTTTTGTCACATGGCACACGGTGATAAAAGCGCTTTTTAAAGGCCCAAGGATTCCATTTAACAGCTAACAGTACTATTTGTAATCCACGCGCTCTTTGAGTTCCTTGCCACATTTGAAAAAAGGCAATTTTTTTGGTTTGATGGTGACTTTTTCGCCTGTTTTCGGGTTTCTTCCCGTATAACTCTTATACTCCTTGACAAAAAAACTGCAAAGACCACGAATTTCAACCCGGTCACCTTGTACAAGGGCATCTGTCATGGCATCAAAAAAAATCTGAACAACTTCCGCAGCTTCAGCTTTGGAAATATCTGCATCGGTTTTCAGTGCGGAGATCAACTCCAACTTATTCATATAGCCTCCTTCATCGAATGAGAAATAGTCCGGGTTACCTCCGGTCCAAACAAACAAAATTAATAAACGTAATTTGATAGTAAGTCAAGCAGTTATAATCATTTTACAAAATCCGTTCAATGTCATCCTCATCCACCTCCACGGAAGCTGCCTGTCCCAGGATGTCAATAAAGACAACCACACGTCCGATGCCCTTGTATGTGGAGAAAATTCCGGTGACACCAGTGAAGGGACCGCGGATCACGATGACCTTCTCTCCTTTGGTAAACTGGGGGCCGGTCACTATGTTTTCACCGGCCCGGACCATGATTTGAAGGGATTCGATAATAGGCGCGCCCACGGCCACAGGGCCATCCTTGTTTCCGATGAGTTTGACAGCCCCTGGTGTTTTAAGGATGGACAGGTATTCATCGCTTTTGAGATCGGTTTTAACAAACACATATCCCGGGAAAAGGGGCAGGTCCAGCATAACACGCCGGTCTTTGCGTTTGCTTGGAACGATGATCGTAGGCAGAAAAACCTCAATGGTTTTTTTGACAAGAATCTCATTGACCACTTTTTCCGAGCGACTCTTGGTGTGGAGAACGTACCATAGTGGTGACTGATGATTAGGATTCGGGTTATTCATAATTTTTTATATCTTATCATTAAAATTTTAATGAACGTGTAAAATGTCGACAGATGGCTATGGAAAAAGGTCCATAGGCAAGGCATAGTGTTTGGCCGGGCGTGAAGGCATACTTGTTCGTATGTCGAAGGTCCGGCCAAACACTATAACGCCGCATATGGGACTTTTTACGACGCCATCAAATTTTATGGTGTCTGATCGGCACTTATACTGCTTCCAAATTCACCCAGGCCACTTAGGCTGAACATCATTGAGTACCGTTTGTCACCGGGCTTATGGGTGTAATCAAACTGGATGCCCCAACATTGGGCCAAATAGATAAGGCCCGCGCTTGATCTTAAGTCTTCACGTTCCAGAAGGTTTCTCTCATTTTCCCCGTAAACGGAAAGACTGTCCGTGAGGGTGATCACCATATGAGTCTTTAGATACTTCACCGAATTATAGGTATACCGTTGTTCAAGGCTGAATGTATCACCACGCTGATCATTCACCGAAAAAATCACGTTGCCTTCGGTCAGGTGCCGGTCATAATGGGACCATCTGGCATTGGCCTCCAACCTCATAAAATCATAAGGTAAAAATTCAAGTTCACCATACAAAGGCAGAAACGGTTCTTTGGTCAGAAAATTTCTAAATCGGGCCATGTCCGTTTCTTGGGCCTCATTCATATCATAAACCTGTTCCAGTTTGAAACGGCAAAATTGACTATAACTGTATTTTGGGGGGGCAAGGGCTACCTGGGGGGTGTCATCGGATGTTTTAAGCCTCGAACGGCTGGTCAGGGTATTGTTCAAGGAAAATGTCAGGGTGTTAACGCGGTTCAACCGGTCCAGGGCATCAAAATAGTTGGGCAAGTCGTCCTGGTCCCTGTCCGGCGTGTAGGCATAAATCAGTTTGGGTGTTATATTGTGTTTGATCCGGTCAATGGTCTCACCGCCTGTATTGAATATTCGGTAAAAATCCGTTGAGAGGTCAACGGACAAGTCGTAGATCTGCCTTTCATGAGAGCCGTTCAGATCATCGGATGTCAGGGTTTCATTTTCGATGTACCAGTATGTATTATGAACCCCCACCATGGACTCCAGTGAAAACCAGTTTTTGGCCCGAAAAGGTAGAATAAGTCTGGGGTAAACATCGGCTCGTTGCCCTTTACGCAAGGCTTCCGTTGTATCTTGCCTGAAAAAATAGCTGTATTCCGAATCCAGGTCATAATAAAAAGGACTGTTCAGGATACGATGACGGGAGGCAATGAAATCCAGGGTGGGCAGCTTCTGGAGCGTGGTGTCATCACTTTCGAGCCGTCGGTTCACCACATTGTCGTACCAGTATGCACTGGCGTTTAAGCTGTATGAAGGCCAGTTTTTCGTGTATATAATGCTGTTGGTCCGGACATAATCATCAATGGCCTCCAGATCCCGTCCGTAATTTCCCGTGAAGTATCTTTTGGACGAGTCAAAGCCGTTTTTCATGGAAGAAAACTCACGCAAATAATCCTGATCACTGACAATATCCGTGTCTATCTTGAGGGTGGCACCCGCCGGCATGCTCTGGTCAAGTTTCGTCCTGATCCAATACCGTTTGGGACTGGAACGGTTTATGCTGTCATCATAACCCCAGAGATCGGTCGACTCTATGCTCCCGTCATCGATCTGTTTGTCATCCAGATAATCTGCCATCATGGTCCCTTTGGACTCATTGCTTAGCACATAACGGTATTCGGCTCCCACCATGTTCCCGCGTTCGGTCATGAACCTAGTGTAGAATGTGGCGTCGCTGCTGTCGTTGATGGCCCAGAAAAAAGGCTGGAGATATTCGGTGCCCTTGCGGTCGGACTGGGCGACTTCAGGGGGTAGAAGACCCGTCTGGCGTTTGATTTTGACCGGAAACACCAGGTAGGGCGAATATAAAAGAGGCATTTTTTTGGCCCAGAAAGCCGCATTGAATACCGTGCCGTATCCTTCGATGGTGACGGTCAGATCATGTCCGGTGAATTTCCAGGCAGGTGAGTCTCCGTCACAGGAGGTAATACTGACTTTGTCTGCCGTATATGTACTTTCACCAATTTTGCGGATTTCACGGCCCTTGATATAGATATGGTTTGACTCGATGAAAATACTGCCGTTATATAATGTGCCTTGTTTGGTATTCAGATCGAGAAGCAACCTTTCCGCAGAGCTGCGATCACCGTCCCTGCTGGTCATCACCACATTACCCCGGGCAAATGCAGCACCCAGCATCCTGTCGTATTCGAGAAAGTCCGAGCTGATGGTTTCGTTATCCCGGGTGACCATCACACCACCCTCGGCAGTGTAAATTTTTGTCTGGTTGTCATAGGACAGAGAGTCCGCCACAATATGCCAGGGGCCTTCTGAGGAGGCATCATCCAAGGAAAAAGAGGGCGTTGAAATGACCGATATGTAAAATAATACAAGAAAAAACAGGAGTCCCCGGCATGGTTCATGATACGAACGATGGGCATGGAAGGGGGTGTAGACGTCCTTCCTGAAACGTTTCACAGAAAATGGATTCATGGTATTCCGGTTCAGGGTTGATGACAGATCACATATACGTTTTTCAGGGTTTTCCCCTTAAGCGGTATGTGATCGTGCACGAGATGTTCTGGCCAATTACGAAAAAAGCAGTTCCATCTGATAACAGCTTGAATACGACAAAGAAAAACAGTATAAAGCCAAAAAGCGATTAAAAGTCAAGATATTGTTGATTAAAGACCAGGAATCCATCCATATTATACAGGTTTGATATATGTTTATTACATTTGAAGGCATTGAAGGATCAGGGAAAACTACCCAGATCAACCATACGGTCCGCTTTCTGGAAGGAAAGGGCCGCACCTGTGTGGTGACCCGGGAACCCGGAGATACCCGGATTGGAAAGAAAATTCGCCAGATCCTTCTTGACCCTGAAAACAGGGAACTGGTGCCCCAGGCAGAACTTTTTTTGTATGCCGCAGACAGGGCCCAGCATATCCATGAACGAATTCTTCCGGCTCTTAAGGCCGGTCATGACGTGGTCTGTGACCGGTTTTACGATGCAACTACTGCATATCAGGGCTATGCCCGGGGCATTGACCTTGACATGATCCAGGCTCTCCACAAGCAGGTTCTGGGGACACTGAAACCCGATCTCACGATTCTTTTTGATCTGGATCCCCGGATTGGATTGGAACGGGCCTGGAAAGAGATTGACCGGGGAGGGCGCGCTGACAATGAAACACGGTTCGAACATGAGGCTCTTGCCTTCCATGACAAGGTCAGGGCTGGCTACCTTGAGCTGGCCGCCCGTGAGCCTCATCGGATCACCATCATCGATGCATCGCTCAATAAAGACGAGGTCTCCCGGACGATTGCCCGGATTCTTTCAACCCATCTTCAAGGTCAGGAATTAAATCCCATACCCAGGCAGATTCCATGAACGCAAAAAGCATACTGGATACCATCGGCCATACGCCCCTGGTTGAAATACGAACGTTAAATCCCAATCCGGCCGTGAAAATCATGGCCAAACTGGAATACTTCAACCCCGGAGGGTCCATCAAAGACAGACCTGCCCTTCACATGATCGAAGCCGGTGAAGCATCCGGGGAACTCACCCATGAGAAAATCGTGATTGAGGCCACCAGCGGTAACACAGGGATTGGTCTGGCTCTGGTCTGTTCGGTTAAAGGCTATAAATTGAAGTTGGCCATGTCCGAAGCCGTGAGTGTGGAACGGCGGAAAATCCTTCAGGCCCGGGGTGCAGAGATCATTCTCACACCCGGTCATCTGGGTACGGATGGGGCCATCGAGGAAGTGAAACGACTTTATCAGGAAAATCCCGGTGTCTATTTCATGAGTAACCAGTATAACAATGCGGCCAACTGGCAGTCCCATTATTTTGGTACCGCCGAGGAACTCTGGGCCCAGACCCACGGGGAAATCACTATGCTGGTGGCCACCATGGGAACAACCGGAACCCTGATGGGTCTTTCCAGGCGTCTTAAAGAGCTTAATCCCCAGATACGGATCATCGGAGTGGAGCCCTATCTCGGTCATAAGATCCAGGGGCTGAAGAACATGAAGGAAGCCTATGAACCGCAAATATACGAACGGGTCCGTCTGGATGAAAAAATCAACATTGAAGACGACATTGCCTTTGACATGACCCGGCGTCTTGCAAAAGACGAGGGCCTCTTTGTGGGGATGAGCAGTGGAGCTGCCTTGGCCGTGGCTGTCAGGCAGGCTGAAAAAATGGACAAAGGCACCTTGGTGGTGATTTTTCCCGATGGGGGGGAACGTTATCTGAGTACGCCTGTTTTTGCGGTACAGGACATTCCGGGTCCCATGCTTTACAACACCATGAGCCATTCGGAAGAGCAGTTCGTGTCATCTAAACCAGGTGAGGTCTCCATGTACTCATGTGGCCCCACGGTTCATGATCGGATGCATATAGGGGTCTGTCGACGTTTTGTTTTTGCGGATCTGTTGTGCCGCTATTTGAGATTCCGAGGTTTTCAAACCACCCATATCATCAATATCACGGATCTGGATGACAAGACCATCCTGGGAGCACAGATTGAAGGTTGTGATCATAAAGCCTTTACCGACAGGTATCTGGATCTGTTTCAAACGGATATGAACACCCTGGGTATTCTCCCTGCAACCCAGTATCCCAGGGTCAGTGAGCACCTTATGGATATGATCTCTCTGGGAAAAGAGCTTGTTGAAAAGAAGATGGCCTATGAAAAACAACAGTCCCTGTATTTTGATATTTCCGGATTGGAGGACTATGGAAGTCTGTCACGGATTGATCTGGATAAGATCAGGCTGGGCCTCACCGTGGATCTGGGGGAATACGAAAAGGAAAATCCGAGGGATTTCACCTTGTTTAAAAAAAGTCCCACCCAGGAAATTGAAAATGGCGTCTCTGTGTCAACCGAATGGGGACCTGTGAGGCCATCCCTTCATATCCAGTGCGCTGCCATTGCCATGAAATATTTGGGGAAGAATTTTGATATTCACACCAGTAGCCGGGAACTTGTTTTTCCCCATCATGAGAACGAACAGGCCATTTGCAGAGCCCTTTACGGGAAGCCTCTGGCCAGCTATTGGATCCATTGTGACCGGGTTCTTTTGGGCGGCAAGAAAGTGGATGAAAAGGATAACCGCTTGACCCTTGATCAGGTTCTGGATATGGGCTTTACAGGACGTGAAATAAGGTTTTGGATGCTTGGAACCCATTACAGAAGAGTCCTCCATTTTTCAGAAGACCGGCTTCTTGAAGCCCGGCGTTCCCTTCGCAAGGTGGATGGATGCATCCAGGCTCTTTTGAACGTGAAGGACGGTCGTCCATACCCGGAATTGGACCAGATCGTCTATGACATCAAACACGGCTTTATCCATGCCATGAATGAGGACCTGAATATTTCGGCGGCCATGGCATCCATGTTTTCAGCCATTCGAAAGCTGAATCTCCTGGTTCAGGAGCAGGACATTGACCCGGATGGAGCCAGGGAAGTGGTCAAGGTCTTCCGGGATATCGACGAGGTATTCAATGCCTTTGATTTCCATGACCTGTTTTCAGATGAATTGGTGGTGCGTCTTATGGAAAAACGTGAAAAAGCAAGGGCCGCCAAAGATTGGGAACGGGCTGATCGGATTCGGGGTCAGCTTGAAGAACTTGGGGTTAGTGTTCGTGACGTAAAAAATCCCAATGGAATGTAGGGGCACGATGCTCGTGCCCTTATTCGCATTGCGATAGACCTGGTGGACCTGGTTCTATCTGTGTTTATAAACTTAATAATAGAGTGACGGAGCATGATTATGATCCATCCTTTGTATTTCCCTTATACGGGCATTTCAGACCAGGAACGGGACGTGATTCTGGCATGGTTTGGTCAGGTATCTGTTTATCAGCCCATGGCGGGGTCAGTTCCGATCCCACAGGGTCTGAATATGATTGTGCCTGTTTCCGGGGATGAGGCCCGGTTGACGTCGTTTTTGGCTGAATACAGGCAATTTGCATCCCTGAACAGGGATAAGGTATCGGCCTTTATAAAAGGCACAGACAAAAAACCTTTTTATGACCCGACCTGGGCGTCGGAAATTCGTTCGGAAATTATTAAACACGTGGAGGATGATATGTCATCCGACCTGGGTCATGATATGGAATCCCACAGGCTCTTATGGGCCCGGGCCGTGCTTCAGATTGCCCATGACTATGATCAGCAGAATCAGGAAATTGATTCTGAGCTTGAGCATATGGCCCTGCGGGAAAAAAAGCTTTTTGACAGTCTTATGGGTGGAGACGATGAGACGATCACTGATTTTCTTGCCCCGAAAACATTGACTGGGGGCAAAAACCCGGAAACCCGAATCGAACTTAGACTTGCTGCCTGGGCAACTCTGTTTTTGGCTGCCTGGCCAGATGCCTTAAAAACAGGCGAGGGTTTCTATCTGACGAGCAGCAGGGAGGTTGTTGACCATCTGTGCGAATATGTAAAACCATTTGATAAAGTCTGTGACATGGGTCTCCACGATATCGCCCGTGGTGAACTGGGCAAAGGGATCCATGACCTTGTGAAATCGGAGTTTGCCCCAGGTGACATGGGGCTTTTTAAGACAATGTCAGGGGGGAATACCGGAAAGGGGTGCCTTTCTCTTTATATTGCCCCGGATCAGCCTCCCTGCTCCTTTTTTGGCAGGTTCCTGGGCAAGGGCCAAATAAGGAGGGAGAAGCGTTTGGGGATCAGAAATACGGTGATCGGTTTTGTCGAAATATGAAAAGAATGCCAAGAGGATTGAATCCAGTGTTCTTTACCATTTATATTGCAGAGATGAAATTATTAAAAAACCATATTGACAGGCTGAAAAAAATATATATAAGAATAGATCGGTTTGTGTAAACTTAAATACAAATAGAGGTTTTGCAAATCCGAACCATTGGGTTATGTAAATATTTTAATAATTTTTAAGGAGGTTTTTAAAATGGGTTTTATACCGACTGTTGATGTTGAAAAATGCACAGGGTGCGAAGAATGCGTTGATGTATGTCCTGTGGAAGTATTTGAAATGAAAGACGGAAAATCAGCTGTTGTCAACGGTGAAGAATGCCTTGGTTGCGAAAGCTGTGTTGAAGTCTGTGAATCAGACGCTGTGGCTGTTGAAGAAGAATAGTTTGTCAGTTTTTTTCTCCGGCCTATCCTGTGGCCTGGCCGGAGAATTCACTCTTTGCTCCCCTTATCAGCGTTCCTTAAATCCTTTTCCCTTAAAAAAACAACCGAAACAATGGTATGGGGATAGCTGCCTTTGAACAGATGTAAAAAAGATCAGGGGCTGGCCCCTTTCCCCTTAGGCAAAAAAAAGACGTCATCACGCAAGGATGGGGTGTATGGATTTGGCTTTCCCAATATGAATCTTGCCTGAACACACAAAATATGGTAATGCGGTTTTTATGAAACAGTATGTAATTGATGAACTCAGATATGAGGATTATCAGAAAGTTAAGACCTTTCTGGATGAAACGTGTAAGGCTGGGGCTCTTTCCGGAGTATATTGGATGACGGTTCCCGACGATAAGCTTACCGAGCTACAGTTATCCCACACGGATTGTCAACCCTATCATGTGGGAATTGAATTGGAAGAAGACCATGTGTCCTGTGGTTTTCTGATCCGAGCATCAGGGAATATCCGATGCCACTGCATTGCCTATGCCACGGTTGAACAGCGTAACTGGGTTATCGATACCCTGGATGCCATGTTTGAAAAAATTGGAATAATTATCTGACAATTGTGATGAACTCGTAAAAAGTCGAGTATCTGATTCAAACAAACGATACCTCTCACCGGATTTCAAAGGGATGACAAACGATGTTGAAAATTATTCCATTGGGTGGTTTGGGTGAAATTGGGCTTAACATGATGGTCGTTGAGTATGGTGACACCGGTTTTATTATTGATGCCGGGTTGATGTTTCCAGAAGACTATATGTTGGGTATTGACATCGTCATACCGGTGATGGACTACATCAAACAGAGTGATTCCCACATTGCAGGAATCTTTCTGACCCATGCCCATGAAGATCATATCGGAGCTCTTCCTTATCTTTTACGAGAAATTCATATTCCTGTCTATGGTACGGCTTTTACACTGGGAGTTGTGAAGAACAAACTGGAAGAGCATGGTTTTTCGGATGTGGCGTTTGTTGAAATCATACCCGGAAAATCAATCTGTCTTGGCCCATTTGAATTGGGGTTTATCCGGGTCAGTCATTCCACTGTGGATGGGGTGGGGCTGGCAGTGAAAACACCGGAAGGCATGATTGTTCACACGGGTGATTTCAAAATCGGTCATGGGGGAAACGACGCCATGACCACCGACGTGAACCGATTTGCCCAATGCGGTGCAGAAGGGGTTCTGGTCCTTATGTCCGATTCAACCAATGTGGAAGCCGAGGGCTATACCCTGTCTGACCAGTCCGTGGCCGACTCGTTGCAAGCTGTTTGTGAAGCCAGTTCCGGCCGTGTTATTGTTGCTCTTTTTGCTTCAAATGTTGCCCGGATACAGCAGATTGTTGACATTGCCAAAAAACGGGGGAGTAAACTGATCTTCAGCGGCAGAAGTGTGGAAATGACCGTGGGTATTGCCAAAAAACTGGGTTTTCTCAGCGTCCCAGAAGGCATGGAAATCGATGTGAAGGATGTGGACCTGTACCCGACGAATAAGATCGTGATGCTCACAACCGGAAGCCAGGGTGAGCCCATGTCAGCCTTGGCACGGATAGCCGCCGGAAGCCACAGGCATATCAAGATTGAAAAAGACGATACCGTCATTTTGTCTTCCAAGATGATTCCCGGAAATGAAAAGGCTATTTCAAATATTATTAACAGCCTTTACAAGCTTGGAGCCAATGTGGTTTATGAGCGGACCTCCAATGTCCATGTGTCAGGTCATGCCTACCAGGAAGAGTTGAAGATGATGATCCGGCTGACCAAACCGCAATATTTTATTCCCATTCACGGTGAGTACCGTCATCTGGTTCACCACGCCCGGTTGGCCCGTTCCATGGGTATTCCCACTGACCGGATTATACTGGCTGAAAACGGACAGGTGATCGCCTTTGAGAACAAAAAAGGGAGGATCATTGGGAAGATTCCAACGGGCCGGGTGCTTGTGGATGGAAAAGGTGTGGGTGATGTGGGCCGTAGTGTGCTCAAGGAACGGCAGATGCTTTCCGAAGATGGCTTGGTGGTGGTGACCATTGTCTTTGATGAGGAGACCGGAATCATCATGTACGGACCGGAAATCGTGTCCCGGGGCTTTGTGTTCTGGACCGCCACGGGTCATCTGTTGGATGATGCCCAATGTGTGATCCTGGAAGTGATTGAAGAGGTAGGGCCCGATGCCCCCCACCGAATTGATGTGATCCGCTCGAAAATTCAAAAAGCACTGAGACAATATTTTAATTTCACCATCAAACGAAGGCCGATTATCGTTCCGGTGATCATGGCATTATAGTGCCTTAATATTTTTTTTCGGAGTGGGTGTTTCAGACAAGACTTCTATATACGGATAACGTGAACCTATGCGCAAAGAAATCACTGGTACGCTTCTTTTTTTTCTTGTGATACTCACCCTTGTGAGCCTCCTTTCATACAGCCCCGGTGATCCGTCCATTCATCATGCCGGAGCCGAAGGCCAGATACAGAATCTGTTCGGAATGCTGGGGGCTTATTTTTCAAGTTTTCTCGTGGGCCTCTTCGGGATCGGTTCGTTCTGGGTGCCCATTCTTCTTCTTCTTGCCAGTGTCCGTTTTCTGGGACAAAAAAATGAACGGGGGCTTTTTCTTCTGGTTATCGGTGGTCTGGTTCTTGTGGTGGTCACCGGAACGTTCATGTCCCTGGTATCCTCTGATAATTTTTGCACCCTTTTCGGTCATCGTTTTTCATCGGGGGGTCTTGTGGGTATTCCCTTGAAATCCTTCCTTCTCCATTATACCAATCCCACAGGCAGCTATATCATTATCGCCGTGCTTGTGGTCATCGGTCTAATCCTTGCTACACGATTTTCCATCGTTACGTTTGCCAGAAAATGTCTGGCGTTGGTAAAAAATTGTCTGGACATGATCGGAAAAGTCCGTGCTGGATGGAAAGCCTGGAAAGAGGCCCGAAAAGCTGAAAAAGAATTAAAAAAAATGGAGAAGGCTGACCGCGACATGGTGAAAATGAATCGCCGTCTGGAGGAAAAGAAACGGCCAGGGCCCGAAATCAAGATCACGGCGGCCAAACCCAAAACAGCCAAAGTAGCTCCTGTTGTTCAACAGGAGGAATTTTCATTTATGACCAGTGGTAAGAACTTCAAACTCCCGGGTGTTGGGTTTCTGAATGATCCTGAGAAACGGCCATCCACCGTGGACGATGAAACGCTTCGTATGCGGTCCAAACTTCTTGAGAAAAAGCTTGAAGATTTCGGTGTGATGGGAACCGTGTCAGCCGTCTCGCCGGGACCGGTGATCACCACCTTTGAATACAAGCCTGCACCGGGTGTAAAAATCAACAAGATCGTCAATCTGTCCGATGATCTGGCCCTGGCCTTACGGGCAATCAGTATCCGTATTATCGCACCCATTCCGGGAAAGGACGCCATCGGCATCGAAATCCCCAATGAAACCCGGGAATCGGTCTGTTTCAAGGAAATCGTTACATCCAGTGCCTATATAAACTCCAAATCTCCTCTAAACATGTGTCTGGGGCATGATATCGTCGGGAACCCTGTCAGTGCAGAGCTTGATAAAATGCCCCATCTTCTTATTGCAGGGGCCACCGGGGCAGGTAAAAGCGTGGGTCTCAATGCCATGATTTCCAGTATACTCTTTCGTGCCACACCCGATGAAGTGCGCATGATCATGATTGATCCCAAACGTATTGAATTGTCGGTTTATGATGGCATCCCCCATCTGATCACTCCGGTGGTCACCGATATGAAAAAGGCCACCAATGCCTTGTTCTGGGCTGTCCGTGAAATGGAAAATCGCTACGAACTGTTAGCGGAACTGAAGTGCCGGAACATCGGACAATACAACAAGAAAGTTGAAAAGGAATTCCCGGATAAAAAAGAGGATGATGAAACGGTTAGACGGCATAAAAAGCTACCCTTTATTGTTATCATCATTGATGAGCTTGCCGATTTGATGATGGTGGCCTCACGGGATGTGGAAGTGTCGCTGACCCGACTTGCCCAGATGGCACGGGCCTGTGGAATTCATATTGTTCTGGCCACCCAGCGTCCCTCCGTTGACGTTCTGACAGGCATTATCAAGGCCAATTTTCCCACACGAATTTCCTTTCAGGTGTCGTCTAAAACCGATTCACGGACCATCATCGACTCCAATGGGGCCGAAGCCCTCCTGGGAATGGGGGATATGCTTTATCTTCCCCCAGGTACGGCAAAACTCCAGCGAATTCATGGTGCCTTTATTTCCGACGAGGAACTGAACAGTCTGATTGAGTTCTGGAAAGGCCAGAAAGAACCTGAATACGATGAATCCATTCTTCAGGCGCCGCCTGAGAAAAATGAAGAGAACGGGAGTGCGGAAGATTACGATGAAAAATACGATGAGGCCGTGGCTTTGGTGACCCGCACGCGTCAGGCGTCCATTTCCAGTGTGCAGCGCCATTTGAGAATTGGTTACAACCGGGCGGCGCGCATCATTGAAACCATGGAAAAGGAAGGCCTTATCGGCCCGGCCGACGGAGCAAAACCACGGGAAATCCTGGCAGGTAGCTACGACAACATCCCCTGATTTATGACATGAGACATCGTATGTTTGTTATCTAAAATACATAAGGAACACATCTCCATGACACTACGTGATTTAAGACTGGTTGACCAGATCAAGGGCTTTCTTGATCAGGATGAGGGCATGCGGCTTTACACCGTGGCCCGTGAGGCATCGGAAATGGGCCCCATGCTTGAAATCGGAAGTTACTGCGGAAAGTCAACCCTTTATCTGGGCACAGCTGCCAGAGAAAATAAGGGTGTTCTTTTCACCATTGACCACCACCGTGGGTCGGAAGAGCAACAGTACGGTGAAGGTTATTTCGATCCGGAACTTTACGATGAAAAAGAAAAAAAAGTGGATACCTTTCCTCATCTTAGACGAACGCTCGAACAAGGAGGGCTTGAAGACACGGTGGTGCCCATTGTCTCGTCATCCCCATTGACCGCAAGAATGTGGGCCACACCGCTGAGCCTTGTTTTTATTGACGGGGGTCACACATTCAAAGCGGCCTTTAATGATTACTCCTGTTGGGCCAGACACATTATGCCCGGTGGCTTTCTTCTGATTCACGATATTTTTAAAGATCCGGCCGAAGGCGGGCAGGCCCCTTATCATGTGTACAAACTCGCCATGGCCTCGGGCCAGTTCAGAGTCCTTGAAATGACCAAAACCTTGGGCGTTCTTCAACGCTATCTTCCCGGTGAATTCCCCGACGATCTTCCCCAATAGAAACGGCTTTTGCCGTTTCTATGTGACCAGGATTTTCTTTGGAAAATCCTGGTGGGGCCAAACTTTTGACAAGTTTGACAAACATGTTTTTCAAATTCAAACGCTATCTGCCGCCTTTTCCAGCTTCTTAGCTGGTGAAATCTTAAAAGGTACTATTAATCAATTCAAACGTGGAGGGGAAAAATGAATATGAATAAAAAAGGAATTGTTTTACTTTTATTAGGTTTAGCTATTATTGTTTTATCAGAAATTGCTGGTTCCATACGTCTTTATCAAATGGGCTACTATAACTATAAAATTATATTAACTATACTCCCTGTAATCTTAATGATTATTGGTATTGTTTTCATTATAAATAATAAAAGTAGTGTGAATAAAAATTCAGATAGTAATGAAGAAACAAACACAGAAGATTTAAGTAAAAGTAATAATATAAATAAAGTTTCCAGAATATCTTTAATGGGTGGCTTGATAGGAGCACTTACAACAAACCCAAAAACAGCTTTAGAAAATGAAATATATCGAAATAATCAAAAAGGTTGGAAGGCTATACACATAAAGAATCATTCAACAACCAATTTGTTTATTTGGTTATTGCAGCTTATTGTTTTATTATTAACCTTTGGTTTATTTTCATGGGGCGGGGGATATTTAGTTCTATTTGAAAAAGAATCTAATTGTTGACAGACAGCCAAACAAGGCTTTTTTGTACCAATATTGGTTAAGGTTACGGTTAATCATAGACTTATAGAGCTTGCCTTAAAAGACGAAACGATCAAAGTTACAAAATAGGATGATAAATATCCTAGTGATCTGACAATAAATACGTTCTCAGGTTGAGTTTCTTGTTTTTTATGCCCAGTTTTTTCCGGATATTATCACGATGAAATTCAACGGTTCGGGGGGATATACCCAAAAAATCTGCTATGACTTTGGATGATTTGTTTTGTTTGATGAGATTGACAACCTGAATTTCAGTGGGTGTGAGTTTTTGAATGCTTTCGGAAAGGATCTGCATAAAGGGGGAGCAGATTTCCATAAAGTTCTGCTCCAGGATTTCAAGGTATATTTTCTGATGTTTGTCCAGGGGTGTTTTTTTCAGTAAATCAATGTGGGGTGCAATCACTTCCTTGATGCTGAATGTCACACGATTTTCCAGATCTCTTTTATCATTTTCTCGTTTTTTTAAAAGAACTTCCAGGGCTGTGTTGATGTCCTGGAGTTCACGGGTGCGTTCAATGACTTTTTCTTCAAGTGCCCAATGCATTCTAATCATGTCTTCTTCGGCGCGTTTTTTTACGGTGATGTCCAGAAGGGTTTCAATGGCACCTGTGATCGTGTTTTCCGAATCCCTTAAAAACGCCGACGTCAGATACAGCCATTTCCCGTTCTCACCCAGTTCGGGGAAATGGGCCTCCACGTCATAAGCATCTTTTACAACACCGGACTTTCGGCACTCTGATTTATAAAACGCTGATATGTCTTCAAGGGGAAGGCCATCGATTAAAAAGTCCGATAAGATGGGTTGTTTCAGATACTTCTCGGTAATTTGTTTGTCTTTCCCTATAATATCAGATTGCTGAACCCCGGTGAGTTCCTCGCAGGCTTTGTTCCAGTGAACAATGCAATGGTTTTTATTGACGACAATGGTGGGAATGGGGGAGCCTTCTATGATTGCTTTTAACTGCTGCTCGCTTTCTTTTAATTCCTTTTCATAACGTATTTCAGCGGTTACGTCCCTGGAATAACTTCTGAATCCGACCTTTTCCCCCGTGTCATTGGTTTTTAAATTGGATTTAACCTCATAATAATGAACAGAGCCGTCTTTCATGCGTCCCCTGATCAGTAAACCACTGGCCGGTTCGCCGGTTTCAAGGATGTTTGCATAAAAAACAACAACCCGATCCCAATCTTCCGGCAGGATATAATCTCGAAAATTCATGGTGTTTAATTCGTCTCTGGAAAATCCTGAGTGTCTGACCACGGCTTCATTGAAAAAAATAAAGCCCCCTTCAATGCTTTGCTCAAAGAAAAATTCCTCTATGTTTTCAACCAGAAGTCTGTATTTACGTTCGCTTTCAGCCAGTTCCTCCCCCATGTGTTTGTGATCTGAAATATCAACGCTATATAAAACACGAAGGGGTTGAAGGTCATCTGTTTTTATGTCAACCACCGTGGTTTCAACCCGTCGAAGCTCTCCTCCATTTTCATTGAAACATATCACACATTTTTCTGAAGTGTCTCTGTGGCTTTTTATTTGGTTTATCCAGTCGGTGAACTGATCTTTGCAGGCCTTGTCCATGGGGTTCCGGATATCGTATCCCATGAGTTCATGGACAGTTCTTCCTGAAATTGCAGCCATTGCCTTATTCACATAGATGCATTGAAAACTGTCATCGATGATCGCTATTCCTGTACTGCCATTTTCAACAATCAGGTTGGCCATGGAAAGGCCTTGAGAATTTTCATCATTTCCTGAAGACACAACCGATTTTTTATTGAGTATGTTCAAACGTTCCATGGCATTTATCTCCCGGGTTGTGGCCCATGCGAAATAGTCATGTGTTTCGTGTCCAACCGGATATGCTATTTTTGGCGGGGCACTATTTAATAAACATACGGGACATTCTATCCGTATAATTAACTTTGGCTTGTCCTGGAGCTAATTCATCTAAATATATCAAAAAATCAGAATGATATAAAAAAAAGAATGAATATATAATCATATACTATTCAAGAATACGTGGCAATACCCCGTATTTTTACCGATAAAAAACAGGGGTTGTCATATGGGTGGATCACCCATAAAATCAGCAGGATTAAATGGTGATGAAATATGCTTAGACAAATTATTTATAAACGTACCAATACCGTATTGCAGACATTCCGCAGAATGTTTTAATTTTTTTCCTGACAGCCGACTGTTTTGATTTTAATAGCCGGTTGTTTTTTATTCGGAGGATACCACGATGTTGCTCAACCCCAAAAAACTGAACAAAACCTATCCAGACAAAGAAACCGAAGAAATCATGAAAAATACCATCGATTTTTTCGAAAATATGGGTCTGGCCAAGTGCAAGGAGGATTATCATTCGGCCCGCTGGTATACCGAATTCCTTGACTTCATGAACAAAGAAAACATTATGGCCAAACTGCTTACTCCCGCAGGCTATGGAGAAAACGCAAGGTGGGACTCCTCCAGAATCGTTGAGTTTGCCGAAATCCTGGGATTTTACGGCCTGACTTACTGGTATTGTTTCCAGGTCTCTGCCCTGGGCCTGGGACCCATCTGGATCGGTAAAAATGAAGAAGTGAAACACAAGGCAGCCCAGCTCCTGAAAGAGGGTGCTATTTTCGGTTTTGGCCTTTCGGAAAAAGAGCATGGGGCAGACATCTATTCAAGTGACATGATGCTTTATCCAAAGGCAGACGGAACTTACACAGCCAAAGGGGATAAATACTATATCGGTAACGGGAACGAAGCCGCGTTGGTCTCCACCTTTGGTAAAATGGCCGATACAGGGGATTATGTTTTTTTTGTTGTGGATTCCAAACATAAAAACTACGAATGCACCAAAAATGTGATCTATAATCAGGATTATGTGGCTGAATATGTTCTTCATGATTACCCCATCACAGAGGCGGATATCACCGATAAGGGCAGGGACGCCTGGGATGCATCGCTGAATACGATCAATGTCATGAAGTTCAATTTGGGCTGGGCCTCCATCGGAATCTGCGAACATGCATTTTACGAGGCCATGGACCATGCTGCCAACCGGAACCTGTTCGGCAAGTTCGTGACTGATTTTACCCATATCCGCCAGTTGTTTGTGGATGCCTACTGCCGTCTCTATGCCATGAAAACCTTTGCTCTAAGGGCCACCGACTATATGCGCTCGGCGTCTGAAAAAGATCGCAGGTACCTTTTGTTCAACCCCATGGTAAAAATGAAAGTCACCACCCAGGGAGAAGAGGTCATTAATAATCTCTGGGACATCATCGCTGCCAAAGGATTTGAAAAGGACACATATTTTTCCAATGCAGTGCTGGATATAAGGGCCCTGCCCAAACTTGAAGGCACCGTCCATGTGAACATGGCCCTGATTATAAAATTTATGCCCAACTATTTCTTTAACCCTGCTGAATTTCCTGAAATTCCCAAACGGAATGATCCGGGTAACGATGATTTCCTGTTCAACCAGGGACAGACCAAAGGCCTGGGTAAAACACAGTTCCATGACTATAATATTGTCTATGGCAAATATAATCTTCCCAATGTTTCGATCTTCAAAGAACAGATCGAAACATTTAAAGAATTTATGATGATCTCCCTTGAATCCATGGCGGCCCAGTCCGAGGATATTGACTTTCTTCTGAACGTGGGCGAGCTGTTCACCCTGGTGGTTTATGGTCAGCTCATCCTTGAAAATAAAGAGATTTACAGTATTGAAGACGATATTATCGAGCAGATATTCGATTTTATGATCCGGGATTTTTCCAAATATTCCCTGCAGATCTTCAGTAAGAAAATTGCCACGGAAAAACAACAAGCCATCTGCATGAAAATGATCAAGCGACCGGTGGTGGATGAGGCCCGTTATAACAGAGTCTGGGAAAACCATGTGTATGCCATGAAAGGGACCTATGTGATGAATCCCTGATTGTGAAATCGGACAATGCCCCGATTCTTACCACGGTCCCGGCATCTGCCGATGATACTGAGAAAATCATCGCAGATCATCTGATCAGGGAAATTACGGATGGTGCCTGCGTCCAACTGGGAATCTGAGGTATGCCCAACGCCCTGGGCTCTCTGATCGCCAAGTCCGGGCTCCGGGATCTGGGTATCCACACGGAAATGCTGGTGGATTCGGTGGTGGACATGTATGAGGCAGGCTGCATCACCAACAGGAAAAAACATGTTTATCCTGGCAAGATCGCCTATACAAACAGGCCGAGGCCATGAATATATGGAGGCCCAGCCATAAAAGGGATTGATTCGAATGTCCCTCCTTTTTTAGTGAGTTATATATTGAAGTTTTCATGTTGATAGAATACAGTGAATACACATATTCAATGGAGATTTAAGATATGGCGACTTCAGTTAGGCTTGCACCCGAAATCGAGCAACGACTTGATTTTCTATCGTCACAAACAGGACGTACCAAGGCGTTTTATTTGAGAGAGATCATTGAGCGCGGCATTGAAGAGATAGAGGACTATTATCTTGCCGCCGATGTGGTGGAGCGTATCAGAAAAGGCGAGGAGACAATCCATTCAGCTGCTGATGTGAGAAAAGACCTTGGCTTGGACGATTAAATACACCGACACGGCATTGGCCCTGCTCCGTAAGCTCGATAAACAGATTGCACGACGCATCGTCGATTTTATGGATCAGCGAGTGGCTGTTTTGGACGATCCCCGAACCAGAGGCAAAGCATTGGTCGGTCCGCTTGGAGGGTTTTGGCGATATCGGGTTGGAGATTACCGGATTATTTGTGATATCCATGATGAGGCGCTTTATATTCTTGTTGTAAAAATTGGAAACCGTCGGGATGTATACAGATAATCGCCTGGGATCTATCGCATAGATTAATAATCACGGTTTGACCCTGCCATTTTGCCCTTACGGGTAATTCCGGACGTCATACGAAACCTTTCAATTTGATTTAACAGAATGAACCTGCTTTAAAATCCGACAACGATATTCGTTGAACATAAATCAGGGTTCTGACCCTAGACATACAAACGAGACGATGGATATGAAAACATGGTTGCATAAGCATTTGATCTGCCCGGAATGCCTTGAATCGGAAGCGGCCTTGACCCTTGAGATCATAAAAGAGAAACATGATGATATCATTGAAGGGGAATTACACTGCCCGGGCTGTGGAAACAGGTATTTGATCCAAGAGGGCATCGCGGTTATTGTCCCCCATAAGACATTGCCCCATAGTGACGATCAATCCGGATACAATTCGAAAAACATGTTGTCCGCCTATCTGTGGAGCCATTACTCTGAATTTTTTAACGGCTCTGATGCCACGGATGCCTATGGGAAATGGGCCTCACATTTTCAGCAAACAGATGGATGGGCAGTGGACATCGGCTGTTCTGTGGGGCGCTTGGCCTTTGAGCTGAGTAAATCACATACCCATGTGATCGGCCTGGATACCTCATTGCCATTTATCAGAAAAGCGCGTCAGATTTTATTGAGCAAGCAACTTCGGTTTGATATGATTGTTGAAGGCCATATCACTGAGGAACGGTCATGTGACCTGGATCCTGGGTATGCATATCATTCAACGGAATTTATTGTGGCCGATGCCCTGGCTCTTCCGTTTCGTTCCGGGAGGTTTTCCACAGCAGCCTCGGTCAATATTCTTGAAAAGGTACCCCATCCGATTCAGCATTTAAAAGAGGTCAACAGGATATTGCAAAAAGACCAGGCATGCTTCTTATTCTCCGATCCATTTTCCTGGGATGACGATGTTACAAACCCGGATCTCTGGTTAAGCGGTAGAAACAATGGGCCGGGCAAAGGCCGGGGTATGGAAAATATCTGCCGGTTGATGGAAGGGCACATCGATGTATTTGATCCCTGTTTTAACATAGAGGACAAAGGGGATGTGCTTTGGAAAATAAGGAAAACCCAGAATTTATGGGAACATATCACATCCCAGTTTATCATTGGTAAACGGGGTATTAAATAAACTGTATATTCCGTCATTCAGCACCTTAGACCAGGACCTGTTTTATCAGGATTTTTAAATTTGTCCCTTTGTGAGGGCTGGCGGAGGCCCTGCAGGGCTGTGACGATATTGTCTAAACAGGAGAATGGGTTTTGGGAAGAAAACAGGAAGGCATCTGCGGACTTTGTTTTCATAGCCCCGGCTGTGGCGTCATGGTCCATTTTGATGAGGATGATAAGATTGACAAGTTGACACCGGACCCGGATGCCCCCTTGGGACGCGTGCTGTGTCCCATTGCCGGCAGCGCTAAACAGATCATCTATTCTGAAAAAAGAATCCGGCAGCCCTTGAAACGCACAGGCCCAAAGGGAACCTTTGAGTTTGAACCGATCACCTGGGATGAAGCTTATGATATCATTGTTGAAAATCTCAATAACCTGAAACAAAAATATGGACCTGAAACCATCGGGTTTTATGCGGGAACCGGTTCCTATGAACGGTCTTTCAAAGATATGTTTCAGTTGAAAGGATCGGAAATCTATCTGGCCAGCAGTATTTTGTTTCCCTTTGGTTCTCCCAATACATTTGGCGTCGGTGCTCCCTGCTATACCTCCCTTGGAGTCCTGGCCCCAAAATTGACCATGGGTTGCCTTCATACAGATATGTTTTCAGATGTGGATAATTCGGATCTGATTCTGGTCTGGGGAACAGATCCCGCAAGCGCAACGCCCCCGGAAATGTTCGGGCGTCTGGTGACAGCCGCCCATGAAGGTGCCCGGATTATTGTCATAGATCCCAGGCGCACAAAAGCAGCCCAGCTTCCCGAAAGTGAATGGCTGCCCATACGACCGGGATCGGATGGTGCTTTGGCATTGGGTTTATCCCACATCCTGATTCGTGATAACTGGGTGGACGAAACATTTGCCTATGACTGGACATTGGGGTACGACGAATTTAAAGAGTATGTTAAGGCGTTTACACCGGAATACGTGGCTCAGGTAACCGGTATTGAAACAGACCGGATCGAACAGTTGGCCGAAGAAATAGCAGACTCGGAAGGAGCCAGCTATATCATGTATACCGGACTGGAATACACCCAAAGTGGTGTTCAGAACATCCGGGCGGTCATGGTGCTCTGGGCCTTGGCAGGTCAGTTGGATGTGGAGGGAGGAAGGTGCTTTGTCCGGCACGAGAATATGATTCCCTTGGCTAAAAGCCATCAGATTGAAACCCCTGGATATGATAAATCCATTGGAAAAGGGCACTTTTCTGTTTACTCCTATTTTTGTGGGGGCGAGCCCCATGCAAACCGGCTGCCCAAATCCATCCTTGAATCAGACCCCTATAAAATCAGGTCCTTGATTATTTTGGGGGCGTCCATTATCACGGCCTGGCCCGATCCCCAGGTATGGCAGAATGCCTTTGAAGAATTGGATTTTATGGTGTCCATTGATCTGCAGCTTACCCAGGATGCGGCCTGGGCAGATATTGTTTTGCCGGCCACAACAGCATTTGAGCAGGAATCCTATTGCTATTACGGCAATGCCTTACGATTAAGAAAAAAAATGATCGCACCTGTGGGGGAGAGCAGGCCCAGCTATGCTATCCTGGCTGAACTGGCACATCGTCTGGGCTACGGTCATCTCTATCCCCAGGATAGTGAAACACTTATTGATCAGGTCCTGAAGGGGGCAGGGTATACGGTGGCAGATCTGGAACGGGCCCCCAAACATACCGTTCGGAGCAAACCAAAACCCATGGTGTATCGAAAATGGGAAAAAGGACTTCTTAGAAAAGATAGAAAGCCGGGATTTGAAACACCCTCGGGGAAATTTGAAATCACCTCCACCATTCTTGAAAAATTTGGATACGACGGCTTGCCTTGCTATGAAGAATCACTGGAGACACCTTTGAGCAAGCCACAGATGCTCAACCGGTACCCCCTTATTCTCGGTACCGGTCCCTTTAAACCGGATATGAAGTCCTGCTTGAGAGCCATCCCGGATTTTATAAAAAAATATCCTTATCCCATGGTCCAGATGAATCCCAAGGATTCTGCCATACGAAACATTAAAACCGATGACCCGGTGGTGATTAAAACGGAAAGGGGCTCGGTAAGTATGCGTGCCTATGTGACAGAGGATATTATGGAAGGCTTTGTTTATGCCCAGGTAGGCGGAGGTGGCCCCCAGGGCCCGGATGAATGGAAACATGCCAATGTCAATATCTTAACAGACCTTGAACAATATGATCCCATCTCGGGATTCCCAGTCTATAAAACGCTGCTGTGCCAGGTTAAACGAAAGTTAAGGCAGCGCCGGAGCATCGTTGTTCAGGATCCCAGCCTGGGTTGTGTCGGATGAACACGGGCCTGTTATTATACCTTTCATCGGCCCTGTTATCCACTTACCATTTCATTGAGGATTTCAATGAGACCTGAGCGAATATCCTCTATGGTTTTGGATTCTATGTTCAGCTGTTTGAGGCAAAATACGGCGGTAGTGTTGGCATAAAGCTCTTCTTTGGTTTTATCAAGGTGGTTCACCAGTTGATTGGCAAAGCCCACAAGAAGCAGCTCTTTCGATGGATTGGATATGATTTCCGGGTGGTTATGATGTCTTGCCACCTTATCGAAAATATCGGAAAACCCCCATTTGTTCAGAAGAGCGGCTCCGAACTCTCCGTGGTAGGTGTCGAGGGTGGAGAACAGGACGCTTTGATCAACATCCTCTCCCGTGGGCCCGACTTCTTCCAATTTGCTGATGATTTGAAGCAGGATCAGTTTGCCGATATCGTGAACAAGTCCCAAGGTAAAAGCGTCTTCTCTAAGTTTGAGATTCAGCTGCTCTGCAATATACTGTGAACAATAAGCGCATGTCTGTGCGTGGTTCCAGAGTTTTTCCACATAAGACGTATATTTTTTCGGGACATTGGAATAGAGAGCTCGTTGACAAAGCATTTCCACATGGAGATACGTCTGATCAATGCCTAACCTTCCGATGGCTTCCTCAAGGGTTTTACTTTGATTAATCCCTTTGAAAAGGGCTGAGTTCGAAAGGCTGATAAGGCTGCTGGCAATGAGCATGTCCTTTTTCAGGAGCGTCGTGATTTCCGAAAAATCTATCTCCTTATTGACCATTTCTTTTAATCGGGTATTGATATCAGGAAGTGAGGGGAGGTCGACCCTATCCCCTTTGAGAGCGGAAGAAACGTCCTGGATAAGCTTTTTGCGTTGGGTGTCGGAAGATTGGGAGGATTTTGTGACAGCATCATGATTTGTTTTTGATACCGGCTCCGTGTCTACATCGATCGTGATCCCCTGGGAACTGAACTTTTGAAGCAGGGTTTTCTGAGTAAATGGTTTGACGATGAACCCGTTGCATCCGGCTTGCAGGCAGGTGATCAGGCTGCCTTTATCTGACTGGGACGTGACCATAAAGACTTTAACACGGTTGGGCTCAGGGATATGTCGTTTTTTTTCAAGTTCTCGAATTTTGAACAGCATTTCGGTACCATCCATTCCCGGCATATGAATATCAAGGGTGATCAGGTTGAAGGGCTGGCCCGTATCAAGTGCCTGTTCAAAGGTTCTTAAAGCACTTGCGGCATGCTCATCATCCGTACATGCACCCATGCTTTGAAGAATGGTTTTCATTTTTGATCGGCTGACAAAATCATCGTCCACAATAAGTATTTTCATGATTCATCCGATGTTATTTGTGATAAAAAAAATTCTAAGCGATCGAATTCATGGTTTATTTTTGATATAAAATCTTTTGCTTGATCAATCTGCCCGGATTTCCCGGTAATCTCAAGGTCGGCTGCAGCCTGGGCCAGGACATCCATGGTGACATTGGCAGCTCCACCTTTGAGCTTGTGTGCTTCTTCTGCGATAAGGGTGGTCATATTGTCGATCAGGGCCTGATTGATTGTTTCCATCTGGGTCCTGCCATGACCGAGAAAATAATCAAGCGTTGCCAGCAAAATGGTTTTTTCGCCCATGAATTCTTCAAGGGCACGATTAAAATCAAGGGGAGGCTCGTCTTTATGGGTTGAGTCAGCCGCTTTGAAAACTAAGGGTTCTTTGTATGTCACGTTTTTCGGAGGAGTGGGAAGGACAATCCATGATGAAATAATCTTGGTCAAAGAGTCCCTGGTGATGGGTTTTGTAATATAATCATCCATGCCTGAGTTGAGGCAACTCTCCCGGTCTTGTTTCATGGCGTTGGCCGTCATGGCAATGATGGGCGTTTTTTGTTTGCCCCTGTCCGTTTCAAGTTTTCGGATAATCCGGGTTGCTTCAAGGCCACCCATGACAGGCATCTGGATATCCATCAGAATCAGATCGTAGTCACATTTCTGAAACGCTTCCACAGCCTCTTTCCCGTTTTCAGCGATGTCCACATCAAACCCCGACATGCAAAGAAAGTTCAATGCAACGTACCGGTTTGTGGGATAATCTTCCACCAGCAGGATCCGATTTTCCTGTTTGAATGATTCGGAAATGGTATGCCGGGTGACAAGCCCCATAGGCGCAGAGACATTTTGAGACTTGTTTTTTCTATAAACAAGACTGATGGCATGCCGTAAAACAAAGGAATCAAATGGCGAGTTCAGATAACCTGAAATCCCGATGTCCTCACATTTTCTTCCATCACCGATATTCCCTGTCCGTGTGGTCAGAATGATGGGGATCTTGTTTGAGGATGCCAGGGCCTTGATGTCCTGTGCCAGAATAAAACCATCTGTATCCGGTAAAAGATAGTCGATTATGACCATATCAATGTGTGATGCAACGTTGGGATCTTTCAGCATATTGAGGGCGTCTTTGCCACATGCGACCGTCTCGGCATGTATTCCTAAGGCTTTGATCTGATCAAGATAGGGTACGGGTTCATCGACCATTCCCCCCACCACAAGAATCGACAGGCCCCCAAAGGGCTCATTAATCGGGGCTAAGACCTGCTCCTTCTGGCGTTTTACGCTTAGTGTGAACCAGAACGTGCTCCCGTGGTTAATTCTACTTTCAAGTCCTAACTGGCCACCCATCAGTTCAACTAATTGTTTTGAAATACTGATGCCCAGTCCTGTCCCTCCGAATTTACGTGTGGTGGAATTATCCGCCTGGGTGAAACTTTCGAAGATCGTTTCTTGTTTGTTTTTTTCAATACCGATGCCTGTGTCTGTGACAGAGCATCGGATCACACAGATTTCACCCAAATCTTCAGATAATTCGCAGTTCAGGGTAAGCCCGCCGTTCTCCGTGAATTTAAGGGCATTACCCGACAGGTTCATGAGAATTTGGCGGATTCGTCCGGGATCACCGCATACATAATGGGGGACATCCGGTGATAGAAACACGTCACAGAAAAGACCTTTTTGCTCAGCGAGAAAAGCGATGCTTTTTCCGATATCGTTGACCAGCAGTCTTAAATCAAAATTGATGGTTTCAATGTCGACTTTTCGTGCTTCAATTTTTGAGAAATCCAGGATATTGGTGATGATTCCGAGAAGGGCATGGCCCTCTCGGTTGATTGTTTCAAATATCTCCCTTTGCTTGTCGTTCTGGATGGTGGTCATGGCGATTTCAGCCATTCCGATAATTCCGTTTAAGGGTGTACGAATTTCATGACTCATGTTGGCCAGGAATTCACTTTTGGCTTTGCTGGCTTCAACCGCCATGATCCGGGCTCGTTCAATTTCATCATTGGCCCGCTGTAATTCAAGGGTTCTCTGCTCCACCAATGCCTCGACCGATGCGGTTCGTCGCCGTTCGTCAAAGATGTACGCCTTGATCAAAAAAAGAAGAAGCACGGTACCCAGGATTAGGGTGATCATCAGCGAAATTGAAACATACCGGGCAGCAGTCTTTCCTTTCTCCATGATTGTTCTGGGAAGCGTTGCCCGAATCAGAAGTGCCGGTTTACCGTATATATCCGGAAGGACTCCGTAGGTCAGCAAGCGGGTTTCATTTTCGTCTCGGACCACAATCAGGGATTTCTCCCCTTGTATAAGGATCTCTTTTTCCTGATCAGTTAAGTCGTCATCATTTACGGTTTTGATCGTAAAGTCCACTTTGGTCTGATCCACAAGGGCGTCGATCATTTTTCGAGATATAAATCGTCCCATGATGAAGTCACCGGTCGAGGGTCCGCTCCCCAAGCTGTCCAGAATGGGAATGGATGCTATCAGCATGGGACCGTAGTTGGTCAATAGAATCCCTTTGATATCGTGGCCAGGGATGCCGAAATCCTGAAGCTCTGCAATCATATCAAGGGATTTGCTCGAGGTGTCAATAACGTCGATAAACCCCTGATGTTCAGAATAAAAAGCCTTTCCCCAGACGGTCTTTCCCCCAGGGGTGACGATGTATATGAGGTTTATATTTCCATTGGCTTCCAGAGTGTCCATCTGGAGATTTGATTCAATATATTTTTCGTTTCCATCTTTAGCGAACTGAAAGGTATCATCCCATATGGCCCAGTCGCTTGCCAATCCGTGCAGATGATGTATCTCCCCCTTGAAGGCATCCATGCACCGGGATAGGTTTTTTCGTGCTTCGGTATCCTCAAGGTCCATGAAGCTTTTGATAATCACCTGATTTTTTAAAACATAGTCCGCGATGGAATAAATGGCCACCAGGGTAATGAAAATCGTTACCCACGCATATTTGCGAAACGTTTTCATGAGCACCCTTGATTGCTTTAATAAATCAGGTTAATAGGTTTTTGTCTTTTCAATAAAAAAGTCAGAACAACGGCAAGCTTTAATTGTAGGGCTTCAGGTCAGATGTTTGCCAGGAATTTCAGGTGCTGGGTTATGATCTGTATTGACTTAAAAGAACGTTTTTTTGTTGCTCATGGAAAAAAATATGAATGCAACATATTTTTTAATATAGCATATTGGTAAGATTATGTGCAAGCATACAGAGAGTTAATCATAGAAAATATATGACGGAGATCGTACGTTTAACAGTAGCTGTCGTTTTTCTTTTTAAGAGTGCATCAACGTTTGGACTGTTGATTTTAACAAACTTAAGATCGACCTGATGATAAGTATTCGACATACGACAAAGTATGCCGTAACCCCGGCCAAACCTGTTGCCTTGCCGATAGACCCTGTTCCATAGCCATCTTTAGATTTTTTAGGAGTTCATTAGATTTAGATGAAAAAAAGATAGCGATTTATTTTTGATGAGCATGATAATACCCTTCATTAATTTTAAATATTTAAAACATTTGGTTGTAGGTATAAGGCTTTATAATAATGACATATTTGTTGCCAGATTTAGTGAATAAAAGGCGTCGCATCAGTTTATTTCGCTATTCTTTAATAGCGATGTTCTCCTATCAATTTCCAGTGGGGATTGCTTACCTGATTATACTTTCAAACCACGCAAAGTATGATTATGCAGTCATTAACAATGTCTATGCAGGATACATGACATGCAGCATAACCGCAATGATATGGACCCTATTTAAAAAACAAATCACAACCCGTTTTATCTCTTTAATTTTGTATTACCAGGTTTATTTCTGTCTGTTTGTTTCGGCTTATTTTGTGTATGTGATGAGTGACCAGCGATACCTTGTTCCCGTAGGTTCTATGTTGATCTTAACCTTCGTATTTATTCAATCAGGTCTGATTGCTTCATTTTTTGTCATTCTGGTCAATGTGGCCCTCTATTTTTTAGCGTCCTATATTGGAATCAAATACAGTGGGCAGCCCGGATCCATGGCCAAGGAAATTTTATATATTTCGACCTATGTTCCCGTTTGTATTTTCATCGCATTTATATGTAAGACCATCCAAGACCAACAAAAGAAAATCAAAAAAGCCAACTCAAAACTTAAAGCCACCCATGCAGA
>JAHIRD010000224.1 GCA_018818835.1 Pseudomonadota bacterium
AATCTTTATAGAGGAAATGGCTTACCTTGGAGGGAAGGTATGCCTGTATTTCCTACTTCTTTATATACCGAAGCTAGATATTTCATTGAGAGGCTTGCAGACATTTATAAGGACTTATATGGTACTAAGGGGATTGGTCTGAGGCTCTTTTCTGTATATGGACTTGGAGAGGAAGCTAAGGGTAGGCTTGCAAACCTGATATCCCAGATGGTTTGGGCTAGGCAGAAGAACGAAGAGTTCTTAGTGTATGGTAATGGCCTTACTACCCGAGATTCTATCTTCGTTTCAGATGTGGTAAGAGCCTTTATCTTGGCTATGGAAGGTACTGTGGACTATGGGATTTATAATGTAGGCACAGGAAGGCACAAATCTGTGAGGGAGTTAGCGGAGTTAATAGGCACTAAGTTAGTATTTGGCCCTAATCCTATGAAGAATTATACCCATCACCAGTTAGCAGATACTCGAGTGGCAGAGAGGCTTTTAGGATTTGAGTCAAGGATTTCTGTTGAGGAGGGGATTAAGTGCCTGCTGAACTTACAGTAATATTACCTACAAGGAATGAGGCCCTTACCTTAGAGAATGTAATAGATGGCATAAGGACTTGTCCTATGGAGTCCCAAATTATAGTTGCTGACCACCTCAGTACTGATGGAACCAGGGAGATAGCCCTTAGAAAAGGAGCCTTGTTATACGATGAGATACGACAAGGAGTAGGTATTGCAGTAAGGAGTGCCTTGAAGTATGTAGAGACTCCTTATGTAGCTCTTATGGATGCAGACGGAACTTACCCAGCAGGTGAATTACTATGGGCCTTGTTTGAGGTGAAACATCTAGATGTAGATGCAGTGATGGGTTGTAGGCAAGAGAGAGATAAGGATTCTATGGCCCTGCACCATATCTTTGGTAACTATTGTCTTTCTCTATTGGCAAGCATACTGTACGGTTCTTATGTTAAAGATGTCTGTACTGGATTTTGGGTTATGAAGACAGATGTTATGAAGAGCTTACCTTTAAGGAGTAATAGGTTTACACTAGTCACGGACTTATATGTTAGCTTAAAGAAAGGTAAATATAAAATTCTTCAAGAGTCTATAAGGTACTTGCCAAGGGTAGATGGAAGTAAAGCAAAACTTAGAATGGGTGATGGGTTTAAAATAGCTTGGTTTTTGATACATAGGAGGTTTTCTTAATGCTGGTGAAACTAGGTATCACCTACAGGTGTTTATTACCTCCTCCTATAAGACGTTGCCCCCAACGGACACCTCGATACCTAGGAGTAGCCAGCACCAATTTCATAAAGGTAGGGAGAAATGAAAGTCTGTTTATTAACCAGAACTACTAATTTAGGTAGTGGAGGAGTAGGTAGGGTAGGTAAAGAGCTGTATGGGGGTCTAAAGAAGAGGGGAGTAGATATAACCTTAATTACTTCTTCAGATATACCTTACTTTAATCCTTACTCCTACTTGATTTATACGCTTATGGAGCTACCCATTAGGTTGTTGAGGATTAAAGCGGATATTTACCATGCACTTACTCCAATGGAAGGTATGTGGTCACCTGGGGATAAAAGTATAGTGACTGTATTAGATCTATTTATGATATCTGATAAAGATAAGATAGGCGCTACTATGGGCCAAAGCAGGTTAAAGGCTTTTATAGGTAGTAGGTATTTTGAGTTTGTGTCCGGTATGGCTTTACGGAAGGCAAGCGGAATTGCTTGTATAAGTGAGAAAACCTCAAACGACCTAATGCAAATTTTTGGACTTTCTTCCAGGACTATTAGGTTGGGTATAAGAGGGGATTTGGAGCCTAAGAGGGAAAGGAGTAGGATATCTAGGATAGGATACTTAGGACAGTTGGATAGACGGAAGAGGGTGGATGTATTGATTAAAGCTTTCAAGAAAAGCGAGCCTGGGATTGAACTAATAATTGGGGGTATAGGGGTAGATGAGGCTTACCTAAAGAGTCTTGCTAAAGGGGATGGGAGGATCAGATTTCTGGGACATATCAAGGATGAGGAGCTGGTGGATTTCTACAACTCCATGGACGTCTTAATATCCCCTTCCTGGATTGAAGGCTATGGATTACCTATAGTAGAAGCAATGGCATGTAAGAGGCCTGTAGTAGTACTAGATGACGCTCTTATACCTTGGGAGATAAAGAAGAGGTGCATAATAGTTCAAAATCTAGATATGGTATTACAGAATAGAACTTATTTGGAAAACCTATGCACCTATTCTAGTTATGGGAGTAACTATGAGTGGGCAAAGGAGCATACCTGGGATAAATGTATTGAGGAATATATTAAGTTATATAAGGAGATTTTATGAAAGTCCGAATAACTAGTGGCCGGGAGACAACTAATCCTCGCAAGGGGATTAAAACTTACCATTCCAAGAATGGGCAGTAGGGGGTATTAAGTATGCCACTAGCTGATAGAGATTATATGAGAGATGAACATCCTCCATCCTGTACCTGTGTAAGCTGTGTTAGAGGGAGATCAGAAAGGTTTTCAAAGAAGAATAAGCAACTTCCTAAAAGTAGCTTTAAGTCTAGTAGTTCTAGTCCCACGGGGGAGCCTCCTACCTCAGAATTAGATCTTGCACTTGCATACGATTTTGAGAAGAAGGTAAGTCAAGTTAGGAGCAAGGAGGGTTTTATGAAAGTACTTATGGGGTGGTTGTTGGTACTGCTACTAATAGGAGTGCCTACTTTGGTAATAGCGTCAACAGCTTCTATGGTGTGGCCCCAGACTATAGTAAGTATTGTTCCAAAGGCTTTTGGAGCCCTCCATATACTTCCTACTAAGGTAGACACAGCAGGTATGGAGAAGGCTATATTTATGTTGGTTAATCAGGAGAGGTTAAACAAAGGCCTTTCCCAGCTCTTGTGGAATGAATCTTTAGCTCAGTATGCAAGAAAGCATGGCTCAGACATGGTCATAGCAGGGGACCTCTACCATAACGAGGCAGAACTGGCTAAGTTACAAGCTGGGGAAAATGCTTTAATGCTCAGTAGATTCTGTGGAGGCTTCATCCTACTCCCTTATCCAGTAGGACTTGCCTTCTATAGAACTGATGGTGAACTTTATAGAGAGGCGGTTAATTCTTGGATAAAGAGTCCTGGACACCACTCTAATATGTTAAATTCTGGATATAGGTACACTGGGATAGGTGTAGCAGTTGCAA
>JAHIRD010000286.1 GCA_018818835.1 Pseudomonadota bacterium
AGCAACACACCCGTTTCGCAAACCACATTCGGAGCAGTTCCTCACGAGGTTACCGGGGAAAGGTAAGGTGTCTGCTGGTGGCGGCACTCGGGCTGGTCGATTGTAATGGCTAGCTGGCATTCAGCGACTCCAGGTACTCCCGACAAGCCTCGTGGATAACGGGAATAGTAGCTCCACCTAGGCTGATAGCACCGACCATTTCGTCTCGGTAGTGGAGCATCAGACTATGGTCGCCCATCTCCATCAACCGAAAACCTAGGGGCTGGTATTCTCCCAAGGCGGCGTTGAGAATTGATTGTAACCCTTGCTCTTTATCGTAGGTAGCCATTCTTAGTTCCTCCTAAAGTAAAGATGCAATCTCCACCAGTCCGGGTCAGTTTCCTCATGATCCCAGCCAGTACCATATGCGGATGCTAGCAGGACGGATAGGCTGAGAGCGTATTGGTAAGTTATCTTCTTCATTTTTACCCTCCTTATTTTTACCCACACTATGTCCCGAACAATCTGACACTAACCTGTAAACTCTATCCTGACCGTCCGACATCCATATGTGGACAGTATCGGGGGTCAAGTCTACACGGCGAATACCGCCAGGATTAGTCAGTTTATTGATTACTCTCATCGGACTTGGATTCTCCCTTCTTGAGCTTGTCATTCCACCGCTTGATTGCCATAGACACAGTACTAAGCTTCATGTCCATAATCTCGGCAATCTCTCGGTGGGTTAGCCCACGACCACCATCGAATAGGCGGGCTATCTCGGTATTACGGGACTCCTTGTGCAGATTAGGCATCCTTACCCCGATCTAAATCCTTCATTATTTCTTATTATTCCTCTGGTGATGCAAGTTTTAAGCCCCATGTGAAATTTACTGAACTATTACTGGAGACTGCAACAAATTGTGGGTAAAAATGGGCAGATATATCCTGATATGACATATAAACAACTTGCGGCTTATGTGGTAAGTAATAACCGAACAGCGTAAAATAATTCACTCCAAACATAATTGTTAACACCACCACTATTGTAATTAGTATTATTCCTAAACTTTTCACTTTGCTACCTCCGCCATTGTATACTCCAATACTATGCGACCCGACTTAGCATTTACAGCTCTCCGCAAGTCATCTTTGCCGTACAGATATAAGCCATGCCCAAATTCTAGTATGAATTCCCATCCCGCTATGTTGGCTTCATAATCAGTCATTATTTCTTAGCCTCCTTCTTCATACCCTTTCCCACATTGTATCACACCTTACCACACTTTGTCAATACCTTTTGGAACTATTTTTCAAAAATATCTAAAAATACTTCTACTTGCTCTTCTTCTTGGTAATGGTGACAAATGCCCCATTACCTATAGGTTTCTTGATTACTACATCCGACTCTTTTCGGATTTCCTCTCGGACTTCCTCTTCTCTCGCGACCTTCTCTTCCCTCTTGGGTTCATCTCTCACTTCTTCCTCACGAACTACCTTACGAACTACCACCTGCTCCAACACGGGCTGTTCATCGCCCACCTTGACCCTTTTTATCTTGGCACGGGTATCGGATGACAGCTTCTTCCAGTCCAGCGCTTTATCAGCAGGTACTGTCTCCCCAGAAGCGGATAACGCCTCACGGAGAGTAGCAAACCGCTCAGTAACACCAGAGACATAGTACCAGTAGTGCTGACGAATGGGCGGGACTGGTTTTTGCTTTGCAGGTACCCGAGCAAATGGTACCACTACAGGTTCTGCCCTTACTGCCATGGGTTGCGGAGAAATCACCTCCATCTTTACCTCTGGCTCTACTTCTACTTCAATTTCCAACTCATCAATCTTAGCCCTTCCAAGCCTCTCCGCTTTGGCTCTTGGCTCTGACTCTATTTTGGACTTCAGTTCAGGCTCTAATTTAAGGGTAACAGGAGCAACCTTCTGTTGTTTGGGCTTACCGAGCACGACTAGCGATACCAATAAAAGGGACATCCCGACAATAGCCCCGACAAGTGGGGAGAGAACCAGATACCACAACGGAACCTCGGTCAATGTGCTAAAAATATTCATAATCTAACCTCCTCATCGGAGTCTCTTAACAATTACCAATCCAGTAGTGCTAAGAGACTCAGGGAAGAGGTTAAGTTACGGGGTACTGTCAAAATACATGGTAAAACTCACAGATGCACCAGTCGCACTAGCCCCAGCAACAAACTCAATGGGTACGGCAACTCTGGTTGAACCAACAGGCACAACCACAGGAGTGTCCAGCCCTGAGAAAGTTCCAGCAACAGTGCTACCCCAAACCACGGAAGCCATAACCGATACAGGTTGATTGCCTGTGTTCTCAATATAAACCGTACGGTTATAACTATACCCGACATTTATGGTACCAAACGACCAGAAACTGTCGGACATGAGGTTGCCCCCCGCCTCGGCATCATAGACTGCAAATGTATAGACTGGAGGAGGGGTTCCACCAGTACCAGTTCCACCCGTACCACTAGATTCAACAACTTCCACGGAACCCGTATAGGATAGTTGCATAGCGGCGAAAACCAACCCTCCAGCCAGCAGAATAATCAGTAAAGCCGCTATGGCCGGAAACATAAGTCGATGAGTCACCCGGAGCAACCCAATACGGGAACGGATAGGTTCAAAGTTAAGACTAAATCTCATTAAATCCTCCTTTATAAACTGACAGCAGGGTAGGCAACCCCCTAATCGCCCTTATCACCTCCTAATGATTTCACTATCTTCTCGGCTGTTTTCTTGCCTAATCTTCTCTTCTTACCATTACCGTATTCCTTTTCCAAGCCAGACCAGATAGCAACATCAGCACTGACCATCTCCTTGACTGACTTGAACCTGTCAGCAACCACAGCACTCCACTCCCAGCCTATACCGTTCAGCTCGGATGCTATACGGCGTACCAAGGACGGGCGAACCAGCTGGACTGATGGAGTCGGCGGTTTGAATATCTGGTTGAGGGAATGATGCCCGTCCTGCGGTGTCTGGAAGTTCTGGTAGAGAGCGAGAATAGTATCGGCTGTCCCCCGGACATTCTCGGTATACTTGACTATTATGCCCACATCCCGCTGGAGTTCGGTCAGGTACTGGTCGAATCGGGAAAACATCATGGTCGGTTTGACTGGTTCCCAGACCTCGGCTCGGTGGTTAGTGCGTGGATTGAACCCCCAGACCGGGACTTCCAGTAGTCCGTCATCTGGATTGCGTCTATAGCGGCCTTCAAGGATAAGGCAGAGATAGTC
>JAHIRD010000137.1 GCA_018818835.1 Pseudomonadota bacterium
ACATGCAGATATACCCGTTGATTCATCTAAGATCCTGGCTCTTCAGGAGAAGGAACTCCTTGTGACGGTGGTTTCCCATTATAATGGCCTTGTGCATGAATATCAAGAGGACCTGTTGAATCTCAAATCGGATCGGGAATGGCTTGTTGTACGAATGCTGAGGATTGAAGACCAGAAAAGACAGGTTCCCGGAGAAATGATAGCAGCAAAAGACCGGATTGATTCAAAACAAGGCCAGCGTGTTTTGGAAATAGACCGCATGAAAGAATTGACGGAAAAACATCTGGCGGAATTAAGGGCTCTGGATACAAAGGTCAGGGGGGCGAACGGAGAGAATCCGGATTGGTGGCATCTTGATGCATGGATATATGGTCTTATGTATCCTGAAAAAAAAGGCGTTCAACCTGACATGGTATCTGTGCCCGGAATAGAGGCAAAAAATTTGGAATCCTTTCACATAAGTGCTTCCCTCCAAAGAGATCTTGAAGAAAAGATTAAGTCGGTTGAGCTTGATAACTGGGTTGCCTTGGTTCAGAAGGAAAGCGAACTGACCCTTGAAGTTCAGTTGCCAATTCTATTTGGTCTTGGTCAAAGTAGTGTGGCAAAAGACTACAAACCATTTTTTAAAAAATTGGCGTGGTTGTTGAAACCCTATTCCGTTCGAATTGAAGTGGCCGGGTATTCTGATAGCGACGCCCAAGATATCAACGATGTTTCATCAAACATGGCCCTGGGTGTCAGTCGGGCCAAAAACGTGGTTCAGGAACTTATCGAAACCGGCATGCTGCCCGCTTCCTTTAAAATCATCGGCGAAGGAGAATCCGGTTCGACTGATCCTGCAAGAAAAGAACTCAACGCCGCCATGAAAAGGCGGGTTGACGTCCGAGTTTATTTTGAAAATGAAAAGGCATGATATCTTTTCATAATCATCGTCCCCAGCTGTTTATGTCCGTCTCTTTTCTTCCCTGTTAGATACATCTACCCCCTCCTCGAAAAAAGTCTTTTCCCTTGAATGTTTTGCCCAAGGTTGGTAAATGAATCATTTACTTTAATAGTGTATTCAAATATTCATGCAATATAATATGGTGCGCGATTATTAAAATAAGGGCCCCAAATGACAGATCCACTTTTACAAAAATACGATGATGAGATTGAGCTTATTGATATTTTCCGTATTCTCTGGAAATGGAAGATATTTATTGCTGCAGGTGTACTTGCTTGCGGCGTGGTTGCTGTTGTCATCTGTTATAGTATGGAAAAAATCTATAAGGTGAGCATGACCGTTCAGCCCGGGATTATGTATTCCACTGAAGAGGGAAAACGGATTTTCATCGATTCCATTGAAACGATCGTGGCCAGGATTGATGCGGGGATCTATAATGACGCCATCATTGATCATGCATTAAAGGTTCCTGCGAAGGATAAACCGGAAGATATAGACATACGTGTTGAAACCCCTTCAAAATCGGATGTCTTTCTCGTGAGCTATGAAACAGCTGACCCCAAAGAGGGCCTTGCTGTTTTAAATGAGCTGTTCAGGCTATTGAATATCCGTGAAAGTGAGTTGATAAAATACATTATTGAGAACTTAAACCGCAAAATCAATCTGGATACCATTGAACTTGAGAAAAAAAAGGAAATTGAAAAATCTTACATAATTAATGTTCAAACCATTGAAAAACGGATTAAAGAGATCAATGAAGATATCCAGGAAATCAATAAAAACAGCGTCTATCTCAGTGAAGAACGAAAAAAACTTTTGAATCGAAACACGGATGATCAAGGGGCCTTGGCCGTTTTATTATACAGCAATACCATTCAACAGAATATTGAGTTTGTAAATACCGTAAAAAAAGATCTAAATGAGCATCAAATGCTCAAAGAAGACGAAATGCAGAAAATAATCCGTGAAAAAAATGAGCAGAAAAAAATCGCGGAACAGATTGAGATGAATATCATGCTCCGGGACAATGTCGTTAAAATGGCGATGATCAAAGTTCCCACTGTGGCAAAATATCCGGTCAAGCCCCAAAAACGAATGATTCTTTTTTTATCGCTTACCGTTGGTTTGTTTGCGATGATTTTTTTAAGCTTTTTAATAGAGTATATCAAGAACAATCCGATATGTGTAAACAACGAATTGCCTGGCAACCCGTCTGAGTGAAAGAGAGTCCTATGATGCATGTTCTGGTGACCGGAGCAGCCGGTTTTATTGGCTATTTTCTCTCAAAACGTCTTCTGGATGAGGGCCACACCGTGACGGGCATCGATAATCTGAACGATTATTATGATGTCAGTCTTAAGCTGGATCGGTTGAAACACCTTGAATCCCATGACTCGTTTTCCTTTATCCGCATGGATATCGCTGACCGAATGGCCATGGAAAAACTTTTTGGAAATGAACGTTTTGACCGGGTTGTTCATCTGGCGGCCCAGGCCGGGGTCCGCTACAGTCTTGAAAATCCCCATGCCTACGGGGAGAGCAACCTGACAGGGTTTCTTCATGTTCTTGAGGGCTGTAGAAAAAGCACCGTACCACACCTGGTCTATGCATCCAGCAGTTCCGTTTACGGATGGAATACCAAAATTCCATTTTCGATCCATGATAATGTGGATCATCCGGTATCCCTTTATGCTGCCACAAAAAAAGCCAATGAGCTGATGGCCCATAGTTATGCCCATCTGTTCAAGATACCTGTGACCGGCTTGCGGTTTTTTACGGTTATCGGCCCCTTGGGCAGACCGGATATGGCCTATTTTAAATTTACAAAAGCGATCATAGAAGGCAAACCCATTGATGTCTACAATCATGGGAAAATGAAACGGGATTTTACCTACATTGACGATATTATTGAAGGTGTATTCCGGGTCATGAATCGTATTCCTGTCTTTGAAAATGGCGTGCCAAACAAAGCCCCTTATAAACTTTACAATATTGGAAACCATCAGCCCGTGGAGTTGGGCTATTTTATTGAGTCCATTGAAAAGGCCCTGTCCATAAAGGCTATAAAAAATATGCTACCCATGCAGCCCGGGGATGTTCCGGTTACCTATGCCGATATCACTGACCTTGAGAAAGACGTTGGATTCAGGCCAGAGGTCGGTATTGATCAGGCAGTAAATTTGTTTGTAACCTGGTATAGAAAATATTACACACTTTAAAAAAACTTGAAATTTTTTTTAAAGTGTGAGTTAATGCCTATGTTCACTTCTTGAACTTATCTGAAAAATAATATGCATGACCATTAACATCTTTTTGAAATCATTGTCTTTGAACTGTTTGGTTGAACGAAACGATCATATATTAATAATGGGATTCTCGGTGGTATACTCCTAATATCACCCACCGGATTTCGTGATGTTTTAAACGTTTGTGGCTTTATGTTGATAACGTGTTGAAACCCACCTTGGAATTCATTGTGTATAATCCAGGCAGGATAAAATGTATTTAAACGGTTGAATAGAAATAAGACGACGTCTATCTGAATACAATATGTTTGTCGTGGGATACCGTTATGCCGTAACCGAGATGTAACAGGTATCCTTCGTGTTATTACACAGAGTTTTAAGTGATTAAAAACTTGATTTTATTGGCGCGTTTGTGCTAATAATCATGTTCACTGCATGAACATACACGCTTCATTTTGAATCACCATTGCATCGCTACAAGACGTCCAACCCTTCAATTGTAACCCACCAGGCGGAGCTGTATCCTGATTCCGTCACAGGAATTCCGGATCAACACACCCATGGACACCAGAGACTACAAAACCTTACAAATCCTTGAAGAAATCGGCAACAGCAGCAACCATGTCAGCCAGCGTAGCCTTGCGGATAAACTGGATATTTCCCTGGGGCTGGTGAATTCATTTGTGAAGCATCTGACAGCCAAGGGATATTTTAAGGCCAAATCCCTTCCCAAAAAACGGGTCAAATACATCCTGACCCCTGAAGGGGCTGCGGAAAAAACGCGTTTGGCCTATGATTATATACGATATACCTTTGATCTTTATAAAAGCTCCTATTCACGAATACATCTCATGATACGATCCCTTGAAGAACAGGATGTCAGGTCGGTGGTATTTTATGGGGCAACCAGCATCGCGGAAATGACCTACCAGGAGATTGCGAAAACACGTATTCAGCTGGTTGCCGTGGTGGATGATTGCCGACAGGGTGAAACCCTTCATGGGCACCAAGTGATATGTCTTGACAGCCTTAATAGAGTTTCTTATGACAGACTACTTGTTACGGCATGTGACAACAAACAGTATTCAGTTGAAAAGATATTGGACATGGGAGTTAAACGAAGTACAATTGTAACCATAGATAGTGGTTACTGAGGGGAGATCGGATGAAAAAAGCCCTGATAACAGGAATTACAGGCCAGGACGGGGCTTATCTGGCTGAATTTTTGCTTAAAAAAGGATACGAAGTTCACGGAATCAAGCGTCGAACTTCGTTATTCAATACAGATCGAATTGATCATCTTTATCAAGACCCCCATGAAAAAAACAGGCGTTTTTTTCTTCATTATGGCGATTTATCCGATTCATCCAATCTCATCCGAATCCTCCAGGAAGTCCAACCCGATGAGGTCTACAACCTTGCGGCACAAAGTCATGTGGCCGTGTCCTTTGAATCCCCTGAATATACAGCGGATGTGGATGCCTTGGGAACATTAAGGCTTCTTGAAGGTATACGTCTCCTTGGACTTGAAAAAAAGACACGATTTTACCAGGCATCCACTTCCGAACTTTATGGCAAGGTTCATGAAACACCCCAGACAGAAAAAACACCCTTTTATCCCCGCAGCCCCTATGGTGTTGCCAAGCTATACGCCTACTGGATTACGGTGAATTACAGGGAAGCCTATGGAATTTATGCCTGTAATGGTATTTTGTTCAATCATGAGTCTCCGGTTCGTGGTGAAACATTTGTGACACGAAAGATTACACGGGCCCTTGCAAGAATAAAACTGGGTTTGCAGGAATGCCTTTTTATGGGCAACCTGAATGCACTACGGGACTGGGGTCATGCCCGTGATTACGTGGAAATGCAGTGGTTGATGCTTCAACAACGTGAGCCTGATGATTTTGTGATTGCCACAGGAAAGCAGCATTCCGTCAGAGAATTTATTTCCATTGCCGCTGAAAAGCTTATGATTCCCTTAAGGTGGGAAGGGCAGGGTGTTGATGAGAAAGGACTTCATGGTGAATCCGGAAAGGTGATTGTTGCCATTGATCCCAAATATTTCAGACCCACCGAAGTGGAAACCCTACTGGGTGACCCTGCGAAAGCCAAGGAAAAGTTAGGTTGGGAACCGCGCATTTCATTTGATGCCCTTGTGACGGAAATGGTTGAAAATGATCTAAATCAGGCGAAAAAGGACCACCTGTGCCTGACCCACGGGTTTTCAACCTATGATTACAAGGAATAAAGACTCATAAATGGATAAACATTCAAAAATTTATGTGGCAGGCCACAGAGGTCTTGCAGGTTCGGCCATTGTCAAAAAACTGCTTGAGGATGGGTATGACAACATCATTACCCGAACTCATAAGGAGCTTGATCTTGAAAATGCCAGCCAGGTTGAGTCATTTTTTCAGACTGAAACGCCTGACTATGTGTTTCTTGCTGCAGCCAAAGTGGGTGGGATTTTAGCGAACAACAGTTATCCTGCCGATTTTATCTATAAAAACATGATGATCCAGAGCCATGTTATTCACCAGAGTTATATGCATCACGTGAAAAAGCTTTTGTTTTTGGGGTCATCCTGTATATATCCCAGGTTATGCCCCCAACCCATAAAGGAGGACTATCTAATGACCGGTCCTCTTGAGCCTACCAATTCAGCCTATGCCGTTGCCAAGATATCAGGTATTGAAATGTGCTGGGCTTACAATCGCCAGCATGAAACCTGCTTTATTCCTGTTATGCCTACGAATCTTTATGGACCCAATGATAATTTTGACCTTGAAACCTCCCATGTCCTTCCTGCATTGTTACGAAAATTTCATGAAGCAAAAGAACAAAACACTGATTCCATGGTTGTCTGGGGTACGGGAACACCCAGACGTGAATTCCTTTATGTGGACGATATGGCCGATGCCTGTGTTTATGTGATGAACCAGGAAGGTTTTCATGGCATAAAAAGAGAAATTGCGCTATTTAATGTCGGAACAGGGCAGGATGTCAGTATCAGTGAACTGGCCGGGATAATTCGGGATGTTGTTGGTTTCAACGGCTCTATTCAATGGGATACGGACAAACCCGACGGAACGCCACAAAAATTACTGGATGTCAGCCGATTAAAATTGCAGGGATGGAAAGCATCGACACACCTTGTTGATGGATTGAGAAAAACATATCAATGGTATCTTGAAAATAACAGGTCAATTAAGGATTGAATATGATAACAATTGAAACCGCAAAGCTTGCTATCGTAGGGCTCGGTTATGTGGGGCTGCCTCTTGCCGTTGAATTTGGTAAAAAGATGTCGGTCACAGGGTTTGATATTGTTCAAGCACGGATCAATGAACTGGAAAAAGGTATTGACTCGACCCTTGAAGTAGAACCGGAGCTTTTAAAACAGGCTGTTAATTTAAAATTCACATCAAATCTCGAAAAACTCAAGGACTGTAACGTTTTTATTGTCACCGTTCCAACCCCCATTGATGATCATAAACGTCCTGATTTGACTCCTTTGGTAAAAGCCAGTGAAAGCATCGGAAAAGTTCTAAAAAAGAATGATGTTGTTATCTATGAGTCCACTGTCTATCCGGGAGCCACAGAAGAAGTTTGCGTTCCCGTACTTGAAAAAATATCGGGTCTTAAATTTAATTCTGATTTTTTTGCAGGATACAGCCCCGAGCGCATCAATCCGGGAGACAAAGATCACCGAGTGACGAATATCTTGAAAGTGACTTCAGGCTCTACTCCTGACATCGCTGAATTCGTCGATCAACTCTACAAGTCAATCATCACCGCCGGAACTCATAAAGCCAGTTCCATCCGCGTTGCCGAGGCTGCCAAGGTCATTGAAAACACCCAACGGGATCTCAATATCGCCCTGATTAATGAACTTTCCATCATATTTAACAAACTGGGCATAGACACCGAAGAAGTACTTCTTGCCGCAGGCACCAAATGGAATTTCCTGCCCTTCAGACCCGGGCTTGTGGGTGGACATTGTATTGGTGTTGACCCATACTATCTCACATATAAAGCCCAGGAAATCGGATACCACCCTGAAGTCATCCTTGCCGGTCGCCGAATCAACGACGGCATGGGCGCCTATGTGGTATCCCAGCTTTTCAAGGAAATGATCAAACGACGAATCCATGTGGATGGAGCAAAGGTCCTGATCATGGGCTTGACATTCAAGGAAAACTGTCCGGATTTGAGGAATACCCGTGTGGTGGATATGGTCAAGGAGCTTAAAAGCTACAACGCAAAGGTCGATGTCTACGACCCCTGGGTGGACCCGGATGAGGCCATGCATGAGTATGGAATAAAGCCCATAAAAAAACCTGAGCCGGGATGTTATGATGCTGTTATTCTTGCTGTGGCCCATCATGAATTCAAACAAATGGGTGCGGCGAATATCCGAAAACTATGCAAACCTGACCATGTGCTTTATGACATTAAATATGTACTTACTGCTGCTGAGGCAGATGGCCGACTATAGAAGGATATAAATAACGTGTACAACGAACTGAAAAATCAATTAAATACCCAAAAATATACCTGGCTCATCACGGGTGTTGCCGGATTTATCGGTTCAAATCTCCTTGAGCACCTGTTGAAATTGAACCAGCGCGTTGTGGGTCTTGATAACTTTGCCACGGGTCACCAAAGAAATCTTGATGAAGTCAAGACACTGGTCCACGAGAAACAATGGGCTGATTTTACCTTTATCGACGGCGATATCAGAGATCCTGACACATGTAAGACAGCATGTGTGGGCGTCGACTATGTCCTGCACCAGGCAGCTTTGGGCTCGGTCCCCCGTTCCATTGAAGATCCCCTGACAACAAACGCCGCAAACATCACAGGCTTTCTCAACATGCTTGTTGCTGCACGAGACGCCAAGGTCAAACGATTTGTTTACGCTGCATCCAGCTCAACCTATGGCGACCATCCCGCACTCCCTAAAGTCGAAGCTACGATAGGAAAACCTCTATCTCCCTATGCCGTGACAAAATATGTGAATGAACTGTACGCTGATGTGTTTGCCAGGACCTATGATTTTAATACAATCGGTCTTCGGTATTTCAATGTCTTCGGTCCACGTCAGGACCCGAACGGCGCGTATGCTGCGGTTATCCCAAAATGGGTTGCAGGATTTTTAAATAAAGAATCAATTTACATCAACGGCGATGGAGAAACCAGCCGGGATTTTTGTTTTATTGAAAACACAGTGCAGATGAATCTTCTATCAGCCACAACAGATAACCCGGATGCCGTTAATCAGGTGTATAATGTTGCTGTTGGAGATCGTACCAGCTTGAACACACTGTTTGATGAAATACAGAAAAGACTGTTAACGCGTGTCCCCTCATTGACAAAAGTTTCTCCAGTGTTCAGAGATTTCAGGCCGGGTGATGTCAGGCACTCCCAGGCAGATATATCCAAAGCCAGACGACTGATCGGATATCAACCCTCACACACAATCAGTGACGGCCTTGAAGAAGCCATGGACTGGTATGTCGGTTTTTTCAACCATTCATGATGGCGTCGTAAAAAATCCCATATGCGGCGTTGGCGTGTTTAGCCGGACGTTCGACATACGCATCAAGTATGCCGTAACCCCGGCCAAAGACTATGCCTTGTCTATGGACCTTTTTCCATAGCCATCATTAGACTTTTTATGAGTTCATCAAAATTATTTGTTTAGCGGAAAATAATGTTGAATAAGTCTGATATATTAGATCTTATAAAAGTCGGTGAAAATTCGCGGGTTGAGTTTAAATCCATTGATTTTCATAACGATTCCTTAGCAAAAGAGGCCGTTGCATTTTCCAATATGAATGGTGGGGATATCTATATCGGAATCTCAAATAACGGTGAGATTGAACATGTTGACAGGCAAACCGAAGAAAGAATCATCAACATCTGCAGAAATACAATTCAACCGTCGATTATTCCGGAAATAGTCACCTGTGTCGTCGATGATAAAAAAATCTTAAAAGTAAGCGTGGAAAAAGGCAGGAACAAGCCATACAAAGTCAAAACCACAAATAAGTTTTACATCAGGGCCGGTTCGGTATCCATAGAACCAACCAACGAAGAACTTGTAAGGCTTTTCCAGGATGGTCAGCAATTCCATTATGAAATTTCACCGCTTTTCAGGTTTAGTTCTAAAGATTTTGATCTGCTCAGTTTCAGGAATTATGTTTCAAATTATCGGGGCTTGATTTTTGAAGATAGTGAAATAAACACCCTTTTATACAATCTCCAGTGCATTGATGAAAACGATCGAGTCAGCGTTGTCGGAGCCCTTTTTTTTGCAACCAATCCTTTGCGGTTTTTGCCCCAGAGTGGCATAGAAATGCATGCCTTTAACGGTGAAGATACAAGCGCTGATTTGTCCGATTACCAAAGTGAAGACTGCACGATCATCTCATGTATTGAACAGGCACTTGCCTTTGTAAAAAAACATTCATCAATCAAAGTGACCTTTGATTCTGAAAACGGAAACAGAATAGAAAAAGCGGATTATGAACCCTTTGTGATCCGTGAGATTGTCGTCAATGCCTTTATGCATAGAGATTGGTCAATCTTCGGCCAGAGGATTCGTATTAATTTTTTTAAAGACAGAATAGAGATTTTTTCTCCAGGCAGCCTGCCTAATACATTGAATCTCAGACGAGCACTTGCAGGTATTTCCTATTACAGGAATCCCATTATTTCCCAAATGCTCAAAGACTACAAAATGGCCGATCGAGTGGGTCGAGGCCTTCAGGCAGTGATGAATCATTACAAAAAAACCGGATTAACAGAGCCCCGTTTTGAGGCCGAGCACGAATACCTCCGAGTAACCTTGTACAATGCGAATCACAGTTGACCATAGGGAAGCAGCTTCGGGGATCATTGAAAGTTTACAAAAACCAGGATTGGTCGTTGAGATCCAGTCTCTATCATTTGGTGATTATCTGATTAATGATACGGTAACTGTTGAACGAAAAACCGGTAGCGATTTTCTTATTTCAATCATCGATGGAAGGCTGTTTTCCCAAGTTGCAGTATTAAAACAAAAATGTGACTTCCCCCTTGTGCTTATTGAAGGAAATCCCTTCAAGACTGACATCGCCATGAACGATTCAGCAATCCGGGGAGCGATTCTTTCCATCCAATCGGTTTGGTATGTTCCTGTTTTATATTCACGGTGCAAAGAAGAAACCTGTGACATCCTTATGACCATTGCAAAGCAAAGAGATGCCCAGCAAGAGGAACTATCCCTCCGCCACGGTTACAGGCCCAAACGCTTAAAATCAAAACAATTATATGTCCTGCAAGGCTTACCTCATGTCGGACCTGTTTTGGCCAAACGGCTCCTAAGCCATTTCAAAACCGTAAAAAATGTCGTGGTCGCAACTGAATCGGAATTAATGGAGATTGAAGGCATTGGTTTAAACTTGGCTACAAAAATTTTGAATGTATTGAATTGAACCCACCTGGAAAACAATAATTCAAGTCCAATGAAAAAAACCATAAAAAGCATTTTAAAAGATAAGAGTGATTCAATTTTATTTGCCTATTTTTTTGGCTCCCATGCTCAAGGGACATCATCAAAAAATAGTGATATCGACATCGCTGTTTTTCTAAAGGATTCGGTCTATGAATCTTTTTTTGATATTAAGATGGATCTTTATTTGAATTTATCCAGAACCTTGAAACGCAATGACATTGACCTTGTCATCATGAATACCTGTAAGAATCTCACATTTCCCAGGGAATAGTTATTTACTGTCAGGATGAATCTTTTCGACTTGATTATGAGCAGAAAATAATGCACAGCGCCATTGATTTCAAACACCAACGATACATGGCCATGGGGATATGATGGAGAGAATTCTGCAAAAAATAGGTCGAATCAATGAATATGTGAAAATTTATATTCAGATGATATCAATAGGTTGTGATATTGATCGGCAATGATCTTGTTATAATAATAAAGACAGCGACGCTGTAAACAAAGAAATGCCTCCCCATTCAAATGAAGATCCGATCGCGGCAAAGCCGCAACCAAAAAGCAGGTCTCTCACGGAGGCACAAAGAGCACGGAGAAGTGCTAAAAACAAGGAATTAATATTTTTCTTTGTGATCTTTGTGCCTTTGTGAGAAAAATTTAAGGGTTAACCAGGCAACAGTCAGCACAGTAGGAATTGCTCTATCTATTTCGGAAGGGGGATGCCCTCCAACTTAATGAAACTATAATGGACGATACAAGTGCTTTCGGGATAGAGCATGAACTACGATGAGAAATATACAAATATACTGAAGGACATCATCCTTTCGTTGGTTGATACTGAAAAAGTCATGGTTTTTTTATTTGGCTCAAGGGCCTCCGGCGGTCACACTTCCAGATCGGATGCAGATATCGGACTGTTATCAGATGATAAACTTCCCCATGATCTTTTTCATAAAATTCGAAACGCAATTGATGAATCAATTATTCCATGGAAAGTTGATGTTGTTGATTTTACAAAAGTTTCGCCATCTTTCAAAGATGAAGCGCTCAAGGATATTGTTATATGGAACACACCCAAGACTATGAAAAAAGACTCATTTCATTAAAGCAGGCTTTAAATACATTTGAAAAATCCATGCACATCGATGATTCTGCTTTCAGCGATATTGAGCAGGATACAATTAAAAGTGGACAGATTCAGAAATTTGTGGTCTGTGTTGAGTTGTTCTGGAAAATGGCTAAAAAGTTTCTCTATGAGATTCATGGCCTTGAAGCGATATCACCTAAAATGGTCATGAAAGAGCTTTATCGTGCAAAATATACCAATGAAATGAATTATGAAGTCTTGATTGAAATGATCAACGATCGAAATCGACTGAGCCATGTATACAATGAAGAACAATTTAATGAGATATATTGTCGGCTCAACGAATATTTGGATTTGATGAATACCTTGTTGAAAAAAATTGGATAAACAATTAATCCGAGTGAAGCTTTAAGATGGCTGGCCCAGAAAAAATATATACCGAATTTAGATTAAAGCCTAACCCGAATTAAGCCAAAACCCTGTGAAAGAAATCATAAAAAGTATTTTACAATATAAGAGTGATTCAATTTTATTTGCCTATTTTTGGGATCTCATGTTCAAGGTACATCCTCGAAAAACAGTGATATGGGCCTTGCTGTTTTTTTTGGAGTATAATGGAAAGAATTTTACAAAAAACCGGAGCGTATCATAATGAAAAATAAAGATATCCGATGGATACAACGGTTTTTAAATTACAAAAAAGGATTGTTCCTTGAAATCGATGACCTTTTACTGCCATATTCATTCGATATTTCCATATTTGCTGACATTGATAATCCGGACTTAATCGACCATATCAAACGTGTCGGAATGATTTTTTATGAAAAGCCATTCCAGGATTCTAAAGCGTCAGAGACAGATTGATCTACAGATTTTGCAGATTGGCGCAAATTGAACAGGCGTTAACCCTCTTCAACCCATTTGAACAAAAATAATCACTATTTGTTTTTTATACCCTTCGTGTTTCCTGGCTGATTATCCTCAGATTGCATCGATGGTCGCAAATTAAAGATGCGGTAGGCAGAAAGTCTTCAACCAGCGGAAAGCGTCAAACGTAATCCGCTCTCAACTATCGAAATAGATTGCCCTTGTAACAAGGAAATATTAAACTGTTTGTGAAAAATAAAAAAATCATAGAAATATAACACCGGAGGCGGAATTTATGGAGGCAATTGAGTTTAAGACAAAAATAAAAAATGGCGTTATCCGCATACCGGAGAGGTTCAAACAAAAAAACAGCGAAACGGTCAAAGTGATTATAATCAGTGAAAAAAGTTCAATTAAAGTTGATATAATTGATAATCTTTTATCAAATCCAATAAAAATTAACGATTTTTCACCTCTTTCAAGAGAAGAAATTCATGAAAGATTTTAATATTCAGCCAGATGCTGTTTATTTTGTGGATACCAATATATGGCTCTATTCGTTTATTCAGTCGAGTCATAAAGAAAAATACGAACGTGCCAAAAAGATTATCAAAGAATGTGAAATTTTCATAAGCACTCAAATCATAAATGAAATGTGTGTGAATTTGATAAAAAAAGCAGAATTTTCAGAAGATAAGATTCAGAACTTAATTGATGCGCTTTATAGAAAATCCACTGTTTTTGAATTGTCTCAAGACATACTTATTATGGCATCGAAAATTCGAAGCAAACATAGTTTTTCTTTTTGGGATAGTGTCGTGGCCTCCAGTGCTTTAGATTGCGAAGCTGATTTTTTATTATCGGAAGATATGCAGGGCGGCTTTATATTAGAGGAAAAACTTACAATTATAAATCCATTCGAATAATGATCAATCCGAAGAACTGATACGAAGGACAACTATCCTGCACAGAAATGAATTGTATCATTGTCAGATACAGACGAAGATATGCTTGAATTCCTTTTTCGTTAAATGAAGTCGAAACAGATCCCTCACAGTTTTTTATGAAAATTAAATGAGAAGGTATCCTTATTAGTTAGTGTTTGATGCGATTGCGATGAGGCTTCAAGTAGTTGGTGAAATGATAAAACACATACAGATAAAAAATCGCCAAATTAACCCTATCCAATCTTCGTTAATATTCGGAGAGATAGCTCCATGCAAAATTTAAGCTGCATATCAATTTTAAACCAATTGAGACAGGAAAAAGAAAC
>JAHIRD010000304.1 GCA_018818835.1 Pseudomonadota bacterium
ACCGCAGCTGACACAACAAGAACTGAACATCGGACAACAGGGTATATTAACGGCGGATGATATTGCTATGGCTATTTCCAGGCTGCCAAATCCAATAGTAACAGTAGAGGATATAAATGCACGGACAATAAGCAAAAGAAAAGTGGAAGTGAGAGCAAATTTTTAAATGACCAGGTTTGAATATATAAACGCTAATCTCCCGGAGATAACAGAAGAAGTCAAGATGGGATTTATCCCGACAGATGTACTGAATCATTATTCCGTTTATTGCCGTTACGATTTTTACCGCAAGCAGAATCATAATGTTAGCACGGCTGTTTTTTATACAAGTGAAGATTTTAAAATAAGCGAGAGGACAATTTTTAGAATAATCAAAGATATGAACACATGAGAATTTCAGTTATAATGCCTGTCTGTCTTGATCCCTATCAGTCGATTCCTGAGACGGAAGAACAATTCATCATCACCAGTGCGCCTAATGCGGAGAGTAAGTTCCGGCGTGCCTGTAATTCATTCGGCAATCAGAATTTTAGGGATGCAGAGCTCATTATCGTCTCTGATGGCAATAGGCTGGCAGAACAGATTTATAAGGAATGTTATGCTTATGATCCTCGTTTTCGCTTTAAGTACATAGATAAGCAGGCTCTTTATAGTGGCAAGGTTCGTCAGACAGGCATACGCATGGCTAAGGGAGAGATAATCTGTTATCTTGACCATGATGATATGTTCGGACATGATCATCTCGGTATTATAAATACTTATTTCGACACTTCAAAGTATGACTGGATTTATTATGATGATTACCTGGCTAATGGCCCGGAGGTCTTAATAAGAGATGTGCAACCGCTGCTTTGTATGATAGGCACCAGCTCGATAGCTCACCGCAGAGATGTAAAAGTTAAATGGGGTGATAAATATGGCCATGACTGGCACATGATAAAAAGAGACTTATTACCACTTGAAAAACGCATTAAGATACCAACACCGCAATACTACGTTTGTCATTCTTCAGATATTGATATAAATTAAAAATTATGATAACAGGGATAACAGCATTAACAGTAAGCTACAATACGCCTGATCTATTAGAGAGGCTTATTATCAGTTTCAGGAAATTTTATGATATGCCTCATTTGATTGTTGACGGATCTGATGAGGAAAATTTTAAAAAGATAAAAGGGTTCGCAAATAAATACAAAATTACGATAGTTCACTTTGATTATAATATTCATCACGGTCCTGGTATGGCTTATGGCTTTCAAAAAATAGAGACGGATCAAATCTTGCTGCTCGATTCTGATCTTATCATTTATAATAAAGGCTTTGTGGAGGATTTTCAAAGTAAGCTACGTCCTGAGAGCTATGGCATAGGAGCTGTTTACTGGGGCAACAGGATTGATTCTGATACTGAAGGAATCAATTATCTCCATCCTGCCTGCACCTTGATTAATCGTAATATAGCCTTGCAATATCCATTACCCTCATTGTATTGCTCGCCTATGATGGCTCCTATGCGATTTATGCACGAAAGAGGTATTGTTCTGATACAAGATGAGCCTTGGGTACATGATGACTTCTCCGGAGGACCGAATATACTTGATGTTGTTGCGCCAAATGTACATTATGTGCGTCATCACTGGGCAGGGACGATAAAAAGATTTGGGAGATGCGGAGTTTAAATTAATATTATGAAAGCATTAATAACAGGTATCACAGGACAATGCGGAAGTTATATGGCTGAGATATTGCTTGGCAAAGGATACGAAGTACATGGTCTTATCCGCAGAATAAGTAATCCCAATACAGAAAATATAACTGATATTATAGATAAGATATATCTTCATCATGGAGACATGACGGATGGGATAAGCATACATAATATCATAAATGAAATATTGCCCGTTGAGATTTATAATTTTGCTGCAATGTCCCAAGTGCGTGTGAGTTATGATACGCCTACGAGTGTATTTGATATAAACACATTAGGCTTGATAAGGATAATGGAGTCTGTAAGGAACTTAAAAATAGACTGTAAAATTTATCAGGCCTGTTCGAGTGAGATGTTTG
>JAHIRD010000013.1 GCA_018818835.1 Pseudomonadota bacterium
TCATAGGTCCCATGGGACGTATGGGACCTATAAGACTTATGGGACTTATGGAGAATTGTTTTTGGGGAGGTCCCTCCAGAAGCATGGCTGGAGCCATGCGGTATACACTCCCAGGCTGGAGCCTGGGAGCGAGAAGAACAAAAAAATAATACCTGTTTGGCAACCTTTTTAAAAGAGCCTGCCCCAGCGAAGGCTGGGGTTGGCCCCTGCCAAAGAAATCCTTTTGCTCATCTTCGTGCTCTTCGTGTCCTTCAGCGACCACCGGGAGCGGGTGGTTAATAAACAAAATGATGTTCCCAGGTTCCAGTCTGGAAAACGGGTATGATTTATCCTGTGAACGCATACGTTTTTTCTTTATGCCAGCCCAGCAGATGGCATCTCGGTCAGTAGACGAGTTCAAGAAAATAGTGAAGAATCTTGGCTGTGGCTCCCCAGATCACAACATCGTCAATCGGGTACATCAGTTCTTCCCATCCGGGGGCACGCCCGGCAAGTCCCCGACTGAAGTGGGTATCAAGAAGTTTGTCAATGGGGACATCCACAATTTTTGCTATTTCCGAAGGATCAAAGCAAATGGTTTCTTGTTCGTCCCATATACCTGTGAAGACTTCAATTTCCGTGTTTTTCAAGGTCTGGAAATGGCCCATGGAACCGATGTGCTCCACATGGGGACGGGTGATGCCCAATTCTTCCTCCAGTTCACGGTAGGCTGTATCCACGGGACTGTTATCGCTTTTTTCGATCAAGCCTCCGGGCAGGGCCACCTGGTTGGCCCAGGGATATCCTATGTTGTCCGCTTTTAAAATGGCGGGTATGTGAAGAGCGCCGTTCTTTTCATACAGTAGTAAAAATACACAGGCTGGTTTGAAGGAGCCCAGGCTGGTTGGGTGGCTGTTTTTTTTAATGCACTGTTTGAGCCGGGTGATGTCCGCGACATCACTTTGTTTTGGGTTTGTACTTTTCTTCATAAACAAATGTAATGACCTTCATAAAATCTGCCGGGCCAAGATAACCCGGTTGGTTGCCGATGTTCTCTCCTGTATCCGAAACAAAGATGTTGGCTGGAAGCCCACTGACATTGTATTGACGGGATAATTTTTTTTCTTTATCCGAATTGATTCTGATGGAGATATAATTCTGGTTAAGAAAGGAAATGACCCGGCTATCCTGGAAGGTTTCTTTTTCCATCTTACGGCAGTACCCACACCAGTCCGCGTAAAAATTGATGTAGACCTTCTTTTTATCGGCTTTTCCAAGGGCCAGGCCTTCGTCATAGGAATACCATTTGATTCCTTCAGCCGCCAGGGTTGTTGAGGGAAGGGCCAGGGCCGAAACCATGACCATGCAAGCCAGGAAAACAAAAAGGTGTATATGTTTCATGAGTGTGTAGCTCCTGTTAAAATCCTGTGATAACGTTTATTTTGTCGAAGAGGAGGGCAAGGCCGATGATGATCAGAAAAACCCCCGACATGACCGTTATATAGCGGATTGCTTTGTTCGCTTTTTTGATAAAGGCGAGCATGTAGTTGATAAAGATGCTTAACATGATAAACGGCAGAGCAAGGCCAAGGGAATAGAATGATAGAAGGACGATACCGTTGGTCACAGATCCCTCATGGGCTGCAATGGCCAGTATGGTCCCCAGTAAGGGGCCGATGCACGGGCTCCATCCTGCTCCAAAGGCCATGCCCACAAGAAAGGCACCAAGCATATGCAGGGGTTTTTTTCTGATATGCACCCGTTTTTCAAAATCAAACCAGGGAATCCGTATGATTCCTGCCAGATGGACTCCGAAGATGACCACAACAAAACCCCCAAAGGTCCGGATCATGTCCCGGTATTCGGACATCTGGTGTCCCATGACGGAGATCGCAGCCCCCATGATGATAAAGACCACTGAAAACCCGAGCACATAAGAAAGGGTAGAAAAAAAGAGTTTGCGTCTGGCCGACCCATCATCCCCTTCGATTAACTCTTCAATGGACATTCCTGTGATAAATGTGAAATATGCCGGAATTAGAGGCAGAATACAGGGAGAAAGAAATGAAAGAATCCCGGCCAGAATAGCCGCCGAGTAAGATACATTGTCTACAAACATGAGAAGTCCTCATCGTGATTGAAAAAATAAACTCTGTTTAACAATATCGTCATTCTAAAGGGAAAAACAACAATGTATTTTTAAATCATAAAAAAAAAGACGTGTTAAGGCAAATAAAAAGCGAGATATTCTTTACTTGCCAAAGATGGCCGGCCTGATATATAATGTACATATGCCGGTGTGTTTTAACCTTAATCGCCCATGGATACGCCGGTCGATCATATCTGAACGAATTCATCCAAGAGGGTTCCTGTTTTAATTAAAATTTGTTTGCTGTCATTTATATCTAACCCTTTTATCGTGGCAAACATTCGGCTTTGGTCTTTTTTTATTAAATCTTTTCAATGATGGATACAGCCAATGCTTTTGGAGGATTTCTCTTTCCGGAAGTCGGCCCTGTGATTTTTCCCCATGACCAACTTTTTCTTTTAAAATAATTGTTAATCAGGAGGCGCTATGGTCTTTGAAGATGACGAAACCCTACGCATGTATGTGGATGAATCCCTGGAGCACCTGTCGGATATTGAAAATGATCTCCTTACCATTGAGGAAGGCGGAGCGGATATTGACGAAGATTTGGTCAATAATGTGTTCAGGGCTGCCCACTCCATTAAGGGTGGTGCTGGGTTTATGGGGCTTGTGGTTGTCAAGGAACTGGCCCACAATCTGGAAAATGTTTTGGGCATGGTAAGGACGCGGGACATGACTCCCACGCCCGAGATCATCAGTATTCTTCTGAAAGCCTTTGACCGGCTGCATGATCTGATCGAGAATATACATGGAAGTAATGACGAAGATGTGTCCGAACATATTGAAAATTTAATTACCGTCACCACAGGCTCCCTGCCCGAGGCTGAAAAGGACAGTGTTTCAAGCATCGTTGAAATTCGCCATGAGCTTTCGGGGACGACGTTTCTGGTGCCACAATTTGATATTACCCAGGCAAAAAAGCAGGGGAAATATATTTATATCGTAGAATACGATATGATTCGGGATATTCAGAGAAAAGGAAAGACCCCCCTGGATGTGATTTCATCCCTATTAAATAGCGGTACGATTATTGATTCCCGTGTTGATATCGATTCTGTGGGGACACTGGATGATGATCTTCCCCCCAAGATTCCGTTTAAAATTTTATTTGCCTCGATTATTGATCCGGACATGGCCGCAACCCTGGTGGATGCCCCCAATGAAAACGTCTATCTGGTCGATAATATGATGGTCTCTGATACAATAATTCCCATTCATGAAACATCCGGGGCTACGGTTATCTCTGTGCCGGCTCGGGCGATGTCTGTGCAAAAAGAAGCTGAACCCGTCCGGGTCCAGGTTGAACCGGTCAATGTTCCGGTCGAGAAACCGGTTAAACAGGTCATCCAAGATATGGCAGACCCAATGGATGTCCAGGATACGAAAGAGGAACCCCGGGTTGTAGAAGGGGGGGGCAAAGGGTCCCAGTCCTCCCTGAGGGTCAACATCAACCTTTTGGATACCTTGATGACTCTGGCAGGTGAACTCGTCCTCAGCAGAAACCAGTTAATGCAAGGGGTCTCTGCAAACAACGCCCGGGCAACGGAACTGTCGAGTCAACGGATCGACATGATTACATCCGAACTCCAGGAAGCCATCATGCGAACACGCATGCAACCCATTTCCAATATTTTCAACAAATTTACCCGGGTGGTCCGGGATCTTTCCAAGGATCTGGGAAAACAGATCGAGCTGTTTATCGAGGGGAAAGATGTGGAACTGGATAAAACCATTATCGAAGCGATTAATGACCCTTTGACTCATCTTGTGAGGAATTCGGTGGATCATGGCATCGAGTCTCCTGATATTCGTATGGCCAGAAAAAAACCAATGACAGGTAAAATCGTTTTGAAGGCCTTTCATGAAGCCGGGCAGGTGAATATTGAAATCATCGATGACGGCAATGGAATTGACGGGGATATCATCGCCGGGGTTTCGGTGAAAAGAGGTCTGATCACCGAGCAGGAAAAAAGCCAGATGTCTGAAAAAGATAAAATCGGCCTGATTTTTCTTCCGGGTTTCTCAACGGCTGAGCAGATTACGGATGTGTCAGGGCGGGGTGTGGGTATGGATGTGGTTAAAACCAATCTGGACAAACTGGGCGGTATCATAGATATTGATTCCACCGTGGGTGTGGGCACCACATTCAGGATTAAGCTTCCCTTGACCCTTGCTATTATTCCCAGTCAGATTGTTTCCATCGGCAGCGAGCGCTATGCCATTCCCCAGGTGAACCTGGATGAACTGTTGAGAATTCCTGCTGTTCAAGTCAAGGAACGTATCGAGAAGGTCGGCAATGCCGATGTGGTTCGATTGCGGGGAAACCTGCTTCCTTTGCTGAATCTTTCGGAATTGCTTGATATAGAAAAAACCTTTATCCATCCCGAGGATGGTCGAATGCATACGGACAAACGTAAAACCATATCCGACAGACGGTCACGTCAGCTTGATGAGGATGCAGGGGAGGAAAATAAAGCATTAGAAAGAGAGCATAAAGCAAAACGAGCCCCAGGTGACAGGCGCTACCGCTCGGCCAGTGCCATCAATATTGCCGTGGTGTCGGCAGGAAACTTCAAATACGGTCTTGTTGTGGACAAACTATGGGATTCCGAAGAAATTGTGGTCAAGCCCCTGGGGCGCCATTTGAGCCAGTGTGAAGGCTATGCCGGGGCAACCATCATGGGGGACGGAAAAGTGGCCCTTATTCTGGATGTGGCCAGCCTTGCCCGCATGGGGAACCTGATGACGGTCTCAGGAAAGGTTATGGAAAAGGAAGGTGTGAAATCCAAAGACATCGCAAGCGACAGGAGTTCCTTGCTTCTTTTCAGAAATGCTGCAACGGAACAATTTGCAGCACCGTTGAGTCTTGTCGAGCGTATTGAGCGTATTCAGACAAAAGACATCGAAACTGTGGGTGGTAAACGAGTGATCCAATACAGGGGCGGGACACTTCCCTTGCATGAACTGTCCGAAGTGGCCAAGGTCAAGCCTCTGCCTGAAAAAGACCAGCACGAGGTGATCGTTTTCAAGATCGCCAAAAAGGAGGTGGGACTTCTGGTGTCCCCACCCGTTGACGCCGTGGAGGTGGATCTCAACATTGACGCCACCACATTGAAACAACCTGGAATTATGGGGTCCATTATTGTGGGGGATTTTACCACCCTGATGGTGGATATGTTTGACATTGTTAAAATTTTGAATCCGGACTGGTTTTTCGAAAGGGAGTCACTGACTAAAAAAACGAAAAAAACACCAGAAAATGTGACCCTCCTGTTTGCCGAAGATTCGGCTTTTTTTAGAAATCAGGTCAAAGGGTTTTTTGAAGACGAAGGATTCAAGGTGCTCGCAGCTGAGGATGGTTCCAAAGCCTGGGATCTTCTTGTGGAATTCGCCGATGAGATCAGTGGGGTGGTAACGGATCTGGAGATGCCGGTCATGGATGGCTTTGAACTTTCAAAACGTATCAAGACCAGCGAGTTATACTCCCATCTCCCGGTTATAGCCCTGACCTCCCTTGCAAGCGAAGCAGATATGAAAAAGGGGCTGAAATCGGGTATTGACAGCTACGAAATAAAGCTTGACAGGGAACAACTCGTCAGTGTGGTGAAACGGTTCGTTTTAAAATAAATGACAAGGAGTAACATCCATGAGCCAGGTCAAATCTAAACATGCAGGGGCCGATATGCTTGAACTTGCCACGTTCTATGTGGGAGAAGCTCTTTGCGGCATTGATATTCTTAATATCCAGGAAATTAACAAACAGATTGATGTGACGGTGGTTCCCCAGTCCTCTGACTATGTCAAAGGGGTGTTGAACCTCAGGGGTAAAATTGTGTCTGTCATTGATCTGGGCGAAAAAATAGGTCTTTCTCCGATTACGGCCCACAAAGATAATCGCAATATCATTGTCAATTCCCATGATGAACATATCGGTCTTCTGGTTGACCGGATCAGTGACGTCATGGTGGCGGACCCTTCACGGATCGAAAATCCTCCGGCCAATATCGGCGGAATCCAGGGCCGATATTTTGAGGGCGTGTTCAAAACCGATACAAGTTTGATCGGTATTTTGGATATTGAAGAAGTTCTCAAGGAGTAATTTTGATGACGTTTCCATTGAAACGCAAACGTGAGGTCTGTCATTGGAACCATTACGTGTTATTGTTATCGACGATACCATTGTCTACCGGAAAATCGTAAGTGATGTTCTTGGGGAAATCCCCGGTGTCCAGGTGGTCGGGACAGCCAATAACGGGAAGATCGCCCTGTCAAAAATCAAAAGTCTGAAACCCCATCTGATTACGTTGGATATTGAAATGCCGGAAATGAACGGGCTTCAGGTTCTGGAAGCTCTTCGCCAGGAACAGATGGACATCGAAACAATCATGCTGTCCACCTTAACGGTCCAGGGTGGTGAAATGACCATCCGGGCTCTGGAACTGGGGGCTTTTGATTTCATCCCCAAGCCCCAGGTCGGCACCATGGCCGAGAATCTGGTTGGGATCAGAGACCTGCTGACCCCTATCGTCAAAACCATTCAAAAAAAAAAGGAGGCCCAGAGACGTATCAGGGAAAGGATTGCAGCCGGGAAATCAAGCCTGAATATCCCATCTTCAACCCGGCATCCCCTGGATAAACCCCAAATTTCTGTGACACAGGCCCAGACCGTGCCCCGCTCATCGTTCAGACCCACCTCTGAAATTGTGGCCATCGGAATTTCCACCGGAGGCCCCAACGCCCTGGCCAGAATGATGCCCATGTTGCCTGCTGATATCAATGTTCCCGTGGTCATTGTTCAGCATATGCCGCCTCTTTTTACCCAATCCCTTGCAAACAGCCTGAACGCCAAATGCAGTATTGAAATCCGGGAAGCAAAGCACGGGGATATCCTTGAACCCAATGTGGCCCTTATCGCTCCGGGGGGGAAACAGATGAGGATCGCCGCCCATGCCGACGGAAAACGCCGGGTGGTACAGATTACCGATGACCCTCCGGTAAACAGTTGTAAGCCCTCAGTCGACTATCTGTTCTTGTCCGTGGCCTCCCACTATGTGGGGCGAGCCACCGGAGTGATCATGACCGGCATGGGGTCCGATGGAACCCAGGGTTTGAAGCTGATGAGGCAGAACGGGGCCAATATCATCGCACAGAATGAGGAGACGTGCACCGTTTTCGGTATGCCCAAAGAGCCCATTGAATCACAGATTGTCGATACCATTGCCCCTTTGGACAAGATTGCCGAAGAAATCGTCAAAACACTTCGAGGCAGGTTTTACAAGGATAATGGTAAGCATCAATGAGCAAAATTAAAGTGACGCCATCCGAATTCCAGGTCCTGTCAAAATACATTCTTGAGGTATCCGGAATAGCTCTGGCAGCGGGCAAGGAATACCTCGTGGAAACCCGTCTTTCCAACATAATGGACGCTTTGCAATGCCCATCTTACAACGATCTTTATTCAAAGGCCAAACGGGATCATACCCATGACATTGAAAAAAAAATCATCGATGCCATCTCAACCAATGAAACCTATTTTTTTAGAGATAATACCCCCTTTGACCTGATCCAGCACAAATTGATCCCGGATCTGATTGACAGACGGTCCAAAAACACCGGCATTTTGCAGAAAACCGGGATCAGAATATGGAGCAGTGCCAGTTCAACAGGACAGGAAATCTACAGCATTTCCATGATCCTCAAGGACATGGGCATTGACTATACCCGGTATAACATCAAACTTCTGGCCACGGATATTTCCGATGCGGCCATTGCCCAGGCAAGCTACGGGAAATACAACCGGTTCGAAGTGACCCGGGGGTTATCCAAACAACGGCTTGAACGCTATTTTAACCCGGACGGGGATTATTGGCGAATTAAGGATGAGATAAGGGCCATGGTGACGTTCAAGAAGCTGAATCTGATGAAACCCTTTACCGGTTTAGGGAAATTCGACATGATCCTCTGTCGAAACGTTGCCATTTATTTTACGGCCCAGGACCGGAAAATGCTTTTTGAACGGATCTCCGAAATGCTTGAGCCCGATGGGGTTCTCATTATCGGCTCCACCGAGTCGCTGACCAACGAGATCAGTTTCTTCCAACCCCAGAGATACTTGAATTCCACGTTTTATGTACGCAAATAAAAAGGTTGAGTGGCCGACCATGGAGCAGAACGAAAAGGATTTTCTTGAAGAACTGAAATACTGTGTGGGTAAAAAAGATATTGTGAAAGCCTGCGCCCTGTTGCAGTTTTTTTCGGAAATATCTGCTAAAAGCCAGGGAAAGGTTCTGTTTGAAATTCTTAAAGCGTCTGATAAGGTGGCTTACCCCATGCTTGAGCGCTTGTCTCGCACAGAGGTCAATGACCCTTTGATCAAAGAAAAAATCACCGAGTTGATTTATGAAAAATCATATCATAATTCAGCCTTGATCGTTAAATACATTCGGGGCAGGGACAGGGAAAATAAGGGTCTTTATATTCGGATCGCCGGAGACCTCAAACTGAAGGATGCTCTTTATGCCCTTGAAGATATTCTTCTGAAGGAAAAGGATGAAAACCTCCTCGAAGCCTCGATTACGGCCATTGGGAAAATCGGTGATCCCTCAGCCTCCACCACTGTTGCTAAATTTCTCCATGTGGATACGACACGGCTCCAACTTGCGGCGGTGTATGCTCTGGCTGAAATGGGGGGGGCTTCGGCGATTAAAAAACTTTGTGAGTCCCTGACAGGGGATATTAATATTGGGCTGGTGATCGTCGACGCCCTGGCACAGATCCAGGACCACCTTGCCCTGGAAAAGTTGACCGAACTTTTGAGCTCTCAATTTGTTGATTTACGGAACGCCGCCATTGACAGGCTCATTGAGCTTGGCCCCAAGGCCATTCCCTTTGTGGCGGAAAATTTAAAAAGTGACGATGCCGACACGATAATCCACAGCCTGAATGTTCTGGGCAATATCGGTGATATCACAGCATTACCTGCCATATTGAAGGTGATTTACAGTGAACCGGAAAATGCCAACGTGCGTTTTGCAATTTATGAGGCCATGGAACGGCTTCCTTCGTCTAAATCAGCCATAAGCCTGGCCCAGGGTCTGACAGACCCTGTGGGGTCTGTGAGTATGGCCGCGGCCAAGGCCATTGACAAGAATCTGTCCACGGTACTTGTGGCTGGTCTTAAGAATATAGTCGAGGCAGGGGACAAACAGTCTGAACAGGTGGTGGCCACCCTCATTGATTCGGGGGCGGATAACGCCTTTAACTTTCTTTTGGAGTCCAAACTTTTTCAGGAATATGCATTCAATCATCTGATAGATAAAGCCCACCCGGATACAGTAAGCCATTTTCTTTCGATATTAAAGAAAAAGGGAGACAAGGCCCTCGGCAAACGGATCAAAGCCGCCATTAAACCTGCCGAGACTTATAAAATCAGGATCATGGCCGTGGATGATTCCAAGATGATGCTGAAAATATACATGAGAAAACTCCATGGCATGGGCTTTGAATCCGAAACCCATGAATTTCCGGTCCAGGCCCTTTCAGCCCTCAGATCATCCAAGCCCGATCTTGTGATCACCGACCTCAATATGCCCGAGATCAATGGCATTCAGTTGAGTGAGGAAATCCGAAAATTATACAGCTCTAAGGAGCTTCCCATTATCATGATCACCACCCAGAGCGATATCGCAGGGCAGTCAGTGTCAAGCGACAAGGGAACCACCGAAAATATCGTTAAGAAGGTCGGCATCAATCTGGTTCTAAACAAACCCTTTGAAGACAAAGATCTCCGGGGTGCAATCAATACACTTCTCCACATCCAGGCTTGATGGCGTCGTAAAAAGTCCCATATGCGGCGTTGTAGCGTTTGCCGGACGTTCGACATACGACCAAGTATGCCGTCGGCCAAACACTATGCATTGCCTATGGACCCTTTTCCATAACCATCCATCTAATGACGGAACCCTGGATGATTCCTGGTTTCTTTATGCAGCTAAGGTATCTTACACCTTCTGATCCAAGCCTGCTGGTCCCCCCAGGAGAACAATGCCCGTTTTTAATGGCCTTGTTTCTGCCCCCCAATGACAAAGAATCAAGGTCAAAGAAAACGATCCTACCCGGACATTTGCATTTTCGTTATGGGTGGTATAAAAGCAATCCATGACGTTCTGATCCAAATTTTGGCAGGACAAATTTTGAACATGGGATGGACCTGTGGCTGAAAATAAAACAAAGACAAAACTGACGCTGATTATTCCTCTTATCCTATCCGCCATGGTCACCGGAACCCTGGTGGGTGCTTTTTTTGCCTTTTCCCGGGACCTTCCCCAGATTGAAGCCCTCAAGTCCTTCAAGCCTTCAGCAGTTTCCCGGGTCTACTCCCAGGATGATGTGCTTCTGGCAGAATTTTATGCGGAAAAAAGGGACCCGGTGCCCCTGGCAAGAATCCCCAAGGATCTCAAAACAGCCCTTCTTGAAATAGAAGACCGTAAATTTTATTCCCACAGTGGGGTGGATATCCGTGGGATTGTACGCGCCATTGTTAGGGATATTATGGCGGGCGATTTTGTAGAAGGGGCCAGCACCCTGACCCAGCAGCTGGCCAAAACCCTTTTTTTGACCTCGAAAAAAACCTTGTTCAGGAAAATTCAGGAAGCGGTTCTATCCTTCCAGTTGGAGCGTCGCTATACCAAGGATGAGATCCTGGAATTTTACCTGAACCAGGTGTATTTCGGAAGCGGGGCCTATGGTGTGGAATCGGCGGCCACTATTTTTTTTGGTAAATCGGTCAGCGAACTTTCCCTGGCCGAGTGTGCCCTGATCGCTGCAATGCCCCGGTCCCCCTCAAGGTATTCTCCCTTGGTCAATCCCGATCTGGCCATGGTGAGACGAAATATTGTACTGAAAGTCCTGTGGGCCAGAGGTCATATCTCCGAGGCTGTTTATAAAGCAGCCAGCGCCGAAGCATTGACCATGGACAAAGGGATTCGAAGGATGGGCCGTGCACCATATTTTGTCGAATATATTAAAAAAGAACTGGAAACCCTGGTGGGCTCATCACGCCTTTACAAAAGCGGTTTGACAATCCATGCCACCGTGAATGCGGAACTTCAGGAAGCCGCCGAAGCATCACTTAATAAGCATCTGGACGCCCTTGAAAAACGCATGGTTGCAAATGGCACAGGCGATCAGGCCCCCCAGGGTGCCGTGGTGTCCATGGATGTGAATACCGGCGGGGTCCTGGTCATGGTGGGGGGTAAAAATTATGAAAAAAGTCCATTCAACCGGGCAACCCTTGCCAGACGTCAGCCAGGATCGGCCTTCAAGCCCTTTGTGTATGCCTGTGCTGTTGAAAAGGGATTTCCCCAGAACATGATGATCCTTGATGCGCCGGTGTCTTTTGATGGCTCCCGTGGGGACAGCCCCTGGGAGCCTGAAAATTATTCCAAAAGTTTTCTGGGGGAAATGACCCTGAGAAAGGCCCTGGCTCTGTCCAAGAATATTCCGTCCATTCGGTTGATAGAGACCTTGGGCCCCTTGTCTGTCATGGAACTGGCCCACCGGATGGGCATTGAGTCCCGGCTTGCTCCCAACCTTTCTCTGGCTTTGGGTACGTCGGAAACCACTCTTTTTGAGTTAACATCTGCTTATTCGGTCTTTCCTGCAAGGGGTCAGAAAATAAACCCCTATACCATTGAGAGTATTGTTGACCGTAACGGCCGGGTGATCTTCAAAGCGGAAATGAGGAAACAGCCGGTCATGTCCCCCCAGAATGCTGCCATTGTCACCAATATGCTTGAGGGTGTGGTCAGGGAAGGTACAGCCAGGGCGGCCCGAGTTCTTGACCGGCCATTGGCAGGTAAAACCGGCACAACTGATCATTGCAAAGATGCATTGTTTGTGGGTTTCTCTCCCTTTGTGGTCACTGGGGTCTGGGTGGGCCGGGATGACAACAGCAGCTTGGGACCTAAGGAAACCGGTGCCATGGCAGCCCTCCCCATCTGGATTGATGTCATGGAGCGTTCCATGAAAAACAGGCCCAATGCCTATTTCGATATTCCGGATGGAACGGTTCAGGCGTCCATGGACCCGGAGACAGGGCAATGGATGTCTTCGGATAATCCAAAGGCCGTCCGGGTACTGTTCAAGGAGGGTCAGGAACCTTTGGAGGAAGGATTGTGATTTGTTTTGAGGTTCGGTTTTGATCCCATGCCCATGGGGTCCAGGCTTTTTACAATTCTATTACCATTGGTGCCTTGACATTCCTGGCTTTGTCTGTGCAAAATATTTAATTATCGCCTAGTATTTGTGTTTTTTACTTCCGCTTTCAAGTTAATCATGGAGGCAGATGTCTTTCCTATGAGAGATACGGCTTATGCTTGGTATCGGATAATCCCAGGCCCAGGAGCTTTTTTATGAAACGATTATTCCATGACACAATGGTTTTGATCATCGTGTTCACAAGCGTGTCATTGTTCTCAGGGTGTGCCCTCACAACCCGGATGATGGTTGACATGAGTTCTCCGGTTGTTGATCAGATGAACGACTCGTTCAACAAGACCTGTGATATTCAAATTATACGTGAAAGTATGCCGTTTACGGTTGCCGGTCTCAGCGGTCTCATCGACATTTCTCCGAAAAACAGGTCCTTTCTGCTCAACGGTGCCCATGGCTATTTTGCCTATGCCTTTTCCTTTGTGGAGGATACGGATGAGGCCAGGGCCAGCAGGCTTTATCTTAAATCAAGGGACTACGGGATGAGAATTCTCTTCAAAAATGAGGCGCCGTTTATCCTTGACAAACCCCTGGCCGAATTTGAGCGACAGGTCAAACGAATCAGAAAAAAAGATGTGCCCGCCTTGTTCTGGACAACGCTCTCCTGGTTGAGCTATATTCGCCTTAATCTGAGCAATGTCCGGGTTTTTCTGGATGTGCCCAAGGCCGAGTCCATGATAAGGCGCCTTATAGAACTTGATGGGACCTATTATTTCGGAAGTCCCTATCTGGCCATGGCGTGTTTTTATGCGGACCAGCCTGAAATTTCAGGTGGGAATCCAGCCAAGGCCAAAGAGTATTTTGAAAAAGCCATTGAAATTTCAAATGGGAAATTTTTGATGCATCATTTGTTTTTCGCAAAATATTACGCCGTGCGTAAACAGGATAAAGTGCTGTATATGAATCTGCTCACGCATATTATGGATACTCCGGGAGACATCCTGCCCGACCATTGCGCCGTAACCGCTGTGTGTAAATTAAAGGCGGAACAACTGATGGACCATGTGGATGACTATTTTTAAAGTGATAAGAGAATGACATGATGAAGACGATACACGCAATGCTTCTTCTGGTTCTGATGCTATTTATCGGAACCGGACGAACGTATGCCGGGGAAGACGCGGCCGAGGTGGTGCTGAAGATGGCTACGGTGGCTCCCAAGGGACATGCCATGACCCGGCGAATGGATGAGTTCAACGAAGAGGTGAAAAAAGCCACCGGGAACAAAGTGGCCTTTAAAATATACTGGGGAGGGGTCCAGGGGGACGACAATAATGTGTTTCGGAAAATTCGCTTGGGCCAGCTTCACGGAGGTTTTTTTTCGGGATACAGCCTGGGTAATATTGTCCCTGAAATCAGAGTCACTGAGATGCCCTATATTTTTTCAAATGATGATGAAGTGCAATACGTTCGTGACAAGCTTGAATCCACCATGTTTGAGTATTTCGACAAAAAGGGATTCGTGGTTCTGGGAAGTTTTGTCGATATCGGTTTTATGTATCTGTTTTTCAAGGAGCCTGTCACAAGCCTTGATGACATGAGAAAGACACGCTGCTGGGTGCCAGGGGAAGACTCAATGGCCCAGGCTTTTTATAAATCCATGGATATCCAGCCCGTGCCCCTGTCCGTTAATGACGTCATGACATCGGTGTCAACCAACCTGATTGATTCGGCGGGAATGACGCCTTTCGGGGCCATGGCCTTTCGTTGGTTCACCCGCTTTAAATATATGTCCGATTATCCCATGCTCAACGTGGTGGGAGCCAACATTGTAACCAAAAAAATCTGGAATAAAATATCTCCTGAACACCAGAAAATCATTCTTGAGATAGCCGAAAAATACTGCAATAAGCAAAAAGAAGACCTGAGGGCCGCCAACAATGAAAGCATGGCCCTGCTTGAAGAAGCCGGTATGACCATCCTCCATGTGGACCCCAGGAAAAATCCTGAAAAAGTCGGTTTTCTCATTAAAGCAGGTGTCGCTGCACGGGAAGATCAGGTGGGTGTTCTTTATTCCCGGGAATTAATGGACAAAACACTGTCGTATATTAAAGAATACAGGGAACAGAATAAAGGTGAAAGCGAGGCCCCCCTTGCCAAAACATTCTGATGATGGGACACAAACAACCCGTCTCCACGGCAACAGCCCTCGTTCAATGGGTTTTTCCCTCTTGGTCTGGATGAAAAAAATGGATGCGGTACTGGCCGTGGGCTGCCTTTCGGCAATGATTCTGATTGTTTTATGCCAGATTGTGTTGAGAAATATGTTTAACACCGGGATCGAAGGCGCGGATTTTCTGGTTCGTCATCTGGTTCTCTGGGTGGTTTTTCTGGGCGCAGGGATCGCAACCCGCCAGCACATGCATATCCATATTGATCTTCTGCCCCGATGGATGCCCGGGAAGATAAAAATGGTCTCGGAACTTCTGGTCACCGTGTTTTCCGTGGCCGTGCTTGTGATACTCACCTATGCCTCCTTTACGTTTGTGAAGATGGAATTCGATAGCGGGATAACCCTTCCCCTTCTGGAGTTACCCATATGGGTCGTTGAAATCATTATTCCGGTGGGCTATGGTGTCATCGCGCTTCATTTTATCGTCAATGGATTCATACGAATTTATCATAAAAATAAATCCTGAGAACGTGCCATGCTTGTTTGCATTCTTATTCTGATCACCCTGATGGCCTTTCTTGGTGCCCCTATTTTCATCGTCCTTTCAGCCTATGCCATGACCGGTTTTTTCTATGCGGATATTCCCATGGCCGCAATCACCGTGGATGTATACAATAATTTTTCCAATAATCCCCTTCTTTACACGATTCCCCTTTTTACCTTTGCAGGATACATTCTTGCCGAAAGTAAGGCCTCCATACGGCTGGTAAACGTATCCCAGGCATTTCTGGGTTTTGTCCCCGGGGGACTTGCCTTGGTATCCTTGATCAGCTGTGCTTTTTTTACAGCGTTTTCAGGGGCATCGGGTGTGACCATTGTGGCTTTGGGCGGTCTTCTATTTCCAGCCCTTACAAAGGAAAAGTATCCCGAATCCTTTTCCCTGGGCCTTCTGACGTCATCGGGGAGCCTTGGGCTTTTGTTTGTGCCCAGCCTGCCTCTGATTATGTATTCGGTGGTGGCTGAAACAAGCATCACCCAGACCTTCTGCGCCGGATTGATTCCCGGAGTTCTTCTCATCGTGATTCTTTCTTTTTACAGTGCCTTTGTGGCAGGCAAACATCGCATTGAAAGATCCAGGCCATCCCTTTCCTCGCTTGTTGATACAGCCTGGGAAGCCAAATGGGAACTGATGATTCCCCTGATTATCATCGGGGGATTGTTCGGGGGGGTTGTAACCCTGGGTGAGGTGGCCACCCTGACCGTGTTGTATAGTCTTGTGGTTGAGGTGCTTATCTGCAAGGATATCCCAATTCAAAGGGTATTTGATGTGATGGTGAAAAGTATTTCCCTTTCGGGGGGCTTGCTGATTATCATGGGATCGGCCTATGGATTGACCAATTATATGGTGGATGCCCAGGTGCCCATGATCATCCTGGATGCCATCCGATCAGTTATTGATTCCCGCCTTGTTTTTTTAATGGTGCTGAATGTTTTTCTTCTGATCGTAGGTTGTTTTCTGGATATATATTCGGCAATTTTTGTGGTGGTTCCCCTGATTGTGCCCCTTGCCAGAAGTTATGATGTGAATCTTATTCATTTGGGGATTATTTTCCTCGCCAACCTGGAAATCGGCTATTCCACACCTCCCGTGGGGATGAACCTGTTTATCGCTGCCTTACGCTTTGATCGTTCCATCCTCTCTTTGTACAAAGCGACCTTACCCTTTATTCTGTTGTTGCTTGTGGGCTTAGGGCTCATTACCTATCTACCGTTTTTGAGTTTGGGGTTGATTGATTATCTGGGTATAAAATAGAAGCTTTTATAGCCTTTCGGATGTTATGTTCTTGGTGGAATAATTTTAAGATAGGTTCCTGTAGATATCTTTTCGATGCCCAATTTTGATGATGAGAATTACAAGGACTTCATTTTGAATTTCATATACAATCCGATAATCCCCAACTCGAATTTTATGAAAAGGATTATCCCCTTTCATTTTTGTTGTATCAACACTTGGGAGCTGTTCAGCCAGGCTGTCAATTCTTTGGCGGATACGATTCTGTTCAGGTTTTGGTATCTTTTTAAGTGCCTTTGCCGCAGATCGCTTGACTTCGATCCTATATTTCAAAGTTCAAGTTCCTTTTTCAGCTCTTCCCAAGGGATTGGTTCACCAGGTTCATTTTTTGCTTTCCACGCATCTTCAATATCAACTCGGTCTTCTATTTCTTGAAGCATATTTAGTTCTCTCATTGAAACGATGGCCGCAATAGGCTCACCACGGCGAGTCAAAACAAATGATTCATCTGCATACGCCACTCTGTTAAGAATATTTGAAAATTTTTTTCTGGCGTCTGCGGTTGATATTTTATTCAACATAAAAACATCCTTCTTACAGATTAAGGTTAACGTGTAGTACGTTTTGTACATAATGTAACATGATCATAGATAATTGTCAATTATATGATATTTCATAAGATATAAGTTGCTTATAATTTCTTCTTACACAGCGACAGCAAAAAAACCGCTATGCGAGAAGCTATCTTTCTAATTTTCAGGGGAAACGACAGAATCCAAGAGACATGTTTTTGCTTGTAGCCTTCCGCCGTCGCCAAAGGCTATGGCGGACACGTGGTCTAAAGTGCGATCTACCATTTTGGGATGGACACTAAATAGGAGTAGAGGCATCGGGTCATAGGTCCCATAAGTCCCATTACCCCCCCCCTACCGATCCAAAACCTTCCTGATGGCCATGCCGATATTTTCAAGCATGTAGGGTTTTTTTATATAGTCTGCCACACCCAGTTGCTGGGCTTCCCGTACCCTGTCCGTTTCGGAATAGCCGCTGACGATGATTGTTTTCTGGTCAGGAGTCATGGCAATGATTCGTTTGTAGGTATCCAGGCCGTCCATCCCCGGCTCCATGATCATATCCAGAATCACACATTCCACGGGGTGATTTTTCAGATACTCCACAGCCTCTTCACCCGAGCTGACCGAATAAACCTGGTAATTAAGGCGAGTGAGCATCCGGGTGGCGATTTCCCGTTGGTCATGGATATCATCTACCACCAGAATCCGTTCGTCTTTTCCCATAATGGATTCTATGGTGGCTTTCTTTTCTCGTTCAGGCACAAGCCCCCGAACCAGAGGGAAGTAAAGCTCGACGTCGGTTCCCTGACCCAGATTGCTTTTAATATTGATATATCCTTTATGGTCCTGGACCGTTCCCCATACCACGGCAAGCCCCAGGCCCGTTCCGCTGCGACCCATGACTTTTTTGGTGTAAAAGGGTTCGAAAATTCTCTGCATATCATTTTCCGATATGCCTTCACCTTGATCGCTTACCGTGAGCACCACATAGTCCCCTTCGCCCACGGTGTAGTATCCTTGCAAGGGTTGATCAATGTATCGACTCTGGGTTGAAAGGGTGATGGTCCCCCCCTTTGGCTGGGCTTCGGCGGCATTGGCCACCAGATTCATGATGCTTTTTTTAATGTGGTGCACAGACCCTTTGATGCTGGGTATGTTGTTTTCAAGGTGCGTCTTGATCGTCACATGGGGGTGGTAGGAGAGCAGTTTGTCGTGCTCGGGTGAATTCAAATAGTCTTCAATGATGTGGTTGAGCCCCAGGGTGTCCTTGGTCATGACTCCGCGTCTGGCCAGGGTCAGAAGATCTTCGACAATGGCGGCTGCTTTCAAGCCGGAATCACGAATAACTCGTATGGGTTTGTAAAGGGGACTGTCCTTTGGAAGATCAAGAAGCAGAATTTCAGGGTAGCTGACAATGCCTGAAAGAACGTTATTCAAATCATGGGCCACGCCACCGGCCAACAGACCCAGAGACTCCATTTTCCGTGAACGGTCCAGCTGTTTTTCAAGGGCGTCTTTTTCCTGCTGGGCTTTCATGCGTTCCGTGATGTTCCGGGTCACCCCCATGATTCCGATGGGTTTGTTGTCTTCACCCATGATGAAGGACGCCTTTATTTCACAATAAAGGGTCGAACCATCCTTGGTGTACATTTCAAGGATCAGAGTCACCGAGGAGTTGTAATGGCCCGTTTCCTTTCCGACTTTCAATTGTTCAGCAAACATTTTTCGTACGATTTCAACCGATTCAGGTGTCAAGGTATCGTAAATGGTCAGATGCTTCAAATCCTCTTCGGACCAGCCGTGGAGCTTCATGGACACCGGGCTCACATAGGTGTATTTGAATTTGAGATCCATGGTCCAGATCACATCGTTGATGTTTTCAGCCAAAAAGATGTGTTTTTCAACACTTTCCCTGAGGGCTTCTTCAACCCGTGATCGTTCGATGATCTCCTGCTTTAATGCGTTGTTTGACTCCACAAGTTCCCGGGTCCTCTTGCGGACACTTTCCTCAAGGGTCGCTTTTTCTTCGAGGATACGTATGTATAGAAAAATCACCACCAGGATAAGAAGAAATGCAAAAAACGTGTAGGCCTTTAAAAAAATAGTGGTCTTAAGCCAGATGGTTTCCACGGAACCGATGACCTTGCCCTCGTATATGACGGGGGCGCTGAGCCGCAGCTTGGGTATCAGATGCATCCTGAGCAACGTGCCCGTGATGCCTGAGATAGAACGTTCGGGTATCTTCCAGAAAAGATTGCCCAGATGGTCGGTGATCACAAGACTTTCATAGCCATAGGATTCCGAGGCCAGGGAGAGGTAATCGCTGATACCTTCCAGATTGAAGTTCCATAAGTTGTTGGCAACCACCCGTGCATGTTCTTCCATCCGTGCCTGGGCGGTTTTTTCTGAAAAGGTGTCAATACCTGCAATGATTACAAAAAATAACACAGTGAGAATTATCAAGGATATGGGGGTTACCCATTTTAAATACAGTGATAGCCTGAACTTGTCCATGTGATCGTCCAAAGAAGCAATACCTTTATGCAGTGCCCACCATTTCCAGATAGACCCTATTTAGTGAGACGGATGATTTATGAGTCGGATAAAGACCCTTATTAAGATAGCAGCTATTCCATTAGGTATCAAATACATAACGATAAATAAATTATTTTTTCAGAATAGATATGATCTGATTGCGTAATGTGTCAAAGGGGCATGGTTTGGAAAGGAACCCCTGAATCCCCAAATCTTTCAATTCGACCATCCTGGGGTCATCATGGGCCAGGGATGATACGATGATAATCTTGGTCTCGGCGTATCGTTCATTGGATTTGATGTACCGAACCAGAGCAATCCCATCCATTTGGGGCATCATGACATCGGAAATGACAAGCATGGGCTGGAAGCTCCCTAAAAGAACCGATGCCTCGAGGCCGTCTTTGGCGATGCGGATCGCCCATTCCGGATAATGCTTCTGGAGACTGCGGCTGGTGATTTTGGCGATGGCGGCATCGTCCTCAACAATAAGAATACGAAAATGGATGGTTTCGAACTGGGACAGGTTCTTTTCAAGTGAGCAGTATGTGTAAAGAATGTCACGAATGGCTTCCCGTTTGAACGGTTTGGCTATGAAATCATCCATGCCCGCTTGCTTGCATGCCTCACGATCAGATTCAAACACATTGGCCGTCATGGCCACCACAGGAATCTTTAAGCCTTTATTCCTGATATAACGTGTGGCTTCGAGGCCGTCCATCTTGGGCATCTGCATATCCATGAACACAATGTCATAGGTTTTTGAGTCGATTTTTTCGATGACAGACAGGCCGTCGTCTGCAATTTCAGGGTTGTGGCCCATTTTTGTCAGCATTTTTACGGCCAGGGTCTGGTTGACCTTGTTGTCTTCGGCCACCAGAATATTCAGACAGGGCGGCTTTTGTACAATGACCTTCTGTTCGGTGAGTATAGGGCTCTGGGAAATGTCATCACCATGGCCCATCACACGGAGGATCATGTTGACCAAGGCTTTGCGCCGGACCGGTTTGAATAGATAACCTGAAAATCCGGCGAGTTCCATTTGTTTGACAATGCCCGAGCGCGTGTCAGCCGTGATGGCGATGACAGGCGGAAGACGGTCACCCAAGCGTTTTTTGACTTGGTCAAGTAACATATATCCGTCCACCTCAGGCATCATGATATCCATAAGGATCAGTTTATCCTCAGGCGTGAGGATCTCTAACGCTTCCCGTGCGGATGCGGCTGTTTTTGGTATCATTCCAATGCGTTGGATAATATCTGATTCAATGCGCAGGGCGTCAGGGTTGTCATCCACAATCAGACAGCCCATGCCGGTCAGGTCTTTTTCCAGGAGGACAGGGTCCTCTGATGTTTTGTTATTGGCTTTCATCAGGGTGACGGTAAAGAAAAAACGGGAGCCTACTCCGGGTTCACCGTCCACGGAAAGTGTTCCGCCCATCAGACCCACTAACCGCCGGGCAATGGTCAGGCCCAGGCCTGTGCCCCCATATTTTCGTGTTGTACTGCCGTCGGCCTGGGTAAACGGTTCAAAAATTTTCCCCATCTGCTCGGGGGAAAGTCCTATTCCCGTATCTGAAACGGAAATTTCAACGAACAGGTTCTCCTTGTCTTCTCCGGCATTTTTCGCTGTGACCAGAATATGGCCTTCAGAGGTGAATTTGGCGGCATTGCTCAGATGATTCATGATCACCTGATGAAGTCGAGTGGGATCACCCTTTACAATGGCATCGATATCTTCGTCGACCTCTACCAGAAGATCCACCTTGCCGCTGTTCAGTTTAGTTCGGACAATATCACAGGCTCCGTGGAGAAGATCTTCGAGATTAAACTCAATGGATTCAAGATCAATTTTGTCTGATTCGATTTTAGTCAAATCCAGAATGTCATTGATCAGGGAGAGAAGGGCTTCTGAACATTGGTTCACCGTCATCAATGACTCTCGTTGCTCCTGGGTCAGTTCCATGTCCAGAACCATGGATGTGAACCCGATGATTCCGTTGATAGGGGTTCTTATTTCATGGCTCATATTGGCCAGAAACTGGCTTTTTGCTCTGTCGGCTTTTTCAGCATCCTCTTTGGCTTTGGCCAGGTTGGCCGTTCGCGCGTTGACCAGGTCGTTCAGATTTTTGGTGAGGATCCAGCTTTCAAGATGGACCGACGCCCGGGCAAGAAGCAGATCTTTGGTAAAGGGTTTGGTCAGGAAATCAGAGGCCCCGGCCTTGAGGATTCGAAGTTCGGTGCTTTCACCGCCCTGGGAGGTGAGAAAGATCACAGGGATACGGCCCAGGTGTTTGTGCTTTCTGATTAGGATGCACAGCTCTTCTCCATTCATTACCGGCATATGAAGATCGGTGATGACCAGATCGATTCGTTGCTCCTGGCTCGCATTCAGGATTTCCCAAGCATCGTGGCCGTTTTCAGCCGTAAGAACATGGAACCCGGCCTGGGAAAGAATATCCGAGGCTACTTTTAAAATGAATCGGGCATCATCCACCACAAGAATCGTTGCGTTGGCAAGGTTTTTTTTGGACTCGTAAAGTCCACAGACCGCATCCAGAAGCTCGGATTTTTCAAAGGGGGCTCTGAGTATTTTAGTGACATCCGCTTTCCATGCCTCATCGATTTTGGCTGTTTCGTCTTTGTCAATAATGGCAAGGATGGGCAGGGGGACCTTGCTCTGGGGCATGAAGATTCGTGCTTCGCGAATGGTCCGGATCAGAGGAAGCAGGCCATCGGAATACACCAGGATAAGATCCGGCTCAAAGGACCGAATATGTTCCAGCATCCTCGATTCAGAATCGATGACGGCGATCTCCCTGTTGCTGCTCATGATTTCATGAACAATCAGTTTGGCCACGATTCTATTCTCGGTGACAAGAAGGGTTCTCATGTATGTATCGTCTGAAATTCCGGTATATTATATATAGGTTGGACAACGGTCAGTGCAGGACAGGTTCTTCAAGAGGTTCCATATCCCAACTGGGGTAACGTGAATAAATCATTTAATTTTCATTTTATATCAATTGGGGTCAGAATGCAAACAGCTCATGGGCTTTTTGTGTCAGAACAGTGTCTTTTTACCGTTAACCGAGTAAACAAAAGACAGCAGTTCAGCCACAACCACATAGACATCAGGGGGGATTTCCTTTTCGATTTCAAGCTTGGACAGAACCTCCACCAGATCAGCGTCATCCTTGACCGGGATATTATGCTTGTGAGCAATTTCAATGATACGCTCAGCGACGTCACCGGATCCCTTGGCCGTGATTTTCGGGGCACGGTCCTTGAGGGGATTGTAGCGGAGGGCAACGGCTTTTTTTCGTTTCTTGGTCATGCTCATGGCGTCCTATATCCGCAGGTTGACCGCACCTTCTTGGGGGGGGCTGACCATGCGTTCGGTAAGCGATTGACTGGCAAGGGTTTCGGGATCCATGATGCGGCAGTCCATCCGTGTGACAGAATAGCCCTTCTGGACCAGAGCCCTTTGGAATTCCTGAAGGGCGTCATCAATGGATTTTTTTGCCAAAGCATGCCCCACGATAAATTCACCGCCCAGGGATTTTTTGAATATGGCAAAATCCGCTTGAACGTGCCCCAGGCGACTCATGTCAAGAAGGAATGCCACCCGGATAATCCGATCACCCTCTTTTTTCCCCGGGCTGCTTTTTCGGTCAAGGTCAAAGAACAGCTGGCCGAACCGGAGGTTTTCTCCTGAATAAAAAGGCAGGGGAAGAAGATATCGGCCTGTTTCGTCGGCGCTGTGGCTGTTCAGAGACTGCATTTTTTCAAGACTGTCCACAAATCGTTTCAGGGTCTCAACCGTTTCCTGCACCTCGGGTTCGCTGGATTGTGCAAGCTTCATGGAAAGTGCTTTGACATCGTTGGAAAGAAGGGTCGATACCTGTTCTTTCACAGAAAGGGCATCCTGGCTTGACCCCAGAGATTCTGCAAAGGACTTGATCTTGTTTTCCCACATCAGGCCGCTGTTTTTCGCCAGACTTTTGAGGGCTTTTTCATCAAAGGGGCCATCTGATTTCAAGGCCATGGTCCACACCAGTTCTCTGAGTTCGCTGAAAATGTTTTTATTTACAAACAACGATCCGTCCGTCATGGACGGAAGAGGGGAAAGAAAACCAGGAGCAGTTGTCTGGCCAGGGCCTTTGGGCAGAAAAGCCTTGATCAGGATATCACGGAGTTGGGTGAGCCCTTTTTCGCGGATCAGGGTTTCGGATGCGGATGAAAAAAGAGCCCGGATTTTGTCTCCCAGGCCTATGGAACGGTTTTCAAGGGCCTTTGTCAGTAGCGTTCTATCTTCAGGGCCAAAGGTTTTAAGAAGAGTCTGGGCCTGTTTGCCCAATCGGGAAAAGGGCGGATCGTTTCCGGTAAAATCATTTTTTTGAGCTGCGGACTCGTTATGGGGCATAAGGCTTTGGAGTTTACGTGCGAGGGATTCCAAAATGGGTGCCGGTACAGATGGTTTTTCTGGGTTTCCCTGGGTGATGAGCAGAGACAATTTGAGTTCAAGGGGGATGGCGTTCTGTTTGATAAGGGCCTCTATAAACGGGCGGTCAGTTGCAAGAAGTCGTCCTGAAGACGGGCTGCCGAAAGCCTCACCCTCCCAAGATGGGCCCCTGGAGGACGGCAGGCCATGGGCCGGGGGAGGCTTTTCATTGTTCCCCAGTCCTTGGCCGGGCGACAGGATTTGTCCTGATAATCTTTGCCTGGAAGGAGACGCTTGATCCGTGCCCTGGCCCTCGATTTTTTGATCCTGAATGATCGGGACAGACGGGCTCCGGATCTGGGCGGTTCCTTTGGCCGTTTGATTAAGTACTTTGGCAAGATTCTCATAGGGCCCTTCCTGGCCCATGGTTCTCATTTCAGCAAGGCCAGGAGGAAAACTCACAGGTTTATGGGCCTCCACAAGTTTCAGAACCTGGGAATCACCGGTTTTTGTGACTTTGAGGTAAAGGGTTTCATCTTCAACAAGGGGCAGATGGGTTTTAACCTCAACCAGTTGTCCCTCAATGCGGAGCTGTGCTTTGCCCTGGGAAAACACCTGGGTGACTTTGGCCTCCACAAGTTGATTCTCTTTGAATACCGGCGCCCCTTTTTTGTCCTGCAAAAGATCCAGAACCAGTTCGGACGAGGACAACAGTATGCGGGACAGGGTCGTCATGGTATGATCAGGATCCTTTTTCCATGGCGATAAATTTCTTTTTCAAGGAAATGACCAGATCCACCTCTTGGTGAGAGACAGAAAGCTCAGTGGCAATGTCCTGGGGCCCCATACCCTTCTGATAGAGAGAAAGGATGGCTTCCTGGGTGTCGTAAATTCCTTCGGCCGGGATGATCTCATGTCTGTCCTGGGAGAGGGACCGTGAAAGGTAGGCATCTGCCCGGTTCAACAGCAGGTTCAGGCTGATGATCCGGCTGTCAAGTTTATCATTTAGCTCACGGATCAGTTTATTTTTCTCCATGATCTGGCTTTCAAAAATCCTGGCGGATGATTCGGCCTCATTGAGAAGTGGCTCCATCATGGCCACAATCTTTCGGGCGGAGTCTTCCGCCCCATGGGTGCCTTCTTTTCCGGATCTTGAATGCCGAATAAAATAAACCAGAAGCACCAGTAGGAGACATATCGAAAGCGTCTGGAAGACAACCCAGAATTCTGTGGAAAGCATGGCCATCATGACAACGTGATCCTGTTTGTATTGTGGCTTAATCGCCCTGTTCAACCCCCCTTGCGGTCCGTTCAATTACACGATGGTGTTGAGAAGGCGGCCCGTAGAATCGGGTTCCACGGACTCTTCAGAGGGGCTGGCATGTTTTTTTTTATTGCTTGACCTGGCATCCTGTTTGGGTTTTCCCTCACTGGATGTATCTTTGTTGAAACGAATTTTTTCCGTTTCCTGGGTCTGGGAGACCATGGTTCGCTTTTTATCTTCTTCTTCCAACCGTTGGAACGAGGCGTGCTGGGCTGCATCAAGGGTTTGATTCTTGATATTATGGGACTCTCGAACACTGTCGCCTTGCTGGATCACGATATTGAGACTTGGAATCGTTGTCATGATCTTAATCTCCGTTTTTCCGATAATATGCGAACGATGCGCTTAACCGACTTTGAAATCGGAAAAATCAACTTTCGAGATAGATCCTTCGGAAAGTGCATCATTCAAGGCATCCTTGATCATTTTTTTAAGATCGGTCTCCACGATTTTGGAGTCACTTTGCAAAATGAATGCCTTATTAAGTACCTCATACACAATATTTCGGAAAAAGGGCTCATAATCTTTAATGGGATTTACCGGGGCATCTGCAATTTCAAGGGTGAGACTTAAAGTGATGTAAGACAATCCCTTGATTTTGGCGGGAGCCGGTACGATAAATTCATTCATGGTCACCGTTATGATATCCGGGATCCTGGACGGCGGGATTTCAACGGGCAGAGGATCGGGCCGTGTCGCCTGATTGTCCAGGGCCTCAATCGTGTCGGCCGTGTCATTTTGGGCCAGGGGTTTTTCAGATTTTCCCGACATGATCATCAGAGCAATCAGGCTGACTAAAACAACCATGGTCGCGGCAGCCATGCTGACAAACAACCTGGAACGATACCAGACAGACGTCGTGTTTTTTTTATCTCGGCCTGGCTTGGTTTTGGCAGGGGGTTCTTCGAGGATGACCTGATCCATGGGGCGATCGTCCGTGATTTCCGCTTCAGAAAGGTCTTCGTTGAGCAGCCGGTCGATGTCCTCCTGGGAAATCAGTTTATCTTGTCCCGAGAATTCGTCCATACTTTGTCCGTCAAAGGGACTTGACGAGCTTAAGAGTCGGTCGATATCCTCTTGATCAATCAGGGTTTCCTCGGCCTCTTCATTTGTGCCAAGAAGAAGTTTGTCGATATCTTCCTGGGAAATCAGGTTGGTCTCTTCCTCCTGCTGGGCGATGACAGCCTTATCATCTTCGAGACCCGCACCGGCAAGGAGGCTGTCGATATCTTCCTGGCTGATCAGGCTGTCCTCTTCGTTTTCATCAAGGACAGGGAGTATGGTTTCTTCGGCGTTTTGGGGTTCATTCGATTGGGTGTCCACGTTCCCGGCCCCTGAAAGAAGGGCGTTGATATCCTCCTGGGAAATCAGGGAATCATCATCATCCTGATCCAGGCCAGACTCCGCTTTGATCTCATTGCTCTCTGTAAGGCTCCGGAGATCTTCCTGGGTGATCGTATCAAGATCTCCACCAGAAAGATCCGACGACTCAAGGGCCGATATGTTTTGTTCAACGGGTTCGGAACGCAATAACTTTTCAATGTCTTCGGGTGTGACCAGATCAAGATCTGCGGGCTCATCGTCGATGTCATCATCCGGTTGCGGGGCTGGGGCGATATTCCCGGCAAGGAGAGCATCAATATCATCCTGGCTGATGACGTCAGAGTCCTGGGCTGCAGTGACGGAATCCTTATCTGCAAGGCTGAGGAGGGCATCGATGTCATCCTGGCTGATGGCATCATCCTCGACCGGGCTGAAGTCCGTCTCTTGCCCAGGCCCGGCAAAGGCTTCCAGGCTCAAGCTGTCAGCCTCCTTCAGTAAACGATCAAGATCGTCCTGTGAAATAAAGCTGTCTTTGTATTTACTGTCGGTCCCAGCCATAATCAGGTGTTTTTGTATTCCTTGATCTTGGATTTCAGTTTGATCAGTGCCATGGTGTGGATTTGGCAGATTCTCGATTCGGTCAACTCCATAACATTCCCGATTTCCTTGAGTGTCAATTCATCATAATAATAAAGAGAAATAACCATTTGCTCTTTATCTGTCAACTTTCGGATGGCATTTGCCAGAATATCTTTGAGTTCGCTCTGGATGAGAGTTTCGGACGGGTTGTCATCACTTCGCATGCCATCGGTGAACGTGGAAGAGGACTGATCAGATCCATCGTTGTTCTTGATGAAGTCGTCCAGGCTTAGAAGGGCTGCTCCGTGAATGTCCGAAAGCATTTTAAAATAATTTTCCAGGGGCTGGTCCATTTCTTCTGCGATTTCCATGTCCGATGCAGGTCTTCTTTCTCGGGCTTCAACAGAATGAACAGCTTTTTCAATGCTTTGAATTTTTTTACGCATGGACCTTGAATACCAGTCCATGCTCCTCAATTCATCCAGTATGGCTCCTTTGATCCGGTATTGAGCATAGGTTTTAAGACCCACATTTTTTTTAGGGTCATATTTGTCCACCGCATCGATGAGGCCCAGGGACCCTGCGCTGATCAATTCATCAAACACCACGCTTGAGGGAATACGGCTGGCCACCCGCCCTGCCAGATATTTGACCAGATAGGCATATTTGGCAATCATCTGCTCCCTTTCCTTGGAGCTGAAGAAGGCATTTTGTACCTGGCTTTCGGTTTTTTCGTATTCTTGGATCATGTTTTTTCCGGTTTGAAATATAAAGTGCTTTGTGCTGGGGTGACCGCGCGGGCATATGTGGGGCGATCATCCGTATACACCAAGGGGCCCCCATGGCCGCCATTTACATGATGTTGAGCAAACGCTGCATGAAAAATTTGATATTCCCGTCAAGGTCCGTGCGTCTTGGCGATGCAAGGAGTTTTTTCGCAAGGCGTGAAATGGCTCGTCCCGACGGGGAATCCGGAAACTTTTCAAGTAAGGGTGTCCGTGCAAGCACCGATTCTCTTATCTTTTTGTCGGCAGGGACAAATCCGAGATACTCGGTCACGGCCCCTTTTAAAAAACGTGATGCGGCCTGATTGAGAGTAAAATAAACGGATTTGGCCTCGTCTTCGTCGCTGACCATGTTGACCAGAAGTTTGAAATGTTTCGCTCCATGGCCGAAGAGAACCTTGATGATACCATATGCATCAGTGATGGATGTGGGTTCACCTGTTACAACCACTATACACTCTTCTGCAGCCAAATTAAAGTAAATAACATTATTGGATATTCCTGCGGCAGTGTCCACGAGCACCACATCAAACACATTTTCAATGGTTTCAAATTCACTCAAAAGAATCAGTTTCTGGCCTTCGGACAGCTCACTCAGGTTCTCTTGGCCGGACAGGGCCGGGATGATTCCTATGCCGCTGGAGGTCTCGGCGATGATATCGATCAGTTCTTTTTCACCGGAAATGACATGGCCGATATTATATTTGGGATAGATACCGAAAATAATATCTATATTGGCAAGCCCCAGGTCCGAATCAAAAATCAGGACCTTTTTCCCCATGTTGGTGAAGGCAAGGGCAAGGTTTGCCACGATGTTTGTTTTGCCCACCCCCCCCTTGCCACTGGTGACAGAAAATACTCTGGGCCCAGTGCCTCCGTGAATCAGGGATCGTTTCCCACCCTGGCTCTGGATTCGTTGGTTTTCCTTTTGCATCATTTTCCTTAAATTACTGGCCTGATCCACGGTTCGTTCGTCTCCACCTTGACGGGTCTGCCCCACACGTTTATTTCCGAAAGGATTCGGGGTATAAAAGCAGCTGCAGAACATGTTTGGGGCTTGCAACAATCAGGTCTTCAGGGACTTCCTGACCGTTAGTGATAAAAGACAACGGCATTTTGTGATTGATCATCTGGTCCACAATTCTGCCGCATCGATTGGTTTCATCCACTTTTGAAAACACATAACTTGAAGGTTCCAGAAGGTCAAAGCATTCCACCGCCTCCTTCATATCGAGCCGACCCATGGAGGCACTGAGAACGAGATGTTTACTGATCCCCGGTACGGCACAAAGGGTATTTTTCAATGCCATCATCCGCGGGGTGTCCAGATGGCTCTGCCCAGCCGTGTCAATGAGAACATAATCCATTCCTGAAAGTTTGTTCAATGCTTTTTTAAGGTCTTCACCCGTAAACGCAGGGATACAGGGAAGACCGATGATGGCGGAATATGTTTTCAGCTGGTCCACGGCACCGATTCTATAGTTGTCCACGGAGATAAGCCCCACCCGTTTTTTTCGTTTCAGGCCCAGTTCCGCAGAAAGCTTGGCAATGGTGGTTGTTTTCCCTACCCCGGTGGGTCCGATGAAGGCGGCCGCTATGGGTCTGCCCTGGCTTCTTTCGGTTGAGGCAAAGGGATCTATGGCTTCAACGGATGACAGAAGTCCCTTGAGCACATTCAAGGTGAAGTCCTCACCGGACACGTTTTTCTTCTCTATGCCTTGTTTCAAAAGGGCTTTGACTCTTTTTTCGGAAATTCCTGACAGAAGAAGCTTGGAATAGACTTTGAAGGCATCTTTGTGCTCTTCCATCAGCTCAAGAATATCATCGCTGAAGCTGGTCCACCAGAGAATGTCACGGATTTCGGAAAGCTCAAGGGTACTGTTCTTTGTCCCTGCCATGTTTCCGTTGAAACGGGGCAAAGGGCTTTTATCAAGCAATCCGGCGGTCATTTTCAGCAGGTCCTTGTCTTTGACCTTTATCCCTTTGGTTCGGGCCTTGGGGGACATGGCCGAACCCACCGAGGCTTCGATCTGAAACGTGTCTTTCCCGTAAGGGTCCATGGGAGGCTTTGGAATCCTCCGGGTGGATATGATCAAGGCATCTTCGCCGATGTCTTCCTTGACCTGGGCCATGGCCGCCTGCATGCTGTTTGCGGAATAGGTTTTAACTGTCATGTTATACACTCACCTTTCCCACTGCTTTGATACTGATGTTGGGTGCGATCTCGGCATGGGAAATCACCATGACCGAGGGGACGTACTGTTCAATCATTTTTCTCAAGTGGCGCCGTATGCCCGGTGAACAGAGAATGACGGGCTGGAGATTCATCATCATTTTTTTCTCCACTTCGGCCCTTATTGATCGGATAATTTTTTCAGCCCGAGAGGGGTCCATTGCCAGATAAGCCCCATGCTCGGTCTGCTGGATGTTTTTGGAAATATCCTCTTCGACGGATGGGGTCATGGTGATTACGGGCAGGGTTCCGTCGGGCTGAATACAGGGCCCCAGGATGAACCTCCCCAGTTTTTGGCGGACATATTCGGTCAAAAGATCCGTGTCTTTGCTCATGGGGCCATAGTCGGCAAGGGTTTCAACAATTCCCAGGAGATTACGCACCGAAACACGCTCCCTGAGGAGATTTTGGAGGACTTTTTGAACCATGCCCAGACTCATGACGCCGGGCACGAGTTCTTCAACCGCCTTGGGGCTTGTCTTGGCAAGATTACTCAATAGTTGCTGAACTTCCTGGCGGCCCATCAGTTCCGCTGAATTATTTCTGATAATTTCCGTGATATGGGTGGCCATGACCGTTGAATTGTCAACCACGGTGTACCCTGCGAATTTGGCGTCTTCTTCCCGGTCCGGTGGAATCCATAGGGCCGGAAGATTGAATGCCGGCTCTGTGGTGGGAATACCGTCAAGTTTCTGCATGACATCACCGGGGTCCATGGCCAGAAGATGATTGACCATCAATTCACCCCCTGCGATGTCGGTGCCTTTGATCAGCATGCGGTACTCCGAGGGCCTGAGTTTGAGATTATCCCGTATGTGAATGGGTGGAATGATGATGCCCATTTCTGTGGCGAATTGTCTTCGGATGGCACGGATTCGGCCCAGAAGGGTTCCGTCCTGGGATTTGTCAACCAGAGGAATCAGGCCATATCCCACTTCAAGTTCCATGCTGTCAAGGGAGAGCAGATGCTCCACATCCTCGGGACCGGCTTCATCGGAGGGCTCGGCTGCTGCGATTTCTTTTTCCGTCAGGGTCTTTTCATCGGCAAGGATGGTGTCTTTCAAGAAATATACGGTTCCGGCCAGGGCAAGGGACAGGGTCATGAAAGGAAAGGCCGGAAGTCCAGGAACCATACCGAAAAGAAAAACAATAACGGACCCGATATAAATGGGGACGTCCTTGGCGAAAATATGTCGGGCAAATTCGTCACCCATTTTCCTTTCGGAACTGGAACGCGAAACAAGGAGGCCGGCTGCTGTGGAGATGATCAGGGCCGGAATCTGACTGACCAGACCGTCACCGATGGTCAGAAGGGTGTAGGTGCTTGCCGCGTTCATCATTTCCATGTTTTGCTGGAACACGCCGATGATGAATCCGCCGGTGATATTGATGCCCGTGATGATGAGCCCCGCCACAGCGTCTCCCCTGACAAATTTGCTGGCACCGTCCATGGCACCGAAAAACTCAGCTTCCCTGGCGATTTTTTCACGACGCTGGCGGGCTTCGTTTTCGTCAATGAGTCCGGCGTTTAGATCCGCATCAATGGCCATCTGTTTTCCGGGCATGGCATCCAGGGTGAACCGGGCCGCAACTTCGGCGATGCGGCCTGAACCAGCGGTGATGACCTTGAAGTTGACGATCACAAGGATGATGAAAATGACGAGCCCCACCACATAGTTACCACCCACCACGAAATTACCGAAGGCCATGATGATGGAGCCTGCGGCACTGGGCCCTTCACTTCCCCTGAGCAGGATCAATCGTGTGGAGGCCACATTGATGGACAGACGGAAAAGGGTCAGAACCAGGAGCATGGGAGGAAAAATCGAAAAATCAAGGGGCTTCACCGTATACATGGTGGTGATCAAAACAATGATGCCCATGGAGATGTTCAAAGCCAACAAGAGGTCCAGGAGTACAGGCGGAATGGGGAGAATCATGGTGACCAGAATACCGATGACCCCGATCACCATGCCAATATCGGCCGTGTCTTTACGCATTTCTAAAAATATGTTCTGCACTGATGCCACAGCATGTTCTCCTTGAAACCTGTTGATTCATGATGACCTGAGTCAGGGCTTGTCCGTATTTTGGCGCATTGTCGGAACCATGACGTCCCAGGGCCCGGAGTATGATCATTTTAGGATTCGTTGTGTTAAAGACGTTTGCCCTTCATTTTGAAGACGTAGGCAAGCACTTCCGCCACGGCCCTGTAAAAATCTCCGGGAATTTCCGAACCGATAGTGACTGATTTATACAAGTTTCGGGCCAACTCCTTGTTTTCGATGATAGGGACCTGGGATTCGGCGGCGATCTCCTTGATTTTTTCCGCGATGATTCCCGCGCCTTTGGCCACCACTTTGGGTGCTCTCATGGACAGAGGGTCGTATTTAATGGCCACAGCAATGTGGGTGGGGTTGGTGACGATGACATCGGCCTTGGGAACGTCAGACATCATGCGTTTTCTGGCTGCTTCAAGCTGGAGGCCTCTGATTCGTGATTTGACCTGCGGATCACCTTCAGTCTGCTTGTGTTCATCCTTGACCTCCTGTTTGGTCATCTTGAGTTTTTCTTCAAACTGCCATCTCTGGTACATATAGTCCAGAAGGGCCACCGCAGCCATGGGAATGATTACCCAGATGAAAATCTTGAAAGCCACTTTCAACAGATACACCATAATCTGACCCACAGAATCGTCATACAGAAAGACCAGACGGTCCAATTCTCCTCGGACGGCAAGCCAGGCAAGGAGTGCTGTTATGGACAGCTTGGCGATGTTTTTTAACAGTTCGACCACAGAACTCAATGAAAATTTCTTTTTGAGTCCCTGGATAGGGTCAAGCTTGTTGAATTTAAAACCAATGGCTTTCCAGGATATCTGGAATCCCACCATGGAGATGTTAGTGATAAGGGCCATCAGGAAAACGGTGATCATCACCGGGGCAAAGGTGAGGAAAAATTCTGCAGAATAACGGTATAAAAGGCTTATGCAATGCTGATCCGTGAAATTCGGAACCACCTTAAAGGAAAAACAATCTCTCATTACGGAAACGACGTTTTTGTACATGAAACCGGCAGCCATATAGATAACGCAGACACCACCCAGAAGAACGAACACCGAAGGGAGCTCCACGCTCCGGGCAACATCCCCCTCTTCGCGGGCCTCGCGCCGCTTTTTCTCGGTTGCGGGCTCGGTTTTCTCTTGCATGTTGTCGTCGGCCATGGTGTTTTCCTTTGGGTGGGGATGGGGCTAATGGGACTCCATAGGACCTATGGGACTTATAGGACCTATGGTTTCATTCGCTTAACAAAACCTCCTGGGATTCCGGAAACCCGAGAACGCCGGCATGGACCCTAATATGTAATCCCCATATTCATCCGCCCATCCAGAGAAGAAGAGAGGACAACAGCCCCCGAAAGGTTCCGGTGAAATTATTCGAAAGGATGCCGATCACCTGGAGGGTCAGGCCAAAGGTGATGAGGCCCACATAAATCTGGACGGGAAAAGCCACGATCATGATATTCATCTGGGGGACAAACTTGGCACAGATTCCAAAGGCGGCACTGGTGAAAAGCAGGGCGGCCATGGCCGGGGCCGCCATTTTGATGCCCAGGACAAACATGCCGGTGACCATGGTTTGCAGCTGGGTGATCATCCCGGCTTTTAGAAAAAACTCCCCCATATTGACGATGCGGAAACTTTCCACAAGGGCCTGGATGATGGTATGGTGCCCGTTTAAAAGGATAAACAGAAGAATCGCAACCAGATAGCCGATCTGGGACATCATGGAAATATTGGCTCCGGACTGGGGATCAATGACATTGATCATGGAAAAACCCATCTGGAATCCGATGATCTGGCCGGCCAGCTGGACCGCTCCAAAAAAAATGTCAACGGTGTAGCCCATGACCATGCCCACGATGAATTCTCCTGTGATGAGGACGGCAAATCCCAGATTGTTCTGGGGGAACAGGCCGGGATCCATGGGAACCACCGGATAAAGCAGTAGGGAGAGAATAAGGGCCAGGGCAATTTTTGTCAGACCGGGAACCACCGGGGAACTGAATACCGGGAACATGAATAGAACGATACTGACCCTGATCAGGATCAGGATGAAAATTTTAAATTCATTTGCAGAAAAATTCAGAATGTCCATATTATCGGATATACATGGGTATGTTGTTTATAATTTTAATGGTAAATGTTGTGATTTTTTCCAGCATCCAGGGAGCAAAAAAGATCATGCCCAGAAACACAGCCACGATTTTCGGGATAAAGGTCAGGGTCATTTCCGAGATGGATGTGACCGCTTGAAAAATCGATACGGCAAGCCCCACCACAAGACCAATCACAAGCATGGGTGCTGATAGAGCCAGGGTGAGTATCAAGCCTTCCTTGGCAAATGAAACAACAAATTCCGGGGTCATAAATCACCTGTCTTTTAAATGATGAACTCGTAAAACGTCGACGGATGGCTATGGAAAAAGGTCCATAGGCAAGGCATAGTGTTTGGCCGGGCGTGAAGGCATACTTGTTCGTATGTCGAACGTCCGGCCAAACACTATAACGCCGCATATGGGACTTTTTACGACGCCATCTTAAACGCTGAAGCTCTTGACCAGTGACCCCACCACGATATTCCAGCCATCCACAAGTACAAAAAGCATCAGCTTAAAGGGCAGAGAGATCATCACCGGTGGAAGCATCATCATACCCATGGACAGAAGCACACTGGCCACAACCATATCAAGAATCAGAAAGGGCACATAAATGACAAAGCCGATGATGAAGGAGGTCTGGAGTTCACTGATCACGAAGGCAGGAATCAGGGCCAAAAGCGATAAGTCGTCTTTGGTATTGGGACGTGGACTTTTTGAAATTTTGACGAACAGGGCAATGTCCTTTTCACGGGTGTTGGCAAGCATGAATTTCCGGACAGGAATCTGTGCCCTTTCAAATGCGGTCTGGTAGGTGATCTGTTCATCCATGTAGGGGCTCAGGGCGTTGGTGTAAACATCCTGCCAAACAGGCTTCATGATAAAAAAGGTAATAAAAAGGGCCAGGCTCACCAGGATTTGGTTGGGCGGTGTTGACTGTGTACCGATGGCCTGTCTTAAAAAATGAAAAACAATGAGAATCCGTGTAAAGGAGGTCAGAAGAATCAGGATGGCCGGAGCCAGGGACAAAATGGTGAGTAGGGCGATCACTTCCAGGGCCACGGCCACATCCCCAGGCTCCTGGGCACGGTCAAGGCCCACCCGGATGGAGGGAATGGGCAGGGTGGTCGCCCCGACACTTTCCGGGACATGGGCCAGGCAAAGAAAGAGGCCGATCATAAGACACCACAGGATGGGTCGTGATGGCAAAATCCTTTTTTTTCTGTATATGATCATTGGAATTACCTCTGTCATTCTTTAGGCCTCGGCTTTTTGAATCATGGCTAAGTCATCCATAACCAGGGGGTGTGATTCCTTGGCGGCCTTTCGTAAAATGGTTTTGAAAAAGGGGCGGGGTTCTTCCTCGTCTTCCTTTTCCAGGCATTCTGGAAATTCAGTGATGTTCGTGATGTTCTGCTGGGTCACGCCGATCAGGATTTTTCGTCCCATCACGTCAAGAAGAACCACACGCTCTTTGGGGGCCAGATAAAAGGTCGATAAATGCCGGATCATGGATTTATCCCGGCCTTCCCCTTGGGCCTGGTTGATTTTACGAATGAAATAAAGAATCCCGACCAGGATACCCAGAACCAGGCAGAGCATACCCAGACTTTTGAATATCATAATCCAGAAGTCAGACCCGCTGATCAAGGGCGTTGATGTCAGTCCGTTCATGGCATACCTCGAAATAGAATAAACAATGAATTATCCAAGACTTCTTACACGTTCCATGGGCGTGATGATATCGGTTAATCGCACACCGAATTTTTCATTGACCACAACCACTTCTCCCCGGGCCACAAGCTTTCGGTTGATGTAGATCTCAAGGGGTTCTCCTGCCAGTTTATTGAGTTCCACGATGGAGCCTTGGCCCAGTTGCAAAAGATCATTTACCAGCATTTTGCATCTGCCCAGTTCAACGGAAAGTTCAAGGGGGATGTCCAGGATGAATTCAAGATCGTGGGCATCGGCGGATCTGCCTTTTTCAGCCTTTTTATCTTTTTCCAAGCCGTCCATGTCATTGAGTTCATCAGCCATACGATGTGATCCTTATTTGGTAAAGAGTTTACGTTCTACCCTGAATGCCTGAAAGCCTCGCTGAAGACCAGCGTAACCATCCAGCTTGGGATAATTTTCCACCATACCTTTGAGGGTGTCTTCGGCATCCTGGTCCAGTTCGATGATGTCGCCGGGTTTTAGATATATCAGCCGCTCGCCGGTGATTTCCGTGTTGCCCAGCTGAACAGCCAGCTCCACCTCGGAATCCAGAATGATTTCCTTGAGACGTTTCTGCCAGGTATAGTCCACGTCTTCCACCTCAGCCTGAAATCCTGCGGAAAGCTTGCCGCGCAAGGGTTCAATCATGGCGTAGGGCAGGCAGACGATCAAGGTGCCGGCGGTTTGTTCCAGCTCAACTTCAAAGCGGGTGACGATGACCAGATCCGTGGGCATGACGATGGTGGCAAACTGGGGGTTTACCTCGGAACGAACCATGGTGGTTTTTACAGGCTCCACCGGGAACCAGGCTGTTTCAAGATCCTTTAGACAGGCAACCACAACTTTATTGATCATGACTTCCTCAATGGCCGTAAATTCCCGGCCCTCGATACGTGCCTTGGTGGTGCCTTTGCCCCCGAAAAACTGGTCGATGAGACTGAACACAAGCTGGCTTTCAAGGACCAGCAGGCCGTGCCCCCTCAAGGGCTCCATTCTGAATACATGGAGGCTGGTGGGCACGGGGAGGCTTCGACCAAATTCTGAGAATTTCAAGGTGTCCAGGGACTCTGCACTGATGTCCACATTGGTATGGAGCATGGAGGTCATGCTGGCCCTGATTTCACGGGCAAAGCGTTCATTGATCACCTCAAAGGTGGGCATACGGCCGCGGATGACCTGATCCTGATTGGTGAAATCATAGATCATGACGCCATCCATCTCCGCCGCCTTGTCATCGGTCTCAGTTTTGACTTTGCCGGCGCTCAATCCCGATAAGAGACTGTCAACTTCTTCCTGTGTTAAGATATCGCCCATGATAAATCGCCTATATGATTATGAATTCTGAAAAATAAATATTGCGCACTTTGCCTGTTTGCAACATGCGGTTCAGACTGGCAATCAATTCGTTTTTGAGAATGATTTTTCCGTCAGTCCCCTGGATTTCGTTATAGGTTTTGTTGATCATAAGCGCCTTGATCGAACGTTCGATCTGGGCCGATCGTCGGCTGATTTCCCTGCCCAGATCAGGGGAATCCACGTCCAGTTCAATGCGAATTTTGAAGGACAGGTCACCCCCCATATCTCCCAGTCTGACCTCAAAGGAGCCCAGGTCAATGATATCTCTGAATAACATGGGGCTCCTGATGATGGGTTGTCTTTTTTCCGCTTGGTTTACAACGATTTCAGGGCTTTTGTCCTTGGCCTTAATGAACAAGAACCAGCCGGCAGCAGATCCGCCCAGAACAAGGACAATCAGAGCAATCAGAACATAGCGGTTTCTGAATAAGGCTTTGGCCCCCTTTTTTATACCTTTTTCATCATTGGGTTCTTCGATATGCAAGCTCAGTTCATCATCCTGTTTCAATCTGTTGGCCATGGCATGTCCTTATTTTTTTAGAATAAACTCCACCCGGCGGTTTTTTGCACGGTTTTCAGGGCTTGTGTTGGGATGGGCGGGACGTGTGTCACCGTACCCACCCGGGGCGAGCTGCCCCGGGGAAATTCCGTATTCTTCGGTCAGATAATGATAGACATTCAAGGCCCGATACGAAGAGAGTTCCCAGTTGGAACGGAATTTACCATGCCGGAGGGGTGTGTTGTCCGTATGCCCCAGGATCAGGACCTCGTTGGATACATCTGCAAGGAGGTTGCCCGCAAGATCCAGAATGGAAACTGCCCCAGGACGTATTTCAGCCATTCCCGGATCAAATAGATGCTCGGAACCCAAGGTTACCACAAGGCCCCGCTCGTCTTCATGCACATCGTAGTATTTACGAAAATTGTAATAATTGCTTTTCAAGGTTTTTTTGAGCATGGCATTTGAGGTGATATGCTGCGCCGGTTTCAGTTGCTCGCCGTCGGAGATCTGGGGCCGAAAGGCCGGTTTATATGGCCCGATATCAGCGGAATCCTCAGCTTCAATGAAATAATCGAACATCTGGTTCGTATCTCTTTTGTCCATGGACTTCATGGTGAGCAACAGCACGAAAAAGGTCAGAAGCAGCATAATCAGATCGCCGAAGGTGACCATCCATGCATTGGGGTCGGTTTGTTTGCTGTTATCTCCGGACATGGGATCCTAAAACCTCTTATTGGTCTTTGACATTGAAAAAGAAATCCTTGAAAATAAAGAAGCCTTTGGGTTTGTCCAAGGATTTGTCATGGATAAATGTGATATCAATTCGTCTGTTCATCCGACGTGTTCTCACGTTGGTGTTGGGTCCAACGGGCCGTTCCTTGCCCCAACCAAAGGCCGTGAGCCGCTGGGCAGGGATATGCCCTTTTTCCACCAGATATTCCATGACTCCCACACTCTTTAATGTGGATGCTTCCCTGTGGTTCATACCCAGAGGGTCTTCAAGGGGGCTGTCATCGGTATGCCCACTGATATCCACCGGGAATTCGTTGGTTTTGAGGATTCCAATGATCTTGTCCAGCACAAGGAGTCCCTGGTTTGTGATCCGGGTTCCGTTCCCGGTAAAAAACATCTGATCCGGGATGCTCAGGGTTGTTTTTCTTTTGCTGGAACTGACGGTGATATCCTTCATGCCGGGAACATCCCCTGATTCGAGGTCTGAAAGGTCCACCGGGCTCACCCCGTCGCTAAATATAGCATCAGGGGCAATCCCTTTGGTCTGGAGCGTCATTTCCCCACCAAAACTTTCCATAAGGGATCCCATGGCCACCCGTTTCTTTTTTTCGTCGACTTTGGCAATGGAGTTCAGGAGAATAAAAAAGGCAAGGAGGATGATGAACAGTGAGATGGTCAACATCTGGATCATACTATCGTTTGCCGGGTCCTGTTTTTTTTCTTTTTTTTGGATCATGGACACCTTTCACCGATCAATAGGCCTAATCAAATCGGCTGCTCCGTGATTTGGGAGGCATAAAGACCAGGAGCTTCTGCTCGAGAATACGGGGATTGTCCCCATGGGTCAGGGAAATGACTCCGGTTCGAATGATCTCCATCAGATGGCTTTCCTCTTTGCTCCGTGTTTTTAGTTTGCCTGAAATGGGCATGCACACGAGATTGGCCAGGATTGACCCGTAAAAGGTGGTGAGCAAGGCCACAGCCATGGCTGGTCCGATACTGTTGGGGTCATCCATGGACTGGAGCATCTGGACCAGTCCGATCAAGGTCCCGATCATGCCCAGGGCCGGAGCAAAGGCCCCCATGGTGGCGAAAATCTCCGCTCCCAGTTGGTGTCTTTCTTTCATGGCCGTAACTTCCGTATCCAGAATTTCACTGATGGCATTGGGTTCAAGGCCGTCCACGGATAATTGGAGGCCTTTTCGCAGAAAATCATTATCCAACTCCTTCACGTAGGGTTCCAGAGCCAGAATCCCTTCGCGTCTGGCCTTGGTTGCGAATTCCACGAATCGTCCGGTGATATCATCCCCTTTCATGGTTTTTGAGAAAAAGACATTTTTCAAAACAGCCACAGTTCCGAATACATCCTTGATGGGGTAATTGATCATGGTGGCGCCCAGAGTCCCGCCCAGCACGATCATCAGGGACGGGATATTGACGAACAACATGATTCCGCCCCCAAGGGCAATGGCGATGATCACCAGTCCAAAGGCTGAAAAAATACCAAGCAGGGTTGCTATGTCCATGGTCAGACTCTTTGTTTTCAGGTTTTAATAAAAAGATACATGCCGGATGTATAAACCCGCGTGATAGACCTTGCGGTGGTTTATGCAAGGAAATATCTGCAACGCTTGTGCCAAACAGGAAAACTCTCTTTTGATAGGGACTCAGCCAGGGATGAAACGATCAAAGGGCTTGCCGGAGCTGGATATAATCACATGGGCATAACAGGGGGCAGATGAAGCGCCAAAAAATGGTCACGTCAAAAAAATGGCGGAAAAAATCCCGGCTTGGATTAATAGGGTGTATGTTAATAGAGCCCAAAACAAAAAATCCCGGCTCCATAGAGCCAGGATTTTTTTGCTTTGAAGAGGAGCTGGTTTACCGTTTCATGGCAATGGTATCACCGAGCATGGTATCCACGGTGGTGACGATTTTTGAATTGGCTTGGTACGCCCTCTGGGTGGTTATCATTTTAACAAATTCGGCGGCCATGTCCACGTTGGACTGCTCAAGGGAGTTAGGGGCAATGCTGCCCAGGCCGTTTGTACCGGGTTTATTGGTGATCACCGGGCCGCTGGTCCGGGTTTCGGAAAACAGGTTCCCGCCCTGTTTGAAAAGACCCTGTACATTCTGGAAATTTCCAAGGGCCACACGGTAGAGGGGTGAAACCTGGCCATTGGAATACTGCCCCGTGATAACACCATCCGTATCCACGGAGATATTCTGGAGACTTCCTGCGCCATATCCTGTGGAGGTCTGATACACGGTGGTGGACCCGGATGCGAACTGGGTGGTTGAAAGGGCGCCGGGTGACCAGTTGCTGCCGTTGAATTCAGAACCCATGTCCAGTTCCACTTCCATGGCCGTGCTTCCACCGATGCCGCCTAGAAAATCAGCGGCAAAGGTGAAATGCTGCTGGGTAAAATCACCGGTCATGTCCGACCAGTTGTTGGTGTCAGTGAGGGTGTTGGGGTCACCCTGGCTGATGGTGACGGTGAAGGTGTCGCCCAGACCCACAGCATCTCCGGTGGTAACACTGAAATACATGCCGTCTGGACCCTGTATAAAGTCGCCCTGGGTGTAATCAGCAGGAATGGTGAGGGTTCCGGCTGTGCCGCCATTGGCAGAGGCCCAGGCGAGTCCCACGGTATTGGTTCCGATGGTGCCAGCTGTGCTTGCGGTGAAAGTATAGGTTTCCGTAGCGGGGGGGCCACCCAGGAGATCTGCCGGGTCACCTGTCCAGTCCCCTCCGACTCCTGGAAAGTTACCCGCCCATGCGCCGGTACCTGCCGTTGTAGTCAATTGCCCCCCTGAGTTGCCCACAAACCGTTCAAAGGTCTGACTTGAAAGAACCCCGTCCGATGTAAAAGACAAGATCCCCCTGCCCAGAAGGCCCTGGCCCACGTCCGTGGCACTATTGAATATGTCCCTTTGGTCTTCCGAGGGGTTGCAGACCACAATGTATTCGTAGGTGTTGGTTAATTCGCCCGGATCATAATAAATGGTGATGTCGTGTGTGCTGCCCAGGGAGTCATAAACCTTGACCGTGGTTTGATATTCGTAAGCCACATCGGCCAGGTTGATGGACGCTGCCGGATCTCCGTTCCAGACTTCAGAAAGGGGGATGCCCGTGCCGGTGGTGTTGTCATCGGCCCTGGAGTCCAGGTTGGTCATAATGCTGATACTGTCCGTGGGCTCCGGCGGTGAGGTAAAGGACTCCAGACGGATGTCTGAGACCGATCCGATATCTTCCACATCCAGTGTGGTATCATTACGCCGAAGTTCCCAGCCTTGGACAATGTATCCGGAAGGTGTGGTGAAATACCCATCCTTGTCAAACCGGAATTCACCGGCGCGGGTGTAGAAGTCTTCAGCTGCGTTGTTGGGATCCCGTACAATGAAGAATCCATCGCCTCCGATGGCCAGATCCGTGGGGGATTCGGTTGATTCAAAGGAACCCTGTACAAAAAGTCCTGCGATATCACCGATTCCGGTCCCTCGTCCTACCTGGGCTGAGCCCGAATTGGTGGCCACAGTCTGACTGAGAATATCCTGGAACGTCACCCGGCTTGATTTAAACCCGATGGTGTTGACATTTGCAATATTGTCACCAATAACCGTCATGGAATTACCCATCGCGGCAAGGCCGCTTACGCCTGAAAATAATGAACTTGTTAATGACATACCATGTCCTCCTGATTAAAATGATCGGTTATTTATTTATGTGTGACCTTCATGTTGCCTCCATCCCGTCTTTACCGGAATCAGAGATTTTCATCAGGAAGGCTTATGGTTTCGACGCTGGACGGATCGACTCTCCTGCCGTCGACCATCAGGTAATTTTTCCCGTAATAACTGGTGATCCCGCTGACAAGGCCGGAGGTGGTGGTGGAAGGCGAGGTGTACTCACCCTGTTCGTTGAGGGCGACGACCCTGTATGTGTATTCTCCATCCAAGACCTTGTAACCCTCATCATCCCGGCCATCCCATTCGATATTGTAGGTCCCTTCATCGATCAATTCATTGCCCGAATGCATTTGGCGGATGGCTGTGCCGTTGCTGTCATAGATCACCACGTTAATGGTTGCCGGTTCATCCAACTCAAAAATTCCGCCGGATATTATTTCGCCGTTGTCCACCGTCACCGGGTTTCCGTCGCTTTGGATCTCTTTGCCTATAAAATCAAAGATATTGGAGCTTTCAGAGGACTCGTTCAGTGAATTGAGAATGGATGTCAGGCTCGTATTCATGGTGATCTGTTGCTCCAAACTGGAGAACTGGGCCAGCTGGGCTGTGAAATCCGTTCCCTCCATGGGGCTCAAGGGATCCTGATTTTTAAGTTGTGCCACCATCATGGTAAGAAAGGCATCTTTGCCCAGTGTATCTTCTTTGACCACGTCCGTGGTGTCTCTGAGTTGACCGCTGATGAACATGTCTTTGTTGTTGTAATCGGTGTTGATTGCCATGGTGTTTGCTCCTGTTTGAATACCCTTTGTTTTTATCCGGGATCAGGCAACCAGATCCAGGTTGCCTTTGGTGTATCGTAAAGACCGGATTGTTGGGTTTTCAAGGTTTTCGTCCGCGATGTTGTCCGGACTGAAAGACTCTTGGTTCTTATTCCGACGCTCTTTGCCTGAATGTTCGGCATTTTGCCTTGCCTGGGCCATGGATTGTCCGAAATTTCCTGACACATCCACATCGATTTTATCCAAGCGGATGCCCTGGTCCGAAAGCATGGCCTTCAAATCCGTGGTGTGGCTTAAAATCATATCCCGCGTGGTGTGTTGCTCTGTAAGAATACTGATTTTTACGCCTTCACGGGTGTTCTCGATGCTCAGTTGAACCCGGCCCATATCCGGGGGCCTGATATGAAACTTGATTTCAGATTCACCCAGTTTCACCGCCTTGCTGATTTGCCGCGCCACCTGGTCCGTGACATAGGCAGGAAGGGTTTTATCCGATGTCTGGCTGGCTTTTAAATCCGAGACTCTCCCGTAAATATCCGTGCCCGAAAGGGATTTGGCCGCAAAGGCCGGAGACTCGGTGCCGTCCTTGGGCAGGGACGTGCTTTCCTTTAGACTTTTTTCAAAGGAGGGAAGGCTCTCTTTGGGTGTTTCTTTGGCGCTCATCTTCAGAGCGTCTGCTTTTGCCCCTGAAAAAAATGCCGAGTCGGATTTTTCACCTGACGATGGCTGGGGGCTTTTGATCGTGGGTGCTCCAAAACGAAGGGCCGTTGTGTCCTGAGCCTTACTTTCCGATATTGAAGAAGGAGCGGTCCCATCGGCGGTTTGAATTTTGTTGACACTCTTAATACTATTCCCGAATGTTTGGGCAGCGTTTTCAAGGGCCCCTGGAGATGCTTGGGTCGGGTTTTTTTCCCGGATCAGGGTTTCAAGTTTATTGACAAACTCATCAAGACTCAGGGTTCCTTTTTTCCCTGTATTAAAATCGGCGATCCCTGTTCTCCCGCTTTCGAGACCCAGGCCCTTCATAAGATTTTCCTGACCGGTTGGGGTGGTTTGGCTTAGACTGTTCTTTGAGGCTTGAATGGTTTTCAAATCCGCCACCAGAGTGTCCAGATCAATGCCTTCACCTGATTTCCCAGCATGTTTCAGGAAATGTTCCACCTGTTTCGGCTCGAATCCAAAGCTGTTCAGAAGGGACGCGATATAAGGAAGGTCCGATATATCAAGCTCATCTTTTGTGCTGCTTTCTTTTAAAAAATTCCCCAGATTCGACAAAAGCCGGGAAAGCGAAACCCCATCCTTATCCTGGCCTTGTTTCAATGATTGGATAAAGCTGTCAATTTTTTCCTGATTGAACCCCATGCCATTGAGAATGGTTTTAAGGGCGGCAATTCCTTCCTCGCCCACAAAGCGGTTCGACGGAATGATTCCGTTCTGCTGAATTTTACCCGCAAGTAGCGCCATAATATCAGTGGCTTTACTGTTTTTCATGTCCTGGGCATTCATCAGGCTCATCAGTGTATCCATATCCATGCTGGTATTTGAGTCAACCTTGCTAATCAGGTTTTCCATGAGGGATTTGAACGATTTACCCACGTCTGTGGCCTGGGTATTGCTTTTGATACCAGGTCCCATGGGTTTATCTGTCATTCGGGTGATGTTCAAATCTTGAAAAGCCTGTGTGAGCATGGTGTCTTCCTTGTGTTTTATCGTTAACCGATCTTAAACCTTTTCGTTTAACAGGTAGATTTGCAAGCAGCATGCCATGGCAATGATTGTATGATGATATTTAATAAATTAAGTTGTTTACAATAAGAATGGTTCGGGTTTACAGTGCGGAAAATCCCATGGAACCCGCCTTGTTTTTCCAGGTTTCACCCTGTCAAGGGGAAATTCTTTCCCACCCCGGGGAAGGGTGGGGCGCCCATAAAAAAAAGCCTGCTTATGATAAACAGGCCTTTTGATTTATATAGGTCCCATAGGTCACATGGGTCCCATACATCCTATATGTCCCATCATGATCCAAACTTTTTAAAAAAATTAAACCTTAAATTTCCCAACCAGGCCCCTTAGGGTCTGAGCCAGGCTCTGGAGCTTGTCCGTGCTGGTGTCCATCTGGGCGCAGTTTCCGGACATGTTTTTTGCTGAGATGTTGACCTCGGAAATATCATCGGCAATCTGGGCTGAAAAAGAGGTGCTCTGACCCACATTTTCGTTGATTTTGTGGATTACCTGTGAGACGCGGACCACGTTGTTGGCGATTTCCTTGGTGGTTGCGGACTGCTCTTCAACGGCTGTTGCGATGGTGGCAACGATGTCGTTCACATCGTTAATGACCTTTGAAATTTCTCCGATATCCGACACGGTCCCTGCCGTTGACCCTTGAATACTTTCAATTTTAGTTTTGATGTCCTGGGTGGCAGTGGCTGTCTGTCTGGCAAGCTCCTTGATCTCGTTGGCAACCACGGCAAACCCTTTCCCGGCGTCACCGGCCCTGGCTGCTTCGATGGTGGCATTCAGAGCCAGGAGGTTGGTCTGCTCAGAAATTTCAGTGATGGTTTCGGTGACCTTGCCGATGTCATTGGCCGCAGAACCCAGTTCCGCCACCCGGGCCAAGGCACGTTTGGTCTGTGCTACGGCTTTGTCTGTGATGGAGCGGGCTTTTTCAGAGTTGGTGGCAATTTCATTGATGGTGTTGGTCATTTCTTCGGTGGCTGCGGCAACAACGCCCGTGTTGACAGAAGCCTCTTCCATGGCTGCGGAGACCGAATCCATGTTTGCCCTCATTTCGCCGGAGGCATTGGCCACGGTGCTTGACCGATTGGACATCTCATCAGAACTGCCCGCCATCACACTGGAAAGGGAGCTAAGTTCCTTGGATGAATCGTTCAGGATGTTCGCATTTCCTGCAATCTGGGAGACCATGTCCTGGAGATTTTCTATAAAGGTATTGAACCATTTGGCCAGATTGCCCACTTCGTCATCGCTGCCCACATCCAGCCGTTTGGTCAGATCGCCCTCACCCTGGGCAATATCCCTGATCATGGACACCGTGTTTGAAAGTGGACTGGTTACAGCTTTGGAAATGATGATAGACACCATTAAGCTTGCAATGATGACCACAGCAAGGAACAAGACCATATTCATATATTGCTGATGCTGGATATCTATTCCGGTTTTGGTGAGCCTGTTTTTAAGGGCGTCTGAAAACGTGGCGGCATTTTCTGTCATTTTGGCTGAAAGATCTTTAACGTCTTTGGCCAGAGCAATGGCTTTTTCCGTATAACCCGCCTCTTCCTTACTCAGACCCAGGTAGACAGAATTGGCTTTTGTGTTAAAGTCCTTGAATTGGTTTAAGAGGGTCTGAACCTTCTGGGCGCTATCTTTATCAATCTTATCGAGTTTTGTGATATCACCCAATGCTTGTTCAACCAGAGACGCTTTGGTTTCAGCTGTCTTGATAATTTCCTGGTCTCCCATAAGAACCGCATCGTTATAGAGTTTGATCTGTTCATTAAAAGATGTAAGAGCTGTCTGGGATAGCTGACTCGCTGGAAATAGTGCATTTGACACATGAAGGAGATGCCCCTGGGTCTTTGACCCGGTGATCATGCCGAAAGCCATGGAAATGAAGTATCCGATGATAAGGAAGCTGATACTGCACCAGATTTTTTTGCCGATACTCAGTGATTTCCACATAATATCCTCTCTGCTGAATAATGTTTAATGCGGTTTCCATGCAGTTATGACACAAAAATACATATATCAAACATGCCCGGCGAACCGGTTTATATAACAATAAAAGTTAAATCCATATAAGGTGCTAAGATGTGCTCGGAAATATGCCCTTAAGGTATGGCGATAAGGTTAAAACAATTTTTATATAATTATATTATTATATTCCGGACTTAAAATCAAGGCGTGTCTTCCTCGGCTTTCATTTATAGTCGTGATTCGAGCCTATTTATCACTTAGGTTATATGTCACTGAAACCGATAACAACTATAACTGATGGCGTCGTAAAAAGTCCCATAGATGGAAACCTCACAGGACATGTGTATGAATCGAAAATATTGGGTTATCGTGTTTGCTATGTTGCTTTCCCATCCGGTATGGGCCAGCGATTATATGGTCGAATTGTTTGAAGAACACTACAAGGAAAAGATGATACCCGGAACAGGGGATATGAAGGTCAACCATACCTGGCAGGTTATGACCCCTTACGGAAGCAAGGTTCTGGTTCTGGTTGGAACGGATTACAACCTGCGAAACTGGATCAGGCAGGATGCAAAACAGCACCGCCTCTGGGTCGCAAAGATTCCCGATGAAGGAGATGCTCGATTCAGATATAACATGTCGGTTTATTTGGATCTACAGCAGTTGCAGCCGGTATACGATAAAAAATGGAAATGCGGAGGCTGCCGCTATGGGCCGCCTCCGCATAAACCCCCGCCCCCATTACAGACAAAATGACCCTTTAGTGCAGGTCGTCCTGCACAGGAACTTTGCCCTGTCTGAAACCAAAAAGAAGATAGATCACCCATCCAACAAAGGGAAAGAGGGCAATAAGCCCCCACAGAACCTTTATTTTTATGGAAGAGAATTCTTTGCGCAAAACATCGGAAACGGCAAGCATGGTCAGGCCGAAAAACAGGATCCCGATTCCGGACCAAATCAGGATGGTGTGAACAAGCGTATTATCCATTTTCACCTTTCAGCAAACGGGAAATTTTCATTAGTATCGTGACATAATAACCACTATGATTGTATGCGTAGAGTACTTCCTGGGCCTTTTCATGGTTGATCTCAGAATGCCATCCATAATGCCTCAGATAATTAGCGATACTTGCGATGGCATCCTTGTGGTTGAACATGTCGATGGCCCCATCACTGTTACCGTCCTTGGCTAAAAAAAGAATATTACTGGGCATGAATTGGGCGATCCCCATGGCACCTGCATAGGATCCGTTGACGGAACAAGTGTCCAGTTTTTCCCTGTCTGCATATCGGATAAACGCTTTGAGCTCACCATAGGCCCAGGTGGATTTATTGTCTGCCTTTTTGTCAAACCGAGCACGCTCAAGCCGTTTGTCTTTATCCAGGGAAGTCCAAAGAACTTCCCTGACTGCCGGATCGGATAATGACGCCATGGTGGACAGGGTGTTGATCACCCTTCGTTTGCCCATATAGGTTCCAAGGCCGGTTTCAACGAGAATTATGGCGGTTATGACGGTTTTGTCAACGCCGAAGTTTTTTTCAATGCGTTCGAAATAATCATGGTGGGTTTCAATGTATTTTCTGGCCCTGTGGATGGAGGTCTTATTTGCGAAGGGTTCGTAATTCAACAGGCCTTCATTGTGGATAAAGAAAAGGCCGGTACCCTCTGAGTCAAAAAGAATTTCCGGTGATGTATACAACGCGTCGATGGATTTTTTATCGAAACCGTCTGAAACCAGTTTTTGTTTGAGCGTGGTAAAATGGTTAACGCCGTTTTCCTGTATCGCTGGTTCTGAAAAAACGGTGGCCGGGATAATAAGGAACACAAGAAAAAACAATGTGAAAAAATATAGCGGGTGTTTCTGGACTCTGACCATCCAAGACTCCTTTGGGGTGCTTTTTACAGGACTAACAAAAAAAACCGGGGGAACAAAATTTCTACCGGCACGTGGTGTGTGCCGGTAGAAAGTTAGGTTCCCCCTCATCCCTTCGTAACGCCCCCGCATGAAGACATTGCAGGATGCGTACCAAAAATTGACAAAAAATTAAATCTAATATAATAAGGCATATATGTTTCCATGACTGTTTGCGCCAAAAGAAAACTGACAAAAATGAGCGCTTTTTTATGACAAAATGGGGCACTTTACCATGCCCAGGGGAACCGGTCTGACCAGACGCCCCTCAAAGGTGTTTACATGGGTGTACCCAATCTTTTTGAGGAGAGCCACCGATTTATCAATGTTTTTACCAACATGCTCTGGCCTGTGGGCATCAGACCCCAGGGTAAACGCAATGTTTTTTTGATGACATTTTATGGCAAGTTCTTCGGAGGGGTAGCTGTCACCCACCGGATGGTCCCACCCTCCTGCATTGAACTCCAGGGTCAGGTTTTTTTTTGAAATCCGGGTGAGAATATCATCAATGACAGGCCCACAGTTCTCAGGTATGGGGATCCCACATTTTTTTACAATGTCCGGATGGCAGATCACATCAAAAAAATCATAATCCAGCATGCGGTCAAGTTGTTCAAAATAACGTAAGGCAATCTCCTGTTTATCAAAGAGATCCTTGGGCGGAGCTTCTCTCCGGCTTGCCACGTTGTATCCCATGACAAAATGAACCGAGGCCCCAATCACATCAAAGTTAAAACCTTCCAGAATATCCTTGATCTGGGGGATTTTTTCTGGAATAAAATCCACTTCAAGTCCGGCTCGAAGGGTGATCCGGTCATGGAATTCATGTTTGAGACAGGCTATAGCCTGCATGTACAGTGGGACTTCCCGGATATCCATGGAGTTTTTTTTGCCCGGACCATCAAGGATCAGATGATCCAGAAAACAGATTTCAGAAAAACCCAGGCTGATGGCCTGGTGGATGTACGCCTTCATGCTGCCCTGTGCATGGTTGCAAAGGGGGGTATGGATGTGGTAATCAATCATGGGCAATTTCCGATAGATCAATGAGATAAAACCGTGGATAGCGGCTGCCTTTATGGTGTGATTCATGATCATAAGCCATGGTTCAATCCTAACAGAAACACAGGTGGCGGTATAGTGAAAAAAAAGACCAAATCCTTTTACAGTTGCCAGTCTTGCGGGTATCAGTCTCCCCAGTGGCTGGGCAAATGCCCGGGTTGCGGCGAATGGGATTGTCTGGTGGAAGAGGCTGACCAGTCCGGGGGATATGATAATCGGAAGGGAAAGGCCAGTCTTCATCAGGTCCTTAAACCTGTGCCTGTGAATACGGTGGAATTCGACCATGAGGCCCGGATGATCACGGGGCTTTCGGAATTCGACAGGGTTCTGGGCGGGGGGCTTGTGGAAGGGTCACTGGTCCTGATCGGGGGTGATCCGGGTATCGGAAAATCCACCCTGATGCTCCAGGCCTTGAATGGACTCTGCCAGATGGGCCAGAAGGTCCTCTATGTTTCCGGGGAAGAATCGGTCCGTCAGATCAAGCTGAGGAGCGAGAGGCTTCAGACCTTATCCCCCAGGCTTTTTGTGGTTTCGGAAATCGACCTTGAAAAGATTCTGGCCACCATACCTGTGGAAAAACCCGATGTTCTGGTTATCGACTCCATCCAGACCATGTACAACCCCGAACTGTCATCGGCACCCGGCAGTGTCAGCCAGGTGAGGGAATCCACCTTGAAACTGATGGTTATGGCCAAGCGAAGCGGAATCCCTGTGTTTTTGATCGGTCATGTGACCAAGGACGGTGCCATAGCAGGGCCCAGGGTTATGGAGCACATGGTGGATACCGTGCTTTATTTCGAAGGTGACAGCAACCATGTGTTCCGGATACTTCGGGCCGTGAAGAACCGATTCGGGTCCACCAATGAAATCGGCGTATTTGAAATGAAGGACCGGGGACTTTCCCAGGTGACAAATCCCTCGGCTGTTTTTCTTTCCGAACGTCCTGAAAAATCACCGGGATCCGTTGTCACGGCCTGCATGGAGGGAACCCGACCCATTCTTGTTGAAATACAAGGGCTTGCCAGTAGTTCAAATTTGGGAACCCCACGGCGCACAGTGCTCGGCCTGGACCAGAATCGTGTGGCCCTTTTGGTGGCAGTGATGGAAAAGAAACTGGGTATGCAATTGACCGGTCTGGATATATTTATGAATGTGGCCGGCGGTGTGAAGGTTGTTGAGCCTGCCGTGGATATGGCCATTGTCACGGCCATTGCCTCCAGCTTTCTGGATAGGGCCGTACCGGACGGCCTTGTGGTCCTGGGAGAAATCGGGTTGACCGGTGAGGTCCGTGCCATCAGCCGGATCGATGTTCGGGCGGCGGAAATAAAAAAAATGGGATTCAACCATTTGATTGTGCCCAAAAGCAGTGTCTCAGCCCTCAAGGGCCTGGGAGACGTCAGGGTCACCGGGGTGAGAAATCTGAGTGAAGCCATGGAGGTTATATTTTGAGTATGAAACGTAAGCCTGTGAAAGAGAAACCCAAGAAAGGCAAAAACCCCTGGGAAGATCATTACAGCCGCCAGGCGAAAAAAGATAATTATCCGGCCCGTTCGGTTTATAAGCTTCAGGAAATTCAGAGAAAGTTTACACTGATAAAAAAAAATGATAGGGTACTTGATCTCGGATGTGCGCCAGGATCCTGGCTTGTGTATGCGGCCGAATTGGCCGGATCGGGTGGGAAGGTTATCGGCATTGATCTAAAGCCCCTGACCATTTCCCTGCCGTCGCAGGCCCAGGCCTTTGAAGGAAATATTCTTGAGCCTGATCAGGCCCGGGAGTCGTTGTTTGCAGGCGGATTTAACGTGGTTTTGAGTGACATGGCCCCGGCCACAACCGGGATGAAGGATGTGGATGCGGCCCGGTCTTTTGAATTGTGCAGCATGGCTCTGGACCTGGCCGTTCAGGTTCTTCATTCCAAGGGGGCTTTTGTCTGCAAGATTTTTCAGGGAGAAGATTTCACGGCATTTACCGACCGGGTTCGCCTGGTCTTTGATACATACAAAATATTTAAACCGGAAAGTTGTCGTAAGCAGAGTAAGGAAATTTACATTATCGGCACAGGAAAAAAATAGGAGGATGGATGTCTGGACACAGTAAGTGGGCAAACATAAAACATAAAAAAGGGAAAGAGGATGCCAAACGGGGCAAAGTCTTTACCAAATTGATCAAGGAAATTACGGTGGCAGCGCGCATGGGGGGAGGTGATCCCAATGCAAACCCCAGGTTGAGAACAGCCATTGCCGCAGCAAAAAGTGAAAACATGCCCAAGGATAACCTGGACAGGGCTATTAAAAAAGGTACGGGTGAGCTTGAAGGTGTCAATTACGATGAAATCGTTTATGAAGGCTACGGTCCGGGTGGTGCAGCCGTTATCGTGGAGTCCCTCACCGACAACAAGAACCGGTCCATTGCCGATATCCGGCATATTTTCAATAAATGGGGCGGCAACATCGGGTCCACCGGTTGTGTGGCCTGGATGTTTGACAAAAAAGGTTTGATTGTGGTCGGAAAAGATGATGTGGATGAGGATGTCCTCATGGAAATGGCCATTGAAGCAGGGGCCGAGGATGTGAAGGATGAAGATGACAGCTTTGAAGTTTTGACGGCCCCGGAAGATTTTGAGGCTGTGAAAGAGGCCATCGATGCCGCCAAGATCATCTACAGCCTTGCCGAAGTGACCATGATTCCCCAGAACATGACACGCCTTGAGGGTGGCGAAGCGGAAAAGATGATCAAGATGATGGATGCCCTGGACGAATGTGACGATGTACAGACGGTCCATACCAATGCGGATATTCCGGATGATATGGCCTGATTCCTGTCATGTTGAATAAGAAAAAATACCAGCAGAACCATATTAATGCTTAAGGGAGTATACCATGGCGGTCGTTGTAAAATACATCGTTGTAAGAAACGGAGTTGAAAAAATGACATTTACAAGTAAGAAAGAGGCAGACGCTTACGACAAAATGCTTGATATCGCCGATGACCTCTACGAGTTCATCGGGACAGCCGGTCTGGATATCAAAGAAGAGCTTCTGGAAGATCTTTCTCTGTTTTTGTCCCAAAATAAAGACCCGGTCATGAATATACTCAAAGGCATTAAACTCAAGGGGAAACCCGAGGCTCCGGCCAAAAAGGACGAGGATAAAAAGAAAAGTGACCCGCCCAAAGAAAAGCCCGCTCCTAAAAAATAAAGAAAAGCCGCCTTCGGGCGGCTTTTCTTATTCACCATTGAAAAGATGAAAATAAGAAAATAAGGGACAGGCAAATAGTGCGGCCGGGCAAGGTCGTGTAATCGAGCGGGTGAGAATCCCGTCCCGGAAGGAAGGCCATCCACCGGGTAGCGAGTCTTTGGAGGCGATGTGGTAACACAGCGCTTTAAGCGTAGGACAGCGAGCAGA
>JAHIRD010000243.1 GCA_018818835.1 Pseudomonadota bacterium
CAGGCCGAAACACTCTGGCATATAGGAGTAAAGCAGTAAAACCGGTAGTCAAGATTAGCGGCCACCAGAAACTACTAAACAGCAACGGGCACAGCAGAAAGCCAATACAGCCTCCTAAGTGTCCTAACTTCCTGCTAAGATACTGAGGGATTTTGTAGTCAAAAAGTAGATTTGCCAGATACAAGCCGAGCAGAGCTGCTCCAGTAATCAGCACCACAAAAGGAATTTCAGCTATCAATCCTGTCTCCTTTGCCTCATCTCCTCGACCGCTACCCTGGCGACCGGTCCCATCTTGGCAAAGGCGTGCTTCTCCAGAGCGTTGAATATCTCCTCAGCATCATAAAGCACGCTATCACCAGAAATTCGCAGGTCGCCATGCATATAAGCTGCCCTTGGAGTTGTGCCAGGTTCACCTGGAAACTGGGCTAGCCCGACCAGGATTTCGAGCAGCGTATCATCACTCATCAATATTTCGTTACGGATATTTTGGGTACCAGTTTCCCTAAAGACGCCAGAAGGGGTTAGGCGTATAATAAAAGAACCCCCCTGCGGCCCAGTAATTGTTAACCGCCCTTTGCGGCCAACTACAGCCGCTCTCTTATCCTGAGGTAAGTCTCGGAGAATAGCTTGGTGGGTTAGTTTATCTTCCAGAATAAAATTAAATACCCTTTCGGCCATTGTAGCCAATCCTAGAACCTCCTCACCACTGATTTCACCGTCTCTTTAGCTATTCGTTTATACAGCTTCGTTAACATACTATCCTTCAAAACCAAGGGTTTGGCGTCTACCACACGCTGGGCTATTTTGTCAAACTCTCTGTCAATAATACCCTGTTGGGGTGTTAGAGGCACCTCCCCCAGCTGGGGAATACCGTGGTCTCCGCAGATGTCTCCGATATCAACATTCGGTGAGATAAATGGCCAAAACTTCTCACCCTTGGGAGAAATGCAATATGCCATATTTGAGATAAGCCCTACTACCGGTACCCGCTTTATTTTAATAAAATCAAGCGTTCTAACTAAATCGGCAACAGCTATATCGCTAGGCTGAAAAACCAAGACAGTGCCATAGATATCACCCGCCAGGGCATCAAACAATGCTTGCATGAAACCCGAACTAGAGGGTGGTGAATCAAGGATGAGATAATCCAGTTCCGGCCAGATTACATCACGAATAAGCTCCCGCATTGCCCGTATTAGAGTCGGCTCATCCCATAACACAGCCGGGTTCTCACCATAATGGCTGGCCAGGGTCAATGCGTAGAGACCATCAACCTCAAAAGGCCTTAGCTTCGCTTGCCTGGAGTCCACTCCTAAGGCTGGCGGCTTGTTCATACCCAGGGCCTTAAAGAGAGTGGGCGCCGTTGCATCAGCGTCCAGTAAGCCTACCCTATATCCAGCACGCTGGAGAGCCTTGCCAAGGTTCACTGTGGTGCTGGTTTTGCCGGTCCCTCCTTTGAGGCTTGACACTACCAACCGTCTCATCAAAGGTACTTTGCTCCTCTTTTGGGGAAGCAACCCTGCTAAAAAGGAACGGGGCAAGCCGCTAAACCTTCTTAGCGAAGGTTGCTTGCCCCGTTTTCTTTATGGGTAATTACCTGACAAAAAGAGAAGGCAGGTAGCCCCAGGATTACTCCCGAGCTGCTACCCGCCTCTTATTACCCAATACTTAAAGGATATTATAAATTTTAGGCATTTGTCAAACTTACAGTGCTTTCCTCTATCGTCTGGACATCCATAGGAAGAGACTTGATATTTCATACTTACTGTTGTAAGATTTTAGTGTAGGATTAACCAGAAGGAACGGGGCAAGCCGTAACAGTTTGCCCCGTTCCTTTTTTGCGTTGAAGGAGGTGAAATATGGGAGAAGAACAGGAAGAGCAGGAAAACCAAACACAATCTGAAGGGGCAAATGCTGAGGCGGAAACACCAGAAGATGCGCAACCAACAAAGGTGTTAAGACTGGAGATGCGGATTGACCCTGAGGTAAACCAGCGCTTGGAAAAGCTCTCAAGCTATGCAGCCCTCGAGGGCATAATCCCCAGTGACCACCGCGGCAATAAGACTGCCTGGCTCAACTACTGTCTGACACTGGGGGAGGAGCTATTAAAGCAGCACGCCTATGAAAAGAGAGGCTTTTAGGAGGTTATTATTATGGCATATGCTATAAAGCAAAAGTGTTCTTTCCTGGATGCACTGGGCAAGTCACCTGAGCCAATGAGGGCAGTGGATGTTGGCGAGCTTATCGGCATAGACGCATATAATGCAGGCCAACTGGCTAACCAGCTGCGGTTGAGTAAGTTAATTGAGTGGGCCAGTAAGGCAAAACACCTCTATCGGGTTACCGAAAAGGGGAAGAAATACCTGGCGAATCCGCCTGCGGAAATGGAGGCTGTTCCGCCTGCGGAAATGGAGGCTGTTAAGAGTGTGCCCGCACCTCTAGGCGCTGAAAAAAGCGTTGAAAAAAGCGTTGAAAAAAGCGCTGAAAAGGTCCCGCCTCAAATAACCCCTGCAGACGAAACTCTAATGACTATACCCTCCCAGGCTGACACCTTCAGGTCAATTGGCGAGAGGCTCGGCTTTGAAAAAAGTGTCAGCGACAAAAGAGAGCTGTCCCTGAGAACTGTGGTCGACTACGTCCGGAGCTTGGCGGATATGGATGACCTGGACTCAATAGAGAGGACTCTTATCGAGCAAAACGTCCCCAAAGACATCAGAACAAGATGGCTAAAACTGTATGCCCAATCGCTCCCCGCTAAGGACGTAGAAATGTCACCAGAACTAAAAGAGAGGTTGGGCTTCCAAGGGGAAGAGGAAAAACCCGCCAGGGGGGGAAAACGGGAGCCGCAATTTTATAACGTTGTCGATGGTAGGATGTATCCCGATCCCGATGGAGAGCGCACCTTTTCACAAGCACTTCAGGAGATGGCGGTAGAAAAAGGAGCCTCCGCTACCCAGGCTGCTGAGTTGGCGGCTTCTCTCGCCAAGACTCCTACTGAGATAATCACCACCTTGCTCCCTCTCCTAACAAGGGAACCGACACCACCTCCCCCACAGGACAACACGATGATTCTAGCCCTTCAGGCACGTATTGAGCAGCTTGCCGACGCGAAGCATGACGCGGAACTGGCTGCCCTGAGAGCCGAAATGAAGTCGGGGCAAAGGTCACCGGAGTCAGACCAGCAAGCCCAAGCTTTTACCCAGCAAATCAATGATCTGAAAGAGTCCCTGCATAATGAGCAGTTGGTCCGGATACAGGAGCAAAACCAAAACTCGATAAATGCCCTGGTTGCCGAAATGACCAAGCTTAAGGAGCAAATAGTAGCAGGAGTCCAGGGAAAACAGGCCGAGTCCAAAATCGGCCTCATGTCAGAAACCGTGAAGCTAGCTGCCGAAGAAATCAGGGGCGCAAGACAGGATGCTAAGGCGATGGTTCCGGCATTTCTCTCCCGTCTTAACCAGGGTGACCTGGGTGCCCCAGTCAAAAAGAGGAGTGCTAACGAGAAAGCAGGATTCGGCACCGGGTTGGATAAAGGTATCGAAAAAGCACGAGCAGCCAGCTCCTTAGAAGATGAGTTGTTTTTTGGGAACCAGCCATAGCCAGAGCTTATTGACACAGCTCCGATAGTTTGCCTTGCCAAACCTCTTCAAGCAGAGGGCTCTCAACAAAGTCCCCAGGCAAAGGGACTATATCAGAAGGAAGCAGGTCAATCCCAGCTCGGTGGTAAATTTCCCAACAGGCCTCTGAGCACACTTGCTTTGGATTCCGATGCCAGGACAGCGGCAACGGCAATCGCAACTTCTCACAGATGATTCTAGGAATTATAAAACGAGTTATGCACCAGTAATCATATCTGGCGCTCTCGTCTGAAGCTAGCTTTATTGCCTCAGCCAGAATGGCAGGTATCCTTTTCCTGTCCTCATAGGACTTCAGCCTCATCACCACAACCGTCTCCCCATATCTCTCTGATAGTAGACGGAGACAGCATCCCCTCCCATTACTCTCAAAAATCAATGGCACCCGGATTAACCTGCCCTGCCTCCGGTCGGTCAGGAGTGCTACCTTTCCCAGGAAAAGGTAAACGTGAGAGTAAGGAGACCCTACTCCCCATCTCCTTATCCTTGACCAAAGGTCTTTTTCCCAATTAACAGTGACTAAAATATCGCATGGTTGCAGCACCTTTAGCCTCCAAATATCACTAGCTTTGGGATGTAGCCGGAGTCTTCATCGGAATGATAAACCATCCCGGTTTGCGGCTCCAGGATATCCAGTGTCACCCCTGCACTCAAGAAAACATTATAGCCGTGCCGTCCCATTGGGCTGTCACCTATACAAATCCCGCAAGTGTTCAGTTTATACTTCTCGCTCACCCTAGCACTACACAGCATTGCGTAATTTGAACAGTCAAAACGCTCGGCTGTCCATTTAGGGAAATTCTTGAGAACATCACCAAAAACTTTTCCCCAGTCCCCGTGGGAAATATACCAGTATGCGTTATCCCACAAGTGCATTTCTATCCCGGGGTACGTTCTATTCAAGAGCTCCTTTAATTGAGAAGAAGTAATCGTATACTCCTGATAAGATGGGACGTGTTCTACATTAACATTGAACTTCGACATTGCTTACCTCCTTAATCATTACCTTTATTTTACCTCTTTTGTCGGATACAGATACCGGTGGCAGCCGTCTCTCGCCACAAGCTACCTCGATGGTTAGTGCCCCAATCTCCTCAGGGGTGTGGTCGTGGAGGTGCTCTTTCAGCCAGTCATCGCCACAGAGGGCAGGAGGGTTAGGTATCTTGGAAGAAAACGCCGCTTTTACCCTCTCTTTTCGCGGTGGCTTGATGCCCCACTTCTTATACCAATACCCGGACCGCTTGACATCCTCCAGCTTCATTGGTGGAAAATTACGGTGGGAAGGATGCCCGAGTGGCAATGAGCGCAATATCTCCCTGAGCTTGTTAAATACCTTCAAAGCCCTCTCGGTGGTATCGGGGGAGAAGGCTCCGATACCCCAGTCGTGGTATGTCCTATGGCAACGCCGGCAGAGGGGGACTGTCTCGGGACTAATCGCCCCCCTGCAACAATCGTAATGGTGCTCGTCAACGAACCTGTCTGATGAGCAAATAAAACAGCAGGTTATTTGTTTACCTTTTGGCATAAGACTATTCTTCCTCAGAACGCTGTTTTGCCTTAGTTCCATGGCGGCTTTAAAAAATCCTCTCCTAGCGACTTCGCTGCCTTCTCGCAGATGACCATGCCTGCGAGCTGATTTCCTCCCCACTGGCCATTCATCATACGCGAACAGAATCGAGCGATCGCTCTCCAGGAATAGTCTTTAGTGACTCTTAGACTACGAATTAAGCTGGCGTCCCACTCATTAAGCTCAATCTGCTGGCGGAATAGTTGATAGGTTTTATTGCCAGCATCCATTAGAGCAGAGAGTTCATGTGGTGAGAGAGTGCGAAGTCGGGAGACTTCAGCCTGGGCCTCTTTAGTTCCTTGGCCAAAATCTTTGGCTAGACCCAGAGCTTCATAGGGTGTCATTCCACCGGCAGCCAGAAGCAACACACGGTCCCAAGTAACAAGGACAGCACCGCCGTCTTTAGCATCCTTTATAATTTGCTCATCATCAGGATCAATCATTGCATCCCTTCCTTTTCTAGCGTTCTGCCTCGGAACACTATCCTCTAGTATTGACAGGGAAAATTGACAGGTAAGACGGTCTTGCTCAGTTCCGGTAATTTATTTGGGTCAATATCCTCTTTGGCCATTATGTCTACTAAGGAGATATTCCCATAATCCTTAAACCAGAAACGAGGCTCGCCTAAAATAGACATACCGCACTCATGACAGGTAACATTATTACGCAGAACAGTGATTCCAAGAATCTCTCGGCTAACCCAGTCCCTGCCAGTTCGCACTAGAACTGTTTGCCCCACATCAAAGCAATCCCTTATACCTTCTTGACCAATCTTCGGTACTTCTTGTCTCATATTCTCTCCCTTCTAGCCTTCTGCCTCAGAACGCTGTTTATATGTCTACTTTGAAGTATCTTCGTAGTTGCCTCGAGTGCCTTGGGTGGCGGAGCAATCGCAGAGTCTTCGCTTCCAGCTGCCGACTTCTCTCTGCTGAAACGCCAAACTCCTCGCCGACTTCTCTAAGAGTACGGCTTCTGCCATCCAATAACCCGAACCTCAACTCTAAGAGCTTTTTTAGTCGAGCTTTGTGAGTTGTGCCCAATTGGTTAGCTATAATTGAGTCCATCTCCGAGTATAAAGCATCATGCAGGGTTACACCATCAACGCTATCGTGAAATCGGTTAACCTCATCAACTCTGGGCCTCACACCGAATATAGCACTCATCAGTTTGTGTTCCGGCTTCATGTTCTCTCCTTTCTAGCGTCTAGTGTTTTACCTCGTAGCGCCCAACCATCTTACCCTTTTTGATGTCCTCACCGGCTTTGTAGTAGTGGTACTTCCTGCCCTCGTATTCCATTGGCATGCCTAGAGGAAACTGCTGCTTCTTATCAATATCTTGAGGGTTAGCCTCCTTAAAGAAC
>JAHIRD010000173.1 GCA_018818835.1 Pseudomonadota bacterium
AAACTCGGAGAAACGGCGTCCAGATTGTCCTCGGAACTGAAGAGATGGGACACCTGGATGGGTTTTCGTTTAGCGGCTTTTGAAAATTTAGTGGAGCAGAAGGCAAAGTGACATACAAATATGTGGTGTATGTTAGTATGTCATATATGCCGGATAGGGGCGAAAACTGGATGATGAGAGAGTTTGAGAGACCCCCTGAGCTAGGCGAGAGTTGCTACTCCAGAATGACGCTCAGTGGCTCTAAATGGAGATGACATACTAACATACACCACATATTTGTATGTTGACATACTAACATACACCCCTCTGTATATATATATAATATATAAATATAATAGGGGATTATAATAGGGGACTAAAATAGGGGATCATAACAGCTAATAGGGAAAGGAGAAAGGGATGCCGAAAAAACGTAAACTGGATGGAAATGGTCGTTGTCCTGGTTCACCAACCGAGGTTCACTGGTGGTTAATCGAAACCCCCCAAGGGGAGTACAGCCAAGGGGTGTGCAGATATTGTTTGGAGGAAAGGACATTCCCCAACACCGCAGATGCAGCCATTGTAGCGGGATACAAGATGGGAGCTAGGAGAGGAGATGATTAAGACTTGGCCTCCCGATATCGGGGTTAAACCTTACTATGCGGACAATCAGATAACCATCTATCACGGGGATTGCAGGGATATATTGCCCAAGTTACCGAAGGTGGATTTGGTACTGACTGACCCACCATATGGAGTAGGTTATCGTAGCAACGCAAGATTAGAAAAGATGGATAAAATAATTGGCGACGATTCTGTAGATATAGCAGTTACAGGGATAACTATGGCACTTGCAGTTTTGAAGAACAATAGGCATATTTATGTTTTTGGGAAAATACCACTAGGTGGACTGCCTATTACAGAACCAGTTGAGCTAATTTGGGATAAGACTACTCCATCAAAAGGAAATATGTCTAGTACATATGGAATTTCCCATGAGTATATCCAATTTTCAACTTATGTCCCATCGCAGGCAAATAGGAAACGGGGTGATGGTAGACTAGCTACACGCTTGAGGAGGGGTTCTGTATTGCGCTATCCTAGACTTAACTCTAGGGCTGTTTCTAACCACCCGACTGAGAAACCCATTCCATTACTACGGGAATTGATTGAATCGTCATCTATGTTGGGGGAAACAGTCCTTGACCCATTTGTAGGGGCGGGCAGTACACTACTAGCCGCATTATTGGAAAACCGCCGCTGTATCGGCATAGAAATTGAAGAGAAGTACTGCGAGATTGCCGCTAACCGTTGTGCCGCAGAAACAGTATCCAGAATCCGTAAAGGAGAATATTAGATAATGGCATTACCACCACCATCAGCCTTATTGGGAATAGACCGGTACCTTGGATGGTATCCTGGGCAGAGTGAAGCGGTCAGCCGGTCCTTAGATTGGTACCACTCGCCTTCCCGCTTTATCGGGTTGTCAATTCCAACAGGATCGGGAAAAACTGTGATCGCACTAATCCTGTCCCGTCTATCTGGTGCCAGAACCGTGATTCTCACCGCAACCAAAGGCCTACAATCGCAGTATTTAATCGATACACAACCCCTTGGCGGAGTCTTGGTTATGGGTCAAAACAACTTCCCTTGCCCTCTGGTTCCCGGCTTGACTGCCGATGACGGACCGTGCCACGATGGGCTGCCCTGTGCTGTTAAAGAGTCCTGTCTGTACCGCATCCAGTTAGTCCGTGCCCAGCAGTCCCAGTTAGTAATTACTAATTATGCTTACTGGTTGGCGCAGACCAACTTTTCACAGGGGTTGGGCGATACTGACCTAATCGTATGCGATGAGGCTCATATGGCATTTGGAGCCATGGAGGGCTACCTCACTATATTCCTGTCCAAGCTGGATATAGAACCGATGGGGATTCAGTTCCCCGAGTCAGCCGGACAGTGGGGAGTGTGGCGTTCCTGGGCGGATGTGTCAAAGCCGATTGCCCAGGAGAATGTGTCCAATATCGAATCGGACATCAAGGTTCGTCGATCTCAGAACCAGCAGGTTCCGAACCATATCTCTCGTGCTTACCGTAGCGCTAAATCTGTACAGGCACGATTGGATCGGCTATCCAGTGTTGGTGAGGATTGGGTCATCCAGAAGACCCATCATGGATATCGGTTTGTGCCAAAGTGGGTAGACAACTACTCATCACACCTGTTCCAGGATGTTCCCAAAGTCGTCCTGATGTCGGCCATTTTATCGCATCGCACTGCCGACTATCTCGGAGTGCCTCCGGATGAAGACAGGTCATGGATTGAGATGGATTCCTATTTCCCGCCCGAAAATACCCCGATATGGCACGTCCCGACAGCGCGCATAAACTACCGTACTGACGATTACGGTGAGGCTATCTGGGTATCCCGTATCGACCAGATTATTCAGCGCCGGATGGACCGTAAGGGGATAGTGTTCACTGTCTCGTATGACCGTGCCAGGCTCCTGCTGTCCCGTTCCAGGTTCAAGAATATTATGATTACTCATTCCACAGGGGATGTGGTACAGGTGGTTGATAAGTTCAAGAGGATGCCAGCTCCAGCAGTACTGGTAAGCCCGACAGTAACTACCGGCTGGGACTTCCCGGCTGACACAACGGGGGTTCGGTACTTGGTGGCTGGAAAGCTACCCTATCCAGACACGCGGGATGTGGTGACGAAGGCGAGGCATGAGGAGGATAAGGACTGGACGAGCTATATGGCTATGGAGACGATGGTTCAAGAGCTAGGTCGCGCGACTAGGAGTTCAACAGATCGGGTAGAGTGCTTAATTGTAGACGATAACTGGAAGTGGTTCTACTGGAAATACAAGGATTTTTCACCGAGATGGTTTCAGGAGCGGGTGCTAGGTAGCTTGGAAAGTGTGCCTGATCCGTTAGTTTGAGAGGAGTTTTCGATGTCTGCAATATTTTTACAAGGTGATGCCAGAGTTGTCCTTCAAGGGCTCCCCGATAACTTTTTCCATTGTGCTGTGACGAGTCCTCCCTACTTCGGATTACGAAAATATGACGGTGGAGAGGAGATATGGGACGGTGATTCGGATTGTGAGCACGAGTGGGGGAAGAGAAAAGTTACACGCAGGGGGCATCCGGGAACTAAATCAACCTTAGTTGGCACTCAGACAGCTGAATTATCAAAGGCCGTTGATACACACGGTTCTACTTGCCTTCTCTGTGGTGCTTGGAAAGGACAGCTCGGAGGGGAACCTACCCCCGACCTATACATTTCCCATCTCATCCAGAT
>JAHIRD010000257.1 GCA_018818835.1 Pseudomonadota bacterium
TAACTTCTGATCATTCCGAGATGATGGGAGAAAATGGATGTTGGTTTCATTATCAAGGTCATCCCAAACTCCATATAGTTCCTTGGTTAAAAATTTCTAAGAGTTAAGTTTTATTTCTGGATGGGTTCTTAGTGACATTTTTTGAGGAACTGTTGCGTGCGCGTAAGCGAAATTCTCCATCATTTCATAAATCTAGAATTAATTTAATTCAAAATTATGTAAATTTAAAAAATACATTAGTTTTAGATATAGGATGTGGTAAAGGAGAATATGATAATCTTTTTATCGAAAATAAGGCAATAGTTATGGGATGTGATATTTACATTCCAGGAATCATTATAGCCAATAAGAGAAATAATAATGTTCATTATATTATAACGGATGCAATGAATCTACCTCTTAGAAACTATTCAATAGAATTTATATTTATAAATGAAGTATTAGAACATATAAAGGATGACGATAAATGTATCAAAGAAAGCTACAGAGTTCTTAAAGAAAATAAAATTATTGCAATATTTGCACCCAATAAATTTTTCCCCTGGGAAACACATTTAAGAATTAAGAAATTTCCATCATTATTTCTTTCATTTTTACCAATAAATTTTAGGAAAATAATATTTAAAATATTCAAACAGAAATATATCTCTATTTACACTAGGAAAACATTATATGAAAAATTAAAAAAATACTATAATATAATCAATTATCATGAAATATTTCCAAGAATAAGACAACTTAGTAATAAAAAATACTACTATAAAATAAAAAAAATGATAGAAAAATTAGAAAAAACGCATCTTAAAATATTCGGAATATCAATATTTATCATAGGTCAAAAAAGATAATGCGCGCAGGTTAGAAAGGTGGTTGAGTTAACCTTTGTTCAGAAGATTATTTTGAAGCTTAGTGGCCGGGTGTTCGTAGGATACCGGTGTCGTTCTGGTTGGAGGGGATCCCTTCCCTTCTACGCCTTCAAGTGCCCTGAGCATGGGCTCGTTGAGGATTACCCCAGTGGATACACGGGAATGCTTGAATGCCCCAAGTGTGGTTATGCTCATTGTCAGCGCTAGCGTGTGCTAGGGGCTGACGTTTCTGGATTCCAGGTCTTTTCTTATGAGATCCCGGAGATAGTCGGAGACCCTCAGGTAGTTGCCTGTTTCTAGAATCTTGTCTATAGCGTCCATCATCTCATTCGTCACCCGTGTGGAGATCGGATATGTGTCCTGGGCTGTGCGCCTGAACTTTTTTCTGGGTTTCTCCTCGTTTTGTCCCATATAATCGATATTGTATACATAGAGAGGTAATTTATATGTTTCCAACTGTTTTTTGATATAGATTGACTACATATATGAATTTGCTGATGAATAAATCTGATGATGTATATTTTACCACCTGCTTTGTAGACATGGATTTATATAGTGGAAAACGATAGAGCCTCCAGTCGATGGGGATGAGAGACATAGAATGGTGTAAGCCACGTATGCCTCGATACCCGTCGAACTGAAAATAGGAAAAGAAAAAAAATGAAAAATATTGGAAAGAAAAGTTTAACTTTACTGCTTATAGCTACAATGCTGATTGCTCTTATACCAATTGTTCCTGTGAACGCAGCTATCGAATACACTGCTGTCGTCAATGATACTCATTCCAATCACATAGACGAAGGTTACTACAATGACCTCATCAAGGTTACAGGTACCGGCGTAACGGCCGGTGAGACTGTGAAGCTCGGCTGGGACGGACTCCAAGCTTGGAACGGTGTGAAAGGTGTCCTGAACAGTACAACCGCTGCAGGAAGTGGTGCCTGGGAGATCTGGTTTAATGTACCAGAGGCAAAAGCTGGATCCCACTACCTCTGGGTGAAGGACATGGATACCGGTGACACATTGAAATACGACAACGCATTCACTGTCTTACCCACCCTCAAATTCTCTCCATCCAGTGGTCTAATCAATGACAGGATCACCCTGTATGGTTACGGCTATGCTTCTTCATCGGATATTACAACAATAACCTTCGCAGATGATTACGGTCCTTGGCCATTGATCACAACTCCTACAGCTCCTGAATCTGACAGCGTCGGTTCATGGTCATGCACCTTCAAAGTACCCCACAGCAGTTATGGGGACTGGGCTGTTACCGCTTCCGATGGCACAAATTCTAACGCAAGTCTATTCACTATAGGTCCATCTATAACCCTTAGCAAAGCGTCAGGTCCAGTTGGAACCATCATCGAAATTACTGGACGAGGCTTCACGTTAAATGAAGACCTAGATTCAACAGAAGTAAAGATCGATAGCACCATTTGTTACATCACTGATGACGACACAGTTGGTACTGATGGTAAATTTAGTATTGATTGTGTCATACCTCAGGTAAGTGATGATGGTGATTACACAATTACCGTAACTGAAAACGATGCTGGTAGTTACTCCGCTACAGCTGATTTTGAAGTGACAGCTCTCGCCAAGATCGAGCTTGAACCTGAGTTCGGGGTGCAAGGTTCGAGCATATATGTTGAAGGGGAGCACTTTACTGCAATATCCGGTAAAACGGTCGAAATATGGCTTTACAACGAAGACGGTGTTACGCCTGTAGCAAAGATATCTGATAAATTGAAAACCACTTCAAGTGGAACGTTCTCAGGTACAGTAACTATCCCCGCTCAATCCTCAGGAAGATACACGATACAGGCTATACAGAGTACTTATTACATTGATGATGGTGCCAGTTTCAGAATCGGACTCATGATTGTGATACCTACACCCACAAGTGGTCCTACAGGTACAAAAATTACTCTAACTGGAACAGGATTTACAAATAATGAAAACTGGAACATGACCTTCGGAGACATTGCCATAGTGGAAGGCAGCGACGGGCTTGTCGATTCTGATTCCGACCTGTTACTTAACGAAGATGTACCAACATTCTATGTCCCGACGGTTCCTGTTGGCACCTACACAATCGCGGTCTATGATATCGACTCAGATATCACCGTGGAGGTAGATTGGACTGTCACCGCCACAACAAAGGTATCGTTCGACCCCGTTAATGCACCAAATGGTTACTATGTAAATGTGACTGGTAGCTATTTCAACGCTCAAGAAGACGGAGACTTAGAATTTGTGCTATACAACGTAACCTCTGATGGCGATGTAGATGGTGAATGGGATATCACCGTACAATACGAAGGCGACACATCTGTACTGGATGATGAAGGTAACTTCACGGGTTGGTGGCTAGTTCCTGACTCTGATGTATTGAGTGTAGGTGACTACATACTGAACGTTACCGCCTCGGATGCATCCCACATAATGGGGCAAGGTTACTTCAGTGTAGTCGCGAAATCCATCGACGTTGAGCCGCGCAAGTCAAGCTTCGCAAGAGGTGAGACCGTAGCGTTCAACATCTGGAGTTCCTTCCCACAGGGCAACTCATACATCGAAATATACGATCCAACCGGTGACCTGTACTGGACAACAGACGAATTTGAAAGCACTATGTGGCTCAAAGTCGGTACTCTACAGACCGTGCCATACTACTACCAGACCGCAGGCGGAAACGCTCTGCTCCTTCTTGAGGATGCCACATTGGGCACATGGTCGTGGGAGTGGTACGACGTTGATGACGAAGAGCTATCCAGCGGTACTTTCACTGTGACTGCGGCTCCAGCTGATGTCATTTCGTCACAGTTAACGCAACTGAACGCTGACCTCGCACAGCTGTCCACGGACTTCTCGTCCGTCTCAACTGATGTGAACAGCTTAACCACAAGCGTCGCAGCACTATCCGACACTTTAGCACAGACAATCGCAGCAGTCAACGCAAATAGCAACGCTGTTCAGGACGTCGCAGCAGCAGTGGCCAGTGTCGCAGACACGGCGAGTAACGCAGTTGACGCAGCAAATGCTGCTGCAGCAGCTGCTACAAGCGCCAA
>JAHIRD010000172.1 GCA_018818835.1 Pseudomonadota bacterium
AAGTGGGGGGCCGGTCCTACTGGTGTCTTAATGTCAAAGCTGAGTGTATTGTGTCCCTTCCTGGAGATGAAGAGGTATACCTGCTTGAATTGCGGGAGCCTATCTCTTTGGCTAAGGTGCCTTGCTAGGTGGCTTGGTGCGTTCTGTTCTTAGTGTCTTAACCTTTACTCTATAAGGAGGCTATCATGCCTAACAAGATGACTGGTGTCCTGTTTGTGGTTACCGAAGTGAAACACATTGGTGTTGATGCTGACCACCCGTTTGTGAAGGTGGTCCTTGGAGACAACCACTCGCGGTTTGTTGACGGGGCCTGGAAGGAGGAGGCCAGTTTCTTTACGTGCGTTGCCCGTAACGGTGCTGCTCGTACCCTCTTGAAAACCCATCCTGGGTGGCAGATATGGGTTGAGGGTCACCTGTTCACCCACAGCTGGAAGGACAAGGAGGAGAAGATCCATGAAGAGACCCGTCTCTACATTGATCGCGCCCGATTCCTGCGTCTGAACGGCAAGAAGAAAGAAGAAGAACAGGAAGAGCCTACCGACGACCAGTCCTAACCTTGTTGGGGGAGGGCCCAGCTCTCCCCCTTTTTTACTGTTTGCCATTGAAAGGAGGCTGATTATGTCTCGTATAATGTGCTGGACTTGCTATGTACCATTCGGTGCGGATATAGCTGAGTGGCTGTCTTTGAAGATAACCAACGATGGTCTTTGCTTGGTTTATAACGATGATCCTGAGATATCCTTGCTCCAGGCTATTGGCAGGGGTGGGGGTCTCAGTATGTCGAAGATGGTGCATTTCGCTACTGGCAAGGGTTCACTGGTTACTGGACTCAAAGACACATTGCGATATCTCTTGGTACACCACCTGATTCTAGTGCTGTGTCGTGGTCGTTCTGAGGGAGGCCTTCCTGACTTTCCGTACAGTAGATATGGGAAATATCAGAAGCATGTAATCGATGGCGTAATAGCCAAGCAGGCTAAAATAGCTGCCTTTATAATTTACAAAAGATTTGTCCAGGAGTACGACCTGGAAGGGCATATAACCAGAGTAAGGAGGTTTGCCCCTAAGGTACAAGCCTGGATGGTGGGGTATGCCCTAGGCCCTCGTCGTCCCGTCTGCCTTGACCTTGTTAAGTCCTTTAAGGAGAGACTGGACTTGGTGATGGACTATCCGGGACTGCTCTTCCTTAAAGAAAGTGAGAGGTCTCCTAAGACTGTAAGTAGGACAAGGGGTATCCCCCTTGGTATGCTGAAACGGTACTATATGTGTGGAGACCGTTACTTGGCGAATGGGGCTGCCTCTACAATAGGGCGATTATGGCCCTCCGTCAGTAACTTTTTACCTCAGGGGCCTAGAAGACTTAGTTATTTCTGGGACTGTATTATAGAGGGTGCCCGCTGTACGGGCACCTCTACTATAGAACGGCCTAGGCAGAATTCTGCCCTTTTAGAAGCCTCTATAAGAAATTACCAGCATTGGGATAAGGAGGCCGCCAAGACGTGCAGGCGTATGTCCAAACGCCATAAGGCGGCTATTATGAGCAGGATAGGCGAGTTGGGTGATGCCATCTGGGATGGCCCTGAATACCAAATGCCAGCCTTTAACCCTAGATGGAGCCATGCCAGGATCAATAGGTATATAGAGGAATACCATAGGCTTACAGCCGTTAATCGTAGATCGTACACCCAGGCGACACAAGCTCCACCTGAGGTGCAGGAGTGTCTGGCTAAACTACCAGCTGAAGTCAACAATGATAAGTACAGGATAAAAGAACTGGCTACATGGGAAGACCTTAGTGAAGAAGGTAAAAGGATGCACCATTGTGTAGGAGGCTACTTTGACAGGGTAGAGTCCAAGCACTGTAAGATCTATCATTTAGGTATACACTCCGTAGTCCATCCCTCAGGCCGTACTAGAACTTCTTCCTCTAAGGACAAGATCTTTTATGATGCTAAGACTTCTGTAACTGTGCAGGTTGGAACAAGAAAGTTTATAAAGAATCCATTTGATGAAGAAGAGAATATTCAGGTTCTTTATGTAGTACAGGCTCATGGGTTGATGAATAGGGTTCCTGTTGAAGTGGAGTATAAGGTTATTAAAGAACTGTTGGGAATAGG